>CAVUMD010000009.1:0-68870 GCA_963742525.1 uncultured Actinomycetes bacterium
GCCGAAATGCCCGCGGAAAGCGGAGTCGACGATGCTGCGGGCGGCGGGGCGCTGACGCGTCCCGCCGCCCGCAGGCGGCTCAGCCTCGCGCCGCCGGCTCGGGCTGCGCCGCGGGCTCGAAGCCGTTGCGGTCGTCGCCGTCGTGCGGCGGCTCGATCGTGACGTTCGGCAGAAGCCGGTCGAGCCATCGCGGGATGTACCACGTCTTCTCGCCGAGGACCGTGAAGAACGCGGGCACGAGGGTCATCCGCACGACGAGCGCATCGGTGATGATCGCCACCGCCAGCAGCAGCCCGAACTCCTTCGGGATGCGGTCGGCGCTCAGGATGAACGCGGCGAAGACCGTGCCCATGATGAGGGCGGCCGCCACGATCACGCGCCCGATGGCCGCGACCCCGTGCTCGACGGCGTCGCGGGTGGCGAGCCCGTGGACGTGCTCCTCCCTGATGCGGCTCATCAGGAAGACCATGTAGTCCATCGAGAGGCCGAACAGGATGGCGAACGCGATCGGCGGGACGAACGTCTCGATCGGGCCGGTCTTGTCGAGCCCGGTGAGGCCGAGGAGGTGGCCCTCCTGCACCACCAGGGTCAGCACGCCGAACCCGATGAACGCCGAGAGGATCGTCGTGATCGCCGCCGTCAGCGACACGACGATCGAGCGGAACGCCATCGCGAGCACGATGAACGTGACGCCGACGATGTAGAGCAGGAACAGCGGCAGCCGCTGCATGATCCGGTCACCGATGTCCTTGAACGCCGCCGTCTGCCCGGAGACGTACGCGACGGCCCGCGAGTTGTCGGTCGCCGCCGGCACGACGTCGTTCCGCAGCCGGTCGACGAGGTCGTCGGTCGCCTGGGCCTGCGGCGCAGACGTCGGCGTCACGAACACGATTGCGACGGTCTTGTCCTGGTTGAGCTGCGGCTCGCGCACGGACGCGACGCCCTTCATGCTCTGGACACCCTGGTAGATGCGCTGCGGCGCATCCTGGTCGCCCTTCATGTCGACGACGATCGGGATCGGGCCGTTGAACCCGGGCCCGAAGCCCTCTGCGAGCAGGTCGTATGCGCGCCGGCTCGTCTGCGCCTTCGGCTGTGTTCCCTGGTCGGCCGCACCCAGCCGGACGAGCGCGGAGGTTCCCGCGAGCAGGATGCCCGCCACGAGCAGCACGGGGAAGATGATGCGCGCGTTCCGCGTCACGAAGCGGCCCCAGCGCGCGACGAGCGTCTTCTCGCGCGTCTCCTCCGTGTCGTCGACCCGGCGCAGGAACGGCACCTTGAGCCGGTCGACCTTGTGGCCGAGCAACGACAGCACCGCGAGGAGGAACGAGTTCGCAAGCAGCACCGTCGTCAGGACGCCGAGCGCGCTCCCGATCCCGAGCTTCGTCACGAAGTCGAGGCCGAAGAACGCGAGCCCGGTCACCGAGATCGCGACCGTGAGCCCCGCGAAGAGCACCGCGCGACCTGCGGACGCGCCCGCCTCTGCGGCAGCGTCCTGCGGCTCGAGGCCCTCGTGCAGGAGCTGCCGGAAGCGGGTGACGATGAACAGCGAGTAGTCGATCCCGACCCCCAGCCCGATCATCGAGACGAGGATCGGCGTGACCGTGTTGATGTCGGTCAGCCCCGCGAGGATGAAGAGGAGCAGGAACGCCGTCGCGAGCGCGACGATCGCGAGCATGATCGGGATGAACGCGGCGACGAACGTGCGGAAGACGATGAGCAGCACGACGAGCGCGGCAAGGATCCCGAGAAGCTCGGAGACCCCCTGCTCGATCGGTGGGAACTCGGCCTCGCCGTTGTACTCGACCGTCACGCCGACCGGCTCCATGGCCTCGCGAACCGCCTCCTGGACGGCGACCACGCCGTCGCGGTCCGTGTCCTCGATCGTCTGGTCGAACTGCGCCTCCGAGTAGGCGATCCGACCGTTCTTCGAGAACGTCGCCTGCGAGAACGGGTCGCCGACGCTGGTCAGCTTCGGCGTGCCGTCGACGGGCTCGGCGCCCTCCTTCGCGGCGAACGGGGCGGCGCGAAGCTTGGCCATCGCGCCCTCGATCGCCGCCTTCCGCTCCGGTGTGTCGAGCCGCTGGCCCTCGGGGGCGGCGAAGACGATGTTGAGGACGCCGCCCTGCTCGGAGGCGAACTCCGCCTCGATCAGGTCGGTCGCCCGCTGGGTGTCCGACCCGGGGATCTCGAACTCGTCGCGCAGCCCGCCGCCGACGGTGGCGACGAGCGCGATCAGGACGACGATGATCCCGAGCCACGCGCCGAGGACGCGCCACGGGTGCGTCGCGCACGCGCGCGCCCAGCGCGCGAGCGAGCCGGTGGCCAGCCGTTCGTGCGCGGCGAGCCGCGCGCCTCCGTTTCCGTTCGTCGCCTCGCCGTGCTCACTCATGAAGTCGCCCCTTCCCTCATGCTCAGCTCTCGCTCTGATCGGTTTCTCCGAGGATTCCAACCCGCGTACGCGTCCACAGTACGGCGGTCATGCGCGCCGATGGTACGGGCTGCCGCACCATCCACATCGGGGAAGACCCCCGCGCGTCCCCGATCTCATCGGTGCAGCCGGCTCGTATGCTGGCGGCGTGGACGACGATCGTGAGAGACCTCTCTCCGGGCGCGTCGCGGTCGTCACGGGGGCGAGCCACGAGATCGGGGCCGCGATGGCCGAGGAGCTCGCGCGGCTGGGCGCGGCGGTGGCGATCGCGCACCGCGAAGCGCCGGAGCTCGCCGCGGCGGTCGCCGATCGGATTCGAGCGGCCGGCGGGCGCGCGATCGAGGTCGACGGCGACCTCTCCCTCGTCGACGACAACCGCCGTCTCGTCGAGCGCACCGTCGGGGAGCTCGGCGGGCTCGACGTCTTCGTCGCGAACGCGGGGCTGACCAGGTGGGCGCCGTTCCTCGACGTCGACGAGGAGACCTGGGACACGGTCGTCGACCTGAACCTCAAGGGGTCCTACTTCGGCGCGCAGGCCGCGGCACGGCAGATGGTCGCGCAGGGCGGCGGCGGGAGGATCGTCTTCTCGTCCTCGGTGACCGGCACGCTCGCGATCGAGAACGTTTCGGCGTACGCCGTCACGAAGGCCGGGCTCCAGCACATGGCCCGGGTGCTCGCCCTCGAGCTGGGCGCGCACGGGATCACGGTGAACACGCTCGCGATCGGCGCCACGGTCAACGAGCGAAACCTCGCAGACGACCCCGAGTACGCGGAGCACTGGGCCGGGGTGCTTCCCTCCGGTCGCGCCGGGACACCGGGCGACGTCGCCGCGGCACTGGGGTTCATCGTCTCCCCGGGGGCGGCGCAGATCACCGGCCACACGCTCGCGGTCGACGGAGGCTGGTCGGGGACGGGGGTCACGCCGTGACGGTGCCGCTCGCCCACGACGAGCGCGGGAGCGGCCCCGCGATCGTGCTGATCCACGGGCATCCGTTCAGCCGTGCGATGTGGGCCGGGCAGCTCGACTCCCTGGGCGACGCCTTCCGCGTCGTCGCGCCCGACCTGCCCGGCTACGGCGAGTCGCCAGCGCGGGGCGAGACCATCACGCCGCGTGGGCTCGCAGCTGCGGTCGTCGAGCTGATGGACGCGATCGACGTCCCCCGCGCGACGGTGGTGGGGCTCAGCCTCGGCGGCCTCGTCGCGATGGAGCTCGGCCTCGGCTACCCGGACCGGGTCGACGGGCTCGTCCTCACGGCGACCACGGCGGCGCCGCTCACGCCGGAGGAAGCCGAGATGCGGCGCTCGACGGCGGCGCGGCTCGAGCGGGACGGGATGCTCGACCACGCCCTCGAGATGGCAGGGCGCCTGTTCGGGCCGGCGGCGCGGCGCGAGCCACGGCTCGTGCTGCCGATCCTCGAGACGATGCTGACGACCTCACCCGGCGGCGCGGCTGCGGCGCTTCGCGGCCGTGCGGAGCGGCCGCCGTACCACGAGCTGCTCCCCGAGCTCCGAATCCCGTCGCTCGTGCTCGCGGGCGACGCGGACTTCTTCTCCACCGCGGAGATCACGGCGCAGCTGGTCGCCGCGCTGCCCGACCCCGAGGTGGTGATCCTCCCGGGTATCGGCCACATGCCGAACCTCGAGGCGCCGGATCGTTTCGACGAGGCCGTGCGGGCGTTCGTCACGTCGCTGCGCTGACGGGGAAGCGGTCGAGCCCTCAGCCCTCATCGGAGGAGACGAGGGCCAGCAGGCTCTCGTGCTCCTCGCGGCAGGCCGGGCAGCCCTCGAGATGCGCGCGGAGGCCCGGGAGCGCCGCGTCGGCGTCGGCGCCTTCGACCTCCAGCTCGACGTAGCGGTCGAGCAGCTCGAAGCACGTCTCGCAGCTGACCTCCGGGCCGACCGGCCCGAGCGCTCGTGCGATGGCGCGATTTCGTCCATCGAAGCCGGTCACGACACCTCCTCTCTCTGCTCGCCTACCGCGAGTCCGGCCGCCGCCAGATGGCGGCGCAGGCTGCGACGGGCGTCGTGCAAGGACTTGTAGAGCGCGCCGCGGCTCGTCTGCAGCCGCTCCGCGAGCACGTCGATGGGAACCTCGTTGAGCGCGAGCGCGACCAGGACGCTCCGCTGGTGCGGCGTGAGCGCCGTCCGGATGCCGTCGCGGATCGCGCCGAGCAGCTCGCTCCGCTCCGCCTCGTCTTCCGGAAGCGACCCGGCGCTCGCGAGGACGCTCCAGGCCTCGTCCTCGACGGGGATCTCGCGGCCCTGCCAGGATCGGCGCCTGACTTTCACCGATGCCTGGTAGAGGGCGAACTTGTAGGCCCAGGTGGTGAAGCGGCTCCAACCGCGGTAGTCGTCGAGGCGCTCCAGCACGGCGAGCAGCGCATCGTCGGCCGCCTCCTGCGCGATCTCGTCCAGATCACCGCGGAGGTGCGGATGCGAGGCCCGCCGCCGCCCCGTCTCGAAACGGGCTGCTCGCAGGAGCAGCGCGTGGAGACGCTCGACGGCGTCGTCGTGGACGACCCCGCCGGCGCGCAGGTCGCGAAGCCACGCGCTCGATTCGTCGTCGAGGGTGGCCCGGCGGTCCTCCTCGATCGAGGCGACAGCCCGGGCGGCGCTGTCCATGCGCGACACGATAGGCGCCCGCGTGCTCATGCGGAGGGCGGCGGTTCGTCGAGTGGAGCGAGGATGCGCGCCGCGAGCGAGGGCGGGCAGCCGCGCTCGACGAGCTCGATCAGGGCGTGGAGGTCGTAACGCGTGTCCCGCGCGAGCCGGAGGGCGAGCCCGCGCGGGAACCCTGCATCGACGAGGCGGCCGGTCCGCCACTCGAGCGTCGACGGGGGGTACTGCCGACCCTCGATCCCTCGCTCGTGGTGGACGTACGGCATGCCGTTTCCTTCCGGTCCCGCTAGGCGAACCGCGCCGGGAACTGGTGGATGATCCCCTCGCTCAACATGTCAGCCATGCCGAGCGCCTGCGTCACGATCGCGTCGTAGGCGCGCACGTCGGCATTCCACTTGCCCTGCAGGCGGGCGACGACCTCCTGCGTGGTGAGCGCGAGGTGGGACTGCAGCATCGACTTCATCTCACCGAGCTTCCATGCGTCGGGGTTCGCCTTGTTGAGGAAGGTGGCGATCGCGTCGGCGTTCCGCTGCCAGGCCGTCTGCTCGGTGGCGAGCTTGGCCTTGTCGCCAGCCTTCGCGGCCGCCACCAGGTCGGCGGCGATGAGGATGTGCTCGCGCAGGAGCCGCGTCAGGCCGGTTCCCGCCTTCGCGCCGTAGTACGGCTTGATCGCGTTGCCGATGTCGGACTGGTTCCGGAGCAGACGCGCGACGGTCGCCTTCGTGTCGGGCGAGCCGGTGGTGAGGCTGATGATCGCGAGCCTCGTCCAGCTCACGTGGTCCTCCCAGAGGCTCCGCATCCCCTGCCGGAGCGCGAACTCGGAGCCCGTCACCGAGCCCTTTGCGGCGACGGCGGGCTCGCCGTGCGCCTGGGCTGCAGGCCCGCCCGACACCGCAAGCGCGGCAAGGGCGGCGAGTGTCGCGATCAGCAGCGTGACGCCGAGCGGGATCGCGCGGTGCGTACGTTCGTCGATCATCTCGTTCCTTTCGGTAGCGGTCGTGTGAGCCGGCCGGCGAGGACGCCCGGCGTGGCCAGGCCGACGGCGGCCACGAGCCCGACGAGCTCGATCGCCTTCGTCACCAGGGCGAGCCCGTCGGCCGGCTCTCGGTCGGGGTGGAGCACGGGGACGCCGACGGCGAGAACCAGCGCATACGCCACGAGCAGCCCTGCGAGCGTCGCTCCCGCTGCTCCGACGGCGATCCGGCGCCCCGGGCGGTAGATGAGGACGACGCACAGGACGGCGAGCACGGCCACCGAGGCCAGGAAGCCCACGCCGGCCGCGGGCTCCTCGCGGAGGTGCTCGGGCGCGAGGGCGGCATGGATTCCGGCGCTGATCGCGCAGGACGCGATGAGCACCTGGTGCTCGACGGTTGCTCTGGTCACCGAACGTTCACCTCGAACGTTGGTGTCCTGCCGGCCCGGAGTCTTACCTCCGCCGCCGCGATCCGTCAGTCGGGCCGGTGCGCGCGGACGAACGCGTCGATCGCGACGGCCTCGCCCTGCTCGAGCGGCACCGACCGCTCGACCGCCTCCGCGCGCTCGACGACGAGGTCGCCGAGCGCCGGAACGACGTCCTCGGCCGTGTACAGCACGGATGCGTCCTTCGGCCCGCCGTGGCCGTGGGCGAGGTTCGTCGTGTCGTGGCCGAGGACGACGAGCGTGCCACCCGGGGCCACCGCGCGTGCCGCCGACCGCACCGCCTGCAGGAGCTCCTCGCGGGGCAGCTGCAGGTAGAGGAGCGCGGCGAGGTCGAACGCACGCGGCTCGGGCTCGTGGTCGAGGACGTCCGCGACGACCCATTCGACGTCGACGCCGCGGCTCGCCGCGAGCTCGGCCGCCTTCGCGAGCGCGACGTCGGAGAAGTCGACGCCCGTCACGCGCCAGCCGCGCCCCGCGAGCCACACCGCGTTCCGTCCCTCGCCGCAGGCGAGGTCGAGCGCGCGGCCGGGAGGGAGGCCGCCGACCTCGGCGGCGAAGAGCCGGTTCGGCTCGGCGCTCCAGACGAGCTCCTTCTGCGCGTAGCGCGCATTCCAGTCCTCCCGGGCGAAGCCGGGTCGGACGGACGACTCGGGGCGACCGTGCTCGGTCACGCCCCGAACGCTAGTTGCTCGGACCCGCGAGAGCATGGCGGCGACCATCTAGTGTCGGGCAGGCGATGGCGACATGGCAGGACGTGGAGCGGCTCGGGCTGGAGCTGCCCGAGACGTCGCTCGGCAAGGCCCACGAGGGCTCGGCGACGGTAACGGTGGGCGACGTCCAGTTCGCCCGGCTTCGCTCCACCGGCGACGGGCGCGAGGTGCTGCAGTTCTGGGTCCCGGAGCGGGAGCTCGTGGCCGCCTACGTCGAGGAGGACCCCCGGGCCTTCCGCGCAGCACCTGGGTTCTCGAAGAAGGTCGTGATGGCGGAGCTCGCGCTGCTCGATCTCCGGGCCGTGCGCGAGATTCTCGCCGAGTCGTGGGCGGCGCGTGCTCCGGGGCGCGTCCTTCGCACCCATCTCCACGACAGCTAGTCGAGCGCTGCGGCCGCCGTCGCGGCCATCAGCGGCACGGCCCGCTCGAAGCCGGCGGCACGCGCGTCCTCGGCACCGAGCTCGCCCCGTGTGAAGCGGCCGTAGATCGCCTCGCAGAAGACGGCGGCCTTCCAGAGCGCGAGCGCCTCGAACCAGCCGAGCGGCCCGACCTCGCGCCCGCTTCGCTCCTCGTAGCGGGCAACCAGCTGCATCTTCGTCGGGAATCCCTCCAGTGCCGTGACCGGCGAGACACCGAGTGGGCTCGGGCCGCCGCCGGGCTCGGTGTATGTCGCGAGCAGGTAGCCGAGGTCCGCGCGAGGATCCCCGATCGCTCCCATCTCCCAGTCCAGGACTGCCTCGACGCGGTCGGGACGGCCCCGCTCGACCATGAGGTTCCCGAGCCGGTAGTCCCCGTGGACGACCGAATCCGGCAGCGGCTCCGGCAGCGCGTCGGCAAGGCGCCGTGCGACCTCCTCGACGTCGGGGATCTCGCGCGTCGCGTTGATCTCCCAGAGCTGCGAGAAGCGGCGCACCTGTCGCTCGAGATAGCTGCCCGGACGTGCAAATGCCGCGAGCGCCGGGTCCGAGACGTCGGCGGCGTGGATCTCCACCAGCGCGTCGATCAGCTCCTCGCCGAGGCGGCTTCGCGCGGCCGGATCCTCGAGACCGGCCGGCAACCGGTCGGTGACCACGTGGCCGTCGAGGAAGCCCATGACGTAGAACGGGACGCCGAGCACGCTCTCGTCCTCGCAGACGGCGAGGATCGGCGGCAACCGGATGCCCTGTGGCGCCAGCGCGAGCTGGAGCCGCGCCTCCCGCACCATGTCGTGCGCCGAGGGCGGCAGCGGCGGCCTCGGCGGGCGGCGCAGCACGAACCGCTCGCCTCCCCGCTCGAGCAGGAAGGAGAAGTTCGAGCCGCCGCCGTCCCCGATCCGCGACGCGTGCACCGGCCCGTGTCCGAGCCCGTGGCCGTCGAGGAAGGCCTCGACGCCGTCCAGGACGAGAAGGGGTTCCCGCGCCGCGCCGGAGGCCTCGGCCGCGGTCGCGACGATGTCGGCGGCGTGGGTCAACCGGGCGATCGTGCCACGACCGCCCGGTTGACCGCACGTGACCTACGCCGTCGACGCCGCAGCGGAGCAGACCTCGCCGGACGGGCTCGTCGCCCGCGCGACGAACCGCCCGGCGCCCGCCGTCACGAACCGCGCCGCGAACGACCCGCTCGGAGCGCGCGTCACCGCGGTGCGGCTCGCGACCCGCGTGCCGTTCCGGAACAGGACGACACGCCAGCGGACGCCGTTCCGATTCTGGTCGACCTCGAACTCGACCTCGGTTCCCGCATCCTCTCGGCCCAGCTTCAGCTTGGACGTGCTCGCCTTGGTGCACTTGCCTGCGACCCGGACGCCGTCCTTCGCGAGCGCCGCCGGCGAGAGCGCAAGCGCCGCCCCGACGACCGCCGTCACCGCGATTCGAACCATCCATGTGCTCATCTCGTGTCCCTCCTCGACTCGACCGTTCGACGCCTCGGAGGGTGCCTCCGGGCGGGTCCCGGCCACAATGGGACCTTGGTCGTAGGCCCCCCGCACTCTGGATGAGGCACCCCGTCGCCCAGTTCGCCGTCGCCGGGCTCGCGGTCCTCGCGGTGTTCGGGGCGGCTGCGTTGCTCGCGCTGCGCGGCCTCGGGAACGCCGAGGCCCTCCGCGACGCACGGCAGTTCGCCACGCTGGCCGGACAGGGGATCGTCGAGCCGACGGTGGCGCCGGGCCTCCTCCGCGGCGAGCCCGAGGCGATCGCCGCGGTCGACCGGATCGTCCAGGAGCGCGTGCTCGGCGAGCGGGTGGTCCGTGTCAAGCTCTGGGCGCGCGACGGGCGGATCGTGTACTCGGACGAGCCGCGCCTCATCGGCGCGCGGTTCCCGCTCGAGGCGGAAAAGCTCGACGTGCTGCGGTCGGGAGCCACGAACGCGTCCCTGACCGACCTCTCGGGCCCCGAGAACCGCTACGAGCGCGGTCAGGGCGACCTCTACGAGGTCTACCTGCCGATCCGCGCGCCCGACGGCACGCCACTCCTGTTCGAGACCTACCAGCGCCGGAGCGCCGTCGCGTCGACCGGGCGCCGCATCTGGATGCCGTTCGCCGCGCTCATGCTCGGGAGCCTCGTCCTCCTCTGGCTCGTCCAGGTGCCGCTGGCGTGGCGCCTCGACCGGAGGCTCCGCCGGAGCCAGGCAGAGCGAGAGGCACTGCTCGTCCGCGCCGTCGAGGCGTCGGACGACGAACGGCGGCGGATCGCGGCCGACCTCCACGACGGCCCCGTCCAGCATCTCGCCGGAATCTCGTACTCGCTGAGCGCCGCCGCCCAGACGGAGGGCTCGCCCGCCGCGCGGGAGACGCTCCGGCAGGCAGCCGCGGGCACGCGGGACTCCATGCGCCGACTGCGGTCGCTCCTCGTCGAGATCCACCCGCCGAACCTCCGCGCGAGCGGCCTCGAGGCCGCACTCGCCGACCTTCTCGCACCGCTCCGGGCTCGCGGTGCGGAGACGAGCCTCACGGTCGACTCGGCGCTCGCCCTCGACGAGGGCGCGGAGCGGATCGTCTACCGGGCGGCCGCGGAGGCGTTGCGCAACGTCGAGCGGCATGCCGCTGCGAATCGCGTCGCCGTCGCCGTGGAGGAGCGAGACGACGGCGTGCGGCTGGTGGTCGTCGACGACGGGGTCGGCTTCGGGCCGGGCGACCGCGAGCGCCGGCGGGAGGAGGGGCACGTCGGCCTGTCGCTCCTCGAGGAGCTCGCGGCGCGTGCCGGCGGCCGGCTCGCTGTACGCTCGGCGCCCGGGGACGGCACGACCTTCGAGCTGGAGCTGCCGCACGCATGATCCGACTTCTCATCGCGGACGACCACGCCGTCGTGCGCGAGGGCCTCGAGCGCCTCGTCGCGACGTTCGACGGCGTCGAGCTCGTGGGCGCTGCGGCCAACGGACAGGAGGCGGTCGACCGCTGCCGCGCCTCCGAGCCGGATGTCGTCCTCATGGACATCGAGATGCCGGTGCTGGACGGCATCGCCGCGACCCGGGCGATCGCCGCGGCCCAGCCGGACGTCGCCGTCGTCGTGCTGACCTCGTTCTCCGACCGGGACCAGATCCTGCGGGCGCTCGACGCCGGCGCGGTCGGCTACCTCCTGAAGGACGCCGAGCCGGACGAGATCGCGAAGGCCGTGCGGGCCGCGGCGCGGGGCGAGTCGCCGCTCGACCCGCGCGCCGGACGGGCGCTTCTCAGCGCGCGCAGCGCCTCGTCGCCGCTCGACGGGCTCTCCGAGCGCGAGCGGGAGGTCCTGCGTCTCGTCGCACAGGGGCTGCCGAACAAGCTCATTGCGCGCGAGCTCTCGATCAGCGAGAAGACCGTCAAGACGCACCTGACGAGCGTCTTTCGCACGATCGGCGTCACCGACCGGACGCAGGCGGCGCTCTGGGCCGAGCGGAACGGCCTCGGCACCGGGTCCTAGGACCGAAGTCCGATTGCGCCGCGCCCACCGCGGCGGCACGATCGGCCCGTGGTACGGCGATCCCGGCAGCTCCTCGTGGTGGTGCTTGCGGCGCTCGTCGTCGTCGTAGCCGCGCCGGCTGCGGCGCGTGCCGACGGGGGCGACGAGGTCCGGGTCGACCGCTCGTGCACGGCCGGAAGCACCGTGCGCCTCCGCGTCCGCGAGCGCGACGGCGATCTGCTCCGCGTCGATGTCGACCTGCAGGCGGCCCGAAGTGGGACGGCGTGGATCGTGACGATCGTCCACGAGCGCCGGGTCGCCCTGCGCGCGACGCGGCGAAGCGGTGCCGGGTCACGCTCGCTCTCCGTCCGCGTCGCGATCCCCGACTGGCCGGGGCGGGACACCGTCACCGTCCGCGCGCTCGGCCCGCGCGGCGAGATCTGCCGGGCGGCCGCGACAGTCGGCGGGGACTGATGTGAAGCCGATCGCAGCAGTTGCGGCGCCGCAGGCGACGCCTTCAGGGATGTGCCCCGCCGCAGGCGGGGATCAAGCCGCAGGATTCCGCTCCTGCGGAATCCTGCTTGGCGAGCCAGCTACATGCCGCGGGCTCGCGCCCGGCGGCTCGCGGCCTGCTGGCGCTTCGAGGCCGACAGCTCGACCTTCCGCAGCCGGATCGACGCCGGCGTCACCTCGACGCACTCGTCGTCGCGGATGAACTCGAGCGCCTGCTCGAGCGAGAGCGGCCGCGGCGGGATCAGACGCACGAGCTCCTCGGCCGTCGAGGAGCGGATGTTCGTCAGCTTCTTCTCCTTCGTGGCGTTCACGTCGAGGTCCTCGGCCCGCGCGTTCTCGCCGACGACCATCCCCTCGTAGACCTCGACCCCCGGGCCGACGAACAGCGAGCCGCGCTCCTGGAGGTTGAGGAGCGCGAACGTCGTCGTCGGGCCGCGCCGGTCGGCCACGAGGCTGCCGCTCGGCCGCGTCCGCAGCTCGCCGTGCCACGGCTCGTAGCGGTCGAAGACGTGGTGGAGGATCCCCGTGCCGCGCGTCTCGGTGAGGAACTCCGTGCGGAACCCGATCAGGCCGCGTGCCGGGACGAGGTATTCCATCCGCACCCAGCCCGTGCCGTGGTTGACCATCTGCTCCATGCGCCCCTTGCGCAGCGCGAGCAGCTGGGTCAGGACGCCGACGTACTCCTCGGGCGCATCGATCGCCACGCGCTCGACGGGCTCGTGCACCTTCCCCTCGACCTCGCGCGTCACGACCTCGGGCTTGCCGACCGTCAGCTCGAAGCCCTCGCGACGCATCAGCTCGACGAGCACCGCGAGCTGGAGCTCTCCGCGGCCCTGCACCTCCCACGCGTCCGGCCGCTCGGTGGCGACGACGCGGAGGGAGACGTTGCCGACGAGCTCCTGGTCGAGCCGCTGCCTCACCATCGGCGCGGTCAGCTTCGACCCCTCCTGGCTCGCGAGCGGCGACGAGTTGATGCCGATCGTCATCGAGAGGCTCGGCTCGTCCACGGCCACGACCGGAAGCGCCCGCGGGTCGTCCGGGTCGGCGAGCGTCTCGCCGATCGTCACCTCCGGGATGCCCGCGACCGCGACGATCTCGCCCGGCCCGGCCTCGTCCGCGTCGACGCGGTCGAGCGCCTCGGTCACGTAGAGCTCGGTCACCTTCGCGCGCTCGACGCTGCCGTCGGCGCGGCACCAGGCGATCTGCTGACCCTTGCGCAGGGTGCCGTTCGCGATCCGGCAGATCGCGAGCCGGCCGACGTACGGCGACGCGTCGAGGTTCGCGACGAGCGCCTGCAGCGGATGACCCTCCTCGAACGACGGCGCGGGGATGGCGCGCAGGAGCGTGTCGAAGAGCGGTTCGAGCGTCTCTTCCAGGCCGGACGGGTCGGCCGTCGGGCCTGACCTTCCGGCCCGCGCGTTGCAGTAGACGATCGGAAACTCGATCTGGCTCTCGTCGGCGTCGAGGTCGAGGAAGAGCTCGTAGACCTCGTTCACGACCTCGTCGGCCCGTGCGTCCGGCCGGTCGACCTTGTTGACGACGAGGACGACGGGCAGCCGCGCCTCGAGCGCCTTGCGCAGCACGAAGCGGGTCTGCGGCAGCGGGCCTTCGCTCGCGTCGACGAGCAGGAGGACGCCGTCGACCATCCGCAGCGCCCGCTCGACCTCGCCGCCGAAGTCGGCGTGGCCGGGCGTGTCGACGATGTTGATCTTCGTCGCGCCGTGGCGCACCGCGGTGTTCTTGGCGAGGATCGTGATGCCCTTCTCGCGCTCGAGGTCCATCGAGTCCATGACGCGCTCCGCGACGTCCTGGTTCTCACGGAACGAGCCGGACTGCCAGAGCATCGCGTCGACGAGCGTCGTCTTGCCGTGGTCCACGTGCGCGACGATCGCGACGTTGCGGATGTCCTCCCGGGCGGGCACCGCGGGAGGGTAGCCCTCAGGCGGGTCCCGGCGGCATCTCGCCGACGGGCCAGGGCTTGCCGCCGACGCCCCAGTTCTTCGGGTCGTGTCCCTCGACGATCACCCAGGTGTGGTCGCGGAGGCCCTCGGCCGTGGCGGCACACAGGGCGTCGGTGAGCCCGGCGATCAGCTTGGCGCTCGTCTCCTCGTTCACGCGGTAGTCGAACAGCTCCACGCGGATCAGCGGCATGGGTGGCTCCTTCCTCGGTGCGGGTGCGTCCGACCATATGCTCACGGGATGGCCCGCGTGATCCGGTCGGACGACATCGCCGGAGTCGGGGAGCGCCGCGCGCTGATTCCCTCCGAGACGGGCTCCGAGCTCGCGCTCCACGCGATGCGCGTCCCGCGCCGGCGCGGCCACCGAGATATCCGACGACCTCCACGACACGCTGCTCTTCGCCCACGAGGGCGCGTGCGCGGTCGGGAACCACGAGCTCGACGGCCCCGGCTCGCTCCTCGTGCCCGCCGGTGAACGGCGCACGCTCGTCGCGGGCCCGGACGGCGCGTCCCTCGTGTGCGCCACGCTCGGCGCCGGGACCGACCTGCACGCCCCCATGGGCACTGCAGAGCCCGTCGTCGCGCTCGACCACGTCGAGCCCGGGCAGGCAACGGGCGCGCGCTCGTTCCAGGTGCTCCACGGGCCGCACAACGGCTCGACGCGGGCGACGATGTTCGTCGGCTACATCCCGCCGGGGAAGGCGCCGTGGCACTACCACCTGTACGACGAGATCGTCTGGGTGCTCCGCGGGGAGGGCCGACTCCACATCGGCGACACGGTGGAGCCGCTCGACCATGGAGCCGCCTTCCGCCTCCGCCCGCGCGAGGTGCACATCGTCGAGAACACCGACCCGGCGGTCGAGCTGGCCGTGGTCGGCATCTTCACGCCCGCGGGAAGCCCGTCCGCTGCGTACCTGACAGCGGAGGTCGCCGAGAGCTACGCGATCGGCTGACGCGGCCGTCAGTGGTACGGCGAACCGTCGACACACCGGCGGTCTACCGAACCGTGGCGGCACGTGGCGCGGCCTACCCTCGACCGATGGGGAATCCCGTCATCCTCGTCGTCGACGCCGACCCGGCCGGTCTCGCGACGATCGAGGGCGAGCTTCTCGACCGGTACGCCCGCCACTACGACGTCGTCTCGACGGCATCGGCCGCGGAGGCGCGCGATCGGCTCGCGCAGCTCCACGAGACCGGCAGTGACGTCGCGCTCGTGCTCGCGGGACAGGAGCCCGACGGAACGACCGGCGACGAGCGTCCTCGGCGAGGTGCGCCGGCTCCATCCGCATGCCAAGCGGGCCGTTCTCGTCGGATGGGGCGACTGGGGCTTCGCGGGACCGGGGAGGCGATCCTCGAGGCGATCGAGCAGGGAAAGGTCGACCACTACGTCGTGCGCCCGGTGGCGCCGCCGGACGAGCTCTTCCACCAGGCGATCACGACGTTCCTGCTCGAGTGGGCCGAGGAGCGGCGCACCGCGCCGTACGCGATCCACGTGATCGGCGACTCCTGGTCGGGGCGGGCGGCAGAGCTACGGACGCTTCTCGAACGATGCGCCGTTCCCGCACGCGTTCTGCCTCGCCGACTCGGTGGAGGGACGACAGCTGCTGGAGGGATCCGACCCTGACACCGAGTTGCCCGTGGTGGTCCTGCCGGACGGCGCGCCGGCTCGTAAACCCGACCGACGTCGAGCTCACGCTCGCGACCGGCTCCGCAATCGAGCCCGACGATACGGACGTCGACCTTCTGATCGTCGGCGCCGGGCCCGCGGGGCTGTCGGCCGCCGTCTACGGCGCCTCCGAGGGGCTCAGGACGATGGTCGTCGACCCGCACGGCATCGGCGGCCAGGCACGGTCGAGCTCGCTGATCCGCAACTACCTCGGGTTCCCGCGTGGCGTCAGCGGCGCGCTGCTCGCCCGCCAGGCGCACGAGCAGGCGTGGGTGTTCGGGGCCCGATTCGTGTTCATGCAGGAGGTGACCGCTCTGCGAAGGAACGACAGCGACGGCCGGCTCCTCGCGACCCTCTCCGAGGGCGCGACCGTCACGGCCCGTGCGGTCGTCCTCGCCACCGGCGTCACGTATCGCCGCCTCGGGATTCCCGCGCTCGAGGATCTCGCCGGCGCGGGCGTCTTCTACGGCGGCGCCGGTTCGGACGCGCAGCGGATGGCGGGCCAGGAGGTCTACGTGCTCGGCGGGGCGAACTCCGCCGGGCAGGCTGCGCTCCATCTCGCGCGGTACGCCCGGCGCCTGACGCTCGTCGTGCGGGCGCCGTCGCTCGAGGCGGGGATGTCGCACTACCTCGTCCGGCAGCTCGAGGCGACGCCGAACGTCGACATCAGGATCGGCACGGAGATCGTCGGAGGAGGAGGCGACGGCTGGCTCACGCACCTCGTCCTGCGCGACCGGGAGAGCGGTGCCGAGGAGACGGTGCCCGCGGACGGGCTCTACCTCTCGATCGGCGCCCGCCCGCACACCGACTGGCTCCCTGCCGAGATCTCGCGCGACAGCCGGGGCTTCGTCCTCACGGGCGCGGACGTCCCGCGAGACACCTGGCCGCTCGACCAAGACCCGCTCCCGCTCGAGACGAGCATGCCGCGCGTCCTCGCCGTGGGCGACGCCCGGCACGGATCGGTCAAGCGCGTCGCGTCGGCCGTCGGCGCCGGCTCGATCGCCATCCGGTCGTCCACCGCCTGCTCGAGGATCGACACGACCGCGCCGGTCGACGAGCTTGCGCGAGCTGCGCCCGGCCTGATCCCGGCCGGTTCGCCTACCGGGCGAGGTCGGCGGTGAAGAGCCGCGGCGTCGGGCCGCCGTCGGGCTGCGGCAGGCGGTCGGAGAGGAGGATCATCTCCTCGATCTGCTCACGGGCGGCTGCACCGTCGGGATGGTCGAGCTCGAGGAGGTTGCCGGTCGGATCGCGGATGTAGAGCTGCGCCTCGCCGCCGGGCAGCTCCGCGATCGCGTAGCCGAAGCTCTCGCGTTCGAGGATCCCGAGCTCCCGCGCGCGCTCGTACACGGCGACGACGTCGTCCACCTCGAGCGCGAAGTGCGCGTACGAGGGCGGCGTGTCCGGCCGCTCGAAAAGGTGCACCTGGAGCGAGCCCGCGCGAAGCCACTGCACCGGAAAGGCGAAGTCGGGCGTCGGCAAAGGCTCGAGCCCGAGGACGTCGACGTAGAACCGCACCGACTCGTCGAGGTCGCGCGCGACGATGCTCACGTGGTTCAGTCCGACGGCTCCGCTCACGAGGACGATTCTCTCAGCTCGCGAGACCGGCCGCGATGTCCCGCGCGGCGTGCGTTGCGGTGAGCGGCTCGCCGGTGGCCGCCGCGATCAGCCGGTCCCAGCGCAGCGACTGGCCCGGGCGGAACACCTGCTCGCCGAGGAACGCGCCTGCCTCGCGCCGGCCGACGAGCCCGCCGGCGACCCGGTCGAGCGTCGCCCGGAGCTGCGATGCGACGAGGTTCCCGTAGAGATACGTGTGGTAGTAGACCGGCGCGCAGGCGACGTGGATCTTCGCGGCCCAGTCGGGCTCGTCGCGGCCGTCCGGCGGCGTCACGAGCTGGTAGCGCGACACGAGCTCCCACCAGAGGGCGTTCAGGTCGGCCTCGGGATCGGCGTAGAACGCGCGCTCGAAGTTCGTCATCACGAGCACCCAGCGCGTGAAGACGAGGAGCTCCGCGGCCTGCGCCGCGCGAAGGCCCGCCTCGAGCCGCTCGACGTCCGCCGAGTCGAGCCCGACCACCTCGCGGAGCCACTCCGCGTCCTGCGCGAGGCGGCCCATCAGGATCGCGATGCCCTCCGTGACGGTGAGGTGGCAGTCCCGCAGGAGCCACGGGAGGCCCTGGTCGAACCCGATGTCGTAGGCGCCGTGCCCGAGCTCGTGGAGCATCGTGTCCGCCCAGTAGCGGTCGTCGGCGACGTTCGCGAGCACGCGGACGTCGCCCTCGCGGTCGACGTCGATGCAGAACGCATGCTGGCACTTGCCGTCGCGCGGAAAGAGGTCGCTGCGGTCGAGGATCGCGTTCGTGTCGACGCCGAGGCCGTCGTACGTCGCCCGCGCGAGCGCGACGACGTCCTTGCCCGCGAACACGTCCGTCAGGTCGACACCGCCGGCCGCGGGCACCTCCTGGAAGAACGGGTCCTCGTAGTGCCACGGCCGCAGCTCCCCGATCGTGAAGCCGAAACGCTCCGCGAGCCGCGCGTCGGTTGCCGCCTTCCAGCCGGCGAACGCGTCGACGGTCAGCCGATCGCACTCGTCGAGTGTCTCGAAGAGCCGCGTCTCGTCCATCTCCGAGGTGTCGACGGCCAGCGCGAACCAGTCCCGGTAGCCGAGCGAGCGAGCCGCCTCGTTGCGGAGCCGCGCGAGCTCGCGCACGTCGTCCGCCACCGCGGCACCGACGGTCTTCGACGCCTCCCACGCCTCGCGCCGCTCTGCGACATCGTCGCTCTCGCGGAGGATCCGCTTGATCTCGTTGTCGTCGACCGGCCTGCCGGCGACCTCGCCGCGGTGCTGCGCGAAGCGGGACTCGACCGACGCCTCGAGCTCGACGATCCGGTGCCTGAGCGACTCCGGGACCTGCTGCGGCACGACGCTCGCGTGGAGCAGGTCGAGCTGGCGGCGGACGAGCGGCTCGGCGCCGTTCGCGCGCGCCGCCTCGATGTCGCCGAAGAGATCGGCGTCGGCCAGCGCGTCGGAGAGCGCGAGCTCGGCCGCGACGCGACGCTGCTCGTTCTCCTCGGTCGCCGAGACGTTCGCGTCCCACCACGACAGCGACGCTGCCCTGTAGAGGGGACGGAGCCGCTCGACGGCCCGCTCGACGACGGCTTCCGGTTCGCTCACGGCGTCTCGGAGCGTACCCGACGAGCGGCGCGGAGCATCTACGATCGCTCGCCGTGGGCACCGATGCGCACCGTGCCGCCGCCGCAGAGCTCGGCCCCATCGCCGTCGGCGTCATCACGGTCAGCGACAGCCGCACGCCGGACGACGACACGAACGGGCGCTGGCTGCACGAGCGGATCCCCGCGGCAGGCGCGGTCGTCTCCGGCTACCGCGTGGTGCGGGACGAGCCGGACGAGGTGCGCGCCGCCGTCGACTCGCTCGTCGCGGACGCGCGAATCGTCGTCGTCAACGGCGGCACCGGCGTCTCCCGGCGCGACACGACCTACGACACGCTGGCGGGCATGCTCGAGAAGACGCTGCCCGGCTTCGGCGAGCTGTTCCGGATGCTCAGCTACGAGCAGGTCGGCTCGGCCGCGATGCTCTCACGCGCGACCGCCGGCACCTACCGCGGAGCGGTCGTCGTCTCGGTCCCCGGCTCGCCCAAAGCCGTTGCGCTCGCGTGGGAGAAGCTGATCGAACCGGAGCTCGCCCATCTCGCCTGGGAGCTCGGGCGTTGAGCCGGCAGTGCTCGCCGCGACGATCGGCGCGGCGAGGATCCGGCGCCGCTTGCGCCGCTTGAGCGCCTCCGACGCGACGTAGCTCCCGACCACGAAGGCCAGGGCGGCCGCCTGCAGGAGCAGTCCCTCCCAGGTCGGGAAGACGCCGAACCACATGCCGGCCCAGAACGGCAGCGACAGGCCCTCGACGGGCGTCACGGGCACCCAGCCGACCACCTGCATGGTCTGCACCGTGTGGCCGACGAGCACGGCGAGCACGCCGGTGATCAGCAGGCCGGTGGCGATCAGCATCTTCTTGTGCGGCAGCCTGCGCTCGAGCGACACGACGAGCGCAAAGACGCCGACGACGCCGGCGAAGCCGAGGAGCACGCCCTGCAGCACCGTCCACGCGCCGGCCTCGAGGGTGAGCGCCTGGAGGAAGAGCACCGTCTCGAAGCCCTCGCGGTAGACGCTCGAGAACCCGAGCATCACGAGCCCGAGCGCCTGCGCGGAGAGGAATCCGATCGAGGCGCCTGCGAGCACGCGCTTCTTCTTCTTGTGCAGGTCCTGGAGGTTTTCCTGCCAATAGACACGGTGGTAGAACCAGTTGAGGATCAGGAGCAGCACGCCGATCGCGATCAGCGAGACGACCGCTTCGAGCTTCTCTCCCCATCCGGCGAGCGAGCCGAGCACGGTCTGCGCCACGACCCAGGTCACGACGCTCGCCGCGAGCGCGATGCCGACCCCGGCCATGAGCGGCTTGCGGAACCGGCGCTGGGCGCCGACCATGCTCGCCATCAGCGCGGCGAGGATGAGCACCGCCTCGAGCCCTTCCCGGAAGACGATGATCGCGCTGTTCGTGACGACGGCCGCGCGGGACTGTGGACCGCTGCCGATCGCCTCGGCGGACTCCTTGAGCGCGAGATCGAGCGCGGCCATCGTCCCGGCGAGCTCGTCCGCGCTCGCGTTCTGGCGCAGGAGCTGCGCGAGGCCGTCGTGCCCGTCGGCGCCGTACCAGAAGAGCCCTTCGACCCGCTGGAAGAGCGACGGCGCGAGGCCGCGGAGGCGCTGCTCGGGGCCGAGCTCGAAGGTCGCGTACGCCTCGAGGCGGCTCGACTCGGCGCGCCGCAGGTCGCCGGCGACCGCGAGCGCCGACACCTTCTTCAGCAGCGTCGCGATGACGTCGAAGTCGGCCTCGGCCGTGCCCGCCTTCCAGTCGTCCGGGTAGACGTCGTCCAGCGCCGAGGTCGCGGTCTTCGTGAGGGACTCGACCTCGCCGGGGTCGGCCACCGCGGTGCCGCGCTCCGCGTCGCCGAGCCGGGTGTCGAGCCCGGCGAGCGCGCGCTGGACGGAGCGGGTGGCCGCGAGGTCGCGGGCGGCGAGGTAGGACTGGAGCTCGCCGAAGGCGACGGCGGCGCCGTCGCGGAACGCGATTGCCTCCTGGATCTCGATCGGCACGACGACGCTGCCGTTCGCGACTCCCCGTCCGTACTCGACGGGCACGAGCCCGAGGTAGCGGATCAGCTGGCCGGCGCGGCGCGCCTGCTCCGAGGCCGACAGCGGTGCCGCGCGGAACGCGAGCAGGTCGTCCTCGATCGTGGCTGCCGCCGCGGCGGTCGCCGCCGGCTTGCCCGTCCGGACGGCGACGACGAGGCGCTCGAATGCGCGATCGAGCTGCGCTGCAGCGGGCTCTCCGCGCTGGCCGGCGAACGCGCCGCGGAGGATCCACCAGTAGCCGCGAGCCGTCGCCGCCGATCCCGCCGCCTTCTCGGGGAGCCCGGCACGGAGCGCGTCGCCGGTGTCGGAGAGCGCCCGCGCGCAGGAGCGCCTCGTACGTGTCGAGAAGGTCGGCGCGGATCGAGCGCACGGCACGCGCGCGGGGGACGACGCCGTCCGCGAGCGAGGCGATCGCGACGCTCGCCGCGGCACTCGGGTGCGCGAAGCGGGTGACCGGCTTGAACTCGCGGACGAGGAGCCACTCCCGGGCCCTGTCGAGGTCCCCTGCGCGCGTCGCGGCGAGAACCGTCTCGTATGCGCCGTCGAGCGCTGCCGCCCTCGCAGTCGATGCCTCCACCGCGAGGTCGACGCCGCTCCGCTCCGACGCGACGGCGCCGGCCGCGCCGCGTAGGCGGACGGCGCTCGCGCCAGCGGAGGGGGCGAGGCCGTCCGCAAGCCGTCCCGCCGCGGCGGACGCCCGGCTGCCCGCCGCCGCGAGCGCGCCGGCGTCGTTCGTCATCGCAGCGAGCTCGGCGTCGAAGAGCGCCGAGTCGAGGGCGTCGAACTCCTGCCACGGCGCGCCTTCCTCCGCTGCGGAGGCTGGGCCGGCCCCCAGGGCCGCCACGAGCGCGACGACGGCGAGGGCGAGGAGCGCTCCGCCTCCCGCCCGCTTTCCGCCGCGTCGCAGTTCCCTCACCCGGTCTCCGTCCGGTCCGCGCCCCGACTCAGGCCTGGAGCTCGATGCCGAGGACACCTGCGACCTGCGAGATCTGTCCCGCGATCGCATTCGCGCGCTGCTGGGCCTGGCCGCCCAGCAGGTCTGCCTGCTTCGGCGTGAACCTCTTGCCGGCCTTCTCCTGGGCGTAGATCTCGTCGACGAAGCGCGTCAGCTGCTGGAGCGCCGTGCCGATCCGCGCGCTCTGCGCGGAGCCGGCCTTGGCGACGAGCGGCCGCACGCCCTTGTAGACGTTCTGGAGGCTGAAGAGGATGCCGTGCACGTCGACCAGGCGCGAGTGGGCGACGAACGCCTTCTCCTTCGTGCCCGCCCCGGCGATCGCGCGGGAGCTCTTCCACTCGCCGAAGTAGCCCTCGACGGTCGGGACCATCACGACGAGCGCCGTGAGGACGTCGGAGGCGTTCGGCGTCCACGCGCGGGCGGCAGCGTCGCTCTTGCGCGCGTACGAGACAAAGCTTCTCGCCGTTCCGACCAGGACGTTGGCGTCCGGCAGCACCTCGCCGAACTCGACCGTGCCGTCGCGGTCGAGGTCGGCCTTGACGCCTCCCGGCGCGACGAACCGCGTATCCGTACCCCAGATGGTCGGCTCGAGGAGCGCGTGGAAGAAGTTCCCCGGCTTCGCGAAGACCCTCCCGTTCGGAAGCTTCAGGTCGAACGGCACCGCGGTCTGCGGGTCGTCCGTCGCGCTGGTGCCCGAGTCCATGATCACGTCGAACTGCGCGAGCGACGGGACGCCCGCGATGATCCCCTCCTCCTCCTCGTAGGCCCTGTGCGCCCGGCTGAACGCCGGCTTCAGGCCGAGAAGGATCGAGGCGACCTCGGCGCGGTGCTTGCGCCACAGGTCCCGATACGAGAACCGCTCCTGCTGCGCGAGCGCGTAGTAGCGCTCCGAGCGCGCCTGGATCCCGTTCAGCTGCGTGACGAGCCGCTTCGAGCGGGCGAGCAGGTACGTCTTGACGCCTGCGTAGTTCGGCGCGTCGGCTGCGGTTGTCCGTGCAGGCGACGCGGCGGCGGTCGACGCGAGCGCCGCGACGAGAGCGAGGGCGGCCGTGCCGACCAGGAGCGACAGTCGGATACGGTTGGTCATACGCGGAGAGTACAGCTTTGCGACTCCGTGTGTAAGGGAACCCTTACACGACCGAATGTGGCGAGGGGCTGCCGTCTCCGGCCGGGTAGATTGCGGCGATGGCGGCCGTCGCCGGAGTCCGAACGCTTCCGTACGACTGGTATGCGGACTCGGCCGTCCTCCGCCTCGAGCAGGAGCGGATCTTCGCACGCTCGTGGCAGTACGCCGCCCGGCTCGACCAGGTCGCCGAGGCGGGGCAGCTGACAACGGCCTGGGCCGGGTCGCTTCCCGTCCTCCTCGCGCGCGGCCGGGACGACGAGCTTCGCGGCTTCGTCAACGTCTGCCGCCACCGTGGCCACATCCTCTGCGACGGCGACGCGCGCCGCGAGACGATCCAGTGCCCCTACCACGCCTGGACCTACGGCCTCGACGGTGCGCTCAGAAGCGCGCCCCGCTCGGATCGCGAGCCCGGGTTCGACACGTCCGGCCTCGGCCTCGCCCCGGTGTCGGTCGACACGTGGGGGGCGTTCGTCTTCGTCAACCCGGATCCCGACGCGCCGCCGCTCGCCGACGACCTCGGCGAGCTGCCCGACCTCCTTGCCGCCGACGGCATCGACGTGGCCGCGCTCCGCTTCCACGCGCGGGCCGAGTCGGACGAGTACGCCTGCAACTGGAAGATCTGCGTCGAGAACTTCCTCGAGTGCTACCACTGCGCGGTCGCGCACCCGAGCCTCTCGAAGGTGCTCGACGTCTCGCCCGACGCCTACGGGCTCGAGGCGCGCGGCCGGCTGGCGAGCCAGTTCGGGCCGCCGAGGCGGAAGAACGATTCCGCATACTCCGACGGAGAGGTCGCGCGGGGCCAGTTCCACCTCCTGTTCCCCGGCACCGTGGTGAACGTGATGCCCGGGAAGCCGAACCTCTCGATCGGCCCCGTCGTCCCGCGAGCCCCCGACCGCACCTACCGCTTCCTCGACTACTTCGTAGGCCCAGACACGGACGACGAGTGGCTTGCGGCGTACCTCGAGCTCGACGACCAGGTCGGCGCCGAGGACCGCGTGCTCGTCGAGAACGTGCAGCGCGGCGTCGCGAGCGGCGGTCTCGAAGCGGGGACGCTGCTTCCCGAGTCGGAGAAGCTGATCGCCTGGTTCCAGGCCCTCGTCGTCGCGGAGCTGGGCTCCGACGGCCCGGATTCCTGACCGATAATCCGAGGATGGAGACCGCCACCGAATCCGCCCGGCCGCGCCTCCTCAACCGCGAGCTCTCCTGGGTCGAGTTCGGCGCGCGCGTCCTCGAGCTCGCCGAGGACGATCGTCTGCCCCTGCTCGAGCGGCTGAAGTTCGCGGCGATCTTCTCGCAGGGGCTCGACGAGTTCTTCATGGTCCGCGTCGCCGGCCTGCTCGAGCTCGACGAGGCGGACGTGCTGGTGCGCTCGGCGGACGGGCTCAGCGCGGGACAGGCGCTCGACGCGATCCGGGATCGCGTATCGGAGCTGACCGCTCGGCAGGGGAAGCTCTGGAAACGCGACCTCGCGCCGGCGCTCGCCGCGGCAGGGATCGACGTCGCGACCATCGACGACTGCTCCGACCGGGAGCGTGAGAAGCTCCGCAAGTTCTTCGAGCGCGAGGTCTTCCCGATCCTCACGCCGCTCGCCGTCAGCCCGGGCCAACCCTTTCCGTACGTGTCGGGGCTTTCGCTGTCGCTGGGCGTGATCGCGGTCGAACCGGAGACCGGCGAGGAGCGGTTCGCCCGCGTCAAGGTCCCCGAGGTCCTCGACCGGTTCGTACCCGCCGGCAAGCGCCTCGTCCCGCTCGAGTCGGTCATCGCCCACTTCCTGCCGATGCTCTTTCCCGGCATGGAGATCGCCGAGCGCGCGCTCTTCCGCGTCACCCGTGACGCCGACTTCGAGCTGTCGGACGATGCCGACGATCTCCTCGAGGCGGTCGAGTCCGAGCTGCGCCGTCGCCGGTTCGGGGACGTCGTGCGGCTGGAGCTCACGCGCTCGGCCTCCCGCGACATGCGCGACCGGCTGATCCAGGGTCTCGACGTCCGGCCCGGCCAGGTCTACGAGGTGGAGGGCTTGCTCGACCAGTCGGAGCTCTGGGAGCTCGTCGCGCTCGACCGTCCCGACCTGAAGCCGCCCGCATGGTCTCCGGTCGTCCCGCCGCGCTGGGCGCGTGCGGCGAGCGGCTCCGAGGTGTTCGACGAGATCCGGCGCGGCGATCTCCTCGTCCAGCAGCCGTACGACTCCTTCCGGGCGAGCTTCGAGGCCTTCGCGGAGGCGGCGGCGCGCGACCCCGAGGTGATCGCGATCAAGACGGCCGTGTACCGGACGAGCGACGAGTCGTCGCTCGTCTCGTCGCTGATCGAGTGCGCGGAGCAGGGCAAGGAATCGGTCTGCCTCGTCGAGTTGAAGGCGCGGTTCGACGAGCGCCGCAACATCGAGTGGTCGCGCGAGATGGAGGAGGCGGGCGTCCATGTCGTCCACGGCTTCCCCGACCTCAAGATCCACGCGAAGATGACGCTCGTCGTGCGGCGCGAGCAGGGCGGGCTGCGGCGTTACGTCCACATCGGCACCGGGAACTACAACGCCTCCACGGCGCGCGTCTACGAGGACGTCGGGCTGTTCACCGCGGACGAGGAGATCTCCGCGGACGTCGCCGACCTCTTCAACCACGTCACGGGCTTCGGACGCCCGCAGCGGTTCCGCAAGCTGCTCGTCGCACCGTTTACGATGCGCGCCCGGCTCGTGGAGGAGATCCGCCGAGTGGCTACAGCCGCCGCCGAGGGCATCCCGACGCGAATCCGGCTGAAGCTGAACGCGCTCGTCGACCCGACGGTCGTCGAGGAGCTCTATGCGGCATCCGCGGCGGGCGTCCCGATCGAGATCCAGGCGCGGTCCATCTGCATGCTGCGTCCCGGGGTCAAGGGCCTCTCGGAGACGATCCGCGTCACGTCCGTCGTCGACCGGTTCCTCGAGCACAGCCGGATCTACTGGTTCGAGGCCGGCGACGAGGCCACCATCTACATGGGGAGCGCCGACCTGATGCCGCGCAACCTCGACCGGCGGATCGAGGTGCTCACCCCGGTCGAGAACGCCCGCGCGAAGGCCGAGATCGGCGCGATTCTCGACAGCGCGTTCGCCGACACGACGAACACCTGGGAGCTCGGCTCCGACAGCGAGTGGACGCGTCGCGAGGCGAAGGCGAAGAAGACGCACGCACACCAGGACGCGATGATGCGCCGCGCCCAGCTTCGCGCCCGCCGCGCACGCGCGTAGACGACGCCTCCGGGCCGCCGTGCGGGAAGGTCGTCAGGCAGCCGCAGCGCGGGCCTGCACCTCGGCGAGTGCAAGCGCTGCCCCTTCGCGCACTCCGCCACGGGCGAGCTCGAGCGGGCGGTCGAGCAGCCGGCTCGTTTCCGAGAGGAGCAGCGCACCGCCGAGCAGGGACGCCGCGCGAACTGGATGGATTCCCGCGGCGCGTGCGACCTTGGCCGACGAGCGACGCGTGAACGTGTCGACGGCCGACTCGATGTCCTCGGCATCGAAGACGGGGCCGACGATCTTCGCGACCGCTCGTGCGCTGCCTCCCGTGGCGAGTGCGCGATCGGGGCGGGCCGGATCGAGCTCGGCCGTTCCGGCACGAACGGCGTCGCGCGCCCTCCGCAGCTCCCGCCTGCCGGGCGGGTCACGGCGTAGGTACTGGCGCGTCAGCCTGATCGAGCCGAGGTCGATCGACCGAATCCAGACGGCTCCGCGCCACCTGTCTCCGAGGACGATCTCGGTCGATCCGCCACCGACGTCGACGACCGCCGTGAGGCCGGACGAGGAGGCGGCACGTGTGACGGCGCCGTCGTACGAGAGGCGCCCCTCCTCGTCGGAGGAGAGGACACGCACCGGCAGCCTCGTCGCTTCGGAGAGCGCGGACACCAGGCGCTGCGGCGCACGCCCCTGACGACCCGGCGCGGTGACGATCGTCTCGGCTCGCTCGGCGCCGAGCGCCCGTGCGAGCTTCGCGTATCCCTTGCAGGCCCTCGCCACCGCTCCGACCGTGTCACGCGACAGCGCTCCGCGCGCCGCGATCTCCGCTCCCAGGCCGAGCCGCTCCCGCCGTTCCTCGACGGCCTCGACGCGACCGTCCCGAAAGACGTCCGCCACGAGCACGCGTGCGGTGTTCGACCCGACGTCGACGACCGCAACGCGCATCCGCGAAGCCTGCCCCGCCCGCCGGACGGCGCTACGACGGGCGGACGAGCGGCTTGTAGGCGATGCGGTGAGGCTCGAGGGCCTCGGGGCCGCGCGTCTCGCGGACCCAGTCGGCGTACTCGGCGTAGGAGCCCTCGAACCACGTCACCTGCGAGTCGCCCTCGAACGCGAGGATGTGCGTCGCCACGCGGTCGAGGAACCACCGGTCGTGCGAGATCACGACGGCGCAGCCGGCGAAGTCGAGGAGCGCCTCCTCGAGCGCGCGCAGCGTGTCGACGTCGAGGTCGTTGGTCGGCTCGTCGAGTAGGAGCAGGTTGCCGCCCGAGCGCAGGAGCTTCGCGAGATGGACGCGGTTCCGCTCGCCGCCCGAGAGGTCCTTGACGAGCTTCTGCTGGTCGCCGCCGCGGAAGTTGAACCACGAGACGTACTGGCGCGAGTTGACCTCGCGCTTGCCGAGCTGGATCACGTCCTGGTTTCCGGAGATCTCCTTCCACACCGTGTTCTTCCCGTCCAGGGCGCTCCGCGACTGGTCGACGTAGGCGAGCTCGACCGTCTCGCCCACCTCGAGCGTGCCGCCGTCGACCTCGACCTCGCCGGCGATCATGCGGAAGAGCGTCGTCTTGCCCGCGCCGTTCGGGCCGATGACGCCGACGATCCCGCCGGGTGGCAGGTCGAAGGTGAGGTCCTCCACGAGCAGGCGGTCGCCGAAGCCCTTCTCGACGTGCTCGGCGCGGACGACGACGTCGCCGAGGCGCGGGCCGGCGGGGATGTGGATCTCGACCGTGTCGAGCCGCGCCGCCTGGTCCTCCGCGAGAAGCTTTTCGTACGCGGTGAGGCGCGCCTTCGACTTCGCGTGCCGAGCGGTCGGGCTCATCCGCACCCACTCGAGCTCACGCTGGAGCGTGCGGCGACGGGCAGCGCTCTGCTTCTCCTCGACCCCGAGGCGGGCCTCCTTCTGCTCGAGCCACGACGAGTAGTTGCCCTGGAACGGGATTCCCCTGCCGCGGTCGAGCTCGAGGATCCAGCCTGCGACGTTGTCGAGGAAGTAGCGGTCGTGGGTGACCGCCATGACGGTGCCCTTGTAGCTCTCGAGATGACGCTCGAGCCACGCGACCGACTCGGCGTCGAGGTGGTTCGTCGGCTCGTCGAGAAGCAGGAGGTCGGGCGCCGAGAGCAGGAGCCGACAGAGCGCCACGCGCCGCCGCTCGCCGCCGGAGAGCGTCGTGACGTCGCGGTCGCCGTCGGGCAGTCGGAGCGCGTCCATCGCGCGGTCGAGGTGCTGGTCGAGGCTCCAGGCGTCGGCGCGATCGATCCGGTCCTGCACCTCCGCCTGCTCGGCGAGCAGGGCGTCGAAGTCGGCGTCCGGCTCTGCGAAGGCAGCGGAGATCGCGTTGAAGCGGTCGAGCAGGTCGCGCAGCTCGCGGACGCCGTCCTCGACGTTGCCGCGCACGTCCTTCGCGGGGTCGAGGTCCGGCTCCTGCGGGAGAAAGCCGACGGTCGCCTTCGGGTCGGGCTCGGCAAGGCCGGAGGACGGCTCCTCCAGGCCGGCCATGATCCGCAAGAGCGTCGACTTCCCGGCGCCGTTCGGCCCGAGCACGCCGATCTTCGCGCCGTGCAGGAACGACAGGGAGATGTTCGAGAGCACCTGGCGCTCGGGGCCGTAGAACTTGTCGGCCCGGTGCATCGTGTAGACGATCGCGCTGCTCATCGCATGTCCGCCAGGCGGGGCCTTCGGCGCCGCAACGAGCCTCTGCGTCGAATGCTTCATCGCAGCGCCACGCTAGCGGCCTTCTCGAAGCCCGCGTCGGGATGGCGGGAAAACGGGGAGGATTCCCCGCGTGACCGCCCGACGATGGATGGCGCTCTCGTTCGCGCTCGGCTCGACGTGCTTCCTCGTCGGCCCGTTCCCCGGATACGCGCAGCTGGTGGACGACTCGGCCGACGCGATCACGTTCTTCGTCGGCTCGATCCTGTTCACCGTCGGCGGGGCACTTCAGAGCTGGCTGGCCTGGGCCGAGCGGAGCTCACAGGGCGACGGCCGCGCCGCGTGGTGGTCGGCCATCGTCCAGTCGGCAGGCACGCTCTTCTTCAACGTCACCACGTACCAGGCGATGCACGTGGCCCTGACGAGCTCGGAGTACGACAGGCTCGTCTGGCGACCCGACTGGCGAGGGTCGATCTGCTTCCTCGTGTCAGGGGCGATCGCCTATCGGGCCTCTCCGCGCCATCGGTGGCACGGCTGGCTGCCGGCGCGTGGCGGCGAGGGATGGTGGCAGCCGGCCGTCAACCTCCTCGGCTGCGTCTTCTTCGGCATCTCGGCCGTCGCCGGATACGTCGTTCCCTCGACCGGCTCCGTGCTCGACCTGGCCGCGGCCAACTGGAACACGTCACTCGGGGCGGCATGCTTCCTCGCCTGCGCGATCGACACGCTGCGCACCGGCAAGGCCCCGAAGATGCCGTTGCGCCGGGAGCTTCACGCGCTCGAGAACGCGTTCGAGCGAGATCTCCGGCGGCTGACCTGACGATCACCAGACCCCGAGGCGCTCGAGCACCCGGTCGACGGCCGGGTCGCCGCTCGGCGGCGTGTGCCCCGTGGGCGCGCCTGCCCTCGCGAGCGCCTCGACGGTTCCGGCGTAGTCGCCGTCGTGCGCGGGGTTGTTGCGGATCGCCCAGATCGCTGAGTCGAGTGGCCGCGGGCCGTGGTCGCCCCACGCGCGGTCGGTCAGGCTCGCGCCGCGGGCGATCAGCAGCTCGACGGTGACCCTGCGTCCGTGCATCGCCGCCTGCATGAGCGGCGTGAAGCCGCTCCACCCCGGCGTGTCGGCGTCCAGCCCCGAGTCGAGCAGCGCAGCGACGATCTCGGTGCGGTCGAGCAGCGCGAACTGGCCGAGGATCCAGCCGTAGTCGTCACCGTCAGGGTTGCCGAGGGCAGGCGGCCGCGCGCGCGGCAGCACGACCGACTCCCCGCGCGCGACGGCGAGCACCGCTGCGTCGACCTCGTCGAGCTCTGCCGTAGCGCCGAGCGACTCGAGCAGCTCGTACGCCGCGAGGTGGCCGCAGCGCGCGGCGAGCGCGAGCGGCCGGCGGCCGACGTCCCAGAACGTCCACGGCCGGTCGACGTCGGCGCCTGCGTCGAGGATCAGCTGGATGAATCGCAGCGTGCGACCTCGGGCGATCGCGTGGTGGAGGCAGCAGCGCTCGTTCACGTCGGCGCCGCGCTCGAGGAAGAAGCGAAGGCCTTCGAGATCCTCGAAGTCGACCTTGTGGCCGACGTAGTCCTCGGCGCCCGGCTTCCAGAGCACCTCGAGCAGCGTGGTGCCGCCGTGCTCGCACGCGTGGTAGATCGCGTCCTCGTCGCGCTCCGCGCCGTGGTCGACGAGCAGCCGCACGAGCTCGGCGTCGTCGCGGTCGACAGCGCTCCGGACGGCGGTGAAGTCCCACTCGCCCGACTCGTCGACCTCGTGCGTGAACGCGTTCGGGTCGGCGCCGGCCTCGAGCAGCAGCCGCGTGCACTCGCGGACGTCGCCGCCGCGCGCGGCAGAGCGCCGGAGAAGGTAGAGCAGCGGGACGAGGGCGTCGACCGGCGTCTCCACGGCGGACGCGTCGGCGGCCAGTGCCTGTGCGAGGCGCTCGGGCTCCCCGGCTTCGAGCAGATGCCCGATACCCACCGTCGCGCGAAGCACCGTGAGGTCACGGTCGTAGCTGAGCAAGCCCTCCGCTTCGGCCGCCGAGACCCAGCGCGCGTCGTCGGCCTCGTGGACGAAGCGGAGGTCGCCGCCCACGATGTGCAGCCTCCAGTAGCGCACGCGCTTCGGCCGGCCCTTCGAGTCCGTGTAGGACGTCGATGGCAGCTCGTCCCCGAGCACGCAGACGAGGCCGGTCTCCTCCTCCACCTCGCGGATCGCGCACGCCTCGTCGGTCTCGCCCGGCTCGCACTTCCCCTTCGGGAAGCTCCAGTCGCCGTACTGCGGACGGTGGATGACGAGCACCTCGCGCCCGTCCGGCGTCTCGCGAACCGGGACGCCGCCCGCCGCGCGGACGACGCTCACGCGAGCGGCTTCGCGGCGCGGCGCAGCGACTTCCACGCACGCGGCCACGCCTTCCGGGCAGTCTCCATCCGCTCGTGCTCGCGCGCGGCGAGGAGCGCTGCGGCACGCGGGTCGGCGCCGCCGGCAGCCCAGGCGCGGATCCTCGCCTCCGCGACGACGGCGTCCTGGTGCTCGCCGAGCACGTCCTGCAGCTCCTTCGCGGCGTCGACGAACGTCCTCCCTCGCTTCCCGAGCTCGTGGGACGCGAGCTCCGCCGCGTAGCGGGACCGTTTCACGCGGAGCCGCCCTGCGTGGAGCTCCGCGTCGCTCGACGAGCCGTCGAGCCGCGCGCACGCCTTTCGGGTTCGCCGCCACTCCGCCCGCCAGACGTCGAGAAGCGCTGGCTCCGCGTTCCCTGCCTCGGGCTCCGACACGTGTTCCAGGCGATCGAGGAGCGCGAGATACCGATCGCTCGAGAGCGCGGCGACGACGGCAACGCGCGCGTCCGCGCGCTCGGCGGCGAGCGCGCCGAGCAGGTCGGAGGCAGCTGCCGTGTCGTTGCCCAACCCGGCGACGTCGGCCTTCAGCCGCTCGACGAGCACGTCGATGTCCCTCGCAGGGCCCAGCGCCTTCCCCAGCCAGCCGAGCTCGTCGCGGAGCGGCTCCGACCACGCCGGGGCGAGCAGTCCGCGACTCGCCCGGAGAAACGCCCGCAGGCGTCGGATCGCCACACGAAGCTGGTGCAGGTCCTCGGGATCGGATCCCAGCCGGACGCCGGGGTCGTGGAGCAGGAGCTGGTGCGCCTGCGCTCCGAGCGCGAGCCCGACCGCCGTCACCGGCGGCGTCCCGCGGGGAATGTCCGTGGCGCCGCTCGGAACCTCCAGATCGAGCGCCCGATAGAGCTTCGGGCGCAGCTCGCCGGGCGCGGCTCCGGCCTGCTCGAGCTCGCCCACGAGCCGTCGCAGCGTCCGCTCGTCGCCACCCACGAGCTCGACCTCGAGCTCGCGAAACCGCCGCGTCACGCGCCGGCCCTCGAGCACCGTGACGGAGTCGTCGACGATCTCCGCCCCGTCCGCGCGCACCACCTCCCGCCGCGTCCGCAGCCGCGCGACCCGGCGCAGCTCGCGACCGCGCAGGAACCCGACGAGGAGCGACGAGAGCTCGAGCGGCGGCCTCGCAGGCGGACCGAGCTGCTCGAGCTCGGCGCGCGCCGCGCCGCGGGGAAGCTTCAGCTGCCAGAGACCCGTCCCGTCCTCGACCCGGTGACGCAGCGTGACCCCGTGCCGCGCGAGCACGAGGTCGGCGGTGTCGTGGTAGGTGGAGACGAAGACGCGGGTCGGCTGCGGCTCGCCGCCGAGCTCCGGGAGCACGAATCCCTCCCCGGGGGTGAGCTTCGACTCTCGCTCGACGGTCTCCTTCATGCTCCGAGCGTATCCGGGCAGCTCGGCCACGGCACCCGGCCGCCGCGTCGGAGTGCGCAGGCCCGGCCTTGCGGTAACGTCCCCGCCCGTGCGCCTGTCGCTCACGCCGAGGACGAGCGAGTTCTTCGTGCTCTTCGCCCGCGCCGGCGAGAACGCGCTCGAGGTTGCGCGCCTCGTCGAGAGGCGCTTCCGCGAGCATCCCAACTCGGGGATCACGCAGGAGGTGGTGAAGGCCGCCGAGACCGAGGGCGACGGCATCACCCGCGACCTCATCCAGCTCCTCAACACGCAGTACCTGACGCCGTTCGACCGCGACGACATCTACATGCTCGCGATCGAGATCGACGACGTGGTGGACGAGCTGGAGGAGGCGTCGGACCTGCTCGGTCTGTACGGGATCGAGCTTCCGACGAAGCACGCCGTGCAGCAGACCGGGCTGATCGTCGCGGCGGCCGAGCAGCTCTCGATCGCCTGCGAGAACCTCAAGAGCTTCACCGGCGTCCAGGAGGCCCTCGTGGAGCTCAAGCGGTTCGAGGACGAGGGCGACCGCGTCCTGCGCGACGGGCTCGCGGCGCTCTTTCGCGACGACCGGATCGACCCGCTGATGGTGATCCGGTGGAAGGACGTGTACGACCGGCTCGAGCGGGCGCTCGACAGCTGCGAGACCGCCGCGAACGTGATCGCGAACATCGTCGTCAAGAATGCGTAGCCGGCGCGGACGCGCCGGCTCGAGGACACGCAGATGAATCTCACTCTCGTGGCAGTCGTGGCGATCGCGCTGTTCTTCGACTTCACGAACGGCTTCCACGACACCGCCAACTCGATCGCGACGAGCGTCTCCACCCGCGCGCTCAGCCCGCGGGTCGCGGTCTTGAGCGCCGCCGTCCTCAACTTCGCGGGCGCATTCGTCTCGGTCGCGGTCGCGGCGACGATCGCGAAGGGCATCGTCGACCAGGAGGCGATCACGCTCGAGGTGGTGATGGCGGGTCTCGTCGGCGCGATCACCTGGAACCTCGTCACATGGCTCATCGGACTGCCCTCGAGCTCGAGCCACGCGCTGATCGGCGGGATGATCGGCTCCGCGATCGCCGCCTCCGGCTGGAGCGTCGTGAACTGGGAGGGGATCAAGAACAAAGTGCTGATCCCGTCGCTCGTCGCGCCGTTCCTCGGCGTCGCGTTCGCCTTCCTGCTCATTCTCGGGATCACCTGGCTCGTCGCCCGGCGGGCGCCGACGAAGGTGAACCGCGGCTTCCGCAAGGCCCAGCTCGTGTCGGGGGCGTTCGTGGCGTTCACGCACGGGACGAACGACGCACAGAAGACGATGGGCATCATCGCGCTAGCGCTGGTCGCTTCGGGTCACCTCGACCCGAACTTCGAGCGCCCACCCACGTGGGTGATCGCCGCCTCGGCGATCGCGATGGCCGCGGGGACGTATGCCGGGGGCTGGCGTATCATCAAGACGCTCGGAACGCGCATCGCGAAGATCGACCCGGCGCAGGGGTTCGCGGCGCAGACGGCGTGCGCGTCGATCCTCTGGGGGACGGCGCACTTCGGCTTCCCCGTGTCGACGACGCACACCATCTCCGGATCGGTGCTCGGTGCCGGCGCAGTTCGCGGCTTCCACGCGGTGCGGTGGGGCGTCGCCGGGAACATCCTCGTCGCGTGGATCCTGACCATTCCCGCCGCCGCGCTGGTCGGCGCGTTCATGGAGCTCGTCACGCGCCTGCCGGGCGGGCACGTGATCGTCTTCGTGCTCGCGATCCTGATCGCCGCGGCGGCGTTCCTCGCGCGCCGGTTCGAGCGGCGCAAGCTCCTGCCGCAGGCGAGGCCGGTCCGGGCTTCGGCCGTGACCGCCTAGCCGCGCTCTGCGTCGGGGCGAGTGCTCGGCCGCCTCGTCCGTAGGTGCGGGTCAGTGCGAAGCGTCGGTGAACTCGTGGAACTCGCCCGTGACCACGAATTCGGTCTGCTCGCCGATGTCGACGGCGTTGTCGCCGATCCGCTCCAGGCAGCGGGAGGCGACGATCATCCGCATGCCCCACTCGGTAGCCTCGGGCGAACTAAGGGTCTCGAGGACGGTGTCCACGACCCGCCGGTTCGTGCGGTCGATCAGCTCGTCGAGCTCGACGAGCGACCGCGCACGCTCGACGTCGCGGGCCGCGAACGCGTCGAGCGCGATCCGCACCATGGCCTCGTGCGCGATCGCCCATCTCACGGAGCCCCTCGACGAGATCGTGCCGCTGCTCGAGGCCCGCGGAGAGTTTCGTCAGCTTCGCGATCGTCACCGCCTGGTCGCCGATCCGCTCGAGATGGATGGCGTGTGGAGCACGGCGAGCACGAGACGCAGGTCGGTCGCGACCGGCGCCTGCTGCGCGAGCAGCTGCTCGATCGACCTCTCGATGCGCGTGGTACCTGCTGTCGATCTCGTCGTCGTAGGCATCACCTCGTCGCACAGCTCGACGTCCTGCGACTCGAGCGCGTTGACGGTCGCGCGCACGGAGCGAAGCACCACTGCGCCTTGCTCCTGAAGACTCGCCTCGAGGGCTTCAAGGCTCTGCTGGTACTCGAGGCGTGGCATCAACCAAACCGCCGGTGACGTAGTCCTCGGTGCGCTTGTCGGCCGGCCCGGTGAAGATCTTCGGTCGTCGCGTCGTACTCGACGAGGATGCCGTGGCGGCCGCCGTCGTCGCGCAGCTCGACATGGAAGAACGCCGTCATGTCGGCGACCCGCGCGGCCTGCTGCATGTTGTGCGTCACGATCACGATCGTGTAGTCCCGCTTGAGCTCGCCATCAGGTCCTCGATCCGCCCGGTCGCGATCGGATCGAGCGCCGAGCACGGCTCGTCCATCAGGAGCACGTCAGGCTCGACGGCGAGCGCGCGCGCGATGCAGAGACGCTGCTGCTGCCCGCCGGAGAGACCGAGCGCGTTCGACTTGAGCCGGTCCTTGACCTCGTCCCAGAGCGCGGCCTGACGCAGCGAGCGCTCGACCCGGTCGTCGAGATCCTTCTTCATCCCGAGCACACGCGGTCCGTACGCGACGTTCTCGTAGATCGACTTGGCGAAAGGGTTCGGCTTCTGGAAGACCATGCCGATCAGCCGGCGGACCTGGACGGGGTCGACCTCACGCCCGTAGAGGTCCTGACCGTGGTAGAGGATCTGGCCCCTGACGTCCGCGCCGGGAATCAGGTCGTTCATCCGATTGAAGCACCTGATGTAGGTGCTCTTGCCGCAGCCCGACGGGCCGATGAAGGCGGTGATCTGGTTCTCGAAGATCTTCATGTCGACGCCCTTGAGCGCCAGCTTTCCGCCGTATGCAACGTTGACGTCGCTCACGGCGAAGACCGGTGCGGAGGCGGGCAGCGGCCCGGACGCAGTCGCCGCCGAGCTGTCGAGTCGCACGGCCGCCTCCCCGCTTCGTCTCTCCGGTTGCATCGTCGCCTCTTCCAGCATCGGTCGCCTCACCGACCCCTTCGACTGTAGTGAATTGCGGACCGAGACGGTCGTCCGCCGGTACCGGGACCGGCGGACAACCATCCGTGGTTCAGCCTCAGGCTACGCCCCGGCTTGCTTGACCTTGCCGATGCTCTTTGCCGCGGCGACCCGGACGACGTCCGGGATCGGCGCGTAGAGCAGCTTCACACCCAGCTGCTGCCCGGGCTTGCTGATCGCGAAGAGGATGAACCGCTTGAGCTCCTTTGCGTTCTTCGCCTCGAGCGGGACGATCAGCCATGTGAAGGTGCTGATCGGATAGGCGAGCTTCGTCTTCTTCGTCACGGGAGGGTCGACGATGGAGACCGCGTTGTCGGCAGGCATCTTCGTGATGGTGGACGCTGCTGCCGTCGCCGCACGAATGCCAGGTGTTGCGTAGACACCCGCCTTGTTCCTCACCTTCGCGAAGCGGAGCTTGTTGGTCAACGCGTACGCGACATCGGCGTAGCCAATGGCACCCGGCGTGTTCTTCACCACGCCCGAGACGCCGGAGCTGCCGCGCGCGCCGACCCCGAGGGGGAACGGCGGCTGGGTGGACTTGCCCACCTTGCCCGCAAAGTCCGAGCTCACCTTGGACAGGTAGTCGGTGAAGTTGTAGCTCGTTCCGGATCCGTCCGATCGGTAGGCCGGCGTGATCTTCGTGTTCGGGAGATTGACGCCCGAGTTCAGAGCCTTGATCCTCGCGTCGTCCCACTGCGTGATCTTCCCGAGATAGATGTCGGCGATGACCGGGCCGGTCAGCTTCAGCTGCTGTGTCACGCCCGGAACGTTGTAGAGAACGGCGGTCGCGCCGAGCAGCACGGGGATCTGGGTGCAGCTCTTGCAGTTCGAGAACTGATCGGGGGTGAGCGGGGCGTCGCTCGCTCCGAAGTCGACGGTGCGGGCCGTGATCGAGGCGATCCCGCCGCCCGAGCCGATCGAGTTGTAGCTGACGTTCGTCCCGGCCTTCGGGTTGTAGTACTGGTACCAGGCCGTGATCAGAGGTGCGGCAAACGTCGACCCGGCGCCGACGATGTTGCCGTCGGTCGAGCGGGCGACTCCTGCGCCCGCCGACACGCTGAGGCCCGCCGCGACCGCGATCGCGAGAACCGCAGCAACGACGACTCGCTTCTTTGCATTCACGTTCGACTCTCCTTCTTCGGTGACGTGCCGTGGAGGCGTTCCCTCCGAGCCGCAGCCGTCAGCCGCAGCCGCAGGTGATCAGAGCACCAACGACAGAGTGCGTCCCACGGTGGTTGGGTGGAGGTGAGCGATCGGTGAGAGCGTGGTGAACTCACACTGACTCGCTGTCGTCGCCACGACGGCCGCGCATCGGTTCCACCAGCCGTCCGAGGTACCTTCCGAGCACCAGGCTGCCGCTGTCGATGCCGCCTTCGAGCTTGCGTCGATTCCGCGCGAGGAACACGCGGCCGAGGAAGCTCAGCACGAGGACGAACATCATCAGGAGGAGCGCGGCCGCCCACGCGAGCTCGTGGTCGTTGGGATCGGGAGACTCGGAGTAGATGAAGATCGCGAAGGGAAGGGTGAAGAGCGCATGCGAGGGATCCCAGCTGATGACGTTCGCGGCGAGCGATGAGGCGAAGATGATCGGGGCTGTCTCACCCGCGACGCGCGCAACGGCGAGCAGCGTCCCCGTCATGATTCCGCCAAGCGACGTCGGAATCACGACCTTCACGACCGTTTTCCACTGCCGGGCGCCCAAGGCAGCGCTCGCGTCGCGCATCGACTCCGGTACGAGATTCAGCACCTCCTGCGTCGAACGGGCAATGAGGGGCACCTCGATGATCGCCAGCGCGACTCCGGCGATCCACGCGGCCTGGCCGTGGCCGACGACGAGCAGGCCGAAGATGAAGATCCCGATCACCACTGAGGGCACACCGTTGAGGACGTCGAGCGTGAGGCGAACGAGCTGACTCGTCCGCCGCCCGGCGAACTCGCTCGTGAAGACGGCCACGAGAACCCCGATCGGAACGGCGATCATCGTCGCGATGGCGACGATCAGCAGGGAGCCGATGATCGCGTTGGCGACGCCGGCCCCCTCGCTCTGGCCGACCGCGAGCTGCGGCGTCGGCTGCGTGAAGAAGTCGAGGTTGAGCGCCCGGAACCCGTGAACGACCACGGTGAAGACGATCAGCGCGAGGATCGCGACGGCGAGAAGGGCGGCGAAGCTGCAGACGCCGACCATCAGCACGTTGACGCGCCGACGGCGGCGCGTGCGGCGGTCGACCCCTCGCAGGCGTGACCCGAGGTCGCCCGTGGTCGTGCCGACGCTCATAGGCGAACCCGCTCCACGCGGCGGATGATCAGGAGCGCCAGCAGGTTGAAGATCAGTGACAGGATGAGGAGGATCAACGCGAGATAGAAGAGCGATGCGATCTGGAGATTCGAGACCGCACCCTGGAACTGCCCCGCGATGCGACTCGCGAGCGTATCGCCGGTGTCGAAGAAGTTCAGGCTCAGCCCGTGCGTCGTGACTCCGATCACCTGCGTGACCGCAATCGCCTCCCCCACGGCGCGGCCGAGTCCGAGTACGGACGCGGCGAGGAGGCCCGGGCCGACGTACGGGATGACGACCCTGCGGATCGTCTCCCACCGGGTGGCGCCGAGAGCCATCGAGCCGTCCTGGATGTCGCGCGGGACGCGGGTGAAGAGCTCACGCGAGACGCTCGAGACGATGGGGACGATCATGATCACGAGCACGATCACGGCGGACAGCATGCTGGCGCCCGTGTAGCCGAACGCCGGCTCGGAGAAGAACGGCGTCCAGCCCAGCGCGGCGGCGAGTGCAGGCGCGATGTCGTCCCGCACGACCGGGCCGAGGACGATGATCCCCCAGAGGCCGATCAGGACGCTCGGGACACCGGCCAGCGTCTCGACCATCGCACCGACCGGTGACCGCAGCGACTTCGGGGCCAGCTCCGACAGGAACAAGCCGATGGCGATCGAGATCGGAGTCGCGATCAACAGCGCGAAGAGGGACGTGATCGCCGTCCCGAAGATGAAGTCGCGCGCACCGTATTCGTCGCTGACGGCGTTCCAGGTACTTCCGGTCAGGAATCCGAATCCGAACTCCCGGACGGATGGGCCAGCCTGGTCGACGATCTTCCAGACGATCAACCCGAACGTCAGGAGCGTCAGCAGGGTCGCCCCCCCGCTGAGGCCGAACAGCGTCCAGTCTCCCCAGCGTGCACGCCGTGCGCGAGCGCCCGTCAGGTCCAGCCGTTGCCTCACGTCTACGGTGGTCACGGATCGACGTCGCTTGCGCCAGTACCTGTGTAGGCGTTCAGTGCCGTCGCGGGTCCCCAGGACACGTCGCATGCCAGTCTCTCGACTGCCGGCGGTCCGCTGGGACACTCACTGGTGACCGTGTGGTGAGGAACTGGTGAAGCGCGCTACGCGGCAGGGAACGTGCAGCGGATCTCGAGGCCCGCTCCGAGCCCGCCGAGCGCCTCGACAGTGCCGCCGGCCTGCGTGACGACGTGCTTCACGATCGCGAGCCCGAGCCCCGTCCCGCGGGAGGCCCGCGCTCGGTCGGCGCGGAAGAAGCGCTCGAAGAGCCGCCCGAGCTGCGCCTCCTCGACGCCGACGCCGTCGTCCGTACCTCGCAGGACGACCGCATCGCCGACACGCTCGATCGCAAGCGTGAACGTCGCGCCGGGCCCCGCGTAGCGGATCGCGTTCTCGGCGAGGTTCTGGGCGACGACGCGGATCATCCGGGGCCGGATCGCGAGCTCGATGCCCGGGTCGCCCTCGACCGCGATCGCGACCCCCGCCCGGCTCGCGCGCTCCTCGAGCTCGGCGGCGACCGTGTCGAGCTCGGGGCGCACGGCGACCGAGCCGAGCGAGACGACACGGGCGCCGGACTCGAGCTCGCTGAGGAACAGGACCTCGTCGATCAGCTCGCGTATCTGGTCGACCTCCGCCCGCGCGCGCTCGACGAGGTCTCCGACGTTCTCGCCGGGCAGCGTCGCCGTCTCGAGGAGCGACAGCAATCGCGCCAGCGGCGTCCGCAGCTCGTGGGAGACGGCGGCCGTGAAGCCCGCGCGGAGCTCCTCGTACGCGGTCAGGTCGCCGCCGCGCGACAGGTAGACGAGCCGCTCGCGGCGTCCGTCCACGTCGTACGGCACGACGAGCGGAATGATTCCCGCCTCGCCCGAGAGGAGGCCGTCCGGCAGCTTCCCACCCTCGTCGAGCCCCTGGATGGACTGGCGGGCGCGACGGCTGGCCGCAAGCACCCGGTCGTCGCTGTCCAGGACGACCACCGACTCGCGGCTCTCCTCGAGCAGCACCCTGGCCCGCGCGGCGTCGGCGTCCATCCTCACGGCGTTCTAACAGACGCCTGACGCAGAGCTTGCGTCCGGCTCATCGGCAGTTCAACCCAGAGGCGGTGAATGGAGGTCGTCAAACGACGGAAGGACCGACGATGAAGGGAAAGGTGACGGTACTCGTGGCGATCGGAGCCCTGGCGTTCGCCTCGGGCGCGCTCGCGGCGATGGTCGACGGGACATCGGGCAACGACCGCCTGCGCGGCACCATGCAGGCGGACGTGATCCGCGCGTTCGCCGGCGACGACTTCGTGAACGCGCGGGCGGGCAACGACCTCGTCCGGGCCGGCGGCGGCGCGGACGTCGTCCAGGGCGACCGCGGCAGCGACATCGTCTTCGGCGGGACAGGCTCCGACCGGCTCGACGCGGGCGGCGCCGACGACGTCGTGTGGGCGGGCTCGGGCGACGATGCCGTCTACGGCGGCGAGGGACCGGACGAGCTCCACGCCGGCACGGGGGACGACACGGTCCGCGGCGGACCCGGCGACGATCGTCTCTGGGCCGGCCCGGGACACGACGTCGTCCACGGCGGCGCCGGCGACGACGCGCTGCACGCCCTGGCGGCCGACGGCGCGGCGGACACGCTCGACTGCGGCCCGGGTCGCGACCGGGCGTGGGTGCTCGCGTCCGAGCGTCCGACCACGACGTTCCGCGGCTGCGAGACCGTCATGGTCGTGGTCGACGCGAGCGCGGACGACGCGGCCGCGGAGGGCGACCGCGACGCCGACGCGGACTGAAGGCGGGGGGCGGGGCCTCGGCCCCGCCCTTCTGCGCTCGTTCACCACCCGGGTACCATCCCTTCACCATCCGTCGCCCCCGTTCCTGCGGCGGATCACCATCATTTGCGGCGGAAATGGCGAACATCCTGATCATCGAGGACGACGAGGTGATCGCGCAGGGGATGGCCCGCCACCTCCAGGCCGCGGGGTTCGACGCGGTCGGTGTCGCAAACGGCGAGACGGGCCTCGCGCGGCTGCGCTACGACCGGCCGGACGTCTGCGTGCTCGACCTCATGCTCCCCGGCGTCGACGGCTGGAAGGTGATCGAGCAGGCGCGCGGCGAGGGCATCGGCACGCCGATCGTCGTCGTCTCGGCACGCGGCACCGAGCACGACCGCGTCCACGCGCTCGAGATCGGCGCCGACGACTACCTCGTCAAGCCCTTCTCGATGAAGGAGCTCGTCGCGCGCGTCGGGGCCGCCGCACGGCGCGGAACGCGCGCGCAGGACCCGCGGCGCGGCGAGGAGATCGTGATCGAGGAGCTGCGTCTCGACCCGAGGAACGTGCAGGCCTACGTCGACGGCGAGAGCGCCGACCTGACGCCCACCGAGTTTCGCCTCGCCTACGCGCTCGCCCTGGAGACCGGTCGGGTCCTGACGCGCGACGAGCTGCTGCAGCGCGTCTGGGGCCGCCGCGCGTCCCACCGAGACCGAACGGTCGACGTCTTCGTCCGCAAGCTCCGCGAGAAGATCGACGGCCGGGCATCACGACACACGTTTCTCCAGACGCGCTACGGCGTCGGCTACAAGCTCGAGGCCGAGCCGAAGTAGCGCGGGGGAACCCCATGGTTCCCCCGCGAGCCCCCTCCTTCGGTGTCGCGATCCGCCGACAGCGCACCTGGCCTCACGGCGGGCGAAGTCGGCCTTCGGCCATACGGCACGTCTCCGCAGCAATCCCGATCTGCGATACCGGATTGTTCAGATATACTTAGCTACACGAATGATTCGTGAGGCTACGCGTTCACCGCTCGAAATCGCCGGAGAGCTTCGTCCGGCGCTCCTCCGCCTCGCTCGAAACCTGCGTCGCGAGACCGATGCGCTCGGCGTCACCTCGCACCAGGCGACGCTGCTCGCGCTCGTGGACGCCCAGCCGGGGCTCTCGCTGCGGGAGCTCGCCGATGCGGAGGGCATCTCCGCGCCGTCACTCTCCGGACACGTCGACCGGCTCGAGACGGCGGGGCTGCTGCGCCGCGTGCGGTCCCAGGACGACCGCCGGCGGGTCGGGCTCGAGCTGACGCCCGACGGTCGTGTGATCCTCAAGCGGGTCCGCGCCCGCCGTACGACCTGGCTCGCCGATCGGCTCGCCCACCTGTCCGACGAGGACCGCGAGCGCGTCGAGGCGGCGCTCCCGGCGTTGCGTCGGATGCTGGAGCCGCGCCCGTGAGGCTCCTCTCGATCACGCTCCGCAGGCGCACCTTCCGCTCGCTCCGCCGCCACCGCAACTACCGGCTCTTCTTCGCGGGCCAGGTCGTCTCTGTCGCCGGCACGTGGATGCAGAACATCGCGCTCGCGTGGCTCGTGATCGAGCTGTCGACCTCCCCGCTCGCCGTCGGCGCGCTTGCGTTCTGCCGCTTCGTGCCGTTCTTCCTCTTCGGCCTCGTCGCCGGCGTCGTCATCGACCGGCTCGACACGCGCCGGCTCCTGCTCGCGACGCAGGCCGCCGCGATGGTCGTGTCGATCGCGCTCGCGGTCGTGACCCTCTCCGGCTGGGCGACACTGCCGGTCGTCTACGCCCTGGCGGCGATCGGCGGGCTCGTGCTCGTGTTCGACGCGCCGGGACGGCAGACGCTGACGTTCCAGATGGTCGGCGAGTCGGAGCTGCAGAACGCCGTCGCGCTCAACTCCGGCCTCTTCAACGCCTCTCGCGTGATCGGCCCCGCGCTCGCCGGGCTCCTGATCGCGGTGGTGGGGACCGGCCTGTGCTTCGTCGTCAACGCGATCAGCTTCCTGGCGGTGCTCGTCGCCCTCTACCTGATTCGCGAGGACGAGCTGTACCCCGTCGAGAAGCGGCCCGGGACGAAGGTCGTCGCCGGCATCCGCGAGGGCCTGGCCTGGGCGGCGCACACGCCGCTCGCGCGAATCGTGCTCTGCGTGGTGACGGTCGTCAGCCTCGTCGGCTTCAACTTCAACGTGCTCGTCCCGCTGCTCGCCTCGCAGACGCTGGACGTCGGCGCGGCCACGTTCGGCCTGCTCTCGGCGGCCTTCGGTCTCGGCGCGCTCGGCGGCGCGCTCGCCACGGCCAGTATGCGCGAGGCGAGTCCGCGGGTCTTCGTCGGCGGCGCGGTCGGCTTCAGCCTCGTCATGCTCGCGCTCGGGTTCGTCCACTCGGTCGACGTCGCGCTCGTGCTCCTCCTGCTGCTCGGCATGTCGTTCTCCTTCTTCACCTCGAGCGCCAACGCGCTCGTCCAGCTCGCCTCGCCGCCGCATCTGCGCGGGCGCGTGATGAGCCTCTACCTGTTCGCCTTTGCCGGGCTCGCCCCGATCGGCGGCCTCGTCGCGGGCTTCCTCGCCGAGCAGGGCGGAACGGAGCTCGCGTTCGGCCTCGCGGGCGTCGCCGGCCTCCTTGCCATCGCATGGGCGGCCTACTCCCTGTTCTCGGAGCCTCTGCGGCCCGCCCGGGTCGAGGCGTGACGGGACAGCACCGCTGCGTTACGGTTCCTGTCGGCATCGCACGGACGTGACCCCGCCGCCGCCGCGGCATCCCGGACGTGCGATGCCGAAACTCTGCCGCCCTACAGCTGGTCGACCGACGTCAGCCAGAGCGGGCCGTCGGCCGCTTCGAGACGAAGCGCCTCCGGATCGTCCGGCTCGTCGAGCGACGCGTCCTTCACGTGCAGGCGCCGGCCCTCTATCGTCGCCACCGGGCCGACGACGGACGGGTCGAGCATCACCTGCCAGGCGCGAACCTGGCGAATGAGCTCGGCGCGCGTCTTGCCGTGGTCAAGCTCCACGTAGTCGTCGCCGAAGGGCCCCGCCCACGTCACGCCTTCCGAGCGCTGCGGATCGCCCCGTTCCCCCGCGAGGACGCGCCGGAGCGCAGCCGGGTAGAGCTCGCGGGCGAGCTCCTGCAGCACGGTCACGAGGCTGCCGATCCTCTGGTCGGCCGGCATCGGACGCGAGCCCTGGGCGAGCACCGGGCCGGTGTCGAACGTCTCGTCCATCAGGTGGAGCGTGAGACCCAGCTCAGCGTCGTCCTCCCGGATCGCCCAGGCGAACGGGTAGGGGCCGCGATGCCGTGGGAGAAGCGCGGGATGGCTGTTGACGACGCCCAGCGTCGGGATCGCGAGCACCTCGGGCGGGAGGAGCCAGCGGTAGCCGGCGCAGAGGCCGATCGCCGGCTCGTACGCCTCCGTGAGGCGGACGAGGTCGGCCTTGTCGGCCACGAGGCAGACGTCGATGTCGGCGGGAGTCTCCGACACGATCGACGCGCGCCGGCCGGCGTCCTCCTCGCTGCGAACGTCGCGCGGCGTGAGCACCGCCACGGGCTCGAGCCCGGACGCGCGCGCCGCCTCGGCCAACCCCAGGATCGCCGCGGGAATCATCGAGTAGATCACGGCGCGCATCGGCAGCGATCCTACGCGGTTCTCCCTCGGGAGCTCGAGCCGCGATCGTTACGCTGCGCAACGACATGACGGAGACGCGCCAGCACTACGGCCTCACCCTCGCGATCCTGACGATGGCGGCGACCGCGTATGCGCTCCAGCAAACGATGGTCGTCCCGGCGCTTCCGGAGCTCCAGCGCGAGCTCGGCGCGTCGACGACGTGGGTCACGTGGGTGATGACGGGCTTTCTCCTGTCGGCGGCCGTGCTCACTCCGATCCTCGGCAAGCTCGGCGACCGCTACGGCAAGGAGCGGCTGCTCGTCCTGTCGCTCGTGACGTTCCTGATCGGCTGCATCGGCTGCGCGGCGGCTCCGGACATCTGGACGCTGATCCTGTTCCGCATCGTCTCCGGTGCCGCGGGCGCCGTGTTCCCGCTCAGCTTCGGCATCATCCGCGACGAGTTCCCGCCCGAGCGGATGAAGGTCGGGATCGGGCTCCTCTCGGCGGTGTTCGGGGTTGGCGGAGGGCTCGGCCTCGTCATCTCCGGCCTCATCGTCGACAACGCGAGCTGGCGCTGGCTCTTCGTCATCGGCGCCGCCGCTGTCGCTGTGGCGATCGTGCTCGTTTACCGCTTCATCCCGGAGTCACCCGTCCGGTCGACGTCGCGCATCGACGTGCCGGGTGCCGCGCTGATGTCGGTCGTCCTCGTGACGTTCCTGCTCGCGCTGTCCGAGGGGGCGAGCTGGGGATGGACGTCCGCGGCGACCCTCGGGCTGTTCGCGCTCTCGGCCGTCTGCGCCGTGCTCTGGGTGGTGCTCGAGCTCAACGTCGACGAGCCGCTGATCGACATCCGCGTGCTCTCGGAGCGGCCGGTGCTCTTGACCAACATCACCGCGCTCATCTCGGGTTTCGCCATGTTCGGGTCGTTCATCCTCGTGCCCCGGTTCGTCGAGGCGCCGGGCGGCCTGCCCGACGCGATCGGCGACCGGCTCGGCTACGGCTTCGGTGCAACGGCGACGATGACGGGGCTGTACCTGCTGCCGGGCTCGCTCCTCATGCTCGGCGCGGGTCCCGCTGCGGGGCTGCTCGGTCGCCGGTTCGGCTCGAAGTGGCCTCTCGCACTCGGCATGGTGCTGATCGCCGTGTCGACCTTCGGGCTCGCCGCGCTCCACTCCGAGCCGTGGCAAATTGTCGTCTCGATGGCCGGGCTCAGCGTCGGGGTGGGCTTCGCGTTCGCCGCGATGGCGGCGCTCATCACCGAGGCGGTCGACCCGACCGAGACGGGCATCGCGACGGGCATCAACACCGTCATGCGCACGGTCGGCGCCGTGGTCGGCGCCCAGGTCGGCGCAGCGATCCTCACCGCGACAACGCTCCCGGGCACGGCCGTCCCGACCGAGGGCGCCTACGTGGGCGCGTTCCTGCTCTCGGCGGTGGCAGCCGCCTGCGCCGGCGTGATTGCCGTGTTCGTCACGCCGCCGCTGCGCGGACGGCGCGCGAAGCTGGCGGTCGAGCCGGCATGAGCGTGGCGACCTCCGACGCGCGCCTCGTCGCCGAGGCGGTCGAGGGACTCGTCGCCGCGCTCGTGCATCAGCGGCGTTCCGCGCGCGATCCGGAGCCCGGCGAGCTCTCGACCTTCCAGTCGCTCGCGCTCGCGTCGATCGTCGACCTCGGCGCGTTGCGCCTCGGATCCCTCGCGGACGCGCTCGGGACGACGGACGCGACTGCGTCGCGCACCGTCGACGTCCTCGAGCTGCACGGCTTCGCGACCCGCCGTCCCGACACCGGCGACGGCCGTGGCGTGGTCGTCGAGCCGACGGCCGCCGGCCGGGACGAGGTCCGGCGGCAACGCCGGCGCCTGACGCGCCTCGCCGAGCGCGCGCTTCGTGACCTCGGCCCTGCAGAGACCGCCCGGGTCACCGCGGCGCTGGTCGAGCTGCGCGTGCTGCTCGACCGTCGCTGACCGGGGTCAGCCGATCGTCCAGGTGTCGGCGCCGTGGAGCAGGGCCGCGAGGTCGCCCGCGCCCTTCTGCTCCACGCTCGCCTGCATCTGCTCGTGCACGAGATCCTCGTAGACCGGCCTCACGACCGATCGGAACACACCGAGCGGTACGGCACTGGCGGTCTCCCACGTGAGCCGCGCGAGCGCGAACGCGAGCCCGGGGTCGTCGCGCAGTGGATCGTGGCGGAGGAGCCCGCCGACCGAGGCGTCGACGATCTCGAGCGTCCCGTCGGGACGCATGCGCACGCCCTTCTCTCCCCAGCGAACCTCGTCGCCCGCCTTCAGGTAGAGGCGGTTCTCCTTGTGGTCACGGACGACGTCGAAGGCGCCGTCGTTGTAGATGTTGCAGTTCTGGAGGATCTCGACGAAGGCCGCGCCGCGGTGGGCGGCGGCGGCGCGCAGGACCTCGGCGGTGCCCTGCTTGTCCGTGTCGATCGCGCGCGCCACGAAGGTCGCCTCGGCGCCGATCGCCACCGACAGGGGGTTGAACGGCTGGTCGACCGAGCCGAACGGCGTCGACTTCGTCACCTTGCCGAGCTCCGACGTGGGCGAGTACTGGCCCTTCGTGAGCCCGTAGATGCGGTTGTTGAACAGGACGATCGTGATGTCGACGTTGCGGCGCAGCGCGTGGATCAGGTGGTTGCCGCCGATCGAGAGCGCGTCGCCGTCGCCCGTCACGACCCAGACGGACAGGTCGCGCCGCGACGTGGCCAGGCCGGTCGCGATCGCCGGCGCGCGCCCGTGGATGGAGTGCATCCCGAAGGTCTCGACGTAGTACGGGAAGCGCGCCGCGCAGCCGATCCCGGAGACGAAGACGAGGTTCTCGCGCGGGATGCCGAGCTCCGGCAGGAACGACTGGACGCCGGCCAGGATCGCGTAGTCGCCGCAGCCGGGGCACCAGCGCACTTCCTGGTCCGACTTGAAGTCCTTCGCCGTGAGCTGCACGAGGCCGTTGCCGCCCGTCATCGCTCGTTCCCCCTCTTGTAGTTGCCCGTCGCCCGCGCGAGGAGCAGCTGCCTCGCGTCGCCGTCGCCGGCGCTCGAGAGACCGCGCGCGAGGCGATCGGCCGGCGCCCCCGACAGGACCGCGACCGTCCGGCCCTCGCGCGTCACGAGCACGCGGTCGTCCTTCGTCACGAGGGCCGTGAAGTCGCTCACGCCGACGCCGCCATGGTCGTGATCGCGTCCTCGAGCTCGCGCGCTGCGAGCGGGCGGCCCCGCACCTCTCGTGTAGGAGACCGCGTCGACGAGGAACTCGGCGCGGAGCAGCATCGCGAGCTGACCGAGGTTCATCTCGGGGATCAGCACCTTCTCGTAGCGGCGGAGCACGTCGCCGGTGTTGCGCGGCAGCGGGTTCAGGTACTGCAGGTGGGCCTGCGCGACGCGGACGCCCTGCCGCCGCGCGCGCCGCACGCCGGCCGTGATCGGGCCGTACGTCGATCCCCAGCCGACCACGAGGAGCTCCGCGTCCCCGTCGGGATCGTCCACGGCGAGCTCGGGGATGTCCGCCGCGATCCCGGCGACCTTCTGCGCCCGCAGCCGCACCATCGCGTCGTGGTTGTCGGGGTCGTAGGAGATGGCGCCGGTGACGTCGGCCTTCTCGAGCCCGCCGATCCGATGCTCGAGACCAGCGGTGCCGGGGATGGCCCACGGCCGGGCGAGCGTCTCGGGATCGCGGCGGTACGGCTCGAACGGCTCGCCGTTCGCCTCGGCGAAGCTCGTCGAGATGTCCGGCAGGTCGCCCACGTCGGGGATGAGCCAGGGCTCCGAGCCGTTCGCCAGGTAGGCGTCGGAGAGGAGGTACACGGGGGTGCGGTACTTGAGCGCGATGCGCGCTGCCTCGATCGCCGCGTCGAAGCACTGCGACGGAGTCGACGCGGCGACGACCGGGACGGGGCTCTCGCCGTTGCGCCCGAAGAGCACCATCAGCAGGTCGGCCTGCTCGGGCTTCGTCGGCATCCCCGTCGAGGGGCCGGCGCGCTGGATGTCGAGGATCAGGAGCGGGAGCTCGAGCGCGATCGCCAGCCCCACGGTCTCGGCCTTGAGGACGATGCCCGGCCCGGCCGACGCCGTGACGCCGAGCGCGCCGCCGAACGCGGCGCCGACAGCGGCGCCGACCGCGGCGATCTCGTCCTCGGCCTGGAACGTGACGACGCCGAACTCCTTTCTGCCCGCAAGCTCCTCGAGGATCGACGACGCCGGCGTGATCGGGTAGGCGCCGAGGAAGAGCGGCAGCTTCGCGAGCTTCGCAGCGGCGATCAGCCCGTAGGAGATGGCGGTGTTTCCCGTGATCTGCCGGTACGTCCCCGGCGCCAGCGGGGCCGGGGCGATCTCGTAGGAGACCGCGAAGTCCTCCGAGGTCTCGCCGTAGTTCCAGCCGGCGCGGAACGCGCGCGTGTTCGCCTCGACGATCTCCGGCCGCTTCGCGAACTTCTTGGAGATGAAGTCGATCGTCCCGTCGGTCGGGACGGTGGTAGAGCCACGACATGAGGCCGAGCGCGAAGAAGTTCTTCGAGCGCTCCGCCTCGCGGGGCGTGACGCCCTCGATCCCCTTCAGGGCGCCGACGGTCATCGACGTGAGCGCGACCTCGTGCAGGTGGTAGTCGTGGAGGGAGCCGTCCTCGAGCGGGTTCGCCGGGTAGCCGGCCTTCTGGAGGGTGCGGTCGTTGAACGCGTCCGTGTCGACGATGATCGTCGCGCCCTTCGGCACGTCCCGGACGTTCGCCTTGAGGGCGGCCGGGTTCATCGCGACGAGGACGTCCGGTCGGTCGCCGGCGGTGAGGATGTCGTGGTCGGCGAAGTGGACCTGGAAGCCCGATACGCCGGGGAGCGAGCCGGCGGGAGCGCGGATCTCGGCCGGGAAGTCGGGGAACGTCGCGAGGTCGTTCCCGAGCATGGCGGTCTCGCTCGTGAACCGATCGCCGGTGAGCTGCATGCCGTCACCCGAGTCACCCGCGAAGCGGATGATCACGGCCTCGAGGTGCTCGACCTTCTTGGTGCTCACCTCGGTCAGCCTAGCGGGAGGGCGAGAGCGCCGAGCGTCGCACGAGGCGGATGCCCCACGCGGAGCCGGAGGCGAACAGCGCGTCCGCGTCGACCTCGTCGGCCCAGCCCAGGAAGTGCCGCTCCGGGTCGTCCGGCGTCGAGCCCTCCACCGCGAGACGCGTGGCGGCCGGTGCGACCTCGTCGCCGGCCGCGAGCTCCTCCCGCCGGCGCTCGGCCTCCTCGGCCGCGGGGCCTTCCGCGTACCCCTTCCCCATTCGGAGAGTCTAGGGCGCAGCGAGCGAGGCGGCGGCCCGCTGGAAGGCGTTGAAGCTCGGCTTGCGCTTGCCGTCGAACGTCACGATCCCGGACTGCCACCCCGAGAGCCGCTCCTCGTCGCGCAGCAGGAACCAGAGGAACAGGTCGATCCGCGGGTTGGCGCGGGCGACGGCGACCGCCTGCGTGAGGTACGCCGCCTGCTTCGACAGCGTCACGCCGAAGATCGTGTCGGGCGGGTTCGTCTGGTAGCCGTACTCGGTGACCCAGACGCGCGTCCGCTTGCCGTAGAGCTTGTCGAGCTCGGCGATCAGAACGTTGATGTTGCCCAGCGTGACAGCCGTCGGTGGTTGTCCGCGCATGCCGGGCGGCGGCTTCGTGGAGGGCGTCTCGGCGGGCGAGCCGTAGTACGGGTGGTGGGCGTACGCGTCGAACCCCGTCGCCCCACCCGCCTTCATCGCACGCAGGAACGGGATCGGAGAGACGGACGGACGGCCCGAGTTCGGGTTGTTGTTCCCCCGCGGGCCGGTGGCGCCGCACGCGACCTTCGACGAGCGCTGCACCGACTTGATGCCCTGGACGACGGCGTTGCACATCTTCGCGTAGTCGCGGCCCGACTGGATCGCCCAGGTCTTGCCCGTGCGACGGTACTGCGGCTTCAGGAAGACCGGGTTGTTCGGCTCGTTCCATGCCATCCAGAGGCTCACGCGCGGAAGCGTGACGCCGTCTGCATTGACGAACGACCCGCTGTAGCGCTTCTGGGCCGCGGCCGCGAAGTTCTGGAGGTCGCGCGCGTTGGTCGGAGCGACGTTCCATCCCTTGGCCGCGTTGGCCCAGGGCGGCGTGCCGAGGACGGAGAAGATCGGCTGGATGCCGTTCACGATCGAGAACCGCACCGTGCGGTCGTACGTGTCCCAGTTGTAGGCCGGGTCGTTCGGGTCGGCGGGGCGCTTCGGCTTGCGGGTCGCCACGCTGATCCCGGGGCCGGACCACCAGAGGTTGACGCGTAGCAGCTGCGTCCCGGTCTTCTTGAGCTGCGGGAACACCAGGTCGGGCTCGCCGTACAGCACCACCCCGTCGTCGAAGATGCCGAGGCGCAGGGACGTCGAGGCCGACGCGCCGGGGGCGAGCAGCATCGAGACGGCGACCGCGAGGGCGACGGCCAGCGCCGCCGTCCTACGCACGCGTCGAGTCTCTCTCGAGCGACGCCAGAGTGCGGCGCAGCCCCTCGTCCAGCTCGATCTCCGGCTGCCAGCCGAGGATCTGGCGTGCACGCGTGATGTCCGGTTGGCGCACCTGCGGGTCGTCGACCGGGAGCGCCTCGTAGAGGATCTGGCTCGGCGACCCGGTCGCCGCCAGAACTGCCTCGGCGAGTTGGAGGATCGTGTACTCGCCCGGGTTGCCGATGTTCACCGGCAGGTGCTCGCCGGACTCGGCGAGCAGGACGAGGCCGCGGATCAGGTCGTCGACGTAGCAGAAGCTTCGCGTCTGGGAGCCGTCCCCGTAGACGGTGAGGGGCTTCTCCGCGAGCGCCTGGCTCAGGAAGTTCGGGATCGCGCGCCCGTCGTTCGGCCGCATCTTGGGGCCGTAGGTGTTGAAGATCCGCACGATCGAGGTGTCGACGCCCTGCTGGCGGTGGTACGCCATCGTCAGCGCCTCGGCGTAGCGCTTCGCCTCGTCGTAGACGCCGCGCGGGCCGATCGGGTTGACGTTCCCCCAGTAGGTCTCCGTTTGCGGGTGCACCTCGGGGTCGCCGTACACCTCGCTGGTCGAGGCGAGGAGGAACCGCGCCCGCTTCCACTTCGCGACGCCGAGCGCATGGTGCGTCCCGTACGAGCCGGTCTTCAGCGAGTGCAGCGGAAGCCGCATGTAGTCGATCGGGCTCGCAAGCGCGGCGAGGTGATAGACGAAGTCGAGCGGCTCGTCGATCGCGATGGGCTCGCTGACGTCGTGGTGGAGGAACGAGAACGCGTCGTCGCGCAGACCCTCGATGTTCGCGAGCGACCCGGTCTCGAGGTTGTCGAGGCAGATCACCCGATGCCCCTTTGCGAGGAGCGCCTCGCAGAGGTGCGAGCCGAGAAAGCCGGCGCCGCCGGTCACGAGGGACGTGGGCATCGCGCGCGATCGTAGCGGCCGCGGAGGATGCGAATCCCGCGTGCTTACGAAGTCCTCACGGCGCCCCGTGCAGGTCGATCGGGTGATTGCCGCCGGCCGTGCACGCTGCTAGCGTCGCAACGTGGGAATGCCGCAGTCCCGCACCGTCCGCCAGCAGATGATCCGACCCCGAGCGCTTCTCGCCGTCGGCCTCGGGCTGGCGTTCCTCGCCGCGATCCCGGTCGTGACGGCCGCCGGATTGGACAACGAAAGGCAGGTGCGGATCTGCCACGCGACCAGTTCGAAGAGCAACCCGTACGTCGAAAACACGCCCGCGATCGCGAACAACGGCGACCTGGAGGGCGGCCATCTCAACCACACGGGCCCGGTCTTTCCTGCCGACGATTGGGGCGACATCATCCCGCCCTACCCCTACGTGGACGCGGACGGCAAGCCCCAGACGTTCCCGGGCTAGGAACTGGTCGTCAGAGGGCCAGGCGATCTACCAGAACGGCTGCAACCCGGTCAAGCCGCCCGAGCCGCCGTCGCCCGATCCGATCACGCCGATCTTCGAGTGCGTCGAGCCGTCGGGGGACGGGTTCATCGCCCACTTCGGCTACGACAACCCGAACGGCGCCCCGGTCACGCCCCTCGTCGGAGCGAGAACTACTTCTCCCCGGCGATCCGCTGGGCCGCGGCCAGCCGACGACCTTCGATCCCGGCAGGCACGACGACGCCGTCAGGGCCGGGTTCAGCGGAGGCTCGATCACGTGGCACCTGACGGGCAAGACCAGCGTCCGCCGAGCGAGAGGCTCGACGCGCTGCAAGGGCTCGATCACGGTCGTCAAGCGCCTCGTCCCGAGCACCGATCCCGGCAAGTTCGACCTCAAGATCGACGGCGAGGTCAAGGCGTCCGCAGTCGGAGACGGCGGCACGACCGACTGCGTCGCGGTCGACGCGGGCACGCCACACGGTGAGCGAGTCGGGCGCCGGACGGGACCAAGCTCGGCGACTACACGATCTCGATCAGGTGCACGGCGGCGGGACGCGAGGTCTCGACGGAAGGCACCGTCGATCGACGTGACCGTCGGCACGCGGAGGCGCGACCGTCTGCACCATCACGAACCAGGCGCGAGGAGCCGCCGGAGCCGAAGCACGGTCTCGCCGATGCTCGAATGCGTTCTCTTCAACGACGGGCAGCCCGACGTCGCCTACTGGGGCTACAACAACACGAACGGCCACGAGGTGACGATCCCGGTCGGCGACCGGAACAAGTTCTACGCCGGCGTCCGCAGGACCGGAAGCCAGCCGACGATCTTCGAGCGGGCCACCAGGTCGGTGCCTTCCAGACGCCGTTCGACGCCTCGGGCGGCAACCTCGTCTGGACGCTGTCCGGGAAGACGGCGACCGCGTCGGCAGGCTCGAAGGCCTGCAACCCGACGGTCGAGCTCCGGAAGGTCACCGTGCCGGCGGACGACCCGGGCGTGTTCCAGCTGCGCATCAACAACGCCGTCGTCGCGACCGGCGGCAACGGGACGACGAGCGGGCAGCTCGCGGATCGGGCATCGGCGAGGGCAGCGTGCGCGAGACGGCCGGGCCCGGGACGAACCTCGCCGACTACGACTCGAAGGTCGAGTGCACACGGAACGGCACGCGTCGAGGTCTCGGTGCCGGGGACGAAGGTCGACGGCACGATCGCACAGGGCGACACCGTCGTCTGCACGTTCACGAACACGCGCAAGGGGACGCCGCCTGCAACCGCCGCACGCCGCACCGACACCGCCGACGCCGCCCGACCCGCCGACCCCGCCGCCGGTGCCGCCGACGCCGCCGGGGCCGGCGCCGCTGCTCGACCTCGTCGTCACGAAGTCGGTCGAGCCCGACGATCGTCACCGTCGGCGGGCGGCTCACCTGGACGATGACCGTGACGAACCGCTCGTCCGTCGCGGCGGCCGACGTCAACGGCCTCAAGCTCGACGACCCGCGGTCGTTCCGGACGCGGCTGATCTCGCTGCAGGGCGTCGCAGGGCACGTGCCGGCCGTACACCTGCGATCTCGGACGACTCGCGCCGGGAGCCTCTGCCACCGTGACCGCCGTCACCGAGGCGACCCAGGTCGGCGTCGTCGTCGACATCGTGCGCGTCGGGCTCCGAGGAGATCGAGTCGAACTACCGCAACAACGTCGCCGCCGCGATCGCGCGGGTGATCGGCCGCTCACCCCTCCGCGCAGAACTCGCTGCGCCACGCTGACCGTCGACGCCGCGGGTCCTGCAGAACCGGCGACCGTCGGTGGTGCGGCTCACGGCGTCGCGACGGTCGCGAGGCCGGCCACTCGCGTGGTGCGGTGCGCGTGCGCGGCCAGGCTGGTCCCCGTCGTCACCGGGACGGGCGACCGTCCGGCCGCGCACGTGCCGACACTCCTCGGCGTCTCGGCGCGGAGACATCGTCACCGGCTAGCTCCGGATGTCGATCGGCGTGCCGAGCGGCGCGAGCCGGCGGAGCGGCCGCAACGTCGCGACCGGACACAGCCGTGCGACACCGCCTGGCCAGCGCCTGGCTGGTTCGTGCCGTGGATCCCGACGACGTTCGTCGGCCAGTCGGTGACGCGCGCGAGTAGGCGCTCGTCTCGAGCGCGAACGTCCCGAAGAACGGGTCGGTCGGGAACGAACGCGGACTGGACGTAGAAGTCGTGGCCGAGCGGGGTCGTCGTCCCGGCGGCGCCGATCGCGACGGCGCGCACCCGACGCACGTAGTAGTCCCGCCCGAGCGGCGTCGCCGAGCCGCGGCGCCGACCGCCACCGTCGTGCGAGGAGCAGCTTGCCGTCGCGAACCCGGCGCACCTCGAGCGTCGCGGGCCGAGCCGGACGACGATCCTGTTCACCACCGGACGCACCTCGACCGCGTCCGCGCGAACCCAGCCGCGGGCGCCGTTCGGCCGGCCCGGCAGGCTCAGCCGGTACCACGAGGTCCCCGTCCCGGCCGCGGCGGGATGCCAGCGCGAGCACGATCTGGAACTGGTGGTCGGGCCGGAACCGCTGCATCCGGCGCACGATCGGAGCGGAGGACGCCGGCGCCGAGCGGACGGCGACCGCCTGCGTCAGCTCGCCGGCCGCCGGGAACGCCGTCGTGGGCGCGGCGTGGGCCGCCGGCCGCCGCGCCAGCAGACGCGCACACCGTCACGAGCGCGACCGCTGCGACGGATGCGAGGGGCCGACCGGCCACCACGCGCACGATAGCTTCGGCCGTGCAGCCGCCTTGCCGGGGGGTCGCTGGGGGAAGGAGCCGGTGGGGCGGCGCCGTCGCCGCCACGTACCGGCGGCCGCCCACTATTCCGTCTCTACCCGGGTAGATCCACGGAGCGCCCGAAACTTGCGCGCTCGCGTCCAGAATCCCTCGATCGAGGCATAGGTCGAGCCTGGACCATCGGGCGGCGTCACGGCGACCGACGCGACGGATACTCGGTCGGCGCGTCTTGGGGAGACGTCGCTTAGGGGGGACTTGCCGAGACTGACCCGCGCCGGGGGGCGCGGGTCTCGGCACGCGTCGGGCCGGCCGCCGTGCGCGACCCCCGATCAGTCGACTACGTCAGCGGAGAGGTCGGCCGCGCAGCCTTCGCACGTGGTCGCAATGTGCCAGCGGCCGCCGGCCGTGGCCGGGTAATGGCGCCAGCCGCAGGCCGGGCAGTCGATCCAGGGAACGGGAACATCTCGCCGCCTCTTGGTGCCCGAGTCGACGGCATTGAACGGCCCGATCCGGGTCGGCCGCGGATCACCCGATGTCCCGTCGTCTGGACCAGGCGAGGCGCTCACGAGCGCCTCGGTTCGGCGGAACGGACGGATACGTCACCGTCGCGATCGACAGCGACGACCTGACGCTCCAGCGATTCCGGACGGCGGAGAGGGTGGCGAAACGAGCGACGCCGGTCGGGAGGGCCGATGATCGCGTGCGTGTCCGTGCGCGTCTCGATGCGATACCCCTCGCGCACTCGCTCGTCGAGAAACGCCGTGAGCGCGCGGCGGCGGGCATCTTCCCGCTCGTCGACCGCGCGCGTCATCGGTTGTCCGGAGCGGCGGTCGTCTGAGGCGCTGCGGAGAAGGCTGGTCATGGTCTCGGTCACCTCTTCAGACACGGCAGCGCACTGCCGTCGCTGGGCTCGAAGGGATCTCGCGCGTTTCGGGCCAGTGGACAGCAGGCGAGGGGACTGGCTCCTCGGCGGCTAGGGCGCTCGACCGGACGCCGTCGCACCATAGCCGAAGTTTGTGCGACGAGTCACGTTTTGCGGGTGCTGCCGGCCGTCCGTCGCGCCCGATTCGTGCACCAGCTTGTGGGGGACCGCAGGGCATCTCTCCAGCGTTCCCTAGCCCGCGGGGCGCACCCGGCACGTGGAGTCTCGGCGCTTGTACATCACATAGTCGTAGTGCGTCGAGATCAGGCGGTAGTCCGGCCCGCGAAAGAGCCGAACGAGTGGCGTGTCCGCCCGGTAGTGCTCGATCCGTGCCTCGCGGCGCGACTGGTACGGGATGCGCCGAGTCAGGACGGCGACGTCGGGCAGGCCGTGTCGTTGCCAGTAGCGCAGGAACGTCTGCTGGTAGGCGTCGGCCTTGTCCTCCGAGATCGTGGCGATCCACGCGCTCGACGTGTCCGCCCGGGAGTGAGAGAGCAGATAGCCGCCCGGGAAGTCGCGGAAGAAGACGATCCGGCAGCGCGGGCTGACGCGATCCAGGTCGCGGCCGATCTGCTCCAGCCACAGCTTCTTGTTCAGGCTCGTCCGCAGCCCGGCGAAGGGCCCGCTCGACACCGTCGCGTCCAGTGTCGACACCGGGCCGTCGCGGTAGACCGGCCAGCCGAGGACGAGCAGGAGCGCCGGTACCACGACTGCCGGCAAGACGGCGAGTTGCGCCGCCGCCGCTTCCTCCAGTGCCCAGACGAGGAACGCCGTCGTCACGAAGATCGCCGGCAGGAACCCGACGCCGAAGTTCACCCCACCGTTGTTGCTGGACCACGCAGTCGCGAGCCCGGCCACGAGCGCCGGCACCCATACGGCTGCGAACAGGCGACGGGCGTCGGCCCGCGACCATACGAGCACGAGCAACGGCAGGGCGAGCCCGCCGTAGTGGGCCACGAACTCGAGCGACGAGGTGTACGAGTCGAGCGCCCGGCCGGCCGCGACGGGCAGGCAGAGGACCGGTAGCACGAGGAGAAGCGGCACGGCGAGGGGCCGGCGGAGTCGCCAGGCGACGAGCAGTAGGCCGAGCGCAGGGAGGAGCAGGTACCAGTAGTGCACTGTCGTCCACTGGTGGTGGAGGACGTCCCCGAGCTTTCCACCGCTCACCGAATGGCCGAGATACTTCGACGATCGCCGGTACCCCTCGGCGACGGCGTGGACACCGGCGCTCCCCGCGACGACGCCCATCGCGACGCCGAAGACGCCGAGCGACGGCAGTCCGAACGCCAGGATCTCGTGGCGCCACCGCGGCGGCTCGAGGACGAGCCGCGCTGCGAACGCCATGACGACGGCCGCGGCGAGCGACGGGTAGGCGAAGACCGCAAGCCCGTGGCACAGGCCGGCGACGACGAGCCACCAGGTGCTCGACCGCGGCGCGAGTGAGCGGAACGCCAGAAAGCAGCCGACCGTGAAGAGTCCGCTACCGAGCGTGTTGTAGCTCAGGCTGTGGATGTCGAACGGCACGAACGCGACTGCCGCAACCGCTGCGAGCAGGGCCGCCGACGCGCTCCGCAGCACGCCACGCAACCCGACGAACACGGCCGCGGCCACGAGCAGCGAGAACAGGAACTGCAGGTGCCGCACGTACAGCACGACGCCGTCCACGCCGACGAGTTCGCGCCAGACCCACACAAAAGGGGAGACGAGGAGGGCCGGCTGCTGCGCCACCGTGGTCTCGTCGACGAACGGTCTCGCGCCGCCGGCGAACCGCCATGGCAACGCGACATAGAACGACTCGTCGGTCAAATCAACGCCGTACCAGCTCCGCCAGTACGTGATTCCGACGACGGCGATCGCGGCGGCGACTGCAACTGCCCCCGCGTGCGACAGCCGCGTCCGCGTGCGGTTCAGCGCGCGACCCCCACCTGAGAAGGAGCGCCGTAGCGCTCGAGCATCGGTGGCACCGCGACCGACAAATCTCGGTCCTGGACGTTCTCGAGGAGCGCGATCAGCGAGCGAGCGGTCACGGTCGGTGCCGTTGTGGCCCCCGGAAGCCCGTCGTTACGGGCCTCACCGGAGGTCCTTGTTCGCCTCCTGGTCGAACCACATGGCGAACAGCGTGAACTGCGTCCCCGAGACGAGGAGCAGCGCCACGAGGACGACCGTCGCGGTGGTGATCTCGTTCCCCCAGAAGATCCGCGAGGCGGCGACGACGAGGCCGAGGAGGAAGCCGACGACGGTCATCAGGGTCCCGAGCACGTAGAAGAACACGAGCGGGTGGAAGTCGCGGATCACGTACTTCTCCTTCATCCGCCACCAGAAGCCCTTGAACAGCAGCCAGGCGATCCGCGGCGCGACGCTGCGGACGCGGATGCCCGAGCGCTCGCCGACGCCGTAGATCGGCCGCGAGGGGACGTCGCGCACGCGGGCGTTCTGGACGTTCAGGTGGACGAGCATGTCGTTCGGGAAGCCGTAGCGGCGATAGAGCCTGTCGAGATCGAGCCGGCGGAGGGCGCCGAGCGAGAGTGCCGTGTAGCCCGCCTGGGAGTCGGCGACGTGCCAGTAGCCGGACGCGATCTTCGTGAGGAGGGAGAGGACGGCGTTGCCGAGGTACCGCGATCGCGGGATGAGCGTCCAGGCCTCGCCGCTCACGAGGCGGTTCGCCTTCGCGTAGTCGACCTCGCCGCGCGCAACGGGTGCGACGAGCGCGCCCAGCTCGGCGGGGTCCATCTGGTTGTCGGCCGCCATCACGCACGTGACCTCGGTCCCGAGCTCGCGCGCCCGCGCGTAGCCGGTCGCGATCGCCGCACCGACGCCGCGGTTCTCGTCGTGGACGAGCACCTCCAGCCGAGGGTCGGCGGTCGCGCGGGCGCGCTCGACGGTCGCGTCGTCCGAGTGGTCGTCGACGACGAGGATCGCGTCGACGAAGTCGGGGATGCCGCGGATCGTCTCCGCGACGAGGAGCTCCTCCCGGAAGGCCGGAACGACGACCGCGACGCGCTTGCCCTCGACCACGGCGATGCTCTACGCCGCGGCCGTGCTCCTGCGCCGCAGCCACGGGTCGGCGATCAGGGCCGCGATCGCTCCGAGGAGGAGCCCCGCGAGCGCGCCGATCACGGCGGCGTTGCGCCTGCTCGTCGCGGACGCGCGGACGGCGACGGCCGGCTGCACGACCCGGGAGAGCTCGACGTTCTCGGCGAGCGAGAGCAACTGACGAGCGCTCGTCAGGTCGGCGACGGTCGACCCACGACGCGACTCGGCGGCGTTCACGGTCGCATTCGAGTTCGTCGAGACCAGCAGCTTCTCGGCGAGCGAGAGGGTGGGGTCGGCGTTCGCGGCCCGTTGCTGCGCGAGTGCCGCGTTGATCCGGGCGCCGATGTCCTCGAGCTGGGCCTCGTCGTTCGCGATCTGCTGCTTCAGGAGCCGCATCTTCTGCTCGACGAACGGCACGACCTCCGTGGTCACGGTGCTCGCGTAGGAGTTCGCCGCCTTCTCGGCCTTGACCCTCGTCGGCGCGCGCACCGCGATCTGGACGAGCGGCGTGAAGTTGCGCGCCACCTGCCCCGCCTGGACGACGGGCGTCGACGTGACGTTCCCGCGCAGCCCGGCCGGGCTCATGCCCGCGGCGGCCGCGGCCGTCTTGGTCGCTGCCTCGTTGCGGAGGATCTCGCTCACGGTCTTCGGGTTCGTCTGGAGGCTCTGGATCTGCCCGCCGCCCGAGGGCGTGAACGGCTGGCCGAGGTAGATGAGGGCCTCCGCCTTGTAGACGTCGCCGCTCCCGATCGAGACGAGGACGCCGAGGATCGCGCCGAGGACGAGCCCCCCGACGGGCAGCCACCAGCGCGCGGTGATCCGGTCCCAGGCCGAGCGCAGGTCGACCTCGCGCTCCGCGTCGGGGTCCACGCCGCTTCCCTTCGTCCGAACCTCGCTCACGGCGCCGCGACCCTACCAGCGACCCACTCCCAGTGGGCACGGAGCCCGTCGGCAAGCCCGGTGGTGGGAGCCCACCCGAGCTCGGCGCGTGCTTTCGCGACGTCCGCGCGGGTGCGGCGAACGTCGCCGACCGCGGCGCCGTGCCGCTCGATCGCGAGCTCGCGTCCGGCGACGCGCTCGGCAAGGGCGATCGCCTCGCTCATCGACGCTTCCTCGCCGCCGCCGACGTTGTAGATCTCCCCCGCCCTCCCCATCTTCATCCCGGCGATCGTGCCCGCGACGGCGTCGGCGACGTACGTGAAGCTGCGCGACACGGATCCGTCGCCGAAGAGCCTGAACGGCGTCCCCGCGGCCAGCGCCTCGAGCATGGGCGTGAAGGCCATGTCCGGCCGCTGGCGCGGGCCGTAGACGGTGAAGTAGCGGAGCCCGACCGCGTCGAGCCCCGTCGTGCGCGCGTGCGCGAAGGCGAGGTGCTCGACGCAGAGCTTCGTCACGCCGTACGGCGCGATCGGGCGCGGGACGACGTCCTCGCTCGTCGGGTAGGTCTCGGCGTCGCCGTACACCGACGAGGAGGAGGCGTACACGACGCGCGCTCCGCGCCGCGCCGCCGCCTCGAAGAGGCGGCCGCTCGCGTGGACGTTTCGCGCGACGTAGAGCTCGAACCCCGGCCCGAAGCTCGAGCGGACGCCGGGCTGGCCGGCGAGGTGGAAGACGGCGTCGACGTCGGCGAGGAGCCCGTCGAGGTCGACGTCGAGCAGGTCCGCCTCGACGACGCCGCTGCCGTCGGCGTTCGCGCGCTTGCGCGCCGGGTCGTAGTAGTCGTTGAAGGAGTCGATCCCGACGACGTCGTGCCCCTCTGCGACGAGAGCCTCGGCGAGATGCGATCCGATGAATCCCGCGGCACCGGTGACGAGGTAGCGCATTCAGGCCTGTCCCGGCTCGGCGGCGAGCGGCTCCGGCAGCTCCTCGGCGAAGGGCACGAGCTCCCCGTCCTCGCCGGGCACGAGGCAGAGGTCGGAGAAGAACCGCGTCATCACGACTCCGGCCCGGAACTCCCCGAGGCGCGGCTCGGGGCTCTCGCCGCGGGCGAGCGCGAGCGCGAGCTCCGGGTACCGGCTCCCCGCCGCGAGCGGCAGCGGGAACGCGCCGCCGAAGCGGGGGTTGACGTCGGTCACCGGCAGCGAGCCGTCCGGCTCCCGGAAGCACTGGATGTTGGCAGGGCCGACGATCCCGATCGCCTCCGCCACACGCGCACCGTGCTCGATCAGCTCGCGATCCTGGAGCGACTCGCCCTTGATCGACTCTCCCCCCTTGGACTGGATCATCGAGCGCGGGATCGCGTTCAGGCAGCGGCCGCTCGTATCGCAGAAGACGTCGATCGAGAACTCGACCCCGAGGCAGCACTCCTGCACCATCGAGTCGACCGGCGTGGAGCGGACGTGGAAGTCGAGCTGCTCGCGGTCGTCCGCGCGGTAGATGTGGCGGGAGCCGAAGCCTTCGCGCACCTTGACGAGCAGCGGGTAGCGCGCGCCGTCGGGCACGTCCCCGGGGAGCCACGTGCGAGGGCTCGGGATCCCGTTCGCCTCGAAGAAGGCGTGCGCCAGGTACTTGTCGCCCATCGTCCGGCACACCTCGGGCGCCGGTGCGAGCACGAGCGCGGGCGCCAGCTCTTGCCGGGCGGTCGAGACGATCTCCTGGTCGAGGTCGGTGAGCGGCACGACGAGCCGCACGTCGTGCTCGGCGACGATCCTCGCCAGCGCCGCGACGTACCCGGGGTCGTCGACGCGCGGAACGAGGGCCCGATGATGGGCGTGGTAGAGCGCCGGCGCCAGCGGGTCGAGGTCGGCGGCGACGGTGGTCGCGCCCGCCCGTCCGAAGGCGCTCACGATGTCGACGCGCTGGCCGGCGCAGGTGAAGAGGACCGCCGTCATCTCGACGTCGGAGGGTAGCGGGGTCAGAGGATCAGGAACGGCAGCTGGACGGCGACGAGCGCGCCGAGTGCGACGACGCCCGCCGTGGCCCACGCCCGGCCCCGCGGCCGCAGCGCGTCGATCACGAACGCCGCGGCGACCGCAGCCGCCGGAAGCGCCATGAGCAGGTACGTCGCCTTGATCGTGTCGCCGTCCGTTGACGGATAGCGCACCGCGAAGGCCACGTACGCCGTCGCCACCCCGGCCGCCGAGAGGGGGAGCAGCGCAAGCGACGGCGACCGCCGCGCTACCGCGAGCAGGCCGAGCGCGATCAGCCCCGCGAGCGCGAGCACCGACGGCACGACGCCGACGACCGCCTGCCGTGCGCGCTCCGACACGACCCCGGACGGGAGCAGTGCCGCCGGGGCGGGTGGCGGCGGGCTGTCCCAGGTCAGGGCCCAGTCGCCCCACCAGTCCGCGTAGAGATGGGGGACGAGCTCGTTGCGAAAGAGCGGCGTGATCGGATGCTCGAGCGCGCGGAGCGACCGCGGGCCGAGGTAGAAGCTCGCCGGGCGGCGCTCCAGCAGGGACCCGGACGGCGGAGGACGGTTGAACGCGAGCGCGCTGCCGTGTGCGAGCTGCTGGTTCACGAGCCACGGTGCAAGGAGGGCGAGGGCCACCGCGGCGCATGCCGCGACGGGCGCCCAGCGCCGCGTGTCCCACGCCTGGAGGCCCGCCACGACGAGCACGGCCACGAGCACCGGGACCGCCCAGGCCCGCGTCAGGCACGCGAGACCGAGGAGCGCCCCGGCGGCCACCGCTGAGCCGAGCGTCCACCGCGTGCGGAGCGCGCGCGCCGCGACGAGCACGCCGCCGGTCGCGAGCGCCACGGCCAGCGTCTCCGGGTGGTACATCGCGGATGCGCGGACGAGCGCCGGCGACGCCGCAACCAACACGAGCGCGACGAGGTGGAGCACCCGCCGCTCGGGCCAGAGCACGCGGGCGAGGAGCAGGACGAGGACGCACGTCACCAGCCCGGCTGCGGCAGCGAGCAGCTGCCCGGGGCGCTGCGCGTGCCCCAGGCCGAGCGCCGTCGTCAGCCGCCCGAGCGCGCCGGCCAGCGCGAACCAGAGCGGCGGCGTGTGCCAGACGCCCGACTCGGCCTCGGACGGCAGCCGGTACTCGCGCGAGACGACGTCGGCGTACCGCTCGTTCGCGAACGCGTCGTAGCCGCGCAGCCAGTCGTAGTGCCAGGCGTTCCAGGCGAGGAGCGCCGCTTCCGCGACGAGCACCGCCGCGACGGCGCCCCAGTAGCGGCGTGACACCGGCTCAGTACGCGCAGTCGTACGTCACCTGCCGCTGGGTGGGGGACGGCTCGCGGTGCCAGAGCGCGACGTAGCGGCCGTGGAGGTCGAGCCTCGTGCCCGGGTCGCCGCTCGCGGAATACGCGGACCGCAGCCGCTCGACCTCGGCCTCGCTTCGCCCGACGCTGAGCGTGACGGCGTTTCCCTCGACGACCGTCGCGAGCGCGCCGCCGCTCGCCGAGGCTGCGACGGAGTCGTCGGCCGGCCCGACCGCGAGGCCCTTCTCGCGCTCGAGGCACTGCCGCGTGAGCGCCAGCTCGGTGGGGTCGTCGTGGCCGAGCGACCACGCGGACGCAACCACCAGTTGGGCGAGGATCACGACGAGCGCGCAGACGACCCCGATCCGGGCCGCACGCCGCTCGGTCATTCCTCCGCGCGCCATCCCCCCGTCGTGCCCTTGTACGTGCCGCCGAAGAGCGCGAGCGGCGTCCGCAGGAGGATCCTCAGGTCGACGCGGGGCGAGCGGTGCTCGACATACCAGACGTCGAGCTCGATCCGCTCGGCCCACGGAAGCGTCGCGCGGCCGTGGATCTGCGCCCAGCCGGTGAGGCCCGGCCGGACCTCGAGGCGCCGCCGCTGGCGCTCGGTGTAGCGCTCGACCTGGTAGCGGAGCGTCGGCCGGGGACCGATCACGGACATGTCCCCGCGGACGACGTTCCAGAGCTGCGGCAACTCGTCGATCGACGTCCGGCGGATCACCCGCCCGACGCGCGTGATGCGCGCGTCTCCCCGGTCGACCGCGAACCCGGCGCCCTGGCGCTCGGCGTCGACGACCATCGAGCGGAGCTTGAGCAGCTCGAAGTCCTCGCCGTCCTTGCCGACGCGCGTCTGGCGGAACAGCACCGGTCCGCCGTCCTCGAGCTTCGCCGCGAGCGCGGCGACGGCCAGCAGCGGGCTCGCGACGACGAGCCCGAGCCCCGCGAGCACGACGTCGAACGAGCGGTTCAGCGCGTGCCCTCCGCGGCCTCCCAGGTGGCCGGAACCCCGCGGCGGAGGTAGTTCCAGAGCGCCTGGACGGTCGCCCACGTGACGTAGACGTAGTACCGCGCGATCGGGACGCCGGCGGCGAAGGCGGCGAGCACGGCGAGCTGGCCGAGAAGGGCGAGCGCGTACGGCCAGCCGGTCGGCGCGAGCAGGAGGCTCGTTCCGAGCAGCGCGAGGTGGAGCACCCCGCTGCCGTAGCGGAGCAGACGATGCGAGATGACCGAGACGAGATAGCCCGGCGGCAGCCGCCGCAGCATCCCGCCGCGCAGCGTGATCTCCCAGCAGTGCTCGAACATCCGCACCTTGCGGGCGTACTCGGCCTCGTTCGTCGGCGTCGGCCTCTCGAACGCGAGCGCGGCGGGCTCGTACACCGCGCGGCGGCCCGCCTGCACCATCCGGTAGGGGAAGGCGAGGTCGTGCCCCCAGCGCGGGTCGACCGCGACGTAGTCGCCGCGGTTCAGTGCGTAGATGGAGCCGTTCCCGCCCGTGATCGAGCCGAGGCGTGACTCCTGCCCGCGGAGCCAGAGCTCGTAGCGCCAGTAGAGGCCCTCGCGGTTCGCCCCCGCCGCGTCCTCGAGCCGCAGCCGGCCGCAGACGTAGGCGACCTCCGGGTCGGCGAGGCTCGCGACCAGGTGCCGGAGCGCATCGGGAGCCCAGGTTGCGTTCGCGTCCGAGAACGCGACGATCTCGCTCGCGGTCTCGCGCACCGCGCGGTCCTGCGCGGCGACCTTCCCTCCGCGCGGGCAGTCGAGAAGGTGGACGCGCGGCTCGCGCGCCGCAACCGCCTCGACGAGCTCGTTCGTCCGGTCGCTCGATGCGTCCGAGGCGACGACGATCTCGAGCCGGTCGCCCGGGTAGTCGAGCGCGAGCAGGTTGTCGAGCCGTCGCTCGATCACTGCCTCCTCGTTGTAGGCGGCGACGATCACGGCCACCGAGGGCTCTGCGGCCGCGTTCTTCGCGATGCGCCGCTCCCGCACGCGTGCGAGCGCCCCGGCGGCCAGCGGATAGCCCGCGTGGGTCCACGCGAGCGCGGCCGCGGAGCCCCAGAAGAGCGTCTTCAGCACGGGCATCCGCGCGAGTGTAGTTCCGCGGGCACAGCTAGTCTCGGCCGCGATGAGCCCGTCCGGAGAAGGCCGGCCGGTCCGCGTGCTGCGCGTGATCGCGAGGCTCAACGTCGGCGGTCCCGCGCTGCACGTCACGTACCTCGCGCGCGGGCTCGCAGAGCGCGGCTACGAGACGACCCTGGTCGCAGGCGACGTGGCGCGTGGCGAGGCGTCGATGTCGTTCGTCGCAGAACAGGCGGGTGTCGAGATCGTGACGCTGCCCGGCCTGTCACGCGAGCTGTCGCCCGTCCGCGACGCGCTGGCGGCGTTCAGGCTCGCGCGCCTGATCCGCAAGCTGCGTCCCGACGTCGTCCACACGCACACCGCCAAGGCCGGGGCGGTCGGCCGCACCGCGGCGCTGCTCGCGTGGCCGCGTCGCCCGGTGGTCGTGCACACGTTCCACGGTCACGTGCTCCGCGGCTACTTCGGGACCGGTGGGACCCTCGTCTTCCGCGCCATCGAGACGCTCCTTGCCCGCGCCTCGGACCGGCTGATCGCCGTCAGCCCCGAGGTGCGGGACGAGCTTGTCGCGCTCCACGTCGCGACGCGCGAGAGGTTCTCCGTCGTCCGCCTCGGGATCGAGCTCGAGCCGCGCGTCCGCTTCGACGGCGACCCGGACGAGGTGAGGCGCCGCCACGGCATTCCGGAAGGGAAGTTCGTCGTCGGCTGGTTCGGCCGGATGACGGCGGTGAAGCGGACCGACGACCTCCTGACGATGCTCGCCGGCGTGCGCGAGCGCGGCGTCGACGCGCTGCTGCTCCTCGTCGGCGACGGTGACGACCGCGAGCGCCTCGAGCAGCGCGCGCACGACCTCGGCCTCGCGCGCTCCTGCCTCTTCCTCGGCTACCAGGAGGACGTCGCCCCGTGGTACGCCATCTGCGACGCCGTCGTGCTGACGTCCGCGAGCGAGGGAACGCCGGTGACGATCATCGAGGCACTCGCCGCGGGACGGCCCGTCGTCGCCACGAAGGTCGGCGGCGTGCCCGACGTCGTGGACGAGGGCGAGACCGGCTTCCTCGTCCGCCCGCACGACACGCACGCGCTCGCCGAGCGTCTCGAGATCCTCGCGGGCGATCCCGTGCGCCGCCGGGCGATGGGAGAGCTCGGACGGGCCCGCATGCTCGAGCGCTATGCGGTGGGGCGGCTCGTCGACGACGTGGACGCGCTCTACCGCGAGCTGCTCGCGACGACGTCGGCGACGACCCGGCGGTAGCGGTCGAACGCCACCTCGCGGTCGGCCTCGCGCTCGACCCAGGCCCGGCCGAGGTCGCCCATCCCGACGAGCGAGAGGCGCCCCTCGGCGACGTCGCGGATCACGCTCGCGACGAGTTCGGGCCGGCCCGGCGGCACCACGATCCCGCAGCCGACCTCCTCGACGATCCGGACGATCTCGCTGTCCGCATCGGCGGAGACGAGCGCCGGCCGCCCGGCGGCGAGGATCCCGTAGAGCCGGCTCGGGACGACGAATCCGGAGAGGCCACGGGCGAGGCCGACGTAGTGGAGGTCGCCGGTGGCGAGCGAGAGCGGCAGCTGCTCGCGAGGCTGGTAGTCGAGGAACTGCACCGTCCGGGTCACCTCGAGACGCTGTGCGAGCCGCATGAGCTCGCCGTGCCGCGCCCCGAAGCCGATCACCATGATCCGCAGCCGGTCGAGGTCACGGAGGAACGTCGCCGCGCGCACGAGCGTGTCGAGGTCCTGGGCGTGCCCGATGTTGCCCGAGTGCATGACGACGAGCTCGTCGTCCAGCCCACGCGCCGCCGACCAGGCGTTCCGCCGGGGGCGCGGCTGGATCTCGCTCGTGTCGACCCAGTTGGGGATCACCTCGATCCGACCCTCCCGCGCGCCCTTGTGGACGAGGCGGAGCTTCATCGTCTCCCCGATCGCGACGACCCGGTCGGCCCGCCGCAGGTACAGCCCGACGAGCTTGCGCAGCGCACCGAGCACGAGCGGGTGCTCGAGCCGCTTGACGCGCTCCGCGATCTCGGGGAAGACGTCCTGGCTGATCACGAGAAGCGGCACGTCGAACCTCCGGGCCACCACGAGCCCGATGTCGCCGACGACCGGCGGGTCGGTCATGCAGAGGACGAGGTCGGGCCGCTCGCCGCGCAGCGCGGCGCGAACGGACTCGCCGAGGTAGCTGCCGTAGTTGGCGGCGCGGTGGTGGAGCTGCGAGCGCTCGTAGGTCGTCGACCGGACGCGGACGATCCTGACCCCGTTCCGCTCCTCCTCGTCCGGCAGCTGGTGGCCGTGCAGATGCCCCGTGACGACGGTGACGTCGTAGTCGCGGGCCAGGGCCTCGCAGAGCTGTGCCAGCAGCTGGGCCGTCGCCTCGACGCCGGGCCAGTAGTACTGGTTCAGGACGAGGATCCGCCGGCGCGTGCTCATCGAGCACTCACGCTAACGCACGCCCTGCGTAGGGTCCGCGCGACATGCGCATCCTGCTCGCGAGCCCCGCGTACTGGCCTGCCCACGCGTTCGGAGGCCCCGTCGTCGTTGCGCGCGAGTTGGTCACGCGGCTCGCCGCGCGCGGTCACGACGTCGAGGTGGTGACGACGACGCTGACGGACGTCGCGGGGCGACCCGGCAGGCGCACGCGGGTCGAGACGGTCGACGGCGCGCGCGTGACGTACCTGGCGACGCCGCTGCGCTACCGCTGGATGGGGATCACGCCGACGCTGCCGCTCGAGCTGCGCCGCCTGCCGCGGCCCGACGTGACGCATGTGATGGGCTTCCGCGACCCCGTCACAACGGGTGTCGCCGCGTGGTGCCGGCTGCGTCGCGTCCCCTATCTCTTCGAGCCCGTCGGGATGTTCGCGCCGCGGCTGCGGAAGGTGGCCCTGAAGCGCCTGTTCGACTCCACCGTGACGCGCGGCGTCGTGGAGGGCGCGCGCCTCGTCGTCGTGTCGTCGTCGAAGGAGCGCGACGACGTCGTCGCGTCGGGCGTCGACCCTCGCCGGGTCCGGATCCGCACGAACGCCTTCCCCGAGCCTCCGCCGCCGACCGACGGCGATCCGCTTGCGGGCGTCGTTCCCGACGGCGCGCCGGTCGTCCTCTACGTCGGCCGGATCGCGGCCGAGAAGGGCGTCGAGCACCTCCTGGAGGCTGCGCGAAGGCTCCCCGACGTCCACGTGGTTCTCGCCGGGCCCGACGACCGGCACGGGACGCTGGCGCTCGTGGAGGCCGCGCAGGCGGACCCGCGGACCGCCGACCGGGTGCATCTCCTGTCACCCACGCCAGGCCCGCCTTATGACCTCTACCGGCGGGCGGACGTGTTCGTCCTCGCCTCGGGGGGCGAGAACTTCGGGCTGGTCGCAGCCGAGGCCGCATCCGTTGGGACGGCCGTGATCATGTCCGACCGGTGCGGGGTCGCGGCGTCGTTCGAGCTGGGCGAGGCCGTCGTCGTGCCCTACGACGTCGACGCGACCGTCGACGCGATCGCGCGCGTCCTCGGGGACGCCGCGCTGCGGCGGCGGCTCGAGGAAGGAGCGCTCCGGGCGGCGCGGCGCTCGACCTGGGACGCCGTCGTCGACGAGCAGCTCGCGCTCTACGTCGAGGCGCTCGCGGGCTGACGGCCTGCGACGCGGCGCACGACCGCGACGAGGCGCTCGATGCTCGGCTCGTAGCCCCACCCTGCGACGATCTCCCGGGAGGCCGCGCCCATCGCGCGGCGCAGCGCGGGATCGGCGGCGAGCTCGCGGAGCGCGTCGCCCGCCGCAGCGGCGTCGTCGACGGGGACAAGAAGGCCGTTCCTGCCGTCCACGAGCAGGTCGTACGCTGCGCCGACCCGGTCGGAGAGGACGAGCGGCAAGCCGCACGCGGCCGCCTCGTTGACGACGACGCCCCACGGCTCGTGCCGCGACAGGAGCGCGAACACGTCTGCCA
>CAVUMD010000010.1:0-85917 GCA_963742525.1 uncultured Actinomycetes bacterium
CAGCGCTCGGGCGCGTTCGGGCGACAAGGACACTTGATAGCGTCGGCTCGTGGGCGCGCCGCTCGACCGCTCGGCGACCTGGCCGTATGAGAACGGAGAGCCGGGACGCTTCTCGTATGCGCGCGCCGACCATCCGACCGGGGTCGCCTGCGAGGAGGCGCTCGGGGCGCTCGACGGCGGTCACGCGCTCCTCTACCCGTCCGGGATGGGGGCGGTCACGACGGTCGTGCTGACGATGCTGCGCCCCGGCGGCACGGTCGCGCTCGCCGAGGGCGCCTACTACGGGCACCGTGTCCTGTTCGACCACCTCTCGCCGTGGGGTGTGAACGTCGTCGAGTTCGACCAGGCCGGCCCGCCGCCGGCGCAGGCGGACCTGATCTTCCTCGAGGCGCCCGCGAACCCGCTTCTGACGATGCCCGACCTCGAGGCGGCAGCGGCCCATCCCGCGCCCGTCGTCTGCGACGCCACGGTGGCGACACCGCTCCGGCTGCGGCCGCTCGACCACGGTGCCGACGTCGTCATCCACTCCGCCACGAAGATCCTCGCCGGGCACGACGACGTGCTCGCAGGAGTGACCGTGACGGGTGACCCCGAGCTGCGGGAACGCCTCCACCTGACACGCCGCCTCACCGGGATCGTCGCCGCTGCGGACACCGCGTGGCTCGTGCAGCGCGGTCTGGAGACGCTCGAGACCCGACTCGCGCGGCAGGAGGCGACGGCCCGCGTGCTTGCGGAACGACTCGCCACCCACCCGGCCGTGACGACGGTGCGCTACCCGGGCTTCTCCTTCCTGATCGCGTTCGACGTCGCCGACGGCGTGTCTGCCGGACGCGTCGAGCGCGCCGCGCGGACGATCGAGAACGCCACGAGCCTCGGCGGGACGCGCTCCAAGCTCGAGGCACGCCACCGCTGGGAGGGCGACCGCATCCCGACGGGCCTGATCCGGCTCTCGGTCGGGCTCGAGGACCCGGAAGCCCTGTGGAGCGACCTCGCGGCCGCTCTCGACGGCGCCTGACCGAGACGCTCACCGCCGTTCGGGAACGCCGCCGCCGCCTCGTCCTCCGAGCGCAGCGCGCCGGCAAGTCACACAGCCGGTCCTGGGTGCCGCCGTCGACGGCTCGGGGGAGAATCAGCACCACCACCGCGCTGGACGAGGCCCTGGCGTCGCAAGACGAGCCGAACGGCTGCGGCGCTCGTCGAGCGAGCCGTAGAGTGCATGTGGCCAAGATCGAGTGAGAGGCGGGTGCGCATGAGCGAGACAGCGAACAAGGCGATCCTTGCCGGTGGGTGCTTCTGGGGGATGCAGGATCTCTTCCGGAAGCAGCCCGGCGTTCTCGCGACGCGGGTCGGGTACACGGGCGGCGACGTGTCGAACGCGACGTACCGCGACCACGGCACGCACGCCGAGGCACTCGAGATCGAGTTCGATCCCGAGCAGACGTCGTATCGCACGCTGCTCGAGTTCCTCTTCCAGATCCACGACCCGACGACGCTGAACCGGCAGGGCAACGACGTCGGAACGAGCTACCGCTCGGCGATCTTCACGCTCGACGACGAGCAGCGGCGCATCGCCGAGGAGACGATCGCCGAGGTCGACGCGTCCGGACGCTGGCCGGGGAAGGTCGTGACGGAGGTGGCTCCCGCGGGGCCGTTCTGGGAGGCCGAGCCCGAGCATCAGGACTACCTCGAGCGGTACCCGAACGGCTACACCTGCCACTTCGTGCGGCCGGCGTGGGTGCTGCCCGGTGGGGTGACGACTGCGGCCGGGTAGCCGCCGGCGCGAGCGCGGCGTCGCCGTCAGCCGCCGACGCCGCGGCCGGAGCCGCCCGACCCGCTCGTGAGGCGTTGCGCGATCCAGACCGGGATCGCCGAGACGACGATCACGACCAGCGCGATCACGTTCACGATCGGCAGGTTCTGCCCCTGGCGGATGAAGCCGAAGAGGAGGAGCGGCAGCGTGTTCTGCGCGCCCGCGGTGAAGTACGTGACGACGATCTCGTCCCACGAGAGCGCGAAGGCGAGCAGGCCGCCGGCGACGAGCGCCGTGCCGACGGTCGGCAGCGTCACGTAGCGGAACGTCTGGAAGCCCGTCGCGCCGAGGTCGGCGGACGCCTCGAAGAACGACCCCGAGGTGCGGCGGAGTCGCGCGAGCACGTTGTTGTAGACGACCACGACGCAGAAGGTCGCGTGCCCGATCACGATCGTCCAGAGCGAGAAGCTCACGCCCCAGATCACGAAGAACGAGTTGAGCGCGAGGCCGGTGATGATCCCCGGCAGCGCGATCGGCAGCACGAACAGGAACGAGATCGAATCCCGCCCGAAGAACCGCGAGCGGGCGAGGCCGAATGCCGCGAGCGACCCGAGCACGAGCGCGACGGCGGTCGCGAGAAGGCCGGCGCGGAGCGACAGCCAGAGCGCGGTTCGCACCTCCTCGTCGTTCCACGCCTGGTGGAACCACTTCGTCGTGAAGCCGGGGATCGGCCAGCTCTGGATGTTCGAGGAGTTGAACGCGTAGAGCGCCATGATCCCGAGCGGGATCCAGAGGAAGGCGACGACGAGCGCGCCCCACGCCCACAGCCCGATGCGCGTCGCGCGGGTCTCCATCAGAGCGACTCGAACGCCCCGAGGCGCTTCATGATCACGAGGTAGACGGCCATGATCGCGAGCGGCACCGTCGCGAACGCGGCGGCGAAGGGCGCGTTGTTGGCGAGGCCGAGGTTCTCGAAGACGACCGTCCCGATGAGCGACGAGCCCGGCCCGCCGACGAGCGACGGCGCGATGTAGTCGCCGAGGGTCAGCGAGAAGGTGAAGATCGAGCCGGCTGCGAGGCCGGGCACCGCGAGGGGGAGGATCACCCGCCGCAGCGTCGTCGGTCCGTGCGCCCCCAGGTCCGCGGAGGCCTCCAGGTAGGACTGCGGCACCCGCTCGAGCGCCGCGTAGACCGGCAGCACCATGAACGGGAGCCAGATGTAGGTGAAGACGACCCACATCGCCCAGTTCGTGTAGGCGATGTTCAGGTCCGGGAGGCCGACGAGGTTCAGCGCCCAGTTGAGCGCGCCGTCGGGGTTGAGGATGAGGCGCCAGGAGTAGACGCGCACGAGGTAGCTGACCCACAGCGGGAGCACGGTCGCGACGAGGAGGATCACGCGCAGCCGCGGCCCCGCGACGCGGACGAGGAAGTACGCGTACGGGAAGGCGAGCAGCATGCACGTGAGCGTCACGGCGGTTGCCATTCCGACCGTCCGCAGGATGATCGTCGGATAGGGCGCGTCCGCGATCGCGCGGAAGTTGTCGAGGTTCCACGAGTGGATGACCTTCCCCGTGAACGAGTCGGTCGTCCAGAACCCCTGGATCAGCAGCGCGGCGAGCGCCGCGACGTACACGAAGACGAACGCGGCGACCGGCGCGGAGATCTGTCCGAGCGTCTTGAGCCGCGGTCGGCGCCACGTGAACCGCGACAGGGCACGGAGGGCGCCCCCGGCGGGGGCGCCCTCCTGGATCCGTGCGGGGTCGGCCGCCAAGCCGGCGTGCTACCCCTTGACCTGGGTCCAGGCCGTGGTCCAGGCCCGGAGGTCCATGCAGTTCTTCTGCCCGTTGCCGCAGTCAGCAACAGGCGTCTTCCAGAACTTGATCGAGCGGTAGTAGGCCTCGGGCTTGTTCGCCGAGTACTGCGCGCACGAGCCCTTCGACAGCGAGTCCATCACCTTGCATGCCTTCTTGTTGACCGGCGTCTCGCCGAAGTAGATCGCCTGCTGGGCCTGCGGCTTCGGCTGGGTGATGTACTGCATCCACCTGTAGGCGCAGTTCGGATGCTGCGCCTTGGTCGAGAGCATGTACGAGTCGGCCCAACCCGTCGCGCCCTCCTTCGGGATCAGCGCAGCGACCGGCACCTTGTCGGCCGCGAGCGTGTTGACCTGATACGGCCACGACGCGCCGATCGTCGAGCCTCCGTTCTTGAACAGGTCGATCTGGTCGGACGCGAGCCCCCAGTACTTCTTGATCAGCGGGCGCTGGGCCTTGAGCAGCGTGACGACCGCGGCGAGCTGCGCCTTCGTGAGCTCGTACGGGTCCTTGATCCCGAGCGCCGGCTTCGTCTTCGAGAGGTAGAGCGCGGCGTCGGCGATCTGGATCGGGTTGTCCGGGATCGTGATCTTGCCCTTGTTGGCGGCCGAGTAGATCGCGGACCAGCTCGTCGGCTTCTTGGAGAACGACTTCGTGTTGTACATCAGCACGTTCGGCCCGAACTGGATCGAGATGCCGTAGTGCTTGCCGTCGACCGTGTTGTGCGGCGGCGACTGGAACGCCTTGAAGAAGTCCTTGTAGGCCGGGATGAGGTTGACGTTGAGCTCGGCGACAGCGCCGGCGTAGATCAGTCGCAGGCTGGCGTCACCGGACGCGGAGACGACGTCGTACTGGCCGCCGCCGCCCGACGTCATCAGGTTGAACATGTCGTTCGAGCTTCCCGCGTACTTCGCCGAGACCTTGCAGCCGCTCGCCTTCTCGAACGGGGCGACCCACTGCTTCTCCGCGTAGCCCTCCCAGACGACCATCGTCAGCTTGCCCTCGCCCTTGCCGACCGACGACGGCACGGCACTCCCCTTCGAGACGCCCGCGGCCGGGACGGCCAGCGCCGCGACGAGCGCCGCGAACGCCACGTGCACGAAGCGAATTCGCTTCACGTTCTCTCCTCCTCGATTGCGAACTCCACGTCCGGCCGCCACTGCAACCGGACGCGCCTGCCCTCCATGCGATCGATGTCCTCCGATCTCGTCTCCAGGTTCTGCTGCACCACCGTCAGCTCGCCGCCCTCGTCGAGCGCGACGACGAACTTCGTCGACGGCCCGAGGTAGGCGGTCGCGCGTACCGTGCCCGGCTCGCCCTCCCCCGCCTCGAACGGCAGCAGGCGGATCTTCTCCGGGCGCACGGTGAACGTCCTCCCACCACGCTCGAGGATGTTGGACGTGCCGATGAACCCCGCCACGAACGTCGTCGCCGGATGCTCGTACATCTCCGCCGGCGAGCCGACCTGCTCGATCCGACCGTTGTTGAAGACGGCGATCCGATCGCTCATCGTGAGCGCCTCTTCCTGGTCGTGCGTGACGTAGACGAACGTCATCCCGAGCTCCTGCTGGAGCTGCTTGAGCTCGATCTGCAGCTCCTGGCGGAGCTTCAGGTCGAGGGCGCCGAGCGGCTCGTCGAGGAGCAGCGCCCGCGGCGTGTTGACGATCGCGCGGGCGAGCGCGACGCGCTGGCGCTGGCCGCCGGACAGCTGGCCGGGCTTGCGCGCGCCGTACCCCTCGAGCCGGACGCGGGCGAGCGCCTCGCTTGCCTTCGCGCGGCGCTCCGACTTCGCGACCTTCCGCACGCGCAGGCCGTACTCCACGTTCTGCTGCACGGTCATGTGCGGGAACAGCGCGTAGTCCTGGAAGACGGTGTTGACCGGCCGGTCGAACGGCGGGCGGCGGGAGACGTCCGTGCCCCCGAGCTCGATCCTGCCCTCGTCGGGCCGCTCGAAGCCGGCGATCATCCGCAGCGTCGTCGTCTTGCCCGAGCCTGACGGGCCGAGCATCGTGAAGAACTCGCCGCGCGCGACGTCGAGGTCGACCCCGTCGACGGCGGCGACCTCCCCGTACCGCTTCCGCACGCCGACGATGCGGATGTCGATGTCGGCGCCGGTACTAGCCATCGACGGCCGCGACCGACTCCACGAGCAGGGCGAGGCCCTCCTCCAGCTCCTCGTCGGAGATCGTCAGCGCGGGGAGCAGCCGGATCACGTTGCCGTAGAGGCCGCACGCGAGCAGGAGCAGGCCGCGCTCGAACGCCGCGTCGACGATCGCCTTCGCGCGGTCGGGCGTGCGCTCGGCCAGCTCGAACGCGATCATCGGGCCGAGGCCCCGCACGTCGCCGATCTCGGGCCGCGCGGCGGCGAGCGCATCGAGCCGTGCCCGCAGCGTCTCGCCGAGCCGCGCCGCGGCCGCGAGGAACTCCGGCTCGCGAACGGCTTCCAGGACGGCGACCGCCGCGGCGCAGGACAGCGGATTGCCGCCGAAGGTGCCGCCGAGCCCTCCCGCGGGAACGGCGTCCATCAACTCGGCGCGACCCGTGACGGCCGCGAGCGGGAGCCCGCCGCCGATCGACTTGCCCGAGACGAGCAGGTCGGGCTCGACCCCCTCGTAGTGCTCGATCGCCCACATCTTCCCGGTGCGCCCGACGCCGGACTGCACCTCGTCGTCGACGTAGAGGATCCCGTGCTCGGCGCAGAGCTCGGCCAGGCGCGCGGGAAAGTCCGGCGGCATCGGCACGAAGCCGCCCTCGCCCTGGACGGGCTCGAGCAGCACACAGGCCACGGTCTGCGGGTCGACCTCCGACTTGAAGAGCTTCCTCATCCCCGCGATCGCGTCCTCGGTCGTGACGCCGCGGTAGGGGTACGGGGCAGGCGCCCGGTACACCTCGGGCGCGAACGGCCCGAAGCCGGCCTTGTACGGGTGCACCTTGCTGGTCATCGTCATCGTCAGCAGCGTGCGGCCGTGGAACGCGTTGTCGAACACGATGACCGCCGGCCGGCCGGTCGCGGCGCGCGCGATCTTGACGGCGTTCTCGTTGGCCTCGGCGCCGGAGTTGACGAGGATCGACTTCTGCTCGTCACCCAGGCACGGCGAGAGCTCGGCGAGCAGACGGCAGGTGTCGACGTATGGCTCGTAGACGCCGACCATGAAGCACTGGTGCAGGTACTGGTCGACCTGTTGGTGGATCGCCTCGACGACCGGCGCGAAGCGGTGGCCCGTGTTCTGGCAGCCGATCCCGCCGGCGAAGTCGACGAACACCCGCCCGTCGACGTCGGTCACGCGCGCGCCGTCGGCGCCGGCGACGACGAGACGCGGCGTCGACACGCCGCCGCTCACGTAGCGCGCGCGATCGGCGAGGACCCGGTCGTGGGAGAGATGCTCGGTCGTCTGCATGCGCGCGAGTATGCACCATCCCGGGAGAGCCTCGCAACGCGTGGCACGATCGCGATACCGCCTCGCAATGCGCAGGCGCGGCACACGCGCGAGGATCCTCCGCATGCCAGGCGGCGAGTACATTCGAGGCCGGAAGGCACGCCCGGCGCCGGTGCGGTTTGCCACACCCCGCACCCCTGGGACGTCTGACACGATACGACCATGGACAGCAGCCCGACGATCCTCATCGTCGACGATCACCCGAGCTTCCGGCGTTGCGCGCGGGTGCTCCTCGAGGAGGACGGCTTCGCGGTCGTCGGCGAGGCCGAGGACGGTGCCGACGCGCTCCAGGCGATCGATCAGCTCCATCCGGACGTCGTGCTGCTCGACGTGCAGCTTCCCGACATGGACGGCTTCGCCGTCCTCGAGCGTCTCGGGCCGGCGAGGCCGCAGGTCGTCCTCGTCTCGAGCCGAGAGGCGTCCGACTACAACGGCCTCATCCGTTCGAGCGGCGCACGCGGCTTCATCGCCAAGGCCGAGCTGACGGGCGCCGCTGTTCGCTTCCTCCTGCGGTGACGCGCGGCCGGCTCGCGGCCGCGGTCCTCGTGGGCACGGCGCTCTACGCGGTCGCCATCTACCTCGTCGTGACGGCCGACCTCGGCGAGCCGCGCGCGCTGATCACGATGGTGACGGTCGCGGGGCTGATCTTCAGCGTCGCCGGGACGATCGCGGCGCTCCAGCGACCCGACAACCGCACCGGTGCCCAGATGCTCGCGGTCGGGCTGCTCTGGTCGGTCGGCGCGTTGCAGCTGGCCGACAGACCGATCGTCTTCACGATCGGCTACCTCCTCTCGGGCCTCGCGTTCGTCGCGTTCGCGCACCTGATCCTCTCGTATCCGAGCGGGAGGCTCCGTCCGGGAGACGAGTGGATCGTCTGGGCCGTGCTCGCCATCGTCACGCTCGGGCCGCTCGCGATCTCGCTGGTCGACGCGTCGCCGATCCCGGGGTGTGACGACTGCCCGGAGAGCGCGTTCCTCGTGACGGACAGCACCGCGCTCGCCCGGGCCGCCGGATTCGCGCTGGGGCTCTCGGCCGCGGCGGTCGCGACCGTCGTGTTCATCCGGCTCATCCGGCGCTTCCGCGCCGCCTCGCCGCCGCTCCGCCGGGTGATCGGCCCCGTCTACTTCTTCACGCTGATCGCGCTCATCGGCCTCGTGACCTCGAATCTCGCCTGGACGTTCGACGAGAACGCCGGGCTCGCGATCGAGATCGCCGCGCTCGCGGCGCTCGCGCTGATGCCGGTCGCGTTCCTCGCAGGGATCCTCCGTACGCGCCTCCAGCGCGCCGGGATCGCCGATCTCGTCATCGCTCTCGGCAACGGCCGGCCGCTCCGGGACGCGCTCGCCGACGCGCTCGGCGACCCGTCGCTCGGCCTCGCCTACTGGTCGTCCCAGCGCCAGGCCTGGGTCGACGAGGAGGGCCGGACAATGACCGAGCCGATCGCGCGCGGCGCCCATGCCGCGACGTTCGTCGAGAACGACGGCAAGCGCGTGGCCGCCCTGCTGCACGACCGGAGCCTGGCCGACCAGCGTCCGCTCGTCGACGCGGTCGCGGCGACGGCGGGCCTCGCCTTCGAGAAGGAACGGCTCCAGGCCGAGCTCCGGGCGCAGTACCGCTTCCTGGAGACGATCATCGACACCGCGCCGAGCCTGTTGTCGGTGGTCGACACCGAGGGCCGGATCCGGAACTTCAACCACGCGGTGGAGGTCGCGAGCGGGCTCCAGGGCCGCGCGCTCGTCGAGGGGAGGTACTTCTGGGAGGTCTTCATCGACCCGGCCGAGCGCGAGGCGATGATCCAGCGCTTCCGGGACGCGTCTCCGGCGTTCCCCGCTTCGGCCTACGAGAACGTCTTCACGAACGCGCTCGGAGAGGAGCGCGTGATCGCCTGGCAGACCGCGCCGCTCGTCGACGAGAACGGGGACGTCGTGCGGATCGTCGCCGGGGGAATCGACATCACCGAGCGCAAGCATCGCGAGCTCGAGCTGCAGCGCCAGTGGGACTTCGCGACGACGGTCGCGGACACGATCCCGAGCTTCATCGTCATCACGGACCACGACGCGGTGGTCACGCGGCAGGGCGCGAACAGAGCCTTCTGCGACGTGTTCGGGCGCTCCGAGGAGGAGCTCCAGGGCACGTCGTTCCTCGACCTCGTCGCGCGCGAGGACGAGTTCGCCGCGCGCATGGCGATCGCCGGTGCGGCGAACGGCGTGCCGCAGGCCGAGCGCGAGTCGCGCTGGCTGACGCGGGACGGCGGCGAGCGCACCGTGGCCTGGACGGCCACCCCGATCACGGATCCCTCCGGCGAGGCCCGGGTGCTGCTCTCCGGCGCCGACGTGACCGACCGCAAGCGCCAGGAGGCAGAGGTCAGAGCGTCGCGGACGCCGGATCGTCGCCGCGACGGACGCCGCTCGGCGCCGGCTCGAGCGCAACCTCCACGACGGCGCGCAGCAACGGCTCGCCGCGCTGTCGCTCTCGCTCCGTCTCGCCGAGTCGCGGTTGCCCGACGAGGCCGAGAAGGCGCTCGAGATCCTCGCCGGCGCCCGTGTCGAGCTGACGCAGGCGCTGGAGGAGCTCCGCGAGCTGGCGCGCGGCCTCCACCCGAACGTCCTCACCGACCGCGGCCTCGGCCCGGCGCTCGAGTCGCTCGTCATCCGCTCCCCGATTCCGGTCGAGATCGACGTCCCGGACGAGCGCTTCCCACCTGCGATCGAGGCCGCCGCGTACTACGTCGCCGCCGAGGCGCTCGCGAACGTCGCGAAGTACGCCGACGCGACGCTTGCGGAGGTCCGCGTGGCGGAGGACGACGACGGCGCCTCGATCGTCGTCGAGGTGGTCGACGACGGCGTCGGCGGCGCCGATCCCGCACGGGGCTCGGGGCTCGAAGGCCTCGTCGACCGCGTCGAGTCGCTCGACGGCACGTTCGCCGTCGAGAGCCCGCCCGGCGGCGGCACCCGTATCCGCGCGACGATCCCGACCGCGCCCCGCGTGGTGCCGCTGTAGCACTCGCTCGGGATCGGAGACCGGCGCTCTCGTACCCGTAGACTGCCACCCGGATGGGCGAGCTTCCGACCGGCACCGTCACGTTCCTCTTCGCCGACGTCGAGGGGTCGACGAAGCTCGTCCAGAGCATCGGCTCCGCCTACTCGGGCCTCATCGCGGACGTGCGGCGCCTGCTGCGGGAGGAGATCGCCGACGGAGTCCGGCGCCGAGGTCGACGCGACCGGCGACGAGCTCTCGGCGGTCTTCGGCGAGGTCGAGCCGGCGCTGCGATCGGCGCTCGCCGGCCAGGCACGGATCCGCGACCACGGCTGGCCGGAGGACGCCGTCGTCAAGGTGCGGATGGGCCTCCACACCGGCGTGCCGCAGCTCGGCGAGGAGGGCTACACCGGTCTCGACGTGATCCGCGCCTCGCGCATCGCGGCCGCGGGGCACGGCGGCCAGGTGCTGCTCTCGTCCACCGCGGCGCCGTTCGTCACCGCCGTCGAGACGCGCGATCTCGGCACCCACCGCCTGCAGGGCCTTCCCGATCCCGAGCGCATCCATCAGGTGATCGCCGACGGGCTTCCGCGCGACTTCCCGCCGCTGCGCGGCACCGTCTCGCAGCTCGGCGACGCGCGACGCGTGGTGCTCGCCGACGACTCGGTGCTGCTGCGCGAGGGCGTCGCCAGGCTGCTCGAGGACGCGGGCTTCGAGGTCGTCGCGCAGTCCGGAACGGCGGAGGACCTGCTCCGCCACGTCGCGATGCACAAGCCGGACGTCGCCGTGGTCGACATCCGCATGCCGCCGACCCACACGGACGAGGGCCTCCGAGCCGCACGCGAGATCCGTGAGCGGCATCCCGGCGTCGGCGTCCTGCTCCTCTCGCAGTACGTCGAGCCGAGCTACGCGATGGCGCTGCTCGAGACGAGCGCCGAGGGCGTCGGCTACCTCCTCAAGGACCGGGTCGCGGACCTCGAGCAGTTCGGCACGGCCGTGCGCCGGGTCGCCGACGGCGGCTCCGCGCTCGACCCCGCCGTCGTCAGCGAGCTCGTCGGCCGCAAGCGCCGCGACGACCCGCTCGAGCAGCTCACGGCGCGCGAGCGGGAGGTGCTCGAGGCGATGGCCGAGGGCCGCTCGAACCAGGCGATCGCCGAACGCCTCTTCGTCACGCTCCGCGCGGTGGAGAAGCACGTGACGAGCATCTTCACGAAGCTCGGCCTGCCCGGCCTCGACCGACGACCACCGCCGGGTACTCGCGGTCCTCGCGTTCCTCCGCGCGTAGCCGCCGCACTCCGGCGACGGCCACGCAGGACGCCAGAGGCGTGCGGTTTGCCGAACCCCACGCGGCGGGAATGCCGAAGCGTGTAGCTCGATCTCGAGGAGCACACTCGAGCCATGGTTCGCAATTGGCTCTCACAGTCGCATTCCGGGCACACGCGAGATCGCGGGCCTGGCCGCGCTCTACGGCCTCTACGAGGTGATCCGCGGAGCGGGCACCGAGAACGTGCAGGCCGCGATGCGCCACACGGACGACATCGTCGCCGTCGAGCAGTCGCTGGGCGTGTACTTCGAGCGTGGGATCCAGCAGGCGTTCGAAGGGATCCCCTACGCGCCGGCGCTCCTCGGCCTCCTCTACGTGACGCTGCACTTCGCGGGCACGGCGGTCGCGCTCACGTGGATCCACCGCAAGCACCCCGACCGCTTCCCGCTCGTGCGGACGACCTTCGTGATCGCGACGGCGCTGGCGCTCGTCGGATACGTCCTCTTCCCTGCCGCGCCTCCTCGCCTCGCCGAGCTCGGCTTCTCCGACACGGTGACGCACTCGACCGGGCTCGACCTGAGCTCCGACCTGCTCGGCGCGCTCTACAACCCGTTCGCAGCCGTTCCGAGCCTCCACTTCGGCTACGCGCTGATCATCGGCGTCGCGCTCGCGACGATCGCCGAGCGGCGCTGGGTGCGGGTCCTCGGCGGCCTCTACCCGGCGGCGATGCTCCTGATCATCGTCGCGACGGGAAACCACTTCTTCGTCGATGCCGCTCTCGGCGGGCTGGCGGTCCTCGTCGGCTGGCTCGCCGCGCGAATGCTCCTCGCGACTCCCGCGCCCCGCCGCCATACGCCGCGGGTCGCGACGAGCGTCGCCGGCCGCGCCTGATCTCCCCGGGCGCGGCCGGATCCGACGGCGACCGCCGTGCGGCCCGCCCCGGGGGACGGTGAGGGAAGCCGCACCCGGGGCGGTGGCGCGCCGCACGCGCAGACGCCAGTCCACCCCACCGACATCGAGGGGCGCGGGTGCGAGCGTGCGGGAACACCAACCCCGCAAGGAGAACTCGCATGTCACCCATGAAGCGCAGCACCAACGTGGCGGCCCGGATGGGCCGCTGGAGCGCACGCCACCGCAAGACGGCGATCTTCGGCTGGCTCGCGTTCGTCGTCGCAGCCGTCGTGCTCGGCGGGGCGCTCGGCACCAAGCAACTGACCAACGACGAGACGCTCCCGGGCGAGTCGGGCCGCGCGGCACGGATGCTCGACGACGGCTTCGAGCAGCCCGCCGGGGAGACCGTGCTCGTCCAGAGCCGGAAGCTCACGGCCGACAGCCCGGCCTTCAGGGCAGCGGTCGCGGACGTCGTCCGCCGTGTTACGGCCGTCGGGGCCGTGACCAACGTGCAGAGCCCCTACGACGCCGGGAACCGCGGCCAGATCTCGGCCGACGGCCACTCGGCGACCGTGAGCCTCGACATCCGGGGCGACGCGGACACCGCGACCGACCGGATCCAGCCGGTGATGGACGCGGTCGACGCCGCCGCGGCGGCCAATCCGACCCTTCGGATCGAGGAGTTCGGCGTCAGCGCCGAGAAGCAGCTCGACGAGAAGTTCAACCAGGACCTCGAGCGGGCGGGTCTCCTCTCGCTGCCGGTCACGATCGTGATCCTCGTCGTCGCCTTCGGCGCGCTCGTCGCCGCAGGCATCCCGCTGCTGCTCGCCCTCTCGGCCGTGATGGCGACGATGGGCCTGCTCGCGATCCCGAGCCAGGTCTGGCCCGTGGACGAGAACATCAGCGCGATCGTGCTCCTGATCGGGCTGGCGGTGGGAGTCGACTACTCGATGTTCTACTTGAAGCGCGAGCGCGAAGAGCGCGCGGCGGGCAAGAGCGAGAGCGCGGCTCTCGAGGCTGCCGCCGCCACCTCGGGACGCTCCGTCCTGATCTCCGGCCTGACGGTGATGACCGCGATGGCCGGCATGTTCCTCACGGGCGACAAGACGTTCGGCTCGTTCGCGATGGCGACCATCCTCGTCGTGGCGATCGCCGTGCTCGGCTCGCTCACCGTCCTGCCGGCGCTCCTCTCGTGGCTCGGTGACCGGGTCAACAAGGTGCGCGTGCCCTTCCTCCACCGGTTCCAGCGGCCGGAGGGCGGCAGGGCCTGGGGGTGGATCCTCGACCGTGTCCTCGCCCACCCGCTCGTCTCCGTGGTCGGTGCGACGGCGGTTCTCGTCGCCCTCGCCCTCCCCGCGCTCGGGATGAAGACGGTCGTGCCGGGCGCCGAGGCGCTCCCGCAGGATCTCCCGGCCGTGCAGACGTACAACCGGCTCCAGGCCGCCTTCCCCGGCGGGCAGGATCCGGCGACCGTCGTCGTGAAGGCACCGTCGATCGACAACCCGCAGGTGAAGACGGCGATTGCCGATCTGCAGCGGCAGGCGCTCGCGGGCGGGCAGTTCCATCAGCCCGTCGAGGTGAGCGTGAACAGGGCCCGGACGGTCGCCCAGATCGACCTGCCGATCGCGGGATCCAGCACGGACTCCGCGTCGAATGCCGCGCTGGCCTCGCTCCGCGGCACGATCGTCCCCGACACGGTGGGCTCGATCGACGGCGTGGAGGTCGGTGTGACGGGCACGACCGCGATCTCGAAGGACTTCGACAGCGCGATGCGCTCGACCGCGCCGCTCGTCTTCGCCTTCGTGCTCGCGTTCGCGTTCGTGCTGCTGCTCGTCTCGTTCCGCTCGATCGTCCTCGCGGTCAAGGCGATCCTGCTCAACCTGCTCTCCGTCGCCGCGGCGTACGGGATCCTCGTGCTCGTCTTCCAGCACAGCTGGGCGAAGGGGATCCTGAACTTCGACTACTCCGGCGGCGTGATGGCGTTCATGCCCGTGTTCCTGTTCGTGATCCTCTTCGGGCTCTCGATGGACTACCACGTCTTCATCCTGAGCCGGATCCGGGAGGCGTACGACCGCGGGATGAAGACGGAGGATGCCGTCGCCCACGGGATCAAGACGACGGCGGGCGTCGTGACGAGCGCCGCGATCGTGATGGTCTTCGTGTTCGGGATCTTCGCGACGCTCTCGATCGTGATGCTCAAGCAGTTCGGGGTCGGTCTCGCCGCTGCCGTCCTGATCGACGCGACGATCGTGCGTGCCGTCCTGCTCCCCGCGGCGATGACGCTGCTCGGGGACTGGAACTGGTACCTCCCCCGCTGGCTCGAGTGGCTGCCGAAGCTCGAGCACGAGCGCTCGGCGGAGACCGTGCCCGAGCCCGAGCCCGAGCTCGAGCCCGCGAGGCTCGCGGCCTGAGCTCGACGACGTCGGGGGTCGGGAGCCGCACCCGACCCCCGTCCGGCCCCACCAGGGGTTGGAGCGTGAGGCCCGGCTCTGCCGGGCCCCACGCCGGGGTCGCCGGTCCGACCGTCTACCATCGTCCGGACGCCGGAGTAGCTCAGCTGGTCAGAGCACCGCTCTTGTAAAGCGGGGGCCAAGGGTTCGAATCCCTTCTCCGGCTTGCTCCGCCCCACGCGCGGCCCGGCACTACGATCGCCCCGTGGAGCTCGCCGACATCCTGAAGCGCAGGCGGATGGTTCGGAGCTACCTCCCCGATCCGGTCGAGAGGGAGACGGTCGAGCGAATCGTCGCGACCGTGCGTCGGGCTCCGAGCGGCGGGTTCAGCCAGGGCCACCGGCTCGTCGTGGTCACCCGGGCGGACACCCGTCGCCAGCTCGCGCGCCTGGCGGGCGAGGACGGGTACGTCGCCGCCGGCGGCCGGGCGTGGATCTCGACCGCGCCGGTCCATGTCTTCGTCGGCACGCGGGAGGAGAGCTACCACGAGCGCTACCGGCAGCCGGACAAGCTTCGCGGCGGCGAGGAGATCGGCTGGCCCGCGCCGTACTGGTACGTCGACGCAGGGGCCGCGTTCCTGCTCCTGCAGCTCGCGGCGATCGACGAAGGGCTCGCCGCCGGCGTCTACGGCGTGCTGCCCGAGCAGGTGCCCGAGGTCAAGGCGCTGCTCGCCGTGCCCGAGGACGTCCACTTCGTCTGCCTCGTCACGATCGGGCACCCGGCGCCCGATCCGCAGGAGACGCGTCTCGTGTCGCGGCTCTCGCAGCGGCGGCTCGCGCTCGACGAGCTCGTCCGCTGGGAGCGCTGGGCCGGCACGGAGTAGCCGTGCGCATCTTCCTCGCGGGCGCAAGCGGGGTGCTCGGCGTGCGGCTCGTGCCGCTTCTCGTCGCGAAGGGGCACGCCGTCGCAGGCATGACCCGCTCGCCGGCGAAGGTCGAGAGGCTCCGAGCGCTCGGCGCAGAGCCCGTCGTCTGCGACGTCTACGACGCAGCCGCCCTCCGGGAAGCGGTCACAGCTTTCCGGCCGGCGCTCGTCATGCACCAGCTCACGGACCTGCCGGACGACGAGGCAAGCCTCGCAAACGCAGGCGAGGCGAACGCACGGATGCGGCGGGAGGGCACGGGCAACCTCATGGCCGCCGCCGAGGGCGCCGGAGCGGAGCGTTTCCTCGCGCAGAGCGTCGCCTGGGAGCTCACGGGCGCCGGAGGGGCGGCCAAGGAGGAGCTCGAACGGGCAGTCCTCGGCTTCGGGGGCGTCGTCCTCCGCTACGGCCGGTTCTACGGCTCCGGGACGTACCACGCGGAGCCGCCAGATCCCCCACGCATCCAGATCGACCAGGCCGCTCGGCGCACGGCGGGTCTCCTCGATGCACCGTCGGGGATCGTCGAGGTCGTCCAGGTCGATGTCTAGGCAGGCCTCAAGCCGTGGCGATCAGGAAGTGCCAGGTGTTCTCCAGCCGATAGCCGCCGGCCGCGGTCCGGAACGGCTCGACTCCGGCTCCCGCGCTCCGGCGGCGTCGCCGCACCTCCCGCGGAGAGCAGGCTTCGCGTGAGCGCGTCGTCATCCGCGTAGACGTACACCCACGACACGTCGAACGTCTCGGCCCGCTTCAGCCCGGCCGCGGCCGTGATCGAGTTCCTGCGTCGGTACCTCGATCTCCACGAGGAGCTGATCGACGAGGTGGAGCGCGAGCTCGGGCCCCCGTCGACCAGGACGCGTTCGGACTAGCTAGGCAGGAACCGCCCGGGCGGCCTGGTGCGCCAGGATCTTGCGCTTCACGCGCTGGAGGGCGTTGTCGATCGTCTTGCAGTCACACTCGAGCTCGTCGCCCATCGACTCGTAGGAGTGGCCGTCGAGATAGAGGCGGAGAGCCTCCGCTTCGAGCCCGGAGAGGCTCGTGCCGAGACAGCCGACCAGCGCCTGGAGCTCCTCGGTCGAGATGACGCGAACCGATGGGTCGTCGATGGACGGTCCGGGGAGCGCGTCGCCGAGCGTGCAGTCGCCCTCGGAGTCCTGGCCCGCCGGCGTGTGGCTGAAGGAGACGTACGTGTTGAGCGGGGCGTGCTTGTAGCGGGTCGCGGACTTGATCGCCGTGATGATCTGGCGCGTCACGCAGAGCTCGGCGAAGGAGCGGAACGACGACTCCCTGTCCGACCGGTAGTCGCGGATCGCCTTGTAGAGCCCGATCATCCCCTCCTGGACGAGATCCTCGGAGTCGCCGCCGGCGAGGAAATACGAGCTCGCCTTGAGCCGGACGAAGCCCTGGTAGCGACGCATCAGCTCGTCGCGGGCGGTGTCCGAGCCGTTCCGCGCGCGAAGCACGAGCTGGAGATCCTCGAGCTCCCGTTGCAGCTTCTGTGGGCTCTTCGGTGCAGCTGCTGTACGCACGGACATCGCTTTCTCCCCTCGTCGTCGTGTCGTCTGGGTCGATCTACGGGTCAACTCTCACCCTCAAGTCGAGGGGGAAGCTAGCAGGATTTTGCAAGCGTTACAACCCTCTTGCGCAAGTTCCATTGTAATAAGAACACACGTTCGCACGCGGTGTCGGCGGTCGGATACCAGGATGAAGTCGACACAAACTCGACACTGAGTCGACACACACGGGCGCGTCTTTCGGCGTTACGCTCCAGGCGTGGGGAGGAGGCCGGTGGCCCACGTCATCGCCGAAACGGACATGCCAGGTTCGGCCGCGTAGGCCAACGGCCGAGACCCGGCGGGGAGCCTGGCCCGCCGCTCAGCCCTCACCGCGGCGAAGCCGCTCGAGCCGCGCACGGGTCTCCGGATCGACGCGGTCGGCGAGCCGGCTCGGCGCGTCCTCGCGATGGGAAACCGCCGCGAGCTCGCTGAGAAATGCCGCGGAGCCGCGCTTTCGCACCTCCTGGCCACTCGTTCCCCGGACGGCGGCGTCGGACGTGACGAGGAGCACCGTCTCGCGCGCGCGGCCCTCGGCCGCGAGCCGCTCGAGCACCGAGTCGGCATGTGGGGCGAAGCGGATGCTGAGGGCGCCGATCTCCCTGTCCTCCCCGACGCCGTCGAAGACGACGACGCCGCGGGCGCCGCGCACCGCCACGAAGCTCGCGAGGTCGTCGACCAGCTCGTCGCGGTGGGCGAAGCGGCCCGCGTGGAAGAGGTTCGAGCCGTCGAAGAGATAGAGGGCCACATCCGGCATACCTCTACCTCCGGTCGAGGTTGATAGAGCGCTGTCGACGGGCCTCGAAGAGCGTGACCGCAGCGGCAACACTGACGTTGAGCGATTCGACTCCGCCGGCGAGCGGGATCGAGAGCGTCCCGTCGCACGCGCGTCTCACGAGAGGTCTCACGCCCTTCCCCTCCGCGCCGAAGACGAGGGCGGTGCCGTCCGTGAGGTCCACATCCCAGAGGCGGGAATCGCCGTCCGCGCTCGCGGCGAACGCCCAGAGCCGGTCGCCCTTCACCTCGCCGAGGTAGCGAGCCAGGTTCGGAACGACGGCGACCGGCAGGTGCTCGACCGCCCCGGCCGACGCCCGGCACACGGCCGGCGTCACGACCGCTGCGCCGTGGGCGGGCAGCACGACACCGGTCGCGTCCGCACCGGCCGCGCTCCTGATGACGGCGCCGAGGTTTCGAGGGTCGGTCACCTGGTCGAGGCAGCAGAGCAGCGGTCGCTCGACCGACGCCAGCTCCCACGCGTCGGCATACGGATACGGCTCGCACCACGCCACGACGCCCTGGTGGTCGGGCGAGCCGGCAGCCTCGGTGAGCTCACGCTCCCGTCGCACGCGCGGCTTCGGCCCTTCGGAGAGCCACTCGAGCGTCGCCGCGGCACGCTCCCCGACCCACAGCTCGAGCACACTCCGTCTCCCGCGCAGCGCCTCCCGAACGGCGTTCCTCCCGTAGACGAGGTCGCGGATCACGCGCGCGGGACGAGCTCGTAGCCGCCGTCCGCGTCGCGGACGTCCCACCCGAGAGCGGTGATCGCGCCACGAAGGCGGTCGGCCTCGGCGAAGTCCCGACGGGCACGGGCGGTCACGCGCGCGTCGGCCAGCGCGACGACGTCGGCCGGCGCGGTGGACATCTCGCCCAGGCTCGCGAGCCCGAACACGTCGAGGCCGCGCCTGAGCTCGTCGAGCGCACCTGTCCGAGCCCACTCGTGCATGATCGCGAGGGCTGCCGGAGTGTTGAAGTCGTCCTCGAGCGCGCTCGCGAACGAGTCCCAGTCGCCAACGGCACGCGTTTTGGCGCGCAACGCGTTGCGCAGCGTCTCTGCCTGCGCCTGCGCCGCGGCCATCGTCTCGTCCGAGAAGTCGATCGGCTTGCGCCAGTGCGCGGTGAGGAAGAACACGAGCGCCGTCTCCCTTCCCCAGCCGTCGAGCACGTCGCGAATCGTCTCGACGTTGCCGAGCGACTTGGACATCTTCTCGCCCGTGAATCGAAGCATCCCGTTGTGCATCCAGATCCGGGCGAACGGGTGACCGACGGAGAGCGATTGCGCCCGCTCGTTCTCGTGGTGGGGGAAGACGAGGTCGAGCCCGCCGCCATGGATCCAGAACTCCGGACCGAGCTCCTTCGCCGCCATCGCCGAGCACTCGATGTGCCAGCCCGGACGGCCGACACCCCACGGGGCCTTCCACGACGTGTCCTCCCCCTCCTTCGTCGCCTTCCAGAGCGCGAAGTCGCGCGGATCCTCCTTCGCGGGGTTCGGCTCCTGCTCGGCCACCTGATCGGGCCTCTGACCGGACAGCGCACCGTAGGTCTCGAACCGAGCGACGCGGAAGTACACGTCGCCGTTCGCCGTGTATGCGTGGCCGCTCGCCAGCAGCTCCTCGATCAGCACGACGATCTCCGGCATCGTCGCCGTGGCGAGCGGAAGCGCATCGGGCATCCCGAGACCGAAGCCCTCCGTGTCCTCGAGGTACCAGGCGGTCGCCTCGAGGGCTTGCTCGGCACTCCGGCCGGGCGCGGCCTCGTAGATCTTGTCGTTGACGTCGGTGATGTTGTGCACGAGCCGTACCGCATGGCCCCGCGCGCGCAGCCACCGCGCCAGCCACGTGAAGACGACGAAGGGCCTGGCGTTGCCGATGTGGGCCCGCTGGTAGACCGTCGGACCGCAGACGTAGATCCCGATCGGCTCGGGCGACGACGGAAGCTCGACGAGCGTGCCCGTCAGCGTGTCCTGCAGACGCATTGCGCGATCGTAGTCGGCCGCGACTCGGCTTCAGCCTCCCGGCTTCGACCGCTGCACGCGCTCGAACGCCTCGCCCGGCGGCAGCGCAAGGAGGACGGTCCAGAGCTCCGGTCCACGCTGCGCCCCGGTCAACGCCAGCCTGAGCGATCGCAGGTCGCCGCCGACGGCCTTGAGCTCCCGGATGATCGCGCGGGCATCCGCTTCGTCCAGGTGCTCCGGCGCCCGCGCACGGAGCTGGACGAAACGCTCGAGCGTCGGCCGGGCCTCCTCCGGAAGCGCTGCCGACGCCGGCGACGTGATCTGTCGCCCGATCTCGCGCGCCTCGACGAGCGTGCGCGCGCCGCGGAGCGCGCGGACGGCGCTCGGAGGCGCGCCCGCGGCGGCCGCGAGGTCCTCGTCCTCCATCGCCTCGATGGCCCCGATCGCGAGCCGGCCGATGCGCGCCCGGTCGAGGTGCACGTCGTGCGCAGGCAGGCCGAGCTCGTCGAGGTACGCGCGGAGCGCCGCCGCGGGGATCCCCTCGTCCCGGAAGTCGGCGACCGACGCGTGGCCGTGACGCTTCGAGAGCTTCTTCCCGTCCTCGCCGAGCAGCAGGCCGTGGTGGATCACCTCGGGGAGCTCTGCTCCGAGAGCGCGGGCGATGCGCCGCTGCACCGCCTCGTTCGGACGATGGTCCGACCCTCGGATCACATGCGTGATGTTCAGGTCGAGGTCGTCGGCGACCGTCGCGAGCTGGTAGGTCGCGGTCCCGTCGGGGCGCACGAGCGTCACGCCGCCGAGCCGGAGCGAGCCGTCCGTGTCGCGCATGGCGCTTCCCTCCCGCTCCGCCGTCGCAGCCGCGTCGGCGTAGATCGGCGCGCGCTCGCTCTGGCGCACCGGCCCATCGTCCCAGGCGATGGCGAGCCAGTCGAGGTCGGCCACGATCGCGTCAACGCCACCGGTGACGGCCCGCGTCGCGTCGGTGTCATCGATCCTCAGCACGAGCGTGCCGCCCCGGTCGTCCGCGAAGCGTCGGTTCGCCGCGGCGGTCAGCGCGTTTCCGAGGTGCAGCGAACCGGTCGGGCTCGGCGCGAACCGGACGCGGACCTTCATGCGACGGAGAGCTCGAGGGGACGGTCGAGGAAGGAGGAGAGCCGGGCGCACTCCTCGGCGAGCGCGGCGCGCGGGACCCTACCGGCCTCAGCGAACCACGTGATCCAGAGACGCCCGTCGCGGATCGTCCAGGTCCCTGCGACGACACCCCGGGCGACGACCAGGTTCGCCGATCTGCTGACCGGTTCCCGCCGGGCCGGCGGCACGACGTGGAGATCGTCGGTGCCAGGCCCCATCACCCACGGGTCGCGGCCCGGCAGGAGCCGGACTGCGGCCGACGGCCGGCTCGCTTCCAGCTCCTCCAGATCGTCGCGAAGCACGAGCACCGGTTCGCGTTCGATGGCGATCGTGGCCAGGCGGTCGGCGAGGCCGTCGAGCCAGCCGGCGATGGCCTTGCGCTTGACGCCGAGTCCGGCGCCGAGCCAGTCGCGGATCTGCTCGGTTGTCGCCGGCCCGAACGCCCGGAGATACGCCTGAACCACCCGGGGGCCGGCCTCACCGAGGTCGGGCATGCCGCCCCAGCCCGGGCTGGCATCGAGACGCAGGAAGGTGACCTCGCCGTCGCGACCCGGGCCGAGGCCCATGTCCCCCTGCCAGGTGAGCGGCTTGAGCAGCGTGTCGTTGCCGTCGACGACATGGCTGCGAAGGTGTCGGTAGCGGCTGCTCCGGCCGAGGGCAGCGGCCAGCTCGGTGCGGGTCAGCGGCCCTTCCGCCAGGGCGTTCCGCACGTACTCCCGGAACCTCGGCCAGTCTTCCGGCGCGAGCCCGTAGTAGCTCGTCCAGCTCGGAAGCTCCCACATCTTGCTCGACGCGCGAAGCGCGAGGTAGTCGCCGGCGTCTCGAGGCGTCAGGTAGTGGGTCGCCCCGCGGAACACGAACGCCTTGACCAGCTCACCGGACCCGAGCGCCCGGGCGACGTCGCCGGAGCGCCCTGTGGCGCGCCGTGCTCCGACCGCCAGCTCCGCCGTCAGGTCGGGCCACGCGGGCACCGCGCCGAGCCTGCTCACGACGTCGACCACGGAGACCGAGGCCGATCGGTCGAGCAGCTGCCGCCCGAGCCGCCACGCCAGCGCCTTCGCCCAGGTCATGCCCGCTCAGGCCTCGATGGAGACGTGCCCCGGCTCTGTGGCCACCCGCTCGAGCCACGACGCGATCGCCGGGTATCCGGACAGGTCGAAGCCTCCTTCGTGCGCGACGTGCGTGTAGGCGTACAGCGCGATGTCGGCTACCGTCATCGCGCCGCCGACGACGAAGCCGTCTGCCTCGGCGAGGTGCCGCTCGAGCGCGTCGAGCGCCCGGTATCCCTCCTTCGTCTTCCGCTCGATCACCGACGCGTAACGGTCTGCCTCGCCCGAGTACGCGACGAGGAACCGGACGACCGCGATCGCGGGCTCGTGAGAGTACTGCTCGAAGAACATCCACTGGAGCACCTTCGCGCGGTCGTACCTCTCCTCGGGCACGAACCGCGTTCCCTCCCCGAAGTACCAGAGGATCGCTCCGGACTCCGCGATCGGCCGCCCGTCGTCGAGAACGAGCGTGGGCACGCGGAGATCCGGGTTGAGGCCCCCGAGAACCTCGGCCCGGTTGGAGCGATCGACCACGTCGAGCTCGCGCCGCTCGTACGGGATCCCGAGGTGCGCCAGGAGGAGCCGCACCTTGTAGCAGTTGCCCGAGATCGGCGAGTTGTAGAGGAGCACGCCGCGACGTTACCCGCCGCGGCGGCAGCCGCGTGTTCTCGCCCCGATCGCGTACCATCGCGTGATGCGTGAGCTGCGTTCCGGTGTCTGGCACTGGCAAGCGCGGCATCCGGACTGGAACGACGAGCAGTGGTGGCCAGAGCTCGTCTCGTCGTCCGCGATCCAGGTCGGCGACGACTTCCTTCTCTTCGACCCGCTCTCGGTGCCCGACGAGCTGCGTGAGCGTGCGACCGCCGTCGTCCTGACTGCGCCGTATCACGAGCGCGACGCTCGCGGACTCGGTCTTCCGGTGCACACACCGCCCGCGGACACCTGGGAGGACTGGGTCGAGAAATTCGGAGTCGATCCCGATCGGGTGCGCGGCATGGAGAGCGAAGACCTCGCATGGTTGCGCGCCGGCGAGGGCGAGGGGCATTTCCACGGCCCCGGAGACTGGCCGTTCGGGATCACCGCACATGCGGGGCGTGAGGACAACGATGTCGTCCTCTGGCTGCCTGCGGCCAGCACGATCGTGGCCGGCGACTCGCTCGCGGACTTCGGCGACGGACTGGACATCCAGCTCGGCGGCCGCACGCACGTCACACGTGACGACGTCCGCCGACGGCTCCGGCCGCTGCTCGATCTGCCGATCGAGCTCGTCCTCCTCGCGCACGGCGAGCCGACGGACCGCGAAGCCCTCGAGCGCGTGCTCTCCTGAGCGGCGCGACGAGCGAGTTTGCGCGCAGTTCCCGCAGCTGAGACCGACGGCATGGAGAAGGCCCTGCTTGCCTGGTTCGACCGAGAAGGTCGCGACCTGCCGTGGCGCCGGACGCGAGATCCGTACGCGATCCTCGTCAGCGAGGTGATGCTGCAGCAGACGCAGGTCGAGCGTGTCGTCCCGCGGTACGAGCGGTGGCTCAGGCGGTGGCCGAGCGCTGCGGCCCTCGCGGCCGCATCACCGGGTGACGTCATCGTCGAGTGGCAGGGCCTCGGCTACAACCGCCGCGCGCTCGCTCTCCACCGCGCGGCGCGTCACATCGCGGCCTCCGGATGGCCGAGGGACCTCACCGTGCTCCCCGGTGTCGGCCCGTACACCGCAGCCGCCCTCAGGAACTTCGCCTTCGACGAGGACGTGCTCCCGCGAGACGTCAACATCGAGCGCGTCGAGCGGCGCACCGGCGGTGCATTCTCGGGCGCGGCCGCCCAGGCGCTGATGGATCTCGGCGCGACGATCTGCCTGGCCCGGATCCCGCGCTGCGACACATGCCCGCTGTCGAGCGAGTGCCCCTCGCGCGGCACGAGGGACGCGCCGGCACGGAAACAATCACGCTTCGAGGGCTCGTTCCGACAACGTCGCGCCGACGTGCTCCGCACGGTGGCCACCGCACCACGCCGCGCCGACCGGCTCGAGAAGGCGGTCGTCGACTCGCTCGCGCGAGATGGCCTCGTCGTCGTCGAGGACGACCTGGTGCGCCTTCCTTCCTGAGGGTCAGCGACCCTCGGCGTAGCCGGGCCGCGCCTCCGGATAGCGCGGCAGGCCGTCGTCCGGGATCGGCTCCCAGCTTGCCGCGTAGGCGACGAACGAATGCGACTCGGGCCGGATGCCGGGGTCTCCGTCGACCGCGCCGAGCCGGACGCCGGTGTACTCGGTCGACCCGGGATCTCGGCTGAAGAGAGCCGAGCCGCACCGGACGCAGAAGATCTTCTCCCGCCCGCCCTCGGGAAGCCAGACGCGCAGCTCCTCCTCGCCCTGCAGAATCCGAACCGAGCCAGGCTCGGCACGCGCATTGGCGGACGCCGCGGTGCCGCTCCTGCGTTGACAGCGGGTGCAGTGGCAGTAGCCGGCGGAGAGGAACGGGATGCTGACCTCGAACCGGACAGCGCCGCAACCGCAGCCGCCGGTGATGGGCAGCTCCACGGCTTCCACCGTACCCGCCCACGCAGCGCCGCCGCTGCCGAGCCGGATCAGACGAAACGCGGCCCCGGGTGCGTCGTGTCTGCCCGTCGGCGCACCCGGGGCTGCGATGAGCTTCCGGGACACGCGCCGTGCGCCGTGTCGCCGGGCGGCTCAGATCGTTTCGAGACCGCGGACGGGACGTCGCGGCCGACGCGCATCTCGCCGGTGCGAAATGCGCGTCACTCGACTAGTCCGGTGGACTCTGCTCCAAATGTGCACCCCTTCCTTCTCGAAGGGACTGGCCTACTCCGACCATAGCGCGTCGGCGCTTCGCCGTGTACCCCCCTCAGGGCTCGACCCGGAGCAACGCGACCGCCTCGGCGGCGAGTCCCTCGCCACGCCCCGTGAACCCGAGCCGGTCGGTCGTCGTCGCACGGACGTTGACGGCGCCCTCCTCGACGCCCAGTGCCGCCGCGAGCCGGCGCCGCATCTCCTCGCGATGGGGCGCGACACGCGGCTCCTGGCCGATCACGACGCAGTCGGCGTTGACGAGGAGGTACCCGGCGGCGCGCACCCGCGCGTAGGCGCCGGTCAGGAGCGCGAGCGAATCCGCGCCACGGTAGCGCTCGTCGTCGGACGGATAGAGCGCACCGATATCTGCGAGCCCCGCCGCGCCGAGCAGGGCGTCGGTGAGGGCATGTGCGATCACGTCCCCGTCGGAATGGCCTACGAGGCCCCGCGGATGGTCGATCGTCACGCCTCCGAGGACGAGAGGGAGCCCGTCGCCGAACGCGTGCGCGTCGACGCCGAGACCGATCCGAAGCCCGGCTCCTGTCACACGACGGACGCTAACGCGCCCGGGAGCTCCGCGAGCGACTCGATCGCGATCGCTCCCGGCGGGGTGGGCTGGAGCCTCCCCCAAGGGCCGCGACGAAGGTGGACGGAGACGAGCCCCGCGCCGAGCGCGGGCCCTGCATCGTTGTCGGCCCGGTCGCCGACGTACGCCACCTCGGCTGCGGATATGCCGGCAATCTCGACGAGCCGCTCGAAGAACGCCGGGTCGGGCTTTCGAACGCCGAGGCTCGACGAGCCCGTCACGACGTCGACCGGAAGCTCCGACGAGCGCGCCCACTCTTCGAGCGCTGCAGTCTGGTTCCCGGCGACGCCGACGAACAGCGCGTCCGCGCGCAGGCGCTCCAGGCAGTCGAGCGTGTCCGGGTAGAGGTCGTCGATCGAGTAGACGACCGATTCCCATGCCCCGGCAGGCCGCTCGAGGTCGAGATGCCGCCAGAGCTCCCAATGCTCCTCGTTCCGGGCGATCGTCACGCCCAGTGCCGCCCACACGACGTGTGGGCCGACCCCGGCGGCCTCGGCGACGACACGCCAGTAGCGCTCCTCGTCGACCAGGGTCTCCCCCACGTCGAAGAAGACCGCCCGCACGGTCACGAGCCGTCGTCCTCCACGAGCCTGGCGACGAGCTCGAGGTCGTCCGCGGTCGTCACCTTCACGAGTCGCGCGTCTCCCGCGACGACCGCGACCCGACCGCCTGCCCGCTCGACGAGCGAGGCGCAGTCGGTGGCGCCCGCGAGCTCGCCGGAGTAGGCCGCGCGTAGCCGGTCGGCGACGAACACCTGCGGGGTCTGGACCGCCACGAGCGATTCGCGATCGATCGTCTCGGCGACGAGGCCCCGGTCGAGGCGCTTCACGGTGTCGCCGATGGCGACACCTGGAACGACGCCGTCGACACCCTCCGCGAGCCGCGCGAGCAGGCGCTCGATCACCGCGTCGTCGACGAGCGGCCGGGCCGCGTCGTGGACGAGGACGACGAGAGCGTCCTCCGGAACCTCTGCGAGCGCGATCCGCACCGACTCGGCCCGGGTCGCTCCCCCCGTGACGACGGCGGCCACCTTCGACGCAACGAGCTCCTCGGCGAGCAAGATCGCCGGCTCCTCCCAGCCGGGAGGCGCCGCGACCACGATCGCGTCGACCCACTCGGACGCGTCGAGCCGCTCGAGGCTCTCGGCGAGCAGCGGCCGTCCCAGGAGACCGGCGAACGCCTTCGGACGATCGCTCCCCAGCCTCGAGCCAGAGCCGGCCGCAACGAGGATCGCCCAGGTGCCTCCGGCTTCGCCGGAGGCACTAGAGGATCTGCTCACGACCAGGAGGCGGGTCTTCTAGCGCTTTCGCGACGCGAAAGCGCACACGCTCACGCCGTGGCGGTGGCCGCTGTCTTCGGCTTCGCCTTCGCCCGCCGGGTCTTGGCGGGATTGGCGAGCACTTCCTCGAGCCATGCGTGAGCGTCGTCCTCGGAGAGGTCCTTCGCGTACATGAGCTCGGAGGCAAGGATCTTCTTCGCCTTGACGTACATCTGCTTCTCGCCCGTCGAGAGGCCCTTCTCGTGGTCGCGCAGGGCGAGATTCCGGACGACCTCGGCGAGCTCGAGGATGTCGCCGGTCTTCATCTTGTCGCGGTTGTGCTTGAAGCGGCGGTTCCAGTTCTTCGGCATCTCCGTCGACCCGCCGAGCAGCACCTTCTGGACGACCTCGACCATCTCGAGGTCGATCACGCCGCGCAGGCCGACCTTCTCGCAGTTGTCGACGGGCACGTTGACCGTCATCTCGTTGTGGAGGATCCGGATGGTCAGGTACTCGCGCTCCTCCCCGAGCACGACCTTGACCTCCTTCTTCTCGACCGTCCCCGCACCGTGATGCGGATACACGACCTTGTCGCCGACATCGAACACGCCTCGAGCCCTCCCGTCGTCCGGTCTTGATGTGCGCCTGACTCACGAAAAGCGCCGGCTCTGGGGCGGCCGGCGTAGTGCACCCATTCTACCCGAAGCGACGGCCCGAAACCGGTCGAAATGCACGCGGAACGCGTTGGCCGGACAGGCGGCCGCACGTGCTCTCAGCCCTCCTCCGTCCCGCGGGAGCTCGGCTCGAGCGCAGCCCCGAGCGCCTGCCTGAGCGTCTCGACGGCGACAACGCGCAGCGCACTCCGACCCGTGACGCGCGTCCCCTCGGGCGCAACCACCGCCTGGAGCCCGAGCTTTGCGCACTCCTCGAGGCGACGCTCCGCCTGCGCGGCCGTACGCAGCCGCCCCGTGAGGCCGAGCTCGCCGAACGCTGCGATGCCTTCGCGCAACGGGGTCGCGCGAGCCGCCGACGCGATCGCGAGCGCGACGGCGAGATCCGCGCCGGGCTCGTCGATCCGCACGCCCCCGGCGACGTTGACGAACACGTCGGCGGCTCCGAGCGGGACGCCGGCGTGGCGGCCGAGCACCGCGACGATCATCGCGAGCCGCTTGGGGTCGACCCCCGTCCCGACCCGCCGCGGCATCGCGAGATCGGTTCGGGAGACGAGCGCTTGCACCTCGAGGAGGATCGGGCGCGTTCCCTCGAGCGCGACCGCTACGGCCGCGCCGACCTCGCCGGCCCGCGTGCGCCCGAAGAGGGCCGACGGGTCAGGGACCCCGACCAGTCCCCCGGACGTCATCTCGAAGACTCCGAGCTCGTTCGTCGAGCCGAATCGGTTCTTCGCCGCGCGAAGAACGCGGTGCGCGTGGTAGCGGTCGCCCTCGAACTGGAGCACGCAGTCGACGAGGTGCTCCAGGACGCGTGGGCCTGCGACGGCGCCATCCTTCGTCACGTGGCCGACGAGGACGGTTGCGACACCGCTGCGCTTCGCCACGCGGAGCAGGCGCGCCGCCGCTTCCCGCACCTGCGCCACGGAGCCGGGCGCCGATCCGAGCTCGCTCGCGTACAACGTCTGCACCGAGTCGATCACGCAGACGTCGGGCTTCTCCTTCTCGAGCGTTGCGCAGACGACGTCGAGCTCCGTCTCGGCGAGGATCGACACGTCGGCGGCACCGCCGAGCCGCTCCGCCCGGAGGCGCACCTGGGCCACCGATTCCTCGCCGGTGACGAGAAGCGCCCGCCGGCCGCTGCGGGCGACGGCGCCGAGCGCGGAGAGGAGCAGCGTGGACTTGCCGACGCCCGGCTCGCCGCCGAGCAGCACGAGCGAGGCGGGCACGAGGCCGCCTCCGAGGACGCGGTCGAGCTCCGGCACGCCGGTCGTGATCCTCGCAGCCTCCTCGACGCGAACGTCCCCGAGCCGCTCCGGTGCGCGTGGAGCGCTCGCGGCGGGCTGTCCGTCGCGACCGTGGAGCTCCTCCACCAGCGTCCCGAACGCGCCGCAGCCGGGGCATTTGCCGAGCCAGCGTCCCGTGGTCGCGCCGCACTCGGTACAGCTGAACTGGACGACGACCTTGGCCATGCACCCATCGTACGCGACGGGTCGGACGCTATCCTGTCCATTCTGACAACACGCCGGAGAGGACAGGCCGGCGGCGGCGGCGCCTATTCTCCAATTGTGGAACACGGTCACGCGCACGGTGCGCACGACCATCGGGGCGCCTCGCGACGTGCGCTCGCGATCGTGCTCGCGCTCACGGTCGCCTTCACGGTGGTGGAGGTCGTCGGCGGCCTCCTCACGGGCAGCCTCGCGGTGCTCGCGGACGCCGGCCACATGCTGTCCGACACGTTCGCGATCGGCCTCGCACTCGTCGCTCTCACCCTCGCAGCGCGCCCCTCGACGCCTCGCCGCAGCTTCGGCTTCCAGCGGGCCGAGATCCTCGCGGCGTTCGTCAACGGTCTCACGCTCGTGATCGTGAGCGGCTGGATCATCTGGGAGGCGGTTCAGCGGTTCCGGAATCCGCCGGAGATCCTCGGTGGCTGGATGCTGGTGGTCGCGCTCGCCGGCCTGGCCGTGAACGGGATCTCGGCCGTGATCCTCCTACGCTCGGAGGGCGAGAGCCTGAACGTCGAAGCCGCGCTGCGACACGTGATCGCCGACCTGCTCGGCTCCGCGGGCGTCCTCGTCGCGGCGGTGATCATCCTGGCGACCGGCTGGACGGTCGTCGACCCGATCGTCTCGGTTGCGATCGCGCTGCTGATCGTCGCGAGCGCATGGGGCGTCCTCCGCGACTCGACCGCGATCCTGATGGAGGAGACACCGCCGGAGATCGACGCGGGGGCCGTCGCGCAGGCGATCGTCTCCGTGCCCGGGGTGTCCAGCGTCCACGATCTGCACGTGTGGCGGATCACGTCCGGTTTCGACGCGCTCGCCGCCCACGTCCTCGTCGGCCGCGGGGAGGACTGCCACGGGCTGCGACGGGAGATCGAGCGCCGGCTGGAGTCGGAGTTCGACATCACGCACACGACGCTGCAGGTCGACCACGACGCGTCGGAGGCCCTGATCGAGCTCCAGCGCCCCGCCGCGACGCGCCCGGGCTAGGACGGCTTCTTCGGCTTGCGCTTCGGCGCCGTGCGGCGGGGCGCCGGCCCGACTTCGACGATCGCGTTCTGGGCGTCGTAGCGAACGGTGTAGTGCTCGTTGCGCCGGAGCTTCGACCCCCGCAACACCTTCCGCGTGTACTGCACCGTGAACCCGGACTCGCCCGCCGACTGGACGGTGCTGGTCGTTCCCGGGGGAAGCGCCGAGTTCAGCGTCCGGATCGTCTCGGGCGGCGTGAACGCGTAGGGCTCCCCCGTCGTCGTCTCCACGCGCCGTCCGAGCCTGCGAGAGTAGAAGCGGACGCTGATCGACGAGTCGGTCGCAACCACCTTCATGAGGATCGCCGCCGGCCAGTCGTTGCGAAAGACGAGCTCCGGGCCGCCCCACGAGACGGTCGCCTCGCGCCCCATCGGGTAGCGCGAGATGTAGAACTGGTGCGCCTGGTGGGCGACGAGCTTCACGCCTGCGAAGAACGCGGCGTTGTAGAGCGTCGTCGCGACCTGGCTGATGCCTCCGCCGACCGCGTCCTCGAGCCGCCCGTCGAAGATCTGCGGCGCGGAGACGAACCCGCGCTCGACCGTCCGCTTGCCGAGCGCGTCGTTGAGCGAGAACGACTCGCCCGGTTCCACGATCGTCCCGTCGAGCATCTGCGCCGCGCGCTGGATGTTCGTGACGCGCGGCTGGCAACACGAGTAGTAGGTCGTGAACTCCGAGACGCGCTCGCGGATGTCCAGCTTCTCGGCGTCCTCGGTCGTCAGGGCGGGCGACGTGGATGCGAACCGCGCGAGATGGGTCGTGGACGCCAGGTCCGATACGAGCGAGCGCCCGATCCGCTCGACGTCCAGCGTCCGGCCCGGACGCGACGGGACGACGCGGACGCCGGCCGCTCCTACCGCGAACGAGGCGTCTCGCGGCGCGACCTCGAAGCGCCCGAGCTTGACACGGAGAGACGCGCCGAGGCCCTTCGGCTCGAGTGACACCGCGAGAACGCCGTCCTCGGGCTCGGTACGGACGAGCGACCGGAGCCGCCGCCGCGTGAGGGTCGCGTCTGTGTCGCGGAACCGGACGCGTCGCGGACCGTCGAGGAGCCCCTCCACACGGCTCGCCGCCGCGGTCGCCTCCGCCGACGACACGACGGGGCGGACGGTGACGATTCGGAGTTGGACCCTCGTCGGAAGAGTGCGCAACGACCGGCGCAGGGCCTTCCGGTCGACGCCGGTCCCTGGACGCGCCTCGACGACGCGGATCGACTCGTCCCGCGACATCGACCCGGGCGTCGCGCCACGGGTCGCCGAACCGGTCGTCGAGCCGGTCGGCGAGCGTCGCCGCCGCGACCGGCCCGAGGCGATAGGCGAGCTCCACCTGCCTGCCGTGCCGGAGCCCCACGCGGGCGAGCACCCGGGCGAGCGACCCCGCGTGGTCCGCCTCGGCGACGGCGTCCGCGACGAGCGGTCGTGCGCGAAGCTCGCGGCCGCTCGTCGCGGCGAGAGCGCCGCCCGCCCCGACGAGGCGAATGGGGAGATCGAGGCGCGCGGCGGCCGCCCTGGCCACGGCGACCCGCGCCTCGCTCTCCGTCGATCCGCCCACGTCCACGCCGGCGATCGTCGTTCCGCGCGGCAGCTTGCTGCGCTCGAGAAGAGCGATCGCCCCGAACGCGACCGCGAGGACGGCCACGAGGCCGACGACGAGCGCGAGGACGACCAGCGCCCGCCGCGCGCGACGGCGGGGCCGCCGGACGGTAGAGAGGAACGGGCCTGACACGGCGCATCCGACGGTAGCGGACGAGGATCGGCGCGCCGTCCGCGCCGCGCTACGCCAGCGTCTTCACGAACAGCACCCGGTCCTCGCCGGGCCCGTCGTAGTCGTGCGCAACGCGCTCGGACGTGAAGCCGAGCGCCTCGTGGAAGGCGACCGAGCCCTCGTTGACGGGCGACGTGACGCACGTGACGCGCGTGCGCCCTGCGGCGCGGGCGTCCTCGAAGAACCGCTCGTAGAGCCGCCGGCCGAGCCCACCGCCACGATGCTCCGGCGAGACGCCCACGAAGTGGATGTACGCCTCGGCCGGGTCTGTCTGCGAGAGGAACCCGATCAGGAAGGCGGCGAGCTGCCCATCGCCGTCGTCGACGACGTAGCTCGTCCCCTCGAAATGGACGAAGAAGAGCCGCGGCAGCATCGGCGCCATGTCGCGACCGCCCCACCAGGCATTGACGCGGCCGATGACGCGTCCGTAGTCCGCGGGCTCCGCGTGCCGGATCTCCACCCGTCGAAGCCTATGTCGTGGCGAGCCAGGCGGCGCTCATCGCGTCGACGTGGCGGTGGTCGGTGCCGCAGCAGCCGCCGAGCACCGTGAGCGACGGCAGCTGTTCCCGGAGCGCCACGTACTCGAGGGCGAGCTCCTCGGGGTTGCCCACGTCCAGCTCCTCGGCCTCGTCGAGCTCGGCGTGGCTCATGCGGGACGCGTTCGCACGCAGCCCGCGGATCCTGGCTGTCCACTCCGCGCCCGGCTCGAGCACGTCGTAGAAGTGAGAGGGGTGTGCGCAGTTGACCATGAAGTACGCCGCCGCTCCGTCCGAGCCGGCGTCGACCTCCTCGATCGCCTGCCCGAGCGGCTGGCCGCTCGGGAGCCGTCCGTCCGTCTCGACGGTGAACGAGATCACCGCGGGCAATCCCGCAGCGCCCGCGGCGCGGACGACGCCGAGAGCCTCGTCGGCATACGTCATGGTGATGGCGGTGACGAGGTCGGCGCCGGCCTCTGCGAACGTCCGGATCTGCGCCCCGTGGTACGAGGCAGCCGCATCGCCGCTCATCGTCTCGCCGACCACGTAGCCGTCACCGCGCGGTCCGATGCAGCCGGAGACGACGATCGGCGTCGAGTCGGTCTCGAGTCCGTCGCGCAGCTCGAGGAGGAGTTCCACCGCGCGCCGGTTCAGGGCCTCGAGCTCATCGCCCGAATGTCCGAGCAGCGCGGCCCAGTCCGGGTTGGCCCGCCACGTCGGCGTCTCCAGCACGATTCCGACGCCGTGCTCGAGCGCGATGTGCACGTACGGCTCGAAGTACCGGCGCAGAGCCTCCTCGCCGCCGTCGCGCGACAGGAGGTCGTACGCCGCGAAGTGCGGCAGGTCGTGGCCGTCGTGGAAGATGAGCGTCGTCTCGAGCCCGCCGTCCGTCAGGAACAGGGCATCCGTCGAGCTGGGGCAGGGCGTGTCGGTAGCGCGGAATCGCGGCAACGGGTGGCACCTGCGGCACGCTAGACCCGCACGGCGTGCGAGGGCCATACGGTTGGCCGTACTTCGCCTGCGCGCCGCACGCGGCGCGCAGGCCTACTCTTGCTCGTCGGTGTCTTCCGGCGCCTCGGGCGGCACCGTGACCGGCTCGGCCTGGACCTCGCCCTCGATGACGCGCATCTCGACCTTGGGGTCGTCGGGCCCCGGATCGACGCGACGGTCGACGACGATCGTCGAGCCGTCCGTCAGCTCGCGGCCGAGGACGAAGTCGGCGAGCGGATCCTCGATCAGGCGCTGGATCGCGCGGCGCAGCGGCCTGGCGCCCATCGCCGGGTCGTAGCCCTCCTCGACGAGCAGCTCCTTCGCCTCCTGTGTCAGCTCCACCGTCGCGCCGTGCACCGACATCTGGTCGCGGAGCCGCTTCATCATCAGGTCGACGATCTGCAGGATCTCGCTCTTCTCGAGCTTGTGGAAGACGATGATCTCGTCGATCCGGTTGAGCAGCTCGGGCCGGAAGACCTTCTTCAGCTCGCCCATCACGCGCGACTTCATGTCGTCGTACGTGAGGCCTTGCTCGTCGCCGATCGCGAAGCCGAGCGACTGGTTCTTCGAGATCTGCGCCGCGCCGATGTTCGACGTCATCACGACGATCGTGTTCCGGAAGTCGACCTTGCGCCCCTGGGCGTCGGTCAGCTTCCCGTCCTCCAGGATCTGCAGGAGGATGTTGAAGACGTCCGGGTGCGCCTTCTCGATCTCGTCGAGGAGGAGCACCGAGTAGGGCTTGCGCCGCACGGCCTCTGTCAGCTGGCCGCCCTCGTCGTAGCCGACGTAGCCCGGAGGCGAGCCGACCAGCCGGGACACGGAGTGCTTCTCCATGTACTCCGACATGTCGACCTGGATCATCGCGTCCTCGTCGCCGAAGAGGAACTCGGCGAGCGTCCTCGCGGTCTCGGTCTTCCCGACGCCGGACGGGCCGAGGAAGATGAACGAGCCGGTCGGCCGCTTCGGGTCCTTGATCCCCGCGCGCGCCCGCCGGATCGCCTTCGAGACGGCGACGATGGCGGCCTCCTGGCCGATGACGCGCTTGTGGAGCTCCTCCTCCATGCGGACGAGCTTCTGCGACTCCGCCTCGGTGAGCTTGAAGACCGGGATCCCGGTCCACATCGAGACGATGTCCGCGATCTCGTCCTCGCCGATCTCCGGCTGCTCCTCGTCGGCCTCGTTGCGCCAGCGCTCCTCGAGCTCCTTCTTCTTCTGCGAGAGCTTGCGCTCCTTGTCGCGGAGCGAGGCGGCCTTCTCGAACTCCTGCGCCTCGATCGCTGCTTCCTTGTCGGCGCGGACGGTCTCGATCTCTTCCTCGAGCTCCCGGTAGCGCGGCGGCGCCGACATCGTCCGGATGCGGACGCGCGAGCCGGCCTCGTCGATCAGGTCGATCGCCTTGTCGGGCAGGTGCCGGTCCTGGATGTAACGGTCGGCCAGCGACGCGGACGCCTGGAGCGCCTCGTCGGTGATCTTCACGCGGTGGTGGGCCTCGTAGCGGTCGCGGAGGCCGCGCAGGATCTGCACGGTCTCGTCGATCGTCGGCTCCTCGACGCGCACCTGCTGGAAGCGCCGCTCGAGGGCGGCGTCGCGCTCGAGGTACTTGCGGTACTCGTCGAGCGTGGTCGCGCCGATCGTCTGCAGCTCGCCGCGGGCAAGCGCGGGCTTCAGGATCGAGGCCGCGTCGATCGCGCCCTCCGCGGCACCCGCCCCGACGAGGTTGTGGAGCTCGTCGATGAACAGGATGATGTCGCCGCGCTGGGTGATCTCCTTCATCACCTTCTTCAGGCGCTCCTCGAACTCGCCGCGGTACTTCGAGCCCGCGACCAGCGCGGCGAGGTCGAGCGTGTAGATCTGCTTGTTCTTCAGGAGCTCCGGCACCTGGTTGGCGGCGATCCGCGCGGCGAGGCCCTCGACGACGGCGGTCTTGCCGACGCCCGGCTCGCCGATCAGCACCGGGTTGTTCTTCTGGCGGCGCGAGAGGATCTGCATCACGCGCTCGATCTCGGTCTGACGGCCGACCACGGGGTCGAGCTTGCCCTCGGTCGCCTGCTTCGTGAGGTTGCGCCCGAACTGGTCGAGGAGCTTCGAGTTCTTCGCCTTCTCGCCCTGCGCCGCGCCGCCGGACTGGCCGGACTGGCGGCGACCGGGGCCGGAGAGCATGCGGATGATCTCGTTGCGGATCTTCTCGGCGTCCGCGTCGAAGTCGAGCAGGATCCGGGCGGCGACTCCCTCGTTCTCGCGCACGAGTCCCAGGAGGATGTGCTCGGTGCCGATGTAGTTGTGGCCCAGCGAGAGCGCCTCGCGCAGCGCGAGCTCGAGCACCTTCTTCGCGCGCGGCGTGAACGGGATCTGGCCGGTCGTGACCTCGTCGCCCTGGCCGACGATCCGGGCGACCTGGGCGCGCACCTCTTCCACGGTGATGTCGAGCTGCTCGAGCACGCGCGCGGCGAGACCCTCCTCCTCGCGCAGCAAGCCGAGCAGGATGTGCTCCGTGCCGATGTAGTTGTGCTTGAGAGCTCGCGCCTCGTCCTGCGCGAGGACGACAACTTGCCTTGCCCGTTCCGTGAATCGCTCGAACACGGCTGCCTCGACCCTCCTTTCCGCGTGATCCGGAGTCTGCGGTGGCGCCGGCTCCAGGTCAAAGGCACCTCTGATCGTACCCGACGCCTGTGAGCGCGCCGACCGCGCCTGTAGCGTTGCGGCGCGATGCGCGTCCTCATCACCGGCTCCTCGGGACAGATCGGCACCAACCTCGCGCTCCGGCTGCTGGAGCGCGGCCATCAGGTCTTCGGGATCGACAAGCGCCTCAACACGTGGACGGACGCGTTCCCGTACCTGCTCCAGGACCTCGCGGGCCACTACGCGCCCTACCCGGGAGGGATCAACGGCGTCGAGTACCCGCAGGCAGACCTCGTCGTGCATCTCGCCGCGCACGCCAAGGTGCATCAGCTCGTGCGCGAGCCGCACCGCGCGCTCGAGAACGCGATGATGACGTTCAACGTCCTCGAGTACGCGCGGCAGGGGAACATCCCGATCGTCTTCTCGTCGAGCCGCGAGGTCTACGGCGACGTCCACCGGTTCGAGGGCTACAACGAGCAGGCCGCCGACTTCGCGTACACGGAGAGCACGTACTCGGCGTCGAAGATCGCCGGCGAGGCGTTCATCTACTCGTATGCGCGCTGCTACGGGCTTCCCTACCTCGTCTTCCGGTTCTCGAACGTCTACGGGCGCTTCGACAACGACCTGCACCGGATGGTGCGGGTGATCCCGCTGTTCATCCACTCGATGCTCCGCGGCGAGCCGATCACGATCTACGGCGGTCGTGACAAGACTCTCGACTTCACCTACGTCGACGACTGCGTGGACGGGATCGCGCGCGGTGTCGACGCGCTCGCCGCCGGGCGCGTCGTCAACCAGACGATCAACCTCGCCTACGGCCAGGGCAACACGCTCGTCCACTGCGCGGAGCGGATCGCGGAGGAGCTGGACGTCGACCCGCAGATGACCCTCGCCCCGTCGCTCCTCGGCGAAGTGACGCACTACGTCGCCGATCTCTCGAAGGCCCGCGAGCTGCTCGGCTACGCCCCGCAGGTCCCTCTCGACGAAGGCATCGCGCGCGCCGTCACCTGGTTCCGCCAGCACCGCGACGCGCATCCCGAGGAGAACGTCCCGATTCGCGCGGACCACGAGGGCGCGCTCGGCTCGGGCGCCGGCTGGAAGACGCCGGTCGCGTCGTAGGGGCTCTAGACCTTCGGCCGTTCGACCGGCCGTGACGCGCGTGGCAGCTGCTCGCGCGCGTGCCGGCGGCCGCCGGCGGCGCCTCGCACGGGGGCGCAGCCGGAAACCACACCCTCGCGAAGCAGCTCCTCGAAGCCCGACGCGGGCAGCGGGCGCGCGAAGCGGAAGCCCTGCCCCTCACGCACGCCGAGGCGCCGCAGCTCCGCGAGCTGGTGCTCGTTCTCGATCCCCTCGGCGACGAGCGAGAGACCGAGCGCGCGACCGAGGTCGACGATCGCCCGGACGAGCGGCACGGCGCCGCCGGAGTCGCCGATGCGCATCACCGAGGTCCGGTCGAGCTTCATCCCGTCGAAGGGCAGCGCGTCCAGCATGGCGAGCGACGAGTAGCCCGTGCCGAAGTCGTCGAGGACGAGCCCGACGCCCATGGAGCGGAGCGCCGCGAGCATCTCCGCCGCGCTCGCGGGGTCGTGAACGACTGCCGCCTCCGTGATCTCGAGAACGAGCGCCTGCGGCTCGAGCTCGGCGGTCGCGAGCGCCGCCCGCACCTCGTCCACGAACGCCGTCGCCTGGAGCTGACGCGCGGAGACGTTGACGCTCATGTGGAGGCCCCGTGCAGCCGGCTCGGACGCGCGCCAGGCCGCGAGCTGGTTGCACGCCTCCTGGAGCACCCAGCGGCCGAGCGGGACGATGAGCCCGCTCTCCTCCGCGATCGGGACGAAGTCGTTCGGCGCGACGATGCCGCGGGTCGGGTGCGCCCACCGGAGAAGCGCCTCGGCCCCGACGACGGCGCCGGTCTGCAGGTCGACGACCGGCTGGTAGTGGAGGACGAACTCGTCCTCGACACGTGCGCGCCGTAGCTCGCCGAGCAAGGAGAGGCGCTCGCCGACCGCGTCGTCGAGCGACCGGTCGTAGACGACCGACTGCGCCTTGCCGTTCGCCTTTGCCCGGTACATCGCGAGGTCGGCCCGCCGGAGAAGGCCGTCGACGTCGTCTCCGGTTGCGACGCCGATGCTCGCCGTGACGAAGATCTCGACCCCGGCCATCTGCGTCGGCGCGCGGAGCGCCTCGCAGACGGCCCCCGCGGCCTTCCCCGCGTCGCCGGCAGGGTCGTCGGACTCCACGAGCGCGGCGAACTCGTCGCCGCCGATCCGCGCCACCGTGACCGTGGGCGGCAGGGCGACGCGGAGCCTCGAGCCCACGTCGTACAGCACGGCGTCCGCATCCATGTGGCCGAAGCGGTCGTTCACCGTCTTGAAGTCGTCGATGTCGAGGATCAGCAGCGCGACGCCAGGCCCGCCTGGCCCCGAGCGCTCGATCGCCTCCTCGACCCGCTGCTTGAACAGCGCCCGGTTCGGAAGGCCGGTGAGGGGATCGTGGAACGCCTGGTGACGCAGGCGCTCCTCCGCCTCGCGCTTCTCCGTGACGTCGAGCAGGTACCCCTGGAGCGCGACGGGGACGCCGGACGGCCCGAGGATCGTCCGGGCCTCGTCGTGGACCCACACGACGCGCCCGTCCCGTGCGATCAGCCGGTACTCGAGGGAGAGCCCGTCGCCTTCGTGCGCGCGACGGTGCGCGTCGAGGACGGTGTCGCGGTCCTCCGGGTGGAGGATCCGGACGAAGAGCTCGCGATCACGCTTCCACTCGTCGAGCGGGTACCCGAGCATCGCCTCGACCTGCGGGCTCGAGTAGATGTTGGAGCTCTCGTCGTCGATCGCGTCGACGTAGACGACGAGCGGCAGCTGCTCGACGAGCGCCCGGAAGCGCTCCTCCGCCGCGCGGACCCGTTCCTCGCTCGCCCTGAGGACCGCGTCGGCATGCGTAACGGCGGCGCCTCCGGACGCGCCCGGGAGGGTCGCCGGGAAGCCGACGCCGGTATCGGCTGTGTGGGCCGCCACGCTGTTCGTATCGTCGCCGCGCAGGGAGATGGGCGACCCCTCGTGCGAGGTACCCCCTATGGGGCTAGCCCGCGGCGAAGACCTGCGCGGCCGGCGGCGCCGCGATCGACACCGGAACGTCGTAGGAGAGGAACGTGATCGTCTGGACGGTCGTCCCGCGCACGCCCTGGGCGCTCGTAGGAGTGCTCGAGCGCAGCCGGCGGATCCTGCCGTCGTTCCCGACCCAGACGTCCTGCGTCACCCTGCCGAGCCGGACGCCCGTCGCCCGCTCGACCGCGGCGAGCTGCTTCCGGTATGCGGGCACGGCGCGCGCCGCACGCCGGAGGTCGACCACCGCTCGGTAGTGCGTCGTCGAGCTGCCCGCGACGCGCTCCCGCGCGACCCGCGTCGTCGAGACGAGCCCGTGTGCGAGCGGGGCAAGGGTCTCGGACTGACCGATCAGCGAGCCGAAGTCGAGACCGACGTTCGCGCCCTGCGCCTGCAGGTCGATGCGCACCCACGACTTCCCCTCGGGTAGCTGCGCGGCGAGCACGGGCGAGCGCATGTACATGACAAACCCACCGTTCTCGATGAGCCCGATCGCATCCATCGGGACGGCCCGTCCCGCGACGGTCGTCGTGACACTGAGCCTGACGCTCCGACCCGAGGTCGCCCCGCTCCCCGACAGCGCTGTCCTCGCCGTGCCGGGGATGGTCGTCGCCATCTGGATCAGGAGCTTCGTGCTCCTGGCAGTCGAGCTGCGCTTCGCCGCCGACACGACCGGGTTCCCGGCCTGCGCGGCGGCGGGGGCCAGCATCGCGACGGTCAGGACGAACGGGAGGGCGACTCGGCGCACGGCCGCATGGTAGGTGCGCTCCCGGGCTGCGGAACTCCCCGAAGGTCCAGTTCGTTCAGCGTGGGGGAACTGCCGGCGCCCGCCGCAGCGCAGGGAACAGCACGACGTCGCGGATCGACTCCTTGCCCGTCAGGAGCATCACGAAGCGGTCGATCCCGAAGCCGAGGCCTCCGGTCGGCGGCATGCCGTACGAGAGCGCCTCGACGTAGTCGGGGTCGCCCCGCTCGCCCTCGACCTGCTCGGACTGCTGCTCGAAGCGGGACTGCTGCATCGCGGCCTCGTTGATCTCGGTGAACGCGTTCCCGAGCTCCATCCCGCCCGCGAAGTACTCGAACCGCTCGGTCAGGGTCGGGTCGTCGTCGGTCGGCCGCGCGAAGGGCGAGAGCTCGACCGGGTAGTCGTGGACGATCGTCGGCTGGATCAGCCCCGGCTCGACGAAGTGCGAGAACGCGTGGTCCACGAGCTGCGTCCAGTCCTTGTCGGCGTCGGTGTCCACTCCCCGCTCCGTCAGCCACGCCCTGAGCTCGGCCGGATCGCGCGTCCACAGCTCGTGGCGCTCGAGCGCCTCGACGAACCGGACGCGTTCCCACGGCCCCGCGAGGTCGATCTCGTGTCCGCGAAAGGTCACGACGGTCGTCCCGAGCACCTCACGGGCGACCCGTTCGACGAGCCGCTCGATCCGGTCCATCGTGTCGCCGTAGTCTGCGTAGGCCTCGTACCACTCGAGCATCGTGAACTCCGGGTTGTGCTTGAACGAGACGCCCTCGTTGCGGAAGTCCTTGCCGATCTCGTACACGCGCTCGAGCCCGCCGACGATCAGGCGCTTGAGATACAGCTCGGTCGCGATGCGCAGGAAGAGGTCGGCGTCGAGCTCGTTGTGATGGGTGACGAACGGCCGCGCGAACGCGCCGCCGTAGCGCGGCTGCAGGACCGGCGTCTCGACCTCCACGAAACCCTCCTCGTCGAGCGCCCGCCTCACGGCCGTGATCACGCGCGCGCGCGTGATGAAGACCTCGCGCGTCTCCTCGTTCATCAGCAGGTCGAGGTACCGCTTGCGATAGCGCAGCTCGACGTCGGTGAGGCCGTGGAACGTGTCAGGCAGCGGCTGCGTGTTGCGCGAGAGCACGTCCACGCTCTCGGCGAGCACCGAGGGCTCGCCGCGCCGTGACTTCGCGGGCCGTCCGGCGACGCCGACGACGTCCCCGACGTGGACGTCGAGCTCTCCGGTGACTGCGACGTCGCAGATCACCTGGATCCGGCCCGAGCGGTCGACGACGTCGAGGAAGACGAGCTTCCCCATCCCGCGGCGGGCCATCGCCCGTCCGGCGATCCTGCGTGTCGCGTCCGCCTCGGCGCCTGCCTCGAGCGGATCGGCCTCGGCCCGGACGGCTGCGATCTCGTCCCGGTCGGGAAAGCGCTTGGGTGCGGGCGGCGCGGCCACGGGCCGGATCGTACGCATCCTGCGCCGGCGGCACGCGGCTTCGGGAAAGGGCTCGACCGCCGTCCCGCGGCGGGGGCGACCCGAAGGCCGCCCCCGCCCGTTTTCCTACTTGCCGTTGACGCGCTCGAGGATGTCGCGCTGCGCGATGAGCTGCAGCTGGGTCGAGAGCGGGTTGTTCCGAACCGCCTCGGCCGTCGCCATCATCGTCGCGAAGGGCGTGTCCGGCGCCTTGTCGCCGTTCGTGTCGACCAGCTCGGTCAGGCCGAACGCGCCGTTCGCGAAGTTGAGCCACGCGGCCATGAGCTCCCGGTCGAGCTTCTGGGACGCATCGCCCCCGTTACCCCCGAGGTCGAGGACCTCGAAGGCGAGGGCCACGGTCGAGGCGTTCCGCGTCTCGTCGAACACCGTGCTCATGAAGCGGGCGATCGCGAGGTAGCAGGTGCGCCGCGCCTCGCTGAACGCCGAGGGCCGCGGCCGGTACTGGGTGAGCCAGTAGCCCGCTCCGCGCTCGAGCGACGCGTTCCCGGCGATGATCACGCTCGCCGTGTCGTCGACCGCGTTCCCGCCGTCGTCGTCGGTCGCATCGAGCGCGATGGTGTAGAAGCACGCCTCGCCGAACGCGTGGGACTTGGTGTCCGTCACGTTCCTCGGGTTGATCGACGGGCTCGGGTCCGGATCGGCGCCCGGCCCGGCGTTCAGATAGACGGTCGAGACGTCCGGTGCCGGCGGACCGTCGCCCCAGCTCCAGCCGACGGTCAGGTCGTCCGATCCCGGATCGGTGACATCGCCGTTGAACGTGATGGGCACCCCTTCGTTGGCGATGAACGTCGGGACGCCGTTGATGCTCGTCGTCCCCGTCTCGTCGATCGTCACCGTCGGGGCGACGTTCGTCACGGTGACCGAGGCCGGCACGCAGGTCTGCGTGTCGTCGTCGGTGCCGCAGACGCTCAGAGTGAACGTCCCGTCGTCGCCGTAGGTGTGCATTGCGGAGAACGTGTAGGTCGCAGTCGGCCTGGTGTTGTCGGTCGTCACGACGGTGCCGGCCGACACCGGAGTGCCGTCACCCCAGTTGACGGTCAGGCCGAGGGTCTCCAGCCAGCCCGGATCGGTGACGGTCGCCGTGATCGTCACGGGCGAGTTCTCCTGCGGCGAGGGCGTCGCGTCGACGACGGTCGTCGGGGCGACGTTCGTCACGTTCACCGTCGCCGTGTCGATGTCCGAGGCCCCGTGGGAGTCCGTCACGCGCAGCCGCACGGTGAACGAGCCGTCCTGCCCGACGCGGTCGTAGGACACGGTCTGCGTCGAGCCGTCGTCGAAGCCGTCGTTGTCGAAGTCCCAGGCGTACGACAGAGCGTCGCCGTTGGGATCGGTGGACGCCGCGCCGGTCAACGTGACGTTCGTGCCCTCCGGCGTCGTGTACGGGCCTCCGGGGTTCGAGTCCGGGACGAACGCCCGCAGCGCTTCGCCGAGATCCGGCAGCGGCCCGATGTTCCCGCTCGCTCCGAATTGCTGCGCACTGCCCGTGGCGACGAGCCTCGCGCGGACCTGCTGCGGCGTCCACGTCACGCCTTGCTGCTGCGCGACGCTCGAGAGGATCGCGGCTGCTCCCGTCACGATCGGGGACGCACTGGACGTCCCGCCGAACGTGTCGGTGTAGGCGTCGTTCGACATCGAGGCGCCTTGCAGGTCGCCGTACCCGGTCGTGACGACGCACTGGCCCCAGCCCTGCACGTTGACGCGAGGCCCGAACGTGGAGAAGCTCAGACGGCCTCTCGCCGGGCTCCCGCATCCGGGTGCGGCTCCGGCGCCGACGATGATCGCGCCCGAGTCCGCCCGGCCGTCGGGGAACGGGCTTCCGTAGTCGCCGGTGTCGCCGAGATCCTCGTTGCCGTTGCCGGCGGCCTCGACGACGATGATGCCCGCCGAGGTCGCGCTGACGATCGCGTCGTAGTAGGCCTGCACCCACTCGACGGCGACGCAGCCAACCTGGTCCGAGCCACACCCGCCGTTGGCGCCGGCGGTCTGCTGCTCGATCAGGATCACGTCACCGGGCCCGAGGGCCGCCGCGGCGGTGTCGATCGAATCCGCGAGGTCGTAGCCGTCCCCGGTGTTGTTCGCGTTGACGAGCCCGATGCCGGCGCCGTGCGCGATGCCCGTCACGCCGAGCGAGTCGTTCGTCGAGATCAGCTCGCCGAGCACCGCCGTGCCGTGGTCGTTGTTCGAGAATGGATCGCTGGGGGTTCCGTTCGGTATCAGGACTCCCCCACCCGAAGCCGCGTCGAGATCCTCGTGGCTCTGGTTCCAGCTGTACTCGACGTCGACGATGCGCACGTTGCCGCCCGTGCCGCCGGGAACCGTCCAGGCGTACTCCGCGTCGATCCCGTCCGTCGCAGCGTTCAGGTACCCCTGGTCGTCCACGAAGCTCGGGGTCACCGGCGGCGGCGACGGAAGCGGCTCGAGATATGCGGTCTGGACGATGTCGAGCCCGCGCAGGTCCTTCACGAGCGCGGCCGCGTTGCGCGCCGGTGGCAGCACCATCCGGTACCAGAGGTTCTTGTCGGGCTGCTTCTTCCCGGTACGGCGCTCGTTCCGCGCCTTCTCGTCCGCGAGCTCCTCCTCCGAGCGCGAGAAGAGGCGCTGGATGTGCACGCCCGGGTACTTGCGCAGGACCGCACGGAGCGCGGAGACGTCCGTCGATCCCACGGAGACGAGCGTGTTGCCGCGAAGCCGGATGGCGCTGCCGTCCACGAACTTGACGTGGAGGCGGTCCTTCGCGTTCGCGACGGCGGCCGAGCGTGCCTCGTCGGTGACGAGTGCGCCGACCACGGAAAGGGCCGCAGCGAGGCTGACGACTGCGGCGAGCGCCGCAGCTTTCCTGCTGAGCATGATCCCCCCTTGTGATGAGTCGCACGAGTATTGACCGGCCGTGACAGCCGGTCAATCCGCCTTTCGAGGGACTACGGACGACCGCCCGAGGGTCGCTGCAACTCGCGGACGAGCCGGATCGCAGCGTGACCTAGGCGTCGCCCGGCGTCGCGGATCGCAGCGGCCGCGGCGGGCCGCCGCGGCCGAGGGCTGCCAGCCCATCGCGGCCGAGCGCTGGAAACAGGTGTCCGACGTGACGTCGGACACGGTGAGCTCAGGCTGCCTTGATCTCCATGATCTTGAACTTGACCACGGAGCCGCGCGGGGTCGTGACCTCGACGGTCTCGCCCTTCTTGCGGCCGATGATCGCCTTGCCGACCGGAGACTCGTTCGAGAGCTTCTGCTCGGCGGGATTCGCCTCCGCGGAGCCGACGATGTGGTACTCGATCGTCTCCTTCGCGTCGACGTCACGCAGGCGCACGACCGACCCGACGGAGACGACGCTCGTGTCGACCTCGGACGTGTCGATCACCCGGGCGTGCGCGAGCCGCTCCTCGAGCTGCGCGATCTTGTGCTCCAGCATCGCCTGCTGGTTCTTCGCGTCGTCGTACTCCGCGTTCTCGGCGATGTCGCCGAACTCACGAGCCGTGCGGATCCGCTCGGCGATCTCACGGCGGCGGTCGCCGCGCAGGATGTCGAGCTCCTGCTTGAGGGAGTCATACCCCTCGGGGGTGAGGATCACGTCCTTCAGCAGAGAGACCTCCGAGTAGTCCGAAACGAGAACGAGGCGCCGAGCGCGCCACGCGGACGCGCATGGTAGCGACGCGGGCCGTCGTTCCGCAACCCCTCCCGCGAGGCGGGCGCCGGCAGGCCGCCCTCTACCATTCGAGGCGATGCTCGATCTTCGCCAGCCCTGGTCGATCGGGCCCGTCGAGATCCCGACGAGGCTCGTCCTGGCGCCGATGGCGGGCGTCAGCGTGCAGGCGTTCCGCCGCCAGGGACGCCGGTTCGGCGCCGGCCTCGTGTGCTCGGAGATGGTCAGCTGCGCGGGAATCGAGCACCGGAACGAGCGCACCCTCGGCTACCTGCGGGTCGCCGCGGACGAGCATCCGCTGGCCATCCAGCTCTTCGGGTCGGAGCCCGGCTCGATGGCCGAGGCCGCGCGCATGGTCGAGGCGGCCGGCGCGGATCTCGTCGACCTGAACTTCGGCTGCCCCGTACGGAAGGTGACGAAGACCGGAGCGGGTGCCACGCTGCTGGACGACCCGGATCACGCCGCGCGAATCGTGTCCGCGATCGCCGCCGCGGTCGAGATCCCGGTCAGCGTCAAGCTCCGGCGCGGCCTCCGCAACGGCTCGCGCGACTGCCTCGTCGTGGGCCCGAGGCTCGTCAGGGCCGGCGCTGCGTCGTTGACCCTCCATCCGCGCTCCGCCCAGCAGATGTACACGGGCACCGCCGACCACGCGCTGACAGCGGAGCTCGTCGCACTCGTCGACGTCCCGGTCGTAGCGTCCGGCGACATCGTGTCCCGTGCCAAGGCGCAGGCCGTGCTGGCCACGACAGGGGCGGCCGCCGTGATGGTCGGCCGCGCCGCGCAGGGCAACCCGTGGGTGCTCGAGCAGATCGTCGACGGTGCCGGGCTGGAGCCGTCACGCGAGGAGATCGTCGCCGAACTCGTCCTCTTCGTCCGCGAGACCGTCCGCGAGCTGGGCGAGCGCCGCGCGAGCGGGTTCCTGAAGAAGTTCTACGGCTGGTATCTGGGCCGCGGCCGCTTCCCGCGGCCGTTCAAGCAGGAGCTCGTCGTCCTCGACTCCACGGAGGAGGTCGAGCGCCGGCTGCTGGCGGCCGCTCCCGGCGCGATCCCGCTGATCGAGCGGCTCGAGGCGGAGATTCCCTCCGGCGACGAGGTGACGCTCGAGCTTCCGATCTCCGTCTACGGCGGCGGCTGAAGCGACCGAAGGGTGTTGCGACCGCGACGGCGGGCGCCTCGCGAGCCACCTCAGTGAGAGCGGCCGGCGGTGGCGGCCAGCGCGCCGAGGCCGACGAAGATCGTCCCCGAGACGTAGCGCTGCACGCGAAGGAAGGTCCGGCTCTTGCGCAGCACGGCCCCCGCCGTCCCGGCCACGAGGGCCCACACGAGGTCACTCGAGAGGGCGATCACGACGAAGATCGCGCCGAGCACGGCGAGCTGGCCGCGCGTGGACTCGTGGGGGTCGACGAACTGCGGCAGGAAGGCGAGGAAGAAGAGGGCGGTCTTCGGGTTGAGCACGTTTACGACGACACCCCGGCGGTACGTCCGCGCGAGCGTCAGCTCGGGTCGCCGGCCGCCGATCCGGTCGTCCGCAGAGAGCAGCGTCCGGATCCCGAGCCAGACGAGGTAGCCCGCCCCGAGAAGCTTGACCACGGTGAACGCCTCCGCTGAGGCGGCGAGGAGCGCGGACAGGCCGATCACGGCAGCGAGCACGTGCACGAGACCTCCGCTCGCGATCCCGAACGCGGACACCACACCGGCGCGCCGGCCACCGTGGACGCTCTGCGCGACGATGTACAGCACGGCCGGCCCCGGGACCACGGCGAGCAGGAAGGCCGCGAGCGCGAACACTGCGAGCGTTCCAGTGTCCGGGATCATGCGTTCAGCTCCCACACGAGACGTAGGCCCTCGAGCGTCAGGAACGGGTCGACGCGCTCGATCGTCGCGCTGTGGGGCGCGATCAGCTCCGCAAGGCCGCCGGTTGCGATGACACGCGCGTCGGGCGCCTCGAGCTCGGCGCGGATGCGCGCCACGATCCCGTCGACCTGGCCCGCGAACCCGTAGACGAGCCCGCTCTGGAGGCCGCCGACCGTCGTCTTCCCGATCACGCTCGGCGGCGCCACGAAGTCGACGTTCACGAGTCTCGCCGCGCGGGCGAACAGCGCCTCCATCGAGATCTCGATGCCCGGCGCGAGCACCCCGCCGACGTACTCGCCCTGCGGAGAGACGACGTCGAAGTTCGTCGACGTCCCGAAGTCGACCACGATGGACGGCGCGCCGTACCGCTCCCGGGCCGCGACGGCGTTCACGATCCGGTCCGGCCCCACCTCGCGCGGGTCGTCGTAGCGGATCGGGATCCCCGTCTTGACCCCCGGCCCGACGACGAGCAGCGGCGCGTGCGCCCAGCGCTCCGCGAGCCCCTGCCATTCGCGGAGGATGCTCGGCACCGTGGTCGAGAGGCAGATGCCGTCGACCGAGTCCGGGTCGAGGAGCCCGCCGAGCAGCACCGCCAGCTCGTCGCCGGTCCGCGTCCGGTCGGTCGCGACCCGCCAGTCCTCCGCGAGCTCACCGGCCTCGTAGAGGCCGAGCAGGGTCTGGGTGTTGCCGACGTCGACTGCGAGCAGCACGTGCCCGAGCGTACCGCCACTGATCCGTGCAGTACCGGACTACGCGAACAGGCTCAGAACGAGTCCTCGTCGTCCGAGCGGCGGAGGTCCCCAAGCCGCTCGGCGAGCGCCTCGGCGGTGAGACGCGGCTCGTCTCCCTCGCCGCGCAGCTCCTCGACCGTCACGTCCCCGGACGTGTAGACCTCGGCGCGCGGGATGATCCGGGTCGGGCGGTTCTTGTCCCACACCCAGACGTCCTCCATCTGCGCGTGGAAGAACGGGTAGCTCGCCTGAGGCACGACCTTGAGGTCGAGCTTGTTGCAGAGGTACGTCGCGTCCTGCGTGAGGACGCAGTAGCGGAACAGCGGGAAGACCGCCGTGTACTCGCGCTTCAGCTGGAGCTCAAGCTCCGCCTCGAACTCGTCCAGCTCGTCCAGGTGGCTCATCCCGTCAGTGTACGGCGTCCGCCCGCGGGCCCGTCCCCTGCGGCGGCGTCTCCAGCGCGCGAAGCAGCTCGGCGGCGGTCCCGCGCCCCGGCACGAGGGCGTCCGGCGCCAGCTCGGCGAGCGGCTCGAGCGCAAACCGGCGCTCGTGGAGGCGCGGGTGCGGCACGTCGAGACCGGGCTCGTCCAGCACGAGGTCACCGTAGAGCAGCAGGTCGAGGTCGATCGTGCGCGGGCCCCAGCGTTCCTCGTCGTCGCGGGCGCGGCCGAGCCGGCGCTCGACGTCGAGCAGGGCGTCGAGCAGCTCGCGGGGCGGGAGGTCGGTCTCGACGGCGACGGCGCCGTTCAGGTAGCGGGGCTGCTCGACCGGCCCCCAAGGCTCCGTCTCGCGCAACGACGAGACGCCGACGACCGCCACGCCTGCCAGCTCGTCCACGAGCGCGACGGCCCGTCGGATCGTGGCCTCGCGGTCGCCCAGATTCGCACCGAGCCCGACGTAGGCGCGCACGAGCGGACGGTAGCGTGCCCCGCCGCGTCGTGGTCGTAACATCGCCTTAATCGGAATCCCACGGTCCTCACACGGACCTCCGATTGGATGGGAGCTCATCCCGTGTCGCTCCTCTCCCTACCGCGTCTCCTCGGACTCCTCGGACTGGCGGGCCTCGTGCTCACGCCGGCCGTCGCAGCGGCCCCGCACGCAGGCGGCCCGGCGACGATGGTGCAGCTCACCAAGTCGGCCGCGTGCACGGAGAGCGTCGCGCTCACCCGGGCAGGCGCACGCGAGATCGATGCCCGGCTCCGGCTGTGGCGCCTCGAGCCGGCACTCGCCGCGAGCGCCGTTCCGGCGCTCCACGCCCGCCATGCGCTCGTCTTCGCGCAGAAGGAGCGCACGTACCGCGTCACCGCGACGACCGACACGCCGGATCCCCTGCAGACGGACGAATGGTGGCTCTCGCAGATCGGCATCTCCGGGCTCACCGCGCCCGGGCCGGGCGTCCCTGTGACGATCGTCGACTCCGGGCTCGACGTCGCCCACCCCGAGTTCGTCGGCCGCGCCGACACCCAGACGCTGAACGCCCAGGAGCCCGCCCCGTTCGGTGGCGAGCACGGCACGATGGTGTCGTCGGTCATCGCGGCCCCGCTGAACGGCGTCGGCCTGGTCGGGATCTACCCCCGCGCGGTGCTCCGCTCGTGGGACGCTGCGAAGGGCGACGGCACGCGTCTCGAGTCGAGCGAGATCTCGGCCGGGCTCCTCGCCGCGGCGCGGGCGGGGCGTGGCGTGATCAACCTCAGCCTCGGCTCCGACGTCAGCGACCTGTCGATCGAGCTCGCCGTCGGCGAGGCGGTCGCGTCGGGGTCGCTCGTCGTCGCCGCGTCCGGGAACGACGGCGACCGGGGAAGCCCGCTCGGCTATCCCGCCGCGTACCCCCACGTCACGACCGTCGCCGCGACCGGCCGGGGCGGCGCGGTCGCTCCCTTCTCCAGCCGCTCGCGCTACGTGGACCTCGCCGCGCCGGGTGACGACATCATCGTGGCGAGCGCCCTTGGCAACAACTGGACGACCGCCTCCGGCACGAGCTTCTCATCCCCCATGGTCGCGGCCGCCGCAGCCTGGGTCTGGACGGCGCGACCCGAGCTGACGGCCGGCCAGGTGGCCGAGATCCTTCGTCGCTCCGCGACCGACATCGCGCCGGCCGGGCGCGACCAGTCGTCCGGGTTCGGGATGCTGAACGTAGCCGCGGCGCTCGCGTTGCCTCCGCCGACCCGCGACCCGTTCGAGCCGAACGACGACGTCGACCAGGTCAACCCGAACGGCGACCGCTACGTGTCGAACGAGCCCGCGCTCAGCACGGTGACGAAGCGCTCCGCGCGCATCGCGGGCAGGATCGACCGCTACGAGGACCCGCGGGACGTCTTCCGAGTCTGGCTCCCCGCCGCGTCCCGCTTCACCGCGACCCTCACGGCGTCGAGCGACGGAGACCTCGCGCTGTACTCCGCCACGGCGAGGAGCGTCGTCGGGCGCTTCGCCACCGACGGCCGGCTGGGGATCGCGGGGACGAAGGGGACACGCGAGCGCCTCGTGTACACGAACAGGGGCAAGGGCCGCTGGGGGTACGTGGCCGTCCAGCCCGGAGCGGGCGCCCTCGACGCCACGTACACGCTGGCCGTCGCCTCGGCGGCGACCAAGAGTCGCTAGACCACCCGCTCGACGACCACGGCGGCGTACTCGACCGGACGCGGGAGGACGACGTCCGGCTTCCGCACGCTCACGCGTGCGCGGGTCACCGGGAACCGAGCCGTGAGCTCGTCCGTCAATGCGGTCGCGAATGCCTCGAGCAGGTGGTACGCGCGACCATCCGACACCTCGACGATCGCGGCGACCACCTCGCGGTAGTCGATCGCCTCCTCGATCCGGTCGCTCGCCGCCGCCGCCTCGTCCTGGTAGTCGAGCTCGACGTCGACGAGGAACCGCTGCCCCTCGCGGCGCTCGTGCTCGAGCACGCCGTGGAACCCGAAGAGCTCGATCGCCCGGAGCTCGATCGTCACGCACGCACCGTACCCCGCTCCACGGCGGCGGCGGCCGCGAGTGCCTCGACATGCGCGCGCACGTCGTGGACACGGAACAGCGTCGCGCCGCGATCGAATGCGGCCACCGCGGCCCCCACCGAGGCCGCATCGGTGCCGACCCGGGCCTCGGGCCCGTCGAGCACGCGGGCGAGCGTCGACTTGCGCGACACCCCGACGAGCACCGGGCGCCCGATCGCGACGATCCGGTCGAGCCTGCGCACCAGCTCGAGGTTCTGGTCGGGCGTCTTGCCGAAGCCGATCCCCGGATCGAGGCACACGCGTTCCTCCGGGATGCCGGCGGCGACGGCGAAGGCGAGGCGCTCCTCGAGGAAAGCGGCGACCTCGGAGACGACGTCCACGTAGTGCGGCGCGACCTGCATCGTGCGAGGCTCTCCCTGCATGTGCATCAGGCAGAGATCCGCCTCCGTCTCGGCGACGGCGGCGGCGAGGCCCGGGTCACGTCGCAGCGCCGTGATGTCATTGATCATCGCCGCGCCGAGGGCGAGGGCCTCGCGCGCGACGACGGCGCGGGACGTGTCGACGGACACCGGCTCGCCGGCGAGCAGCTCGAGCACCGGCACGACCCTGCGCAGCTCCTCGTCCGGGGTCACGGGATCGGACCCCGGCCGGGTCGACTCACCCCCGACGTCCACGAGCGCGGCTCCGTCGGCGAGCATCGCGCGCGCGACGTCCGCCGCCTCGCGCGCGGAGCCGAGTCGTCCGCCGTCCGAGAAGCTGTCGGGCGTGACGTTCACGACGCCCATCACCGCCGGCCGCGGCCAACGTTCGGTGCCGGTCGCTCGTCTCATCGGTCATGGACGCTAACGCGCGCCGACGGGGCGGGTCGGGCGGGCGGACGCTCGCGGTCGCGGCGGCCGTGGTCGTCCTGGTCGCGGTGGTCGCCGTCGCGTCCGGCGGGTCGACGCCGAGCGGGGCGGTGGGTGCTCACCGCCCCTCGGAGGGATTCCTCGACGCCGTCGTCAGCCTGTTCGTCGTCGGCATGGCGATCGCGACCGTCGTCGTCGCGGTGATGGTGTCGTTCTTCGGCCGGTACCAGTCGGACGGAAGCCCGCGCAAGCGCAAGAGCACGGTGCAGTCCCTCGTGACGTTCCTCGTCGCGATGGCGCTCCTGACGATCGTGGTGCGATCCCTGGCCGGAAGCGTCGGGCCGCGCCTGCGTCCTCCGGCCCCGCAGGGCGCCGCCGGAGGAGACTCGAGCGCGGCGCCGGCGGGCTACGAGCCGCAGTTCACGGTGTGGCCGGTGCTCGCGGTCGCGGCGCTCGCCGGAGTCGCCGTGGTCGCCTGGTGGCTCGCGGCGCGTGGGCGCCGCCAGACACGTGAGCCGCTCGGAACGACGCCTGCGGAGGCTCTCGCCGACGTGCTCGCCGAGACCCTGGACGACCTCCGAGCCGAGCGTGACCCCCGGCGCGCGGTGATCGCCGCCTACGCCCGAATGGAACGTGCGCTCGCGGCGTCCGGCCTGCCGCGGGACCCGTCCGAGGCGCCCGAGGAGTACCTGCGGCGGATCCTCTCCGACCTCGCCGTCACCGGCCGCGGCGCGGCGCGGCTGACCTCGCTCTTCGCGTGGGCCCGCTTCTCCGGGCACGATGTTCGACCCGAGATGAAGGGGGAGGCGATCGAGACTCTCGAGCAGGTGCAGCACGACCTCGCCGCGGCAGACGCCGCTCGTCGGGCGGAGCTCGCCGGAGCGGCCGCGTGAGCCGTCTCGACCGCTCGATCGCCGTCGCGATCACGGCGACGATCTGGGCCGGCCTGTTCCTCGTCGTCCTTCCCGACCGCGCGGCGCTCGTGGGGCACATCTGGCTCGTCGTCGTGCTCGCGCTCTCGCTCGGGGTCGCGCTCGAGCGGCTGCGCCGCGACCTGCCGCGCCGGACCTCCTCATTCGACGCGGCGTTCGCACCGCGCGGGACCTCGCGCGCCCGGCCGGCCTCGCTCGCGCGCGCCGAGCGCGAGGTCACGCTTGCCACGGGAACTGCGTTCGACGTCCACTTCCGCCTCCGACCCATGCTCCAGTCGCTCTCCGCCGGCCTTCTCCTTCGCCGTGGAGTCGACGTCGAGCGCGACCCCGCCCGGGCCGAGGAGCTCCTCGGCCCCGACGTCTGGGAGCTCGTCCGCCCCGACCGGCCGGCGCCGGACGACCGCACCGCCCCCGGCGTGTCGATCGAGACGGTCGAGCGCGTCGTCGCGGACCTGGAGCGGATCGCGTGGACCTGACCGTCCTCGCCGAGCGCGCGGCCGCGGTCCTCGACGAGGTCGAGCGGGCCGTCGTCGGCAAGCGCGACCGACTCGAGCTCGTCCTCGCAGGGCTCCTGGCAGACGGGCACGTGCTCCTCGAGGACGTCCCCGGGCTCGCGAAGACCCTCACCGCGCGCTCGTTCGCCGAGGTGACCGGGCTCCGGTTCGCACGCGTGCAGTTCACGCCCGACCTGCTCCCGTCGGACGTGACGGGATCGTCCATCTGGAACCAGCGCGACGCGGAGTTCGCGTTCCGCGCGGGCCCGATCTTCACGAACATCCTGCTCGCCGACGAGATCAACCGCGCCCCGCCGAAGACCCAGGCCGCGCTGCTCGAGGCGATGCAGGAGCGGCAGGTCTCGACCGACGGCGAGACCCGCACGCTCGAGCCCCCGTTCCTCGTGCTCGCCACGCAGAACCCGATCGAGTACGAGGGCACGTACCCGCTGCCCGAGGCGCAGCTCGACCGCTTCCTCCTCCGCACGGGGTTCGGGTATCCGACGGCCGACGCCGAGTGGGAGATGATCGAGCGGCGGCTCGAGCGCGGAGTCGACGACGTCGTGCTCCAGAGCGTCGTCGACCGGGAGACGCTGCTCGCGATGCAGCGCGCGGTCGAGGGCGTGCATGTGGACGAGAGCGTGGGCCGCTACGTCGTCGACCTCGTCGCGGCGACCCGAGAGAGCCCGAGCGTTTCCGTCGGCTCGAGCCCGCGCGGGTCACTCGCCGTCGTCAAGCTCTCGCGGTGCCGCGCCGCGCTCGACGGGCGGGACTTCGTCACACCGGACGACGTCAAGAGCGTCGCGGTCCCCGCGCTCGCGCACCGCCTGGTTCTCCGTCCGGAGCTCTGGGTGCAGCGGCGGAGCGGCGAGGACGTCGTCCGCGAGATCCTCGACCAGGTTCGGACGCCCGCCACCGAGACGCCGTGACGCGCGGAGCGGACGCGCGCCTCGGGGCGTACGCCGTGCTCGCCGCGGCGGCGCTCGTCGCCGCGCTCGCCCTGAGGCGAACGGAGCTCGCCGCGATCGCCGCGCCGTTCGCGTTGCTCGTCGCGCTCGGCGTGCGGGCGCGGCCGCCGCGGCTCCGCGCCTGGTTCGAGCTCGACAGGGAGCGCGCTCTCGAGGGCGACGTGCTCGACGCGACCGTCACCGTCCGCAGCGACCAGGCCGTCGACCGCGTCGAGGTCGGCCTCGCCCTTCCCGACGGCGTCGAGCTGGCGGAGGGCCGCAATCCCGTCGCGCTCCGGCTCGCGAACGGCGAGGAGCGCGAGCTATCGGCTCCGGCTTCGTTGCGTGCGCTGGTCCTCGGTCGAGATCGGTGAGGTGTGGCTCCGCGCACGTGACCACATCGGCCTCGTCCGGTTCGAGGGGCGCATCGACCGTCGCCGCCCGCTGAAGATCTACCCGACGGCCGAGCGCCTGCGCAGTCTCGTCTCCCCCGCCCACACCCAGGCTACGACGGGCTCCGAGGTCGCCCGGCTCCGAGGAGAGGGGCTCGAGTTCGCGGACACCCGCCCGTTCGTCCCCGGCGACCGCGTGCGGACGATCAACTGGCGCGCCACGGCTCGGCGCGGCGCGCTCGTCGTCAACGAGCGCCACCCGGAGCGGAACGCGGACGTCGTCGTCTTCCTCGACAGCTTCGCGGAGGCTCGGACCTCCGACGAGGGGACGCTCGAGCAGGCCGTCCGCACGGCCGCAACGGTGTCCCGCCGCTACCTCGAGCGGCGCGACCGCGTCGGGCTCGTGGCCTTCGGAGGCATTCTGCGCTGGCTCGAGCCCGGCGGGGGTCTCGTCCAGCAGTATCGCCTCGTCGACGCGCTGCTCGAGACCGGCGTCGAGTTCAGCTACGCGTGGAAGGACGTCGACGTGATCCCGGCGAGAACGCTGCCCCCGCGCGCGCTGGTCGTCGCCGTCACCCCGTTGCTCGACGAGCGCTCGATCGGCGCGCTGCTCGACCTGCGCGGGCGCGGCCACGACCTCGTCGTGCTCGAGATCTCTCCGGAGCCGTTTCTCGAGCCGGGACGCGACCGCTCCGACCTCGCCGCGCTGCGGCTCTGGCGGCTGCAGCGTGCCGAGCTGCGCGCGCGGTTCGAGCGGCTCGGCGCCGCCGTCGCGACGCTGGACGACGACGTCACGATGGAAGAGGCACTCGAGGGGGTGAGGGCATACCGGCGTCACGCCCGCCTCGTGCAGCGGTAGCCGCAGGCGCCACCGCCGTCGTGGTGGCGCTGGGGGCGGCGCTCTGGCTCGCCGTGGTTGCGAGCTCCGACGCCGTCGGCGTCGTGGTCGGCCTCGGCCTCGTCGGAGCAGCGCTGACCGGGGCCGCCGTCGCGGTACCCCTCCTGCTCGGCCCTGCGCTTGCGGCGCTCGCCGGCGCGTACGTCGCGCTGCTCGTGATCGACGATCCCCCGCTCGACACTCGGGCCGCTGGAGTCGCGATGGCGCTCGTCGTCGTCGGGGAGCTCGTGGGCTGGGCGCGCGAGCTCGCCGGGGCGACACGCGACGAGCCGGGCAACGCCTGGAGACGGCCCGCCTGGATCGCGGGCGTCGGCATGGGCGCCCTCGGGCTGGCGTGGGCCGTGCTCGCGGTCGCCGACCTGGCACGCGTGCAGGGGCTTGCGATCGAGGCCGTCGGCGCGGTGGCGGCGCTCGCCGCTCTTCTCGTCGTGCGGCGTGGAACGGCCCGCCCCGGGCCCTGAGCGGTCTAGGAGGCTGCCGGGTCGGGCGGCGGCTGCATCGCGGCGCCCGGGAGCGGCCGCGGCGAGGGCTTGAGCTGCGGCTTCTTCTCGGGCTCCGGCTCGGGCTCAGCGGACGGAGGCGGCGTCTCGTCGACGAACACCGACTCCTCGGGCTCGCCCTGCAGGAGTCGCTCGAACTCGCTCTTGTCGATCGTCTCGCGCTCGATGAGGATGGCGGAGAGCTGGTGCAGCTCACCCATGTGGTCGCGCAGCACCGTCGTCGCCTTGTCGTGGGCCTCCTCGATCACGCGGCGGATCTCGTCGTCGATCTCCTTCGCGATCTCCTCGGAGTAGTCCGGCTCTGCGCCCATCTCACGGCCGAGGAACGGCATGTCGTGGTTCCGCCCGAGCACGCGTGGGCCGAGCTTCTCGCTCATCCCGAAGCGCATGATCATCTGCTTCGCCGTCGAGGTGATCCGCTCGATGTCGTTCGCCGCGCCGGTCGTGACCTCGTTGAAGACCAGCTCCTCGGCGGCGCGTCCACCGAGGGTCATCGCCATCTGGTCCATCAGCGTGCCCTTGGTCGTGAGGTAGCGGTCCTCGGAGGGCAGCGAGATCGTGTAGCCGAGCGCCTGACCGCGCGACACGATCGAGATCTTGTGCACCTCGTCCGTGCCCTCGAGGTAGTAGCCGACGAGAGCGTGGCCCATCTCGTGGTACGCGGTGATCTTCCGCTCCTTCTCGGAGAAGAGGCGCGACTTCTTCTCCGGGCCGGCGATCACCCGCATGATCCCTTCCTCGAGCTCGAGCTGGCCGATCGTCTTCTCGCCGCGGCGCGCCGCGAGCAGCGCGGCCTCGTTGATCACGTTGGCGAGGTCGGCGCCGGTGAAGCCCGGCGTCGCCGCTGCCAGCACGTCGAGGTCGATCTCCTTGGCGAGCGGCTTGCCCTTCGCGTGCACCTCGAGGATCTGCTGCCGGCCCTTCCGGTCGGGCCGGTCGACGACGATCTGCCGGTCGAAGCGACCCGGGCGCAGTAGCGCCGGGTCGAGGATGTCGGGCCGGTTCGTGGCCGCGATGAGGATGATGTTGTCCTTCAGCTCGAAGCCGTCCATCTCGACGAGGAGCTGGTTCAGGGTCTGCTCGCGCTCGTCGTGGCCACCGCCGAGGCCGGCGCCGCGGTGACGGCCGACCGCGTCGATCTCGTCGATGAAGATGATGCAGGGACTCGCCTGCTTCGCCTGCTCGAACAGGTCGCGGACGCGGGAGGCGCCGACGCCGACGAACATCTCGACGAAGTCCGAGCCGGAGATCGAGAAGAACGGCACGCCGGCCTCGCCGGCCGTCGCGCGCGCGAGCAGCGTCTTACCGGTGCCGGGCGGTCCGTAGAGGAGCACGCCCTTCGGGATCCGCGCGCCGAGCGCCTGGAACTTCTTCGGGTTCTCGAGGAACTCCTTGATCTCCTGGAGCTCCTCGACCGCCTCGTCCGCGCCGGCCACGTCCTTGTACGTGACCTTCGGCGAGTCGGGCGACATCCGCTTGGCGCGGCTCTTGCCGAAGCTCATCACCTTCGAGCCGCCGCCCTGCATCTGGTTCATGAGGAAGATCCAGAAGCCGATCAGGAGCAGGAACGGCAGGAATCCCGTGAGCAGCGCCCACCACGCGCTGGTGCCGATGCCCTTCGAGTCGAACTTGACGTTGTGCTCCTCGAGCACGTTCTGGAACTGCGCCTGGGACTGCGGCGAGGGGTAGTTGACCTTGACCTTCTGCCCCGAGTCGAGCACCGCCGTGATCGACTGGCGGTTCGGCGTGAACGTCACCTCGCTGACGTCGCCGTTCTTCGTGGCCTGGATCAGCTGCGAGTACGTCATCTTCTCGCTGCCGTCGCGGCGCGGCATGAGCGTCTGGCTCGCCAGGTAGACGAGCAGAACGATCACGACCAGCGGGAAGAGCGCGCTTCGGAAGAAACGGTTCACGTATCCCGGAGGGTAGCAGCGTGCCCCTGTCTTTCCAGACCCCGCAAGGGGTGTCGCAACACGGCGGCAACACGCGCGCCGCGAGGAAAAGCCCTGCTAGATGCCGTTCGGCACCAGATCCGGGTGCAAAACCCCGATGTAGGGGAGGTTCCGGTAGCGCTCCGCGAAATCGAGCCCGTAGCCGATCACGAACCGGTTCGGGATCTCGAAGCCGACGTAGCGGACCGGAACCTCGACCTCGCGCCGCTCCGGCTTCGTCAGGAGCGCGCAGATCTCGAGCGACGCCGGCTTGCGCGCGCCGAGCGTTCGGCGCAGATACGACAGGGTCAGCCCGGAGTCGATGATGTCCTCGACGACGAGCACGTCGCGGCCGGAGATGTTGATCTCGAGGTCCTTGAGGATCCTCACGACCCCCGAGGAGTCGGTTCCCGCGCCGTAGCTCGAGATCGCCATGAAGTCGATCTCGCACGGCACGGTGAGCTCGCGCATCAGGTCCGAGATGAAGAAGATCGCGCCCTTGAGGACGCCGACGAGCAGCAGGTCGCGTCCCTCGTAGTCGGCAGAGATCTCGGCGCCGAGCTCCTCGACGCGGGCGCGCAGGACGTCGTGGTCGATCAGGACCTCGCCGACGTCCGCGTGGACGGACGTCACTCCTGCCCCCGTTCGGCCCGCACCGCTCCCTCCCAGCCGGGCGCCTCCTCGAGGCCGACGACCGCCACGACGACGCCGTCTGCGGTCGCGACGAGCGGCCAGGCGTCGCGCTCGTCCCTCGGCACCTTGGCGTCCACGAGCACATCCTGAACCTTACGGGAGCGGCCCGCGAGACGGTCACCCGGTCGGCGCGACCGGACGACGAGGCCGGCTCGGTCGGTCTCGAGCCTCCACGGCCCCCAGGTCACGACTCCCTCGAGCCGCAGCGTGTCGTATGCGCGAACGGCCCTCACACCACCGCCGAGATCCGCCGCGCGTGTCCCCTCTCGGGAGGAGAGCAGCTCCACGAGCGACGCCTCGAGCGCGCGGGGGAGGCGGGGCCGCTCGCTCGCGAGTGCCAGCAGGTTGGCGCGCGCGCGGGGGTCGAGTTCCTCGAGGAGGGGCAGCAGCCGCTCCCGGATCAGGCCGCGCTTCGTGTCGGCGTTCGTCGCGTCGACGCGCCACGAGAGGCCGTTGACGCGGCAGTACGCCTCGGTCTCCTCGCGCCAGACGCGGAGCAGCGGCCGCACGACCCCGTCGGCACGCTGCGACCGGATCCCCCGCGTCGAGCCGCTCGAGACGAGCCGGTAGAGGACGGTCTCGACCTGGTCGGTGGCCGTGTGCCCCGTTGCTCGAAGGCCGCGGCCGGCAGTCACGGAATAGCGATGCTCCCGGAGTGCGGCCTCGGTCGCAGCCGGCTCGGCATGCACGATCTCCGCCTCGAACGCCTCGGCGCAGTGCGCAGCGTCGGCGTCCGCATCGGCTCCGCGCAGTCCGTGGTGGACGTGTAGCGCGCGGACGCCGTAGCCGAGCCCGCGGAGCAGGTGCCAGAGGCACGTCGAGTCGGCGCCGCCGGAGACGAGACACGTCACGTCCCCACCGGGCTCGATCAGCCCGTTCGCGCGGATGTACGCCTCGACTCGCCCGCTCAACTCCACGACGGAATGGTGCCTAGACGACGAGGTCGGCGAAGCTCGGAGCGGCAGCCCACGCCCGAAGCGTCTCCGCTGCCAGCCGTACCGCGTCCGCATCGAGCGAGAACGCTTCGGCGTGCGGCACGGGGGTGATGCGCGCGGTCGGGAAGCGCCCGTCCGAGGCATCGACGACGTACCGGATCGGAAGGGCGTGCGAGACGGCCAGGAGCACCTCCTCGGGCCGGTCGAGCAGCGCGTCGAGCGCCCCGGCGATACGCATCGCCGCCTCCGTCCGGCTCTCACCTCCGCCCGGGCATTCCGCGTCCGGCGGGTGGCTCCACGCCCACGCGCGGTACTCGGCGAGCGGCCCGCCCTCGAACGCGCCGAAGCCGATCTCGCGGAGGGCAGGCAGCACCAGGCGCTCGATCTGCTGTTCGCCGAGCGCGAGATCGAGCGTCTCCTGGGTCCGCAGAAGAGGGGTCGCCACGCCGAGGTCTAGCTCCTCGGAGGCGAGCGCTGTCCGAAGCGCAAGCGACTCGGAGGCGCCCTGCTCCGACAGCCCTTCGCCGGGAGGCACGGAGCTGACGTGGTCGGCGAGGTTCGACCGGGAGTGGCCGTGACGGACGAGCAGCAGGCGCCTCAGAACAGCACGCTCCGGTAATCGAGGACGTGCGCCATGCCGACCGTCTCGTAGAGGCGGATCGCCGGCGCGTTCTCCGCGCGCACGAAGAGGCACACCGCCGGCACCTCGTCGAGGAGGAGCCGGATGAGGTCGCGAAGCGCGCGCGCCGCGTAGCCCCGGCGCCGCACCGGCGGGTCGACCCACACCTGCTGGAGCTGGACGGCCTCGGGCGTCCATGCGGATGCCTCCGCCTTGAAGCGGATCGCCCCTTCCTCGAGCCAGATCCACGAGCGTCCCTCCTCGACCTGGGCCCTCGTCCGCCAGCGGAACCCGTTCGGGTCGCGACGCAGGGGATCGACGCCGAGCTCCTCGAAGTGGGCGTGCGCGCAGGCGGGCACGAGAACGTCGAGGTCAGCGCGCGTCGCGGCCCGCAACCCCGTGCCCCCCGGCTCGGGCGGCGTCGTCGAGACGTAGACGGGCTGGCCGAGCCGGTCCTCCCGGGCGCGCGGCAGCCGGCGCCGGGCCGCGTCCCAGAGCTCCGTCACGGCTCCCTGCTCGCCGATCAGCATCCGCGGCGACACGCGCGCTGCAACCTCCGCGAACGCGCCGCAGCCGCTTCCGGACGGGACGACGTTCGTCCCCAGATGGCAGAGCGCATGGAGCGCGCCGTCGCCGTTCTCGAGCGCGACGAACCGGCCGCTCTCGCGCCGGGCCACGTCCTCGAGGAAGACGCGCTCGACGGGAGCGTCCCCGCAGTAGGCGAGGATCTGCCGCGTGGACGGCTCGACGAGGCGGGGGCGCATGCGAGCGACACTCTAGGCGCGCAACCATCTAGGCTTCCCCGCCATGCCGATCCACGTGCGTGCGAACAAGGGCGACTACGCCGATGCCTGCCTCCTGCCCGGCGACCCGCTGCGGGCGAAGTACATCGCCGAGACGTTCATGGAGGACGTCGTCCAGCGCAACTCCGAGCGCGGGATGCTGGGGTACACGGGCACCTTCGGCGGGAAGCCGGTGTCGGTGCAGTCCACCGGCATGGGCTGCCCGTCCGCCGCGATCGTGATCGAGGAGCTGACGCAGCTCGGGGTCGAGAAGCTGATGCGCGTCGGCACCTGCGGCGGGCTCCAGCCTGATCTGTCGATGGGCGACCTCATCATCGCGCTGTCCGCGACACCCGCCGACGCGACTGCGACGCACTACGTGGGCGGAGAGCCTCACGCCCCGACCGCCGACTTCGGGCTCGTCCACGAGGCGGTGCACCAGGCGAAGCACCTCGGCAAGGCGGTGCGGGTCGGCCCGATCGTCTCCAGCGACATCTTCTACAACCCGGATCAGGGGCTGGCCGGCCGCTGGTCCGAGCGAGGGATCCTCGCGGTCGAGATGGAGACCGCAGTCCTGTTCACGCTCGGCGCGCTGCGGAAGATCCAGGCTGGATGCATGCTGATCGTCTCCGACGTCGTCGTCGAGGGCGAGTTCATCCGCATCACCGACGAGGAGATGCGCGCGGCCGTCGACGAGATGACCGAGCTCGCGCTGCACGTCGTGACCGCCTCGTAGCCGCACCCGGTCGACGGTGGCGCAGCCCTCGCACACGGTCTTCCTCGTCAACCCGGCCTCGGCGAACGGCTCGACGGGCCGGCGCTGGCCGGAGCTCGCGCGGCGCGCTGCAGCGGCCGGGCTCGAGGGAGCGACGCTCTTCAGCGAGCGGCAGGGACATCTTGCGGAGCTCGCCCGCGAGGCCGCGCTCGACGGTGCGGAGCTCCTCGTCGTGGTCGGCGGCGACGGCTCCGTCAACGAGGTCGTGAACGGTCTCGCCGGGCTCGGGCGGCAGCCGGAGGTCGCCGTCGTCCCGCGCGGGACCGGATGGGACTTCTCCCGTACGTTCGGGATCCCGCGGGAGACCGACGACGCGGTGCAGGTCGCCCTGGAGGGCGACGTCCGCACGATCGACCTCGGGCGCGCCTCGTACCGCGCCTGGGACGGCTCGGACGCGACGGCGTGGTTCGCGAACGTCGCGAGTGCCGGTATGAGCGGCGCGATCGCGAAGCGCGCCAACGAGACGACGAAGGCGCTCGGCGGGAAGGCGTCCTACCTGTGGGCGACCTTCGCCGTCTTCTCCGGCTGGGAGGCGACCGAGATCGAGGTGGCCGTCGACGGCGAGCGGCGCGCCGGCCCGATGTTCGACGTCGTGGTCGCGAACGGCCGCTTCTTCGGCGGCGGACTCGAGATCTGCCCGGAGGCGGAGCCCGACGACGGCCTCTTCGACGTGCTCACGATCGGCGACGTCACGAAGCGCGACCTCGTCCAGACCATGCCGAAGATGTACCGCGGCACGCACCTGCCGCATCCGAAGGCGGAGCTCCTGCGCGGCTCGTCGGTGACGGTGACGAGCGAGACGCCGCTCCCGATCGAGCTGGACGGCGAGCAGCCGGGGACGACGCCCGCGACGTTCGAGGTCTCCGCCGGCGCCCTCAGGCTCCGCGTGCCGCGGGGCTAGCTGCCCGACGCGGGCTTCTGCGCGCGTTTGAGCGCGACGATCTCCTTCTCGAGCTTCGCGACGCGCTGCTCGAGCTCGTCGGCGCCGCGCACCTTCTTCGAGAGGTCGTCCACCCGCAGCTTGAGCTCGTTGAACGCATCGAGCGCGCGCTGCCCGCCGGGGAGGTCGACGATCCGCCGGATGGCCTCTTCGCCCTTGCTCGCGAGGCGGGTGATCACGTCCTCGGTCTGCGCCGCGTCGTCCTTCTCCGTGTCGTTCTTCGTCGCCGCCATGCCGGCCATACTACGCGTTCTCGGCCCGCGCATCGAGAGAGCGTGCGACCGCGTCGAGGACGGGGGCCGACGGCCCGCGGACGACGAGCTCCGCGACGTCGTCGTACGGCGTCTGCTCGAGGTTCAGGATCGCGAGGGCGCCGCCCGCACGGGCGGTGTCCCCGGGCAGCCCGGCAACGGGCCACACCTGCAGCGACGACCCGACGACGAGGAGCAGCCCCGTCTCGCGCGCGAGCCGCTCCGCCCGCCCCATCGCGCCCGCCGGCAGAAGCTCGCCGAACATCACGACCCCGGGCTTGACGATCTCGGAGCAGCTGCTGCAGAGGGGCGCCTCCCGCGTCTCGAGCTGCGCGAGGATCGCCTCGAGCGTCTCCTCGCCGCCGCAGGCGAGGCACGGGAAGCGCGAGATCGAGCCGTGCACCTCGACGACGTCCCTGCTCCCTGCACGCGTGTGCAACAGGTCGATGTTCTGCGTCACCACCGCGCGCACGTGGCCGGCTCGCTCGAGCGCCGCCAGCGCGACGTGCCCGGCGTTGGGCTCGGCCGCCAGGAGGCCGGCGATCCGCGGCCCGTACCAGAGCCACACGCGAAGCGGGTCGAGCCGGAAGGCGTCGATCGACGCGACCTCGAACGGGTCGACGTCCGCCCAGATCCCACTCGCCGAGCGGAAGTCCGGGATGCCGCTCTCCGTCGACATGCCGGCCCCGGTGAGCACGACGGCCGGGCCGCGAGCCCGGATCAGCGACGCGAGCTCGGCGGCGGTTCCCACGGCGCGCATCTTAGGCCCGGGGTATATCTCGCCCACGATGGACGGCTACGCCCTCACGCACCAGGTCCGCGTCCGCTTCGCCGAGACCGACGCCCAGGGAATCGCCCACCATGCGTCGTTCGTCGTCTGGCTGGAGGAGGCCCGCGTCGCCTACCTCGCGGCATTCGCCGGCGGGTACCAGGCGATCCGCGACGGCGGCATCGAGGCGCTGACGACCGGCGTCCACCTCGAGTACGAGCGGGCCGCCGTGTTCGACGACGTCCTGACGATCGGCGTGCGCTGCGCCGAGATCCGCGGTGCCCGGTTCCGCTTCGAGTACCTGGTCGAGCGCGAGGGCGAGCGCGTCGCGCACGGCTGGACGGCGCACGCGACCGTGGACGGGGCGACCCACCGGCCGACGCGCATCCCCGAGTGGTTCGTCGAGGACGTCCTCAGGGCCGAGGCGTCGACGCGGGCGCCGTAGCCCGGTCCGCCGGCCCCGCGGCAGCCTTCTTCGCGCCGTCCGCGGGCTGCTTCGCCGTGTCGGCGGCGGGCGGCGGCGTGACCTTCGGCCGCACCTTCGACCCGAGCCGAACGACGGTGGGCTCGCCGACGTAGTACGAACGCCAGGTCGTGTCGTAGAGCAGCGTCCCGTCGGGCCGGTAGACGCGCCGCGTGACGCTCGTCGAGCGCGGCGGGGAACCCCACTGCTCCACGACCTTCTGCCCCTTGAACATCGTGCCGTCGTCGATCCGCTTCCACGGCACCTTGCCGTCGACCGTGAGCGGCGCCGTCTCGGTCTCGACACGCCGGTTCTGCGGTGTCCCGTAGATGTTGACGGTGAGCGACCCGGCTCCCACGAAGGTGCGGACGAGCAGCCACTTGTCGGTGTCGTTGGTGAAGACGAGGTCGATGTCCGGGTAGTTGACCGTCGCGTCCCGCCCGAGCGGGTAGTGGCTGATGTACAGCGCGTGGTTCGTCCGCTTGTCGATCGAGAGGCCCGCCTCGAAGGCGGCGTTGAAGAGCGTCGTCGAGACCTGGCAGACGCCGCCGCCGATTCCGCTCTCGAGCTCGCCGTTGATGATCACCGGCGCCTCCTCGAACCCCTTCGCCTCGTTCCGCTCGCCGGTCGTCTGGTTGAACGAGAAGCGCGCGCCGGGTGCCACGAGCGCGCCGTCGATCAGATCGGCGACGAGCTGGACGTTGTGAAGCCGTCCTGGAGTGCCGCCGTAGGTCGTGGTGTACGACCCGACGATCCCGTTGATGCCCATCGCCTCGGCGGCCGCGGTCGTTCGCGACGGCTCGCTCGTCGCCGTCGCCAGCGTCGCCGACCTGCTCGTCGGGGAGAGCATCGCCTTCTCGATCGCGCTCCGCGCGGCATCCAGATCGATCGTGCGCCCGGCTTTCGCGGGGACGACCTCGATCCCGCCGGACACAACCCTGAACGTGGCATCGCTCGGCGGGCGGTTCACCGAGCGGCGGATGGACGCGAGCCACGCCTCTGCCGCCGCCCCACCGATGCCGACGCGGGTCGCGCCGCCGCTCGGTAGATCCAGGAGCTGGGCGATCCGCCACCGGGCGAGCCGGAACCGCGTCGGGCCGACGGTCAGCGTGACCGGTGCCGACACCGCGGTTCGGGCCGCCGCGGCCGCATCGGCGAGCCGCGCCGCCGTGACCCGCGGCTCGTCTCGCACGACGGGCAGGCGCACAGGCCCGTGCCGGTCGAGTGACGCGAGCGCGTCGACCAGCGCCGCGGAGGCCCCGGACCGGTCGAGACGCACTCCGGGGCGCGCCGCGGTCGTAACGATGGCGAGCCCGTTCCGCCCGAGGCCGGCGTCGACCGCCGGACGATCGACCGTGGCGGCGATCCTGGCGACGGTGTAGCGAACCGCCGACGGGTAGACGTCGACGTGCGGCTCGATGTCGCTGCCGAAGAGGCGCGACTGGATGCGCTTCAAGCCGCGGATGGGCGCGACCCCGTCGCCCGCGTTCGCAGCCTCGCTCACCGCCCCCTCCCAGTCCGGGCGGACACCGAGTTGCGACGCGGTGACCGCGAACGTGCGTCCGCCGGCGACGAACTCGACCGACGTGTGTGCGAGCGCTGCCGACTGCGCCTCGAGCTCGTTCGCAGCCTGCGCGAGCTCCATCCCGCCGACGTCGAGCCCGCCGACCGTCGTCCCCGCAGGGAGCCGCGTCGGAGACCCAGCGAGGAGCGTGAGAGACACGAAAGCGAGCAGGGCGACGAAGCCGACCAAGAGGACGGCCCTGCGCACCGCGATGCGGCGTGAGCGTCGGCGGCGCGCCATACCCGAGACGCTGGTCGCGCCGGATGACACGAACGGAAATGTAGCCGAGCCCGACAGGCCGTCTGTACCCCGAAACGGGGTGCGCCGGCCGGCGCTTCAAGCCCCTGCCGGCGACCCCGACCCCTCCGAGACGACCAGCTTCAGCTTGGCGGCGTGACCGCTCTCGCGCGGGATCGACGGCACGACCTCGATGTGAACCGGACTTCGTGCGCCCGCCTGCGCGAGCGCGCCCTCGGCGAGACCGCGGCTTGGTTCGAGCCGGCGCGCCTCGAGCGGCGGCACGAGCAACGTGAGGCCGTGTTTCTCGCAGAGGGCCTCGATGACGTCGGCGATCGCGGCGAGGAACCGTTCGCGGATGCGCACGTACGCCCGGCGCAGCGTCTCGTCCCGCGCCGCGTGGGCCACGAACTCCGCGAGGGTAGCGGGCCAGTCCGGGGGCCTGCGCATCAGCGTCGACCATGAAACGCCCCACGGCGCCCAGTGGCCTCTTCGAACGTCGTGTGGTCGAGCAGCATGCTTGCGTACGCCGTGACCCGTCCCTCGTAGTGCGCGTCGAGGAGCGCGAGGTGCAGGCGTCCTGGTAGAAGCCGTGCGTGCAGCGCATCGGTGTGGAGGAGCGGCGAGCGCGGCTCGCGCGGCGCCACCGGCTGACCGCCGAGACCCGGGCAGCGAGCCCGCTGGAGGTCGCCGGGTCGCTCGTCGCGCTGCACTCCACCGATCCGGCGACGGTGTTCCTCTCGACCTGGGCGCGCTCGCTCGACTTCCGCCCGCGGACCCTCGAGGAGGCGCTCTACGACGAGCGCACGCTCGTGCGGATGCTCGGGATGCGCAGGACGCTCTGGGTCGTGGCGCTCGACCTCGCGGGGGTCGTCGACGCCGCGTGCACGCGAGCCGTCGCGGCGCGCGAGCGGGCGAAGCTCGAGCGGTTCGTCGCGCAGAGCGGCCTCGCGGACGACCCCGCCGGCTGGATCGACCGGGCGGCCGCCGCCGCGCTCGACGCGCTGAGCGAACGCGGCGAGGCGTTCACCTCCGACCTCACCCGCGCCGATCCGCTGCTCGCGACCAGGATCCGCATCGGCGCCGGCACGCGCTGGGAGGCGGAGGTCAGCGCGGCGTCACGGGTGCTCCCGCTACTCGCGGCCGAGGGAAGGATCGTCCGGGGGCGTCCTCGCGGCCGTTGGACGCACGGCCAGTACCGCTGGGCGCTCTCGCCGGGTCGGGCCGCCGAGCTGGACACCGCGACCGCCCAGGCGGAGCTGCTCCGCCGCTGGCTCGGGGCGTTCGGGCCCGCCACCGAGACCGACATCCGCTGGTGGACCGGCTGGACGGCGCGCGAGGCGCGTGCCGCGCTCGCCGCAGTGCCCCACGCCGCCGTCGACCTGGACGGCGCGTCCGGGCTCGTCCTCGCGGACGACCTCGCTCCCCTCGCCGCGCCCGAGCCGTCGGCCGCGCTCCTGCCGACGCTCGATCCGACGACGATGGGCTGGAAGGAGCGCGACTGGTATCTCGGCCCGCACTCGGGACTGCTCTTCGACGGGAACGGGAACGCCGGCCCGACCGTGTGGTGGGACGGCCGCGTCGTCGGCGGCTGGTCGCAGCGTAAGGACGGGCAGATCGTCTTCCGCATCCTCGAGGACGTCGGGGAGGACGGCGTCCGGGCCGTCGAAGCCGAGGCGGCCCGCCTCGCATCGTGGCTCGGCGACGTCCGCCTCGCGCCCGGCTTTCTGCCCCCGTTCCAGCGCGCGCTCTCGGCCTGAGCGCGGCGTCGCCTATCCCTCCCCGAGAAAGATCTCCTTCGCGATGACCAGGCGCTGGATCTGCGAGGTGCCCTCGTAGATCTGGAACAGCTTCGCGTCACGCATGAGCTTCTCGACCGGGTACTCCTTGATGTAGCCGTATCCGCCGAAGACCTGCACGGCGTCGGTGGTGACCTTCATCGCCGTGTCGGCGGCGAAGCGCTTCGCGAAGGAGGAGTACTTCGTCGCCTTGCGCCCGTAACCCTGGTCGATCATCCAGGCGGCCTGCCAGGTGAGCAGGCGCGCCGCCTCGATCTCGGCCGCCATGTCGGCGATGAGGAACGAGACGCCCTGATTCATCGCGATCGGCATCCCGAACTGGACGCGCTCCTTCGCGTACTCGACGGCGAGCTCGTACGCCGCCTGCGCGACGCCGACCGCGCCGACCGCCGTGCCGGGACGCGTGAAGTCGAGCGTCTGCATCGCGATCTTGAAGCCGTCGCCCTCCTCGCCGAGGCGGTTCGCCGCAGGCACGACGACGTCCTGGAACGCCACGGCCGAGGTGTCGGTCGCACGCTGGCCCATCTTGTCGAGGTGCTTCTCGATCGTGACGCCCTCGGCGTCCATCGGGATCACGAACGCGGTCAGGCCGCGATGGCCCTTCGACTTGTCGGTGGAGGCGAAGCAGACGATCCACGACGCCCGGCCCGCGTTCGTGATGAACATCTTCGAGCCGTTGACGACGTACTCACCCCCGCGGGGCACGGCGGTCGTCTGGATGCCCGAGACGTCGGACCCCGCCCCCGGCTCGGAGAGCCCGAAGCAGCCGAGGATCGGCTCCGAGACGAGCGGCGCGAGCCACTCGCGCTTCTGCTCGTCGGTGCCGCCGATCAGGATCGGGCCGGCCGCCAGGCCGTTCGCGCCGATCGACGTGCCGATGCCCGAGCACCCCCAGTTGAGCTCCTCGCCGACGAGCATCCCGTCGAACGCCGACAGCTCGGGGCCGCCGAGCGACTCCGGGACGTGGAGGTTCATCAGCCCGAGCTCGTGCGCCTTGGCGACGACGTCCGCGGGATGCGTCTGGTGCTCGTCGTACTCGGCCGCCTTCGGACGGATCTCCTTCTCGGCGAACTCGCGCGCGAGCGCGCGCAGCTCCCTCTGCTCGTCGGTCAACGCGAACGACACGCCGTTCGCGAGCCCGGTCTCGATCGTCGCCATGAACGTGCTCCTGAACGTCGATTGACTAGTCAGTCAATCGTAGCCCGTCACCGTGGCGAGAGCAAGCGGCGGTAGCCGCGCCTCAGTCGGGAGGCGCCATGCCCGGCAGGGCGCCGGCCGGACGCTCGGTCGCGGAGGCGGTCGGCAGGCCTGCCGCGAGCCACGCCTCGAAGCCGCCCTCCACGTCACCCGCATCCCGGTAGCCGAGGTCGACGAGCGTCGCCGCGGCGAGGCTCGAGGACCACCCGTGCGCGCACAGCAGTATCAGGCGCCGCTCCGTGTCGGCCACGTGGCGGTTGCTCCAACCCGACTCCGGGTCGACGCGCCACTCGAGCACCGTGCGCGGAAGGTGGAGGGAGCCCGGGACGATGCCGTCTCGGCGACGCTCGTCGTCGGAGCGGATGTCGACGATCAGCGCCTCCCCCGCACCGGATGCGGCCCACGCAGTCTCGGGAGCCACCCGCTGGATCACGCTCCGCGCGTCCATGAGCAGATCCGCCGCGGTCTTCCTCGCCGTGCCGGCCATGCCGCCATCTTCGTCGGTGCGCCGATCCGCCGTCCAGCGGCCCGCGGCTACGATCACGGCGCCGAACGAGGAGGACAGGATGGCGACCACGACCGAGGCCCGTAGCGCGCTCGACCCGTACGACTTTCTCGACGTCGACGGCTTGCTCGACGACGAGGAGCGGGCGATCCGCGACACCGTCCGGCGGTTCGTCCGCGAGCGTGTCCTCCCCGACGTGGGCGACTGGTTCGAGCAGGGGATCCTCCCGCGCGAGCTGTTCGGCGAGCTGGCGCAGCTGGGACTGCTCGGGATGCACCTCGAGGGCTACGGCCTCCCCGGCGCGAGCTCGGTCGCCTACGGCATCGTCTGCCGCGAGCTCGAGGCGGGCGACGCCGGTGTGCGGAGCGCCGTCTCGGTGCAGGGATCGCTGGCGATGTACGCGATCTGGCGCTGGGGCACGGAGGAGCAGAAGGAGCGCTGGCTGCCGGCGATGCACGCCGGCGAGGCGATCGGCTGCTTCGGGCTCACGGAGCCGGATGCCGGGTCCGACCCGGGCTCGATGCGAACGCACGCACGCCGCGACGGCTCGGACTGGGTGCTGAACGGGGCGAAGATGTGGATCACGAACGGGACGATCGCGGACGTCGCGGTCGTCTGGGCGAGGACGGACGACGGCGCGATCCGCGGCTTCCTCGTCGAGCGCGGCGCGAAGGGGTTCTCGGCGCCTGAGATCCACAAGAAGATCTCGCTCCGCGCGTCCGTGACGAGCGAGCTCGTGCTCGAGGACGTCCGCGTGCCCGCAGATGCCGTCTTCCCCGACGTGACGACGTTGCGGGGTCCGCTCTCGTGCCTCAGCGAGGCGCGCTACGGGATCGTCTGGGGCGCCGTCGGGTCGGCGCGGGCCTGCTTCGAGGCTGCGCTCGAGTACGCCCGCGAGCGGATCGTGTTCGGCAAGCCCATCTCGGCGTTCCAGCTCACGCAGCAGAAGCTCGCCGAGATGGCCCTCGAGATCAACCGCGCCTCCCTCGTCGCGCTCCATCTCGGCCGCATGAAGGACGCAGGCACGCTCCGCCCGGAGCACGTCAGCCTCGGGAAGATGGGGAACGTCCGCGGCGCGCTCGAGGTCTGCCGCTCCGCGCGCACGATCCTCGGGGCCAACGGGGTGACGCTCGAATACCCGGTGATCCGCCACATGAACAACCTCGAGTCGGTGCTGACCTACGAGGGCACGCACGAGGTGCACACGCTCGTCGTCGGACAGGCGCTGACGGGCGAGAACGCCTTCGGGCGGGACTGACCACGGCGCGGCCGGGCGTCGCGCTCAGACGGCGGGCGGAGACGCGCTCGGATGCGCCTGGAGCGCGGCTGCACGGTCCGCCTCCGACTCCGCCCGGATGAGCCGCGCGACGAGCGGGATCGCCAGCAGGATCGGGACTCCGAGCACCGGCCAGAGCGCCTGGTAGCCGTCGGTCGCCTCGAGGCGGGAGCTGAGGAGGTCTATCACCCCGCCCGCCACGAGCGGGCCGATGACGAGCCCCACACCCTTCGTCGTCGTCGCAAGCCCCGAGATCGCGCCACGCTCGTCCGACGGCATCAGCTTGAAGAGCAGCCCCCACGCCAGGGTCATCACGGTCCCGCCGGCGATCGCGACGAGGAAGATGAGCCCGAGGTACCAGGCATGCCACTCCTGGCCGAGACCCCCCGCGACGAGGCCCGTCCCGTACACGGCCGACGCGATGATGATCACCCGCGCGAGGCCGACGCGGTCGCCGATGCGCCCCGCCACGAGCGCGGCGACGATGTAGCCGCCGGCGACGGCCGCGAGGATGTAGGTGGACGTCGAGAGCGGCTCGCCGAGCCCGACGGTCACGTACAGGACGACGAACGTGCGGGCGCCCGCGAAGGTCCCTTCCCACGCCGTGTTCGCCACGAGGAACGTGGCCACGTCGCGGTCCGACCGCAGCACCCGCCACGAGTGCGCCACGTACGTCCGCACGCCCTCGAAGACGCGTCCGTGACCGCCGTCCTCCGTGACGAGGAGGATCGGGACGAGGCACGCGACGGCGACGACCGCGGACGCGGCGAGGAAGGGCGCCGGGCGCCACGCGTGGAACAGGTACCCGCCGCCGATCAGCGCACCGCCGATCGCGATGCCGCGAAAGACGTGCTGCACGCCCTGCGCGCGCCCGAAGACCCGCTCCGGGAGGACGTCGGGGTACAGGCCGCGGTAGGGCGGCTCGTAGACGTAGTACGCGAAGAACAGGGCGCAGAGCATCAGCGCCGTGGTCCAGAGGTTCGGCATGAAGGCGAGGAGTGCGAGCGCGAACGCCATCGGGCCGATGGCGGCGGCCATGAACGGGCGGCGGCGCCCGAGCGGCGTGTGGAACGTGTCGCTCCACGGGCCGATCACGAGCGGAAGCGTCAGCGCGAAGACCCCCTCGGCGGCGAGAACGAGGCCGACGAGCGTCGTCGAGTCGGTGTACCGGCCCAGGATCGGCGGCAGGTACGCGGCGGTCGTCGTCAGCGACCACGCGAGGCCGAGGGCGCCCGCCCCGAGGACGAGCGTGTCCCGCCGGGCCCCGGCGTCAGACGACGACTGTCGTCTCGCCGAGCCCGCCGAGAACGACGTCGACGATCGTGCGCTCGGCACGGGCGACCTCCTCGTCGCCGTCGGGGAGCCTGCCCATCACCCACCCCGTGAGGATCTCCTCGAGCCCGCCGTACACGACCCAGCTCGCGAGCCGGGGGTCGAGGCCGGACCGGAACACGCCCTCCGCCTGACCCTCCCGGATCACCCGCTCGATCACGGCGAACCCCTCCCCGATCACCTCGACCTGGGTGGCGAGCTGCGCGCTCCGCCCCACCTCGCGCACCATCACCGTCACGAGGTCGGGGTCGTTCCGCCACGTGCGCAGGAGGATCTTGACGATGCCCCGGAGCTTCTCGTCGGCGGGCTCCTCGGAGGCGTCGACCTGCTCGAAGCGCTGCAGGAGCTCGCTCCAGTTCTCGCGGAAGACCGTCTGCAGCACCTCGTCCTTCGACGAGAAGTAGTGGTAGAGCAGCCCGTGGGCGACGCCGGCCTCCTCCGCGATGTCGCCGACCCGCGAGGTGTGGAAGCCACGTCGAGCGAAGACCCGCACGGCGGCATCGAGGATCTGACGACGCTTCTCCTCGGCGCCTGCCTGCCTGTCACGCGGTGCGATTGAACGGTCAGTCAACCTTCGCTCAGGATACGGGCTCTGACCGGGCGGATGTCCACTACGACGGCATCAACCCCAACGCCGCCGGCAGCGCGAGGAGCGTGTCGATCCGGTCGGGCTCGTCGACGTGCAGCCCGTCGCGGTCGAGGAGGATCGCCCGCATTCCGAGCGCGCGTGCGCCCGCGATGTCGTCGGCGAAGCTGTCCCCCACCATCGCGGCGTCCTCCGGGCCGGTTTCGAGCGCCGTCAGCGCTGCCTCGAAGATGGAGCGGTGCGGCTTCACGTGCCCGTGACTCAGCGAGCCGACGCACACGTCGACGTCGAGCGAGTGGTGCCGCGCGAACTCGTCGAGGTCTCGCTGGCCGTTCGAGACGAGGCCGATCCGCAGGCCGTGGCGGCGGAGCTCGGCGAGCGTGGGCAACGTGTCGTCGTACAGGAAGAAGTTCTCGTGGCGCTCCCACTCGCGCACCAGCTCGACGGCGCACGAGCGCGACAGCACCGGGTCGCCCCCCATGCCGACCACGATGGACTCGGTGAACCGCACCCAGAGCTCCGTGTCGTGCACGAGCTCCGGGTGGAGCTGCAGCTCCGCGATCGCGGCCAGCCGGGCACCCTCGTACTTCTCCGTGTCGAGCGTCAGCCCGTGACGCGCGCCGACGCGCGCGTAGCCCTGCGGCCCGAGCTCGGGCCCGGGCCGGAACAGCGTGAAGTCGACGTCGAGGAGGACTGCCTGCAGCACGTGGACGAGGATACGCGCAGCGCCTGCGGCCTCAGCGGGCCGCGTAGACGCGGCAGTTGCGACCGCGACAGCGGGCGCCTTCAGGGACGTGCCCGCCGCAGGCGGGACTCCCGCGGCGGGAATCCGCTCCTGCGGATTCCCGCCTTGCGGAAAGTCGGGGTGCCCAGATTTGAACTGGGGACCTCTCCGACCCGAACGGAGCGCGCTACCAGGCTGCGCCACACCCCGAGCGCGACAAGGGTAGCCGTTCCCTTGCCCTGCCGTGCCGGCCGCCAAGGGCGGACGACGCTCGTGTCGACTCGACGCAGGCGGCTCTCGCCGTAGACTCGACGCGATGGCGGAGCGGGACGAGATCGTCGCGTACGCGAACGAGTTGCTCGAGATCGAGCGGTTCCCGGAGTTCGCGCCGCAGGGGCTCCAGGTCGTCGGCGCGCCCGAGGTGACGACGATCGCATGCGGCGTCTCGTGCTCGCGCGAGCTCTTCGAGCGCGCGGTGGAGCTCGGCGCCGAGCTCGTGCTGGTGCACCACGGGCTCTTCTGGCGCAACGAGCCGCTCGTCATGGATGCCCGGTTCCGCGGCCGCCTCGAGGCGCTCTTTCGCGGCGACGCGTCGCTCCTGGCCTATCACCTGGCGCTCGACGCGCACCCCACCCTCGGCAACAACGCGCAGCTCGCCGCACGCGTCGGGGCGACCCCCGTCGGCCCGTTCGAGGTCGTGGGGCTCGGCTGCACGATCGACGCAGTCCGCGTGGAAGACCTTGCCGCGCGTGTCGCCGGCGCGGTCGGGCGCACACCGCTCGTGCTGCGCGGCGACGACCGTGAGATCCGGCGCCTCGCGGTCTCGACCGGCGCAGCGGGACACGACCTCCTCCCGGCCGCGCACGAGGGCTACGACGCGCTGCTCACAGGGGAGCCGGAGGAGCCGAGCGCGGCGACGGCGAGGGAGCTCGGGATCCACCTGCTTGCAGCGGGGCACCACGCGAGCGAGCAATTCGGCGTCCAGGCGCTCGCGGCGCACCTCGCCGACCGCTTCGAGCTCGAGTGGCACTTCGTCGAGGTCGCCAACCCCGTCTGACCCCGTTGCGGTCCGCCCGCACCGGCGAGTATCCTCGGGGCATATGGACGTTTTCGGGAGGCGGGCCCGTTGACCCCCGCCGACAACGGAGGAGCGAGAATCGAGCCCGCCCGCACGCAATCGCGTCGGTGGGCTTTTTTGTCGCTCGAGGGAGGAAGCGCTCGATGGCGAATCACCTGACGCCCGAGGAGCTCGCGAAGGAGCTCAACATGGACCGCGAGGCGGTCATCAGACTCTGTGTCTCTGAGGGCGTCCCGATCTACCAGGGCAAGATCGACAAGTGGCTGTTCACGACGGCCCTAAAGGCAGAGAGCGCCGGCCAGACCGCGGGCGCAGCGGTCTAGCTCGTAGCGCATCATCGTCGGATTCCAGAGGGGCTCTCCGGGGCCCCTCTGTTGTGCGGGTCGCCCGAGCCGCGTTGGTACCGCCGGACGCGGGCCGGGCTGAGGCCGAGCCGGCGGGCATCGGGCGGCGCCCGGTGCCGCTACTGCGGAGGGCGGCAGAAGGTGCGGAAGCTCACGAGCCGGCCCAGGAGAGCCTGCCAGTCGGCCGGTTCGGCAGGTCGGACCGATGAGTTTTCGCTTGCCATCCCGTCTCTACCGCGTACGGATCCGTGAGCGCCCATGACGCTCTCGCCTGCACCAACGAATTCGGGAGGCAACTTGAAGCTTCTTCTTACGTCCGCTGGCATCAAGAACGCGAGCATCCACGACGCGCTGGTCGAACTGCTGGGCAAGCCGATTGCCGAGTGCGACGCCCTCTGCATTCCCACGGCGTTGTACGGGCATCCCATGGCGGGTCCTCGCCAGGCGTGGCTGTGCATCAGTGGGCAGGAGTCTGGCACTCCCACCGTCGGACTGGGCTGGAGGTCCATGGGAGTGCTGGAGCTCACCGCCCTGCCGAGCCTCGACGCGGAGCGCTGGGTCCCGCTGGTCCGAGAGACTGACGTGCTGCTCGTCGAGGGCGGCGATGCCGCGTTCTTGTGCCACTGGATGCGGGCGTCCGGCTTGGCAGACCTTCTGCCGTCGCTGCCCGAGACGGTCTGGGTTGGGGTGAGCGCCGGAAGCATGGTGATGACGCCGCGGATCGGTGACGACTTCGTGACGTGGCCGTCCGCGGCAGACGACCGCACCCTGGGGGTCGTCGACTTCTCGATCTTCCCGCACCTCGACAACCCTGACCTGCCGTGGAACACGATGGCCACTGCAGAAGCATGGGCGGCCGGCTTGTCAGGCCGCGCGTACGCGATCGACGACGAGACCGCCTTCAAAGTGGTCGACGGTACCGTCGAGGTCGTCTCCGAGGGACACTGGAAACTGCTCACGCCCTAGGACTGAGACCTGTCGCACCGTCATCACCCCGCAGGGGTGTCGTTCGACGACGTCCTCCTCGCGGGCTCAGGCCTTGACAGAGACGACGCGTGAGGTCTACCAGGCGGGGCGGGTCCGCTTCGGGTGCTTCTTGGCGAACTTCTTGGTCACGAACCTGCCCGTCTTCCCGTCGCGGTACCGACGCGGCTTCTCGATCTTCTTCTTGTTCTTCGCCATCCCAGCTTCCTCGATCCCACGGTGTCTCCGAAAGACGGTTCCCCCGGTATTTGACCGGTCGCGCACGTTTTCCTTCGCCGTCGCATGAGGCTTGGGGGGACTCGACGGGGTGGCCGACCGAGGAGGTGCGCAACCCTGTCGCAACGTCACGAGATCGCCAAGGCGATCGTTGAGGGCTCCTGAGCCTCGAAGGGCCGGGGGAGGCTCGTGCCGCCCCCGGCCCCCCAAGGCTTGGACTTCCCGCGCCTCGGGCTAGCACCTGTTCCGGGCCCAGCTACAGTCCGTCGGCGCCGCGACCGCGGCCTCCCACTAGCCGGCCTTTTCGCGCCAGCTCACGAGGGGCCTCACGCGGCCCCTCGTCGTGTGGAGAACTACTTCCTGGCGGCCTTGCGTGCCGGACGCTTCGCGGCTGCGGGCTTGGCCGCAGCCTTCTTCGGGCGCGCGGACGACCCCTTCGCCGCGGCGACGCTCGCCTTGAGCGCCTCGATCAGGTCGACGGCGGGAGCCGGCTCCGCGGCGGGCTCGGGCTCGGTGATCTCCTCGCCGCGCATCTTGGCCTCCAGGAGCGTCCGAAGGTCGCGGCGATAGGCGCTCGTCAGCTCGTCCGGGTCGAACTCGGCGGCGAGGCCCTCGACGATCTGGCGCGCCAGCTCGAGCTCGGCCTTCTTCACGTCGGTCTCCTCCATCGCCTCGTCGATCTCGGCCTGCGAGTAGACGTCCTCGGCGAGGTACATCGTCTCGAGCACGAGCCCCCGGCCGCGGGTGCGCACGAGGCAGAGCGACTCGCGGCCGGAGCGCACGAAGCGGCCGATCGCGCCGACGGACGACTCCTCCATCGCCTCGAGCAGGAGCTTGTACGGCCTGCGCTGCGCCGGCGCCGCGCCGGGGACGAGGAAGTACGTGCGGTCCATCCACACCGGGTCGACATCGGCGAGCGGGACGAAGCGCTCGATGTCGATCGTGCGCGAGTCGTCGTGCCGTTCGAGCGCCTCGAGGTCGGCCTCCTCGACGACGACGAACTGCCCCTTCGCGACCTCCCAGCCCTTGACGAGCTCGTCCGGGCCGACCTCCCGGTCGTGCTTCGGGCACCAGCGCTTCTGCTTGATGGGGGTCAGGCACTCGCGGTGGAGCAGGCGGAACGAGACGTCCGACTGCCGGGCGGCCGGCTTCGTCGCGGGCGCGAGCCCGACGGGGATGCTGACGAGCCCGAAGCTCAACGATCCGTTCCACGTGACGCGCATATGCCTCCAGTCTACGGCCGGACCGCCGGATTTCGGGGTCGACCGGCCTTCCCCTCCATCTAGAGTTGAGCCGGAGATGGCTGGAAACCGCACGATTCCGCGCCTCTGGCGCGACGCCGTGGCCCAGAACACGGGCATCGCCTATCTGGTCGAGGAGGACAGAGGCTGGCGGGAGGTGACCTGGGCGGAGGCGGCGGAGCGCGTCGAGAACCTCGCGAACGGCCTCCTCGCGCGAGGCGTCCGCAAGGGCGACGCCTTCGGCATCCTCGCCCGCAACACGCTCGAGTGGGCGCTGTTCGACTTCGCGCTGGCCCACGTCGGCGCGATCGGGGCCGCGATCTACGCGAACTCGTCGCCGCAGGACGTGCACTACGTGCTCGAGCACTCGGAGGCGGTGGGCGTCCTCTGCGAGGACGATGCCCAGCGGGCAAAGGTCGAGGAGGGACGCGCGACGCTGCCCCGGCTCACCCAGGTGCTCACGTTCGCCGACCTCCCCGCCCTGGAGGAGGAGGGTCGCGCGTACCGGAACGCGCGCCCCGGGGCGCTCGACGAGGCGGTCGCCGCGATCGACGAAGACGATCTCTTCACGTACATCTACACGTCGGGGACGACCGGGCCGCCCAAGGGCTGCATGATCCGCCACCGCAACTACTACGCGATGGTCGCGACCGTCGACGACCTCCCCGACCACAGCGCGCCGGGCGACGTGATGCTCCTCTACCTGCCGCTCGCCCACAACTTCGGCCGGCTGATGCACCTCTCGGGGCCGTACGTCGGGTACGCGATCGCGTTCCTGCCCGATCCCCTCGACGTCGCCCGTGCGATGCCCGAGGTGCGGCCGACGATCCTGCCGAGCGTGCCGCGCGTCTACGAGAAGGTCCACACGGCGGTCACGTCGACCTTCGCCGAGACGACCGGCGTCAAGCGGCGCCTCGTCGACTGGGCGCTCGGCGTCGGGCGCCGCGAGAGCGCCCTGCGGCAGCAGGGCCGGCCGCTGCCGTTCGGCCTCGCGGTGCAGCACCGTCTCGCGGAGCGGCTCGTCTTCTCGAAGGTGAAGGAGCGGCTCGGAGGACGCCTGCGGCGCCCCATCTCCGGCGGCGCGCCGCTCGCCAAGGAGATCGCCGAGTTCTTCGACGCGATCGGGATCTGCATCCTCGAGGGCTACGGCCTGACCGAGTGCACCACGGCGGCCACGACGAACACCGCAGAGCGATACCGGTTCGGCACGGTCGGACCGGCGCTCCCGGGATTCGAGCTCCGGCTCGCCGACGACGGCGAGCTCCTGATCCGCAGCGAGACCGTCTTCGCCGGCTACTTCAAGGAGCCCGACGCGACGGCGGAGGTGCTCGGCCCCGACGGCTGGCTGCGCACCGGCGACATCGCGTCGATCGACGCCGACGGCTTCGTCACCATCACCGATCGCAAGAAGGACATCCTGGTGACGGCGGGCGGGAAGAACATCGCCCCGCAGAACCTCGAGAACGACCTGAAGACGTCACGCTTCGTCTCGCAGGCGATCGTCGTCGGCGACCGGAAGCCGTTCCCGGCCGCGCTGATCACCCTTGATCCGGTGGAGATCGAGAAGTGGGCCTCGGAGCACGGGATCGAGGGCGACCCGGCGTCGCGCGCAGACGACGCCCGGGTGCGGGAGCTGGTCGCCGGCATCGTCGAGGAGGTCAACCGCGACCGGTCGCGCTACGAGCAGATCAAGCGGTTCGCGATCCTGCCGCGTGACTTCGAGATGGACCGCGGCGAGGTCACGCCGACGCTCAAGCTCCGCCGCCGCGTGGTCCTCGATCACTTCGCGGACGAGGTGGCGGCGCTCTACGACGGGGCCGTCCCGCCGACGAGGTAACACCGAGCCCAGCGTCGCTGCGCACTTGCGACCGCGACAGGGGGCGCCTTCAGGGATGTGCCCCGCCGCAGGCGGGGATCAAGCCGCAGGATTCGGCTCCTGCCGAATCCTGCCTGGCGAGCAAGATCAGAGAACGCGCTTGGCGCCGTAGTACGACGATGCGTACCAGGAGTCGTAGAGGCTCGAGATCTTCACGACGTCCCCGGTGTGCGGGGCGTGGATGAACTGGCCGCCGCCGATGTAGATCCCCATGTGCCCGAGGCCGTCGAAGAACACGAGGTCGCCCGCCTGGAGGTCGTCGCGCGAGACGGGGACGCCGACCGAGCTGTACTGCATCGCCGCGTTGTGCGGCAGCGAGATCCCGACCTGTGCGTACACGTACATCGCGAAGCCCGAGCAGTCGAAGCCGCCCGGGCTGGCGCCGCCCCACACGTAGGGCGTCCCGAGGTACTGCATCGCGATCCCGACCACGCCGCCGTACTTCGCGGGCGGCGGTGCGGGCACGGACGACGCCGACGACGACGACGACGACGACGTGCCGTCCGCCGGGAAGTCGGTCACCGGGCCGGACGAGAGGTCGAGCGTCTGCTGGTGGGCCGACGCGCGGGCCGCCGCAGCCGCCTCCAGCCGTGCACGTGCCTGCCGCTCGAGCTCGGCCTGACGCCGTCGCTCTGCGGCCTCCATGCGCGCGATCTCGTCCCGGATCGATGCGACGAGGCGCTGCCGCTCGGCGAGCTGGCCCTCGATCGACCGCTTCTGGGCTGCGCGCTCGGCGACGACCTGCGCCTGGCGGGCGCGGTCGCTGCGGAGCTGCGCACCGCGCTTGCGCACCTCGTTGCGGAACTTCCTGACGTCCTTCAGCACCTGTGCGTCCTGCCCGCCGACGCGCTCGGCCATGTCGAGGCGGTCGAGCAGGTCGTCGAGGCTCTTCGCGCCGAGGATCACCTCGACCGCGCCGCCCGCGTCGCCGTTGATGTAGAGGGCGCGCAGCCGCTTCGCGATGTGCACCTGCGCCGCACCGAGACTCGACCGCGCGATCACGAGATGCCGTCCGTTGGTCTTCAGGTCGGCGTCGATCTGCGAGAGCTGGATGGACGCGAGGTTGTACGCCTCCGACGCGTGACCGAGCCTCGAGTCGAGGTCACGGATCTGCGCCAGCACCGCCTGCGCCTGCTCGCGCTTCGACGCGATGGAAGGGTCGGCCGTCGCAGGGCCTGCGGCGAGCACGAGGAACACGCCGAGAGCCGCGAGCGCCGCTACGAGGAGAGGGGCCGGTCGCCGTGCGAGGAACGTCACGCGCCGTCCCAGCCGCCTGTCGAGAGGCCCGCCGATGGTGGGGTCACCGGCCACAAGTCGGGGAGCCTAGCAGCGCCACACGACGTCTGCACGGCCAACCGTCGCGAAAATATCTGCAAACAGCCTAGATTCGTGTGGTACGGTCCCCGGCCCTGTGCGGCGGCGTGCGCGATACCTCGTGCCGTGCACGGCGATCGTCCTCCTGGGATGCGCCGCTCCGACGTCGGCCGGCGCACCCGGTCCGGCCCACCGGCTCGCAACGCTCACGCACGCGCAGCGCTCGGCGGAGCTCGAGCTCTACGCCGCCGAATCGGCCGTCGCGCGGGCGCGCCAGTCCGCCGTGCGGCTCGAAAGCCGGCGGCAGGCATTCGATGCGAGGCTTGCGCGCACCCGGCGCCGCGTCGCCGTCGTCCGCAGCTCGCTCGACGCAACCAACCGGCGGGTCGCCGACCTGCTGCGCCGGCTCTATGTCGAGGGCGATGCCGACCCGATCGCGGTCCTGCTCGGCGCTCGATCGCTGCCGGCGATGCTCGCCGGGCTCGACGAGCTTGAGCGCACGACGCACGCCAACCGCGGCATCGCGGCCGAGCTCCGCGCCCGCTCGCGCACGCTCCGCGCCCAGCTCGTGCATCTGGCCCAGGTACGGCGCCAGCTCACCGACGCCGAACGTCGGGCCGGTGCGGCTCTTGCAGCGAGCGAGCGCGCGGCGGCCTCGCGGCGGGCCACGGTAGAGAGCATCGGGCGCCGGGCGGGTGTCACCCGCACCCGTCTCGCTGCCATCGAGGCCCGGGTCAAGGCCGCTCAGCGCGCCTCCGCCCGCATCGAGAGGAAGCGCGCCCCCGCTCTTCCTTCTTCTCGGGGCGAGGCGCCGGGCGCCGCGGCCGCACCGTCGCCCGCCGCGCCGGGCACGCGCACGCTGGTCGTCGACGCGGTGGCGTACCACCTGCCGGGCAGGACGGCCAGCGGGCTTCCGGTCGGCGTGGGTGTGATCGCGGTCGACCCGAGGGTGATCCCGCTCGGGACACGGGTCTTCGTCCCGGGCTACGGCGCCGCGGTCGCGGCGGACGTCGGCTCGGCGATCAAGGGCAACGTCATCGACCTCTGGATGCCGAGCACGGCCGCCGCGGGGGCCTGGGGCAGGCGCGCCGTCACAATCACCGTCTACGGTTAGGAGCCGTGCGACTCCGGCTAGCGCTCTGCTCCGTCGCCGTTGCCGCGACGGCCGTCTCCGCTCCGCTCGCCGCCTCCGGCGACCTCTCGGCCACGCTCACGAAGTCGCTGCGCTCGCCGGACGTCTCGCTCACCCGCACGGCGGCGATCGCCGTGGACGTCGGCACCGGCACCGTGCTCTACGCGCACAACGACGCGCTCCCCGTCCATCCGGCGTCGAACGAGAAGCTTCCCGTCTCGTGGGCCGCGCTGACGAGGCTCGGCACGGGATACCGCTTCACGACCGAGGTGCTCGGTGTCGGCCGGCGGGCGGGCCACGTCTGGGACGGAGACCTGTATCTCCGCAGCGACGGCGACCCGACGTTGTCCTCGGCGGACATCGCCGGCCTGGCCTCGACACTGCGCGCCAGGGGGATCCGCCGGGTCACGGGCCGGATCCGCGGCGACGAGTCTGCGTTCGACAAGCGACGCGGAGCGGACGGCTGGAAGCGGTACTTCGTCGGAGGCGAGACTCCGCCGCTGTCTGCGCTCGTGGTCGACCGTGCGCAAGGCTGGCCGTCGCTCTCGCCGCCGCTCCTCGCGGCACGCACGCTGCGCAAGGCGCTGGCAGCGCGCAAGATCGCCGTCGCAGGGCGCATCGGGCTCGGGACCGCGCCCGGCGATGCGGTTCCCCTGGCCACGGACACGTCGGATCCGCTCTCGGCGATCGTGCAGCGCATGAACCGGGACAGCGACAACTTCACCGCCGAGATGCTCCTCAAGCACCTCGGCACGCTCGACGGCCGGGTGGGGACGAGCGCCCGCGGGGCGGCGGTGGTAATCGCCGAGATGCGCGCTGCCGACATCCCGACCGACGGCGTGCGGCTCGTCGACGGCTCGGGCCTGTCGTCGCTCGATCGAATGACGGCCCGAACGCTCGCCGCGGTCATCCGCGCGGGTCTCGAGAACCCCGGGATCCGCGACGCGTTCGTCCGCTCGCTCGCCGTCGCAGGGCGCAGCGGGACGCTGCGCGCGCGCCTCCCCACGCTCACCGGCGTCGTGCGCGGCAAGACGGGCACCACCGACCTCGCGTGCTCGCTCTCCGGCCTCGTCAGCGACTCGATCGTCTTCGCCGTCCTCCAGAACGGTGCGCCCGTCGCCTACTGGTCGGCGCGAACCGCCCAGGACCGCTTCGTCCTCGCGCTCGCCTCGTCGCTCCGGCGCTCGGCGAGCGCGCGGCCCTAGCCCTGGCGTCCGGCGAGCAGCGCCTCGAGTGCCGCCTCGTCCAGCACCGGCACGCCGGCCTTCTCGGCTTTCTGCACCTTCGAGCCGGGGCTCTCGCCGACGACGACGCCCGCCGTCTTGCTCGAGACGGAGTCCGAGACCTTCGCACCGAGCGCCTCGAGCGCGGCCTTCGCCTCGTCCCGCGTATACCGCTCGAGGGTGCCGGTGATCACGTACTGCCGCCCGCTCAGCGGCCCCTCGACCGGCACCTCGGCCTCGCCGGAGCGCATCGTCAGCCCGAGCGACTCCAGCTCCCGCACGAGCGCGACGTTCTCGGGCTCCGCGAACCACTCCGCCACGAGCTCGGCGCGATCGGGCCCGATCCCCTCGGTCAGCTCGAGATCCTCCTGGCTCGCCGCGATGAGCGCGTCGACCGAGCCGAAGTGGCGCGCGAGGTTGCGCGCGAGCACCCAGCCGATCTTCGGGATGTTGAGACCGAACAGGACGCGCGAGAACGGCTGGGCCTTCGAGGCGTCGATCGACGCGATCGCACGCGCCGCCGACACCTCCGCGTAGCCGTCGAGCGCCGCGAGCTGGTCGGCGGTCAGGCGGTAGAGGTCGGGCATCGAGCGAAGGAGCCCCTGGTCCCAGAGCCGGCGGACGAACTGCTCACCCACGCCTTCGATGTCCATCGCGGCACTCACCCAGTGGATCAGCGTCTCCAGGCCGCGCGACGGGCACGCGCGGTTCGGGCAGCGGTGCATGACCTCGCCCGCGGGCTTCACCACCTCGACGCCGCAGAGCGGGCACTGCTTCGGCATACGAAACGGCTTCGTCCCCTTCGCATGGTCGCCCGCCGGCCCGACGACCTGGGGGATCACGTCGCCCGCGCGTTGCACGATCACGAGGTCGCCCTCGCGAATGTCCTTGCGGTTGATGTCCTCCTCGTTGTGGAGCGTCGCGTTGGACACGGTGACGCCGCCGACATGCACCGGCTCGAGCTCTGCCCACGGGTTGAGGGCGCCGGTGCGGCCGACCCGGATGTGGATCTTCCGGAGCGTCGTCACCGCCGCGGTCGGAGCCCACTTGTAGGCGCGCGCCCATCGCGGCCGTTCGTGGAGAGCGCCGAGCCGCCGTTGCTGGTCGAGGTCGTCGACCTTGATCACGATCCCGTCGATCTCGTAGTCGAGCCCGGACCGGCGGTCCTCCCACGCGCTGCACGCCTCGGCCACCTCGTCGATCGTCTCGAGGCGCTCGGCATGCGGATTGGTGCGGAAGCCGTGGTTGCGGAGCCATGCGAGCAGCTCCCACTGCGTCTGCGGAAAGTCTCCCTCGCGGGCTCCGGCGCCGTACACCCAGAGCGACAGCGGCCGCTCCGCGGTGATGCCCGGATCGAGCTGGCGCAGCGAGCCCGCCGCGGCGTTCCGCGGGTTCGGCGCCGGCTTCTTGCCGGCCGCCGCCTGGGCGTCCGTGAAGCGGGCGAACCCGGACAGCGGGAAGTAGATCTCGCCGCGCACCTCGAGGAGCGACGGCGGCGCTTCGCCCTCGTCGGTGCGTACGCGGAGCGGCACGGCCGTCACGGTGCGCAGGTTCCGCGTCACGTCCTCGCCGCGCGTGCCGTCCCCGCGCGTCGCGCCGCGGACGAACGAGCCCTGCTCGTAGACGAGCGAGATAGCGGAGCCGTCGATCTTCGGCTCGATCACGTACGCGACCGGCTCGTCCGTCCCCAGCCGCTTGCGCACGTCCGCGGCCCACTTCTCCAGCGCCTCCGCCGTCGTCACCTTCTCGAGCGAGCCCATCGGCTGCAGGTGGTCGACCTTCGTGAACCCGCCGGCAGGGGCGCCGCCGACGCGCTGCGTCGGCGAGTCGGGGGTGACCAGCTCCGGGTGGTCGGCTTCGAGCGCGCTGAGCTCGTCGTAGAGCACGTCGTACGCGCTGTCCGGGATCTCCGGATCGTCGAGCACGTGGTAGCGGTAGTTGTGGTGCTCTACGAGCCGTCGGAGCTCCGCCGCCCGCACGGCGGGATCAGAGCGCGGCATGGAGCTCCTCGGCGGTGTGGACGAGCGCGTCGGGACGGGCGTGGGCGAGCCGCTCGTCGGGGTGGATGCCACCCCAGCCGACGGCGACCGTGCGCACGCCCGCCGCGTTCCCGGCGTGGATGTCGAAGGGCGAGTCGCCGACGTAGGCAGCGTCCTCCGGGCTCGCATCGAGGCGCCGGAGGGCCTCGAGGACGGGATCCGGGTCGGGTTTGTGCCGCTCGGTGTCATCGGCGCCGATCACGACGTCCATCAGCTCCGCGAGGACGGGAAAGCGGTCGACCGCGAGACCCACCGTCCGAAGCCGCTTCGCCGTCACGATCCCGAGCCTGCGGCCCTCGTCGCGAAGCACCGGCAGCAACGCGAGCACGTCGGGGAACGCCTCGAGCGTGTCGTGGAGGGGCTCGTTGTGCGCGCGGTAGGCCTCGACGAGCTCGTCGACGCGATCGGGATCGAGGTCGCGCATCTGCGCGATCAGCCCCGGGCCGCCGATCGCGGAGCGTACGAGCTCCTCGTCGGGCTCACGGCCTAGGACGGTCAGCGAAGCGTGCTTCATCGAGGCGACGATGATCGGGCCCGAGTCGATCAGCGTGCCGTCGAGATCGAAGAGGACGACTGATCTCCGCATCGCGGCGATCCTAGCCACGTCGTGCTCCGGTCTCGACGCAACGCGCAAGGGTCATCGAACCTGCCTCGAGCGGGAGGTCGCGCGTGACGCATCGGCCTCACGGTGCTCTCGCTCCTTCGTAGTCCACGCGCTCGAGGTAGAGCCCCCACGGGGGCGCCGTCGAGCCGGCCTCCGAGCGAGGCCTCCCCACGAGCAGGCGCGCGAAGGCCTCCGCCTCCATCTCCAGCATCGTCCCGACGAGCGTCCGCACCATGTGGCGCAGGAACGAGTCCGCGGTGACGGTGAAATGCAGCTCGTCGCCGCGACGCCCCCACCCCGCGTCCCGGATCTCGCGCACGAACACCTCGTGCTGCGTCTCGGTCGGCGTGAAGGCCGTGAAGTCGTGCGCGCCCACGAGCGCAGCAGCGCACTCCTGGAGCTGCGCGAGATCGACGGGTCGCGGCAACCAGAGAGCGCGACGCGCGCGCAGAGCGGCACGCGACCGTGCCGCGAGCACCACGTACCGGTACGACCGTGCCGTCGCCGAGAATCGCGCGTGGAATCCGGCCGGTCGCCTCTTCCGCCTCGAGGACGGCGACATCGTCGGGCAGCGCCGTGTTGAGCGCCTCGGCGAGCCGCGCCACCGGTGGGCCGCCCTCGGCGTCGAGGCTCGCGACCTGCCCGGTCGCATGAACGCCCGCATCGGTCCGGCCGGCGACGGCGAGGCCGCTCCAGGACGGCAGCACGGCATCGAGCGCCTCGCTCACCGCACTCTCGACCGTCCGCTCGCCCGGCTGCCGCGCCCAGCCGCGAAACCCGGTCCCGTCGTACTCCAGCGTCAGCCTCAGGGTCGCCACGCGATGCTTCTAACACAGGTCGCGAGCGCGCAACCGCACTCCCCCAGGCCGGCCCGAACGAGACGCTGAGCGCACCGTTGTTGCTGATTCCACCGACGGGAGGGGCCGCACGTCGAACGAGCGGAATGCCGCGTCCGGGACGATCTACCTGATGTGCATGGAGCTCACGTGATCGTCGAGGGCGTCACGTCGAGCACGAGACCGTCGACGGCCACGACCGTGACCTCGGCGCCCGGCGGGAGGTCCGCGTCCGCCCGCGCCTCCCAGATCTCACCGTCGAGCTGCACCTGCCCACGCGGCGACAAAGCACGGACGACGACTGCCGTGCGCCCGACGAGGGTCTCGGCGCCGACCGTCGCACCCCGGCGCTTCGACCAGCGTGCGAAGAACGTGATCTCGACCACGTCGATCGCGGCGGCGCCCGCGACCGCGACGACGCCCCACGGCGACGGCAGGACCGTGAGCGCGAGGATCACCGCGACGATCGTGAGCATGGGCGAAGGCTACTGGCGCCACGGAGGTATCCGACTTCGGTCGGACACCTTCCGCTCACCGTTAGGCCGGCGGCT
>CAVUMD010000011.1:0-203941 GCA_963742525.1 uncultured Actinomycetes bacterium
ATCCTCGAGCACGACCCGACCCTCGACCGCCCGGCCGAGCCCGCGGGAAGGCTGCCTCAGCCGCCGACACCGCTCCTCGGACGCGAGGACGAGCTGGCGCAGGCAGGCACGCTGCTGCTTCGGGCGGATGTGCGCATCGTGACGCTCGTCGGCCCCGGCGGTGGAGGAAAAGCCGCCTCGCGCTCGAGCTTGCGCGCCGGAACGGGGGCCGGTTCCGCGATGGCCACGCGTTCGTAGCACTCGCTGCGCTGTCGGATCCAGCGCTCGTCGTCGCCACTATCGCTCGCGCTCTCGACCTGACCGAAACGGGTGGACGCACGCCCGAAACGCTGCTCGCCGACCACCTGAAGAACCGCCGGATGCTGCTCGTGCTGGACAACCTCGAGCACCTGCTCGAGTGCGTTCCGTCGCTCGGCGCGCTGGTCGCGGCAGCACCCGAGCTGAAGCTGCTCGCGACGAGCCGCGAGCCGCTTCGGCTCTACGGCGAGCACCTCTATCCGGTGCCGACGCTCGCGGACGACGCGGCGACAGAGTTGTTTCTCGATCGCGCCAAGGCGGTCTGCCCCGAGCTCGACCGTGAAGAGGCGCGCGGCACGGCGGCCGAGATCTGCCGGCGCCTCGACGGGCTGCCGCTCGCGATCGAACTCGCCGCCGCGCACGCGGCCGTGTTCGCGCCTACCGCGCTGCTCGTACGACTCGACGACCGGCTCGGGCTCCTCGTCGAGGGGCCCCGCGACCAGCCGGAGCGACAACAGACGCTCCGGAACGCGCTCGCCTGGAGCCACGACCTGCTTTCTCCGGTCCAGCAGTGCTTGTTCTCGCGGCTCGCGGTGTTTGCGGGCGGCTGGACGATGGACGCAGCGGACGCAGTCTGCGACGGCGACCTCGACGTCGTCACGAGCCTCGGGTCGCTCGAGGAGAAGAGCCTCGTCCAGCTCGCGTCAGCGGGACCGGAACCGCGACTGACGATGCTCGAAACGATCCGCGAGTACGCCGCAGAGCAGCTGAGCGTTGCGGGTGAGACGGAAACGATGTGCGAGCGCCACGCCAGCTTCTTTCTCGAGGTCGCCGAGCGCGCCGAACCCGAGCTCCCGTCGAGTCGCGGCGAGCTGCTCGATCGACTCGAGCTCGACCACGACAACATCCGCGCGGCGATCACCTTCCTCACGTCGACGGGCCAACACGAGCGAGTCCTGCGTCTCGTCGGCGCGATCTGGCGATTCTGGTACCTGCGCGGGCACCTGAGCGAGGGTCGGCGCCGGCTCGAGACCGCGCTCGCGGACGACGAGGCGGAGACCCTCGGACGTGCGAAGTCGTTGAACGGCGCGGCTGCGATGGCGATCAACACCGGCGATGCTGGAGTGGCGCGCGCACGTGCGGAGGAGGCGCTCACGTTGCACCGTCGCCTCGGCGATTCTGTCGGCGCCGCCTACGCCGCATTCATGCTCGCCAACGCGCTCGCCGAGCAGAAGCAGGTCGAGCGCGCGCGCGAGCTGTACCAGCAGAGCATCAGCGTCTTCCGTGCCACAGGCGCCGACGCTTGGGCGCTGCTGGCAACGCGCCACCTCGCGTACCTCTACGAAGACATCGGGGATCACGCGCACGCCCGAAACCTGCACGAACGCAACCTGCGACGCGCGCGAGAGATCGGCAACGACCGCTTCGCGGCGACCTCGCTGAGCGGACTCGCCGGATCTGCGCTAGCCGACGGCCGGATCAGCGAAGCGCGCGAACTGCTCGCCGAGAGCCTCGAGCTGCACCGCGACCTAGGGGACCTACTCGACACGGCCGTCGACCTCTCGCTCTTGACGCAAGCGTTTGCCTCCGCAGGGGAGCTCGAGGCCGCGACATGCCTCGCGGCAGCGCTCGAAGCCGTCGGTGGCGACATCGGCGTTCGCCGAAACAACGTCTCGGCACGCACCGCACAAGCACTCGCGGCAGCACGCGAACAGCTCGCGCCGGCGAGCTACTACGAGGCATTCGAGCGCGGACAGGCGCTCACACTTCGCGAAGCGGTCGCATTCGCGCTCGACGCGGCGCCCCCGCGGCGCCGCTGACCTCGGCTCCGCCGGACGAGCCGCCCCCTCCCGCTCAAGCTTCGGATCGACCTGGGGCCTGCCCCCGTCCGGCCCCGCCCGCAGCCGCCTACCTGTCTTCATCGCGCGCACGCGCGCGCACGCGAGGACTGACCGTGTATCCACCCCCGCCGACCTGCTGTTCGGGTCGGGGCCTGGACTCGTGGCGACCGGGATGGAAGCTGGTCGCAGCGCTTGCCGGACGTGGACGCCCAGATGGACGGGAAGTCCGGTCGACACGTGCCCCTGCTAGAGCTCCGCCGACCGGCGGCGAGCTCGCTCCGCCGCGACCCGGTTGCCCTTCGCTTCCGCGACCTCGGCCGCCCGCTCGAGCGCCTGGCGCTCACCGTCCGTGCGGCCGGCGGACCGCTCGATGTCCGCTCGGGCGAATGCGAGGTCGAGGTGCAGGATCAAGTAGTCCGTCGCCTCGACGGTCGCCGCCGCCTCGCGGATCAGGTCGTCGGCTGCGGCGAGGTCTCCACGCCGGGCCAGCGCGCGTGCTCGGACCATGCCCGCGCGCGCGTGCGGCTCGAAGTCGTCGCGCTGCGCCAGCCGCCTCGCCTCGTCCGCCAGCTCGAGGGCCTCGTCGAGCCGGCCGAGCTCGAGCGCCGCCTGCGCCCGATAGCCGACCATGGTCGAGAGATAGCCGGTTTCGCTGTACTGGGCGAGCCCGGCGTGCCCTTCGGAGAAGAGCTCGTATGCGCGCTCGGGCGCGCCCGCATTGAGCTCGAGGTCGCCGAGGACCATGGCCGTCCCTGCCCATCGGAGCACGTCGCCGAGCTCTCCGAGGATCTGGCGGCCGGCGGCTGCCTCGAGGCGTCCTTCGTCCACCGCGCCCGACGCTGCCTTCAGATTCCCTCCCATCACCATCGCGTGCGCTTCGACTTCCTTCGACGTCCCGTGCTGCTTGATCTCCTCACACCGGCGAATTCCCTCGTCGACGTGGGTCGGGCCCCACCAGATCGCCCAGACCAACCACATGCGGATCTCGTTCGCGCGGCGCGGGCTAACCCTCTCCGCACGCTCGAGTGCTCGCAGCCACAGGCGCTCTCCCTCGGCGCTGTTCCCGAGCCAGATCTCGAAGTTGCCCACGAGCCTCAGCGCCCAGAGGGCTCCCTCCTCGTCGCCGACGCGCTCGAGCTCGGCAAGCGCCTGTTCCGCGGTCGCGAGCGCGCCACGCAACGTCTGGTCCTGCGCCTGCATGACCTCCGCTTCGACATCGGCGAGCACCAGACGAGCCAGCACGCGGTCGTCCCCGGCCGCCCGGGCAGCGGCCTCCGCTTCCTCGCGTGCAGCCGCCGCGCCCGCGAAGTCACCGCGCCACGTCAGGACGACTGCCAGCTCGACCTGCGCCGCGCGCCGCTCGGGGCTGTCGGCCGGAAGCAGCTCGACGGCCTTGCCGAGCAGGGCGATGACCGCTTCGTTGTCGCCGCGGGCGCCGGCGCGCTCGCTGCTGACGAGCAGATGCCCGGCCGCGCGCACGGCGAGCCGCTGCGCGTCGGCGTCGGGCGGGCCGAGCGCGACCCGGTAGCGGTAGGCCTGATCGAGGTGGTAGCCGACGAGCTCGTCCGACTCGACGAGCTCGTCCGCGTGTGCGACGAGCCAGGCTGCGAAGCGCTCGTGCAGCTCGGCGCGGACCGCCTTCGGCAACCCGTCGTAGGCGGTGTCCCTGATCAGGAGATGGCGAAAGCGGAACGCCTCGTCGTAGGCGACGACGGGCCGCTCGGGACGGACGAGGTCCTTGCGGATGAGAGAGACGAGCCGCCCGTCGACGGGTGTCTCCTCCGGCGCGAGTGCAACCACAGCGCCCCGATGGAAGACCTGGCCCTCGACCGACCCACGTTCCAAGACGCTGCGCTCGGCCGTGTCGAGCTGGTCGAGCCTGGCGGCCAGCAGAGCATGGATCGTCGGCGGCACCGTGACGTCCGGCCGATCGTGCTCCGCGATCATCGCGACCATCTCCTCGACGAAGAGCGGGTTCCCGGCGGCGGACTCGAGGATCCGGTCGCGAAGCCCGGCGTCGATCTCCTCGGCCTCGACGAGCGCCTCGATCAGCTCGCGCGACTCGTCGGGCGCGAGCGGTTCGAGCAGGACGTTCGTCGCGTTCAACTTGCCGCCGCCCCAGGCAGCTCGACGCTCGAGCAGCTCGGGCCGCGCCAGACAGAGCAGCAGGATCGGCGCGTCGCGGCTCAGGTCCGCGACGTGCTCGATCAGGTCGAGGAACGCGGGCTCGCCCCAGTGGATGTCGTCGAACACGACCACCAGCGGCTGCTCGGCCGCGTGTGCCTCCAGGAGCTTACGAACACCCCAGGCGATCTCGTCCGGAGAGCCGGCAGCGGACTCGTCGCCGAGGATCGCCCCGAGCGACACGGTCGCGCCGTCGCCGTCGCGGAGAAGCTGCTTCACCACCTCCGTGACCGGCCAGTAGCCGACCCCCTCGCCGTAGGACAGGCAGCGGCCGCGTACGACGGAGGCATCCTCGAGGGACTCGAGGAACTCGGCGACGAGGCGCGACTTGCCGACGCCCGCGGTGCCCAGCACGGTGAAGAGCTGGCAGGAGCGCCCGCCGACGACGTTCGCGAACGCGTCCTCGAGCAGCTTCCGCTGGCGCTCCCGGCCGACCATCGGGGTTCCGGCCCGCCTCGGCCTCGTCGCCGCTCTGACGGCGACGAGCCGGTACGCCGTGAGCGGGTCAGCCTTGCCCTTGGCCGCCACCGGCTCTGCGGGCTCGACCTCGACGGCGCCGCGGACGAGCCGGCGTGTCTCCTCGCCGACGAGCACCTCCCCGGGCGGGGCAGCCTGCTCCAGCCGGGCGGCGACGTTCACCGCGTCGCCGGTCGCGATCCGCTCCTCGGTGCCGGTGACGACCTCGCCCGTGTTGACGCCGATGCGCAGCTCGAGGCGGGCGCCGTAGCTGCGCTCGAGCTCGTCGTTCAGCGGGCCGAGACCCTCGCGGAGCTCCTCCGCCGCTCGCAGCGCCCGCAGCGCGTCGTCCTCGTGCACCGCAGGCACGCCGAAGACGGCCATGACCGCGTCGCCGATGAACTTCTCGACCGTGCCGCCGTGCCGTTCGAGGATCGTCTTCGCCAGGTCGAAGTACCGCGCCATGACGGCGCGCAGGCTCTCGGGGTCGATGCGCTCGCCGAGCGCGGTCGAGCCCGAGACGTCGCAGAAGAAGACGGTGACCGTCTTCCTGACCTCGCGCCGAGGGACGACGTCGGTGAGCGGAACCGCGCAGGAGTCACAGAAGCGGGCGCCGTCCCGGTTCGTGGCTCCGCAGCTCGAGCAGACGACCACCGCGCGAGCTTACGACAATGACGACCCCAACCGGCAGAGTCGGGCCGCGTCTCTCGCAAACCCGGGTCGCGCGCCCGCCCTCGAGGGTACCCTCCCCCTCGCGATGGTCATGGAGATGGGGCCTGGCCGCGGGCTGGGCTGCTCGCGAACGCATACCTTTCCCCATCGCGCGCACGCGCGCACACGCGAGGCCTGGATCGGATCGGAGGGTAGCCCTATCCCCTCGCGATGGTCCGTGACGGTGGGGCCTGGTGCGGGCTGGCCGCTTGCCTGCCACCGCGGGCCGAGCATTTCTTTGCTCCACGGGCGATAGCAACGTGTCGTGCGCCAGTGCGCTGGAGTGTTCCCCGAGTTGACCGGCCTACGCGCGCTCGATGTCGGCCTCGTCCTGTGCGTAGGCGAGGGCCTGGTCGAGCGTCATTGCCGTGCCCTCCGCCCATGTCTCGGCGAAAGCCCGCTTGCCGAGCGTGGCGCGGAGGCGGGCGATGTGCGGTGCGGGGTCGGGCCGAGGCTCGCAATCGGTCATCCTGGTGCGAGTTGGTCCGCGAAACACGCTCGCCGCCCCGAACAGACGAGCGGCACGGCGATCGCGATCCTCGGCAGCGGCGAGCCTGGCGGCGATCTCGAGGACGTTCGCCGATCGATAGTGGTGGCGGCTCTTGCGCAAGATCGCGAAGTTCTCGTCGAGCAGGCCCCGCACCGAGTCCGTGTCGTGTTCTTCCAGGGCCACCAGCGCAAGGCCCGTGAGCGAGCCCTGGGTTCCCCACGCGTCGTCGAGGCTGCGGAGGATGGCGAGGCTCTGCTCGAACAGCTCACGAGCCCGGGGGTAGTTGCCTTGGAGGAACGTGATCCCGCCCAGAGCTTTCGTCCAGCTGGCGACACTGCGGACGTTTCCGAGCTCGCGCGCCCTCCGGATGCTCTCCTCGACCACACGCTGGCTCTCGTCCAACTTGCCCTGTTCCGCGAGCACCCACCCAAGCGTCGACAGGGCGTAAGCCTCCTTCATCGGATCGCGCGCCTGCTGCGCCACTGCCAGCGCCTCCTCGGCCAGTGCACGAGCTTCACGGTCGTCACCGTCGGCAATAGCGGCAAAAGCGAGAACCCCGAGGTGGCCCGACAGGTTGGCGTGGTCGCCCAGCTCGCGGAAGACTGGCAGGCTTGCCTCGAGGTAGCGACGCACGGCCTCGAAATCACCCTGGTAGACGGCGAGGGACGCAGCCCGTCCCTGTGCGAGGGCCCGGACCGACGGCGAGCCGGAGCCGGCGGCGAGCAGGCGGTCGAGATGCTCGCGGCCCTCGACGTCGGCGGCCCGCATCTGCCAGAAGCGCCAGAGCGCGCCTGCGGTTCGCAGGCCGGCCTCGACCTCGCCGCTCTCGGCGGCCCAGCTCAGCGCGGCGCGGAGGTTGCCGCGCTCGCTGTCGAGCCTCCGCGCCCAGCGCAGCTGTTCAGGGCCGAGCAGCGCGGGCTCCGCCTCCTCGGCAAGCCGGAGGTAGAAACCGGCATGGCGGCGCCGCACCGCCTCGCCGTCACCGCGCTCGGCCAGCCGCTCGAGCGCGTACTCTCGCATCGTCTCGAGCATTCCGAAGCGGGGCTCGCCTTCAGACAGCGGCTCGGTGCGAAGCAGGCTGTTGTTGAGGAGAGAGTCGACCCCGTCGACCACGTCCAGGTCGACGTCGCCGACCACGGCCGCGGCACCGTCGAGCGAGAAGCCGCCGACGAACACGCCAAGGCTTGGGAAGAGCGACTGCTCGTCGGCCGCGAGGAGGTCGTAGCTCCAGTCGACCGCGGCGCGAAGCGTCCGGTGCCGCGCGGGTAGACCCGCGCCCGCCACCGCCTTCAGCAGCTCGAGTCGGCCGCCGAGCCGCTCAACGATCGAGCGCGGTGAGAGCAGCTTGATCCGCGCCGCCGCAAGCTCGAGCGCGAGCGGCAAACCGTCGAGACGCCGACAGAGCTCGACGACCGCCTCGACGTTCTCGGCAGAAAGCTCGAAGTCTTCTCGCGCCTCGCGTGCACGGTCGACGAACAGACGGATCGCCTCCGTTTCCCGCAGGCGAGCGAGCTCGAGCGGCTGAGAGGCATCCGCGAGTTGCAGCGGCGGCACCGGATAGATGCGCTCCTCGGGCAGGTCAAGCGGCGCCCGGCTCGTGACGAGGATTTGCGTGCCCGGCGCGTCGACCAGCAGGCAGCCGAGCATCGGCGCCGCCGAGAGAACCTGCTCGAAGTTGTCGAGGACGAGCAGCGCCCGTCGGTCTCGCAGGTGAAGGACGAGCGCCTCCGTCGCGAGGCTCCGCGAGGTCTCGTTCAGGCCGAGCGTGGAGGCGATCGTCGGCGCCACTAGCCCGGGGTCGACGATCGGCGCGAGCTCGACGAGCACCGTGTCATGCGACCTCCCGTCGCCGTTCGTCGCCTCGAACGCGAGTCGCGTCTTGCCGGTTCCCGCTGGGCCGGTCAGCGTGAGGAGTCGAACGTCAGCCTGCCCGAGCAGCTCGCGGATCTCCCGCAGCTGCTTCTCACGGCCCACGAAAGAGGTCGAGCGCACCGCCAGCCTCTGCGACGGTCGGCCGGTCGCGGCGACGGGCGGATCGAGTGGGCGAGTGTCGAGCTCCAGGTCCTGGTCGAGGATCGCCCGTTCGAGGCGGCGGAGCTCAGGCCCAGGCTCGATCCCGAGCTGCTCGACGAGGGCCACCCGCGCGGCCCGATACGCCGCCAGTGCGTCGGCCTGCCTGCCCGAGCGATACAGCGCGAGCATCAGCTGGCCGCGCAAGCCCTCACGCAGCGGGTACTCGGCCACAAGCGCTTCGAGCTCGGCAATGAGCTCGGCAGCGCGACCGATCTGAAGATCGGCCTCGACCCGATCCTGCAACGCGCCGAGGCGGAGCTCCTCGAGCCGGAGCATCTCGTTCTGCGCCCATGGCGCGAACGCGAAATCGACGAGCGCCGGCCCTCGCCACAGCGCGAGCGCCTTTCGCAACCTGTCGCCCGCGACCGCCGGCTCCGCCTCTCTGGCCTCGATGAGGAGCCGCTCGAACCTGTGCACGTCCAGGCTGTCGCGCTCGAGGCGAACCTGGTAGCCCGCCGGACGCGTCACGATAGCTTGTTCGCCGAGCACCTTCCGAAGCTGCGAGACATACGTCTGCAGGGTCTTGAGCGCCGTCGCCGGCGGCCGAGCCCCCCACAGATCCGCGATCAGCCGATCGGTCGAGATCGGTTGATCGCCGATCAGCAGGATCGCGAGCAGCGCGCGCGGCTTCGCGGCGCTCAACACGACGACGCGATCGTCGTCGATCACCTCGAGCGGACCGAGGACACGGAACTCAATCGTCACCCGGAGCGGACGCTAACACCGACAGTGCGCACGTCCTACAGCGCCGCTCGACCGTCGCTCTACCGGGCGCGTCCACGCTGCAGAAGCTGCTCGTTCACGACACCCCGAGGAGATCTCATGTACGACGTGAGCCCCGACTTCTTGAACCAGCTTGCCGCCGACCGGAGGCAGTCCCTCCAGCGCACCGCGGCCGCCTCCTCCAGCCGCGCCCCGCTCCGGCGACGGATCGCGGCATCGGTCGCGCAGCTTCGTCACGCCCCGGTCGAAGATGCGCCAGCGCCGATCGCGACCCACCTGTTGACCCGACGGGAGCACGAGGTCGTGATGCTCGTCGCAGAAGGCCTGACGAACACCCAGATCGCCGAGCGGCTCTGGATCTCGCCCGGAACCGTCCGCCGCCACCTCCAGAACGTTTTCGGGAAGCTCGGCGTCCACACCCGCACCGCCGCGGTCGCGCGGCTGCGCAAGGGCTAGTCGCTCGTGCCCACGCTCATGGCCGAGGACCGGCATATCGGCCCCGTCGCTAACGCTGCCTCTGTCTACGGGCGCACGCGCGCACGCGAGGAAGAATTCGCAACGAGGGTACTCCCTCCCCCCTCGCGAGGATCGTGAGCGTGGGGCCTGGTCTCGGGCCACCGGGGCCTGGTCACGGGTTGAGCGAGTGCAGTCGTGGCCAGAGACGCGACCATGCCTCGGTGGTCGTCGCGCAGGTCCAGATCGGGGCGCCCTGTTCCTCGTTGTCGAGTGCCACACCGTTGTCGATCCGCGCGGAGAGGACGCACCCGCGGAAATCGCCGCGTAGCGCTTCCCGGTGGTGGTAGCCGACCACGATGATCGGATGCGCGCCGTCGGGTGGGCGGCCGAAGCGCCAGAACGCGTTGTGCCCCGAGTACGCGCGCGGGATGCCGTGCGCGCGGCCGTACCGTGCGATCGCGCCCGCCTCGCCGTAGTTGCTCGCATAGACGACGGCGGTCGAGCGCTCGGATTGCGGCAGTTCGTTCCACACGCGCCCGACGGTCGCCGCGAAGGTGGGCCAGCCGATCGTTTCGATCGCGTCCTCGTTGAGGTCGGGAATCGGCGTCGCATGCACGTCCTCGACCGGCACCAGCGGCAGCGTGATGACCGCCGCGACCGCGGCAGACACGGCAATGGCAGCCCCGAGAGCCAGCTTCCGAGCTCGTCTGTCTCGCATCCAGCTCTCGGCGACCACACCGCCGGCGCCGAGCAACACGAGGAGGAAACCCATCGTGTAGTACGGCTTCCCGCCCGTCACCAACGCGATCACGAGCAGAACGACGTACGCGAAGCCGAGTGGACGGTAGGGCCGCGCCTCGGGCCGACGCAGCAGCCACCAAAGACCGCCAATCCACAGCGGTGCGAGGAGCGGGCCGATCAACAGAAACTGGAACGGAAGGAGCTGGACGCGGTAACCGACCGGGTCCTCCTGCCCGATCTTGTCGGCGAGCTCGAGCTGGGGCCAGCCGTGGCGAGCCTGCCAGAGAAGGTTCGGCAGCCACAGCACGAACGCGAGTACGGCTCCGCTCCACGGCCAGGGATTGCGGGCCAGATCCCAGCGGCGTGCGAGAAGGCAGCCGCACGCCAGCGCCACGACGAGAAGAAGCACGAGCTGCTTGTTTTCGAGTCCGATCCCGGCGACCAGACCGACGAGCAGCCACTGCCGCGCATCCCCGCCGCCGAGGATCCGCGCCACGACGTACACCAGCGTCACCCAGACCAGCACGTCGAAGGTCGTCGTCGAGAGAAGGTGGCCGACCGCCATCGCCGCCGCCGACGCGGCCGTTGCCAACGCCGCCACCGCCTGTCCCGCAGCTCCTGCGCCCAGCTCCCGGGCGATCAAGGCGACAAGCACGACAACGAGAGCCATCGCGACAGCCGACAGCATCCGCAGCCCGCGCGGGTCTGCGCCGAACATCCATTCCGAGAAACGGCCGACAAGCGGGGTAAGCGCCGGCTGGTCGTCGTACCCCCACGCCGGATGTCGGGCGGCGACACGGAAGTACAACTCGTCCCGGTGATAGCCGTAACGGTTCGACGTCACCACCAGCAACAGGAACTCAGCGGCTGCGACCGGCAGTACGAGCAACCAGGCGACTCGATACCGCCGATGAGCCAAGATGGCGCCGACAGTATCTCGCCCGATTCGTCGGCGCCGTGTGGCCGGCCGTAACGGGCTAGGGCTATCCGGCTGGCCGGGGGCGATCCGTCCACCGTGTGCGGATGAGGAATCGCTTGCTCGGGCGTGTCGCGGTTGAGCCCATCCGGGCGCGAGGTCGTCAACGTGATCGGGGTGGCCCGCCGCCGTCGAGCCGCCAGGGTCGCTCGTAGAGTCACGAAGGCGGCGATTGCTCGGGGACGAGGCCCGCGTGTGCGGTGACCTCAGTACGTGGTACTTGCCCGGGTCTATACCTGGTATATATACTAGGTATGCTCACCTTGGTGATCTCTTCATGAGCGTTCCTCATGCACTCCTTGCCCTGCTGAGAGAGGGACCGAAGTACGGCCTGCGGCTGCAGACCGAGTTCGAGTCCCGGACGGGTGAGGTCTGGCCGCTGAACGTCGGGCAGGTCTATACGACGCTCCAGCGGCTCGAGCGGGACGGGCTCGTCGAGGCCACGGGAGAGGGAGAGCGGTCGCGGAAGCGGTATCGGATCACGTCCGCAGGCGACCGCGAGCTGGCCGAGTGGCTTCGCAACCCGCCCGATCTCGTTCCGCCCCCGCGCGACGAGCTCGTGATCAAGGTGCTTGTCGCCCTGCAGATCCCCGGGATCGACGTCCACGAGCTCCTGCAGGTCCACCGCCGGCACGTGATCGAGACGATGCAGCGCTATACCCAGGTCAAGGCCACGGCCGGCGAGGGCGACGTCGCACTGGCGCTCGTCGTCGATGCCGAGCTCTTCCGGCTGGAGGCGATCGTCCGCTGGCTCGATGCCGCCGACGTCCGCCTCAAGCAGCTGCCTGCGCCTGCGCCTGCGCCGACCGAGGTCGCGGACCTGCCGCTGCAACCAACTCGCACGATGGAGGTTTCACCATGACAAGCGCACTCGAACTGCGCCAGGTATCGAAGATCTACGGTTCCGGCCCGAGCGAGGTGCGCGCGCTCCACGATGTCAATCTGTCGGTCGAGCGCGAGGAGTTGGTGGCGGTCATGGGCCCGAGTGGCTCGGGAAAGAGCACGCTCCTGACGATCGCGGGCAGCCTCGAGGAGGCGAGCAGCGGCCAGGTGCTCGTCGACGGCGTCGACCTCGCGACCGTTTCTCGCTCGGATCGTTCGAAGCTGCGCCGCCGGTCGATCGGGTACGTGTTCCAGGACTTCAACCTGCTCCCCGGGTTGACGGCGCTCGAAAACGTCACGCTGCCACTCGAGCTCGACGGCGTCCGCGCGAGAGCGGCACGAATGACGGCGCTGGGCGCGCTGGAACAGCTCGATGTGTCGGACCGCGCCGATCGCTACCCCGACGAGCTGTCGGGCGGGGAGCGTCAGCGCGTTGCGATCGCACGCGCGATCGTCGGCGAGCGCGGGTTGCTGCTCGCCGACGAGCCGACGGGTGCGCTGGATTCCGTGAACGGCGAAGGGGTCATGCGCCTGCTCCGCGGCGCGACCAAGCGGGGCGTCGCCGGGGTGGTCGTGACGCACGAGGCGCACCTCGCCTCGTGGGCCGACCGTGTCGTCTTCCTGCGCGACGGCCACATCGTCGACCAGACGGTCGCTCCTCCGGGGCCGGAGTCGCTGCTCGTAGCAGGTGATCGGCAATGACGACGCTCGCTCACGGGTCACCGCTCGGGGGATCGAGACACGGCGGCGTGGCCGCGCGTCGGGCGGTCATCCGATGGGCGGGACGTATGTTCCGCCGCGACTGGCGGCAGCAGCTCCTGGTGGTGACGCTCCTCACGGTGGCCGTCACAGCCGCCATCGGCAGCATCACGATCGCCTCGAACGCCGTTCCCGCCGACGACCGCGACTTCGGCTCGGCCAACCTCTTGCTGACGTTCGACGGCTCCGATCCGCGGGGGCTCAAGGCGGGGCTCGACGCCGCCCGGAGATCGTTCGGAACGATCGAGGTCATCGGCCACCGCTCCGTGCCCGTCCCCGGGGACGTCGAGAAGGTGGATTACCGGTCACAAACCCCCGAAGGCCCCTACGGCGCCGACCTGCTCGCGCTCCGCCGAGGCAGCTACCCGACCGGCCCCCGCCAGGTCGCCGTCACCAACGGCGTCGCAGAGTCGCTGCGATTGCGGATCGGATCGACCCTGGCACTCGACGGGCGACGACGGACGGTCGTCGGCATCGTCGAGAACCCGCGAAAGCTGAGCGACGAGTTCGCTCTCGTCTCGCCCTCGTCCGCGCGCCCGGACCGGGTCACCGTCCTCGTCGACGCGAACGCCGTGACGCGCGAGTCCTTTTACCGTTCCCAAGGCGACCACGCCAAGTCGGCCTTCGCGGGCTCCATGGAACGTGGAAGCGACGTCAGCAATGCGGCGGAGACGCTGGCGATCTTCTCCGCCGCCACCGTCTTCCTCCTGCTGGCCTCGTTGGTTGCGGCGGCAGGGTTTGCAGTCGTCGCGCAGCGACGACTCCGGCAGCTCGGCATGCTCGCGGCAGTCGGCGCAACGCAGAAGCACCTCCGCCTCGTGCTGGTGACGAACGGTGCCATCGTCGGGGCGATCGCCGCAGTCATCGGGACGATCGCTGGCCTCGTGCTCTGGGTCGTCTCCGCACCAACGCTCGAGTCGGCGGTCGACCATCGCATCGACCGTCTCAGCCTCCCCTGGTGGCTGATCACGACGGCCGACCTCCTCACAGTCCTGGGGGCGACCGCCGCCGCCTGGTGGCCCGGGCGAACGGTCTCCTGCCTTCCCGTCATGCTCGCCCTCTCGGGGCGACCGCCCACGCCGAGGCCCGCACGCCACTCGGCGATCGCTGCCGCGGCATTGATCGCGGTCGGCATCGGCTGTCTCGCACTGTCCGGTCGAGACAGAGCACCGCTCATCATCGCCGGACTCATGACGACGATCGTGGGCAGCCTCCTCCTCGGCCCGCTCGCGATACGCACCCTCTCAGCCGTAGCCACGCGAGTCTCGATCGCGCCTCGACTCGCACTCCGAGACCTGGCTCGGTATCAGGCCCGCTCCGGAGCGGCGCTCGCCGCAGTCACGCTCGCTCTCGGGATCGCGACGGCCGTGGTCGTCACCGCCTCCGCCGAGGAGGCGAAGGCGGCTGCCGAGCCGCCGACGCTTTCCGACCGACAGATCCGCGTGTATCTCGGTCCCCCGGATGCGCGGCAGTTCACCCCCGTCGACGCACCCGCACAGCTCGGACGTCTGGCGGCAAGCGTCCGACAGCTAGCCGACCAGCTCGACCGCGCCACGGTGATCACGCTCATCAAGGCCACGCAACCGGGCCTACGCCCCTTCGTCGTCGGCGATACCAGAGTGATTCCCGCAATCGAGCTCGCAAGACGATTCGACGGCCCAGCCGGCCGCAAGGAGTACCGCGCCCAATCGCAGCTTCTTGTCGCCACACCCGCGGTGCTCAAGTACCTCGGAATCGACCCCGCCGCGGTGGACCCGAGCACCGACTTCCTCGCCGACCAGAGCGTCGCGGCCGAGGAGCTCGTCATCCCGAGCTTCACGAGCCACAACGAGATCGCCGTCACGAACGTCCAGAAGATCGAGACCGGAGAGCACCTCTTCGGCTCCACCAGCGCGCCGCCGAACCTCGTCACACGCGCCGGCCTTCGTCGCCACGGCTGGAAGCAGATCCCCGCCGGCTGGCTCGTCGAGGCGCGCCGGCCTCTGACCCACCAGCAGATCGCAGACGGCCGCGACATCGCGTCGAAAGCCGGTCTCACGATCGAGGTCCAAGGGAACGGTCGATCCCAAGCGACGGCCAAGGGCATCGCAACAGCCGCGGGCGCCGTGCTCGCACTCGCCATCCTCGCCCTGACGGTCGGGCTGATCCGTAGCGACAGCGCCCGCGACCTCCGCACCCTGACCGCAACCGGAGCCGACTCGAGCATCCGCCGCACGCTGACGGCCACGACCGCCGGGGCACTCGCTCTCCTCGGCGCGCTCCTAGGCGTCACGAGCGCCTATGTCGTCCTCCTGGCCATGTACCACGACGACCTCGGCCACCTGAGCGACGTGCCGCTCTCCTACCTCGCCGTCGCGGTCGTCGGCGTCCCGCTGGCCGCGGGGGCTACCGGGTGGCTCCTCGCTGGCCGCGAGCCGCCCACCATCGCTAGAAGCGTCATCGAGTGACCACAGCAACCGCCGCTACGAGCTGATTGAGATCATCGAAGACGTCGCCAGACGAAAGCGAGGTCACCGATGGTCGTGAGATAGGCGCCGACCAGCGTTGCCGTCTGGTCGCGGGCGATTGGAGGCCGACAGGCTGCATCACACGAAGGACGTCGATTCGGGCGTGACAGCTGGCGCCCCTCAGTCCCAGAGCTGTTCGTAAGCCAGGGCGTTCGTGTCAGATTCGTGTCAGATCACGTGGACCAACTGCGACCGACGCTGACGCCGTGCGCTCGCGCGAGCGGCATGATTCCTCACCAGACACAGCCTCCGACCCACCCTGACCCCGGCCGGACAGAACTGTCACGCCGGAGGTCGCGGGTTCGATTCCCGTCGCCCCCGTCCCTGTTCAAGCCGTTTCTGACGTGTTCAAGGACCGAGCGAGTGCCCAGGCCTTCGGTTTGGTCAGAGTTGGTCAGATTTCAGGCGCGGACGAGTCCGCTGAGTGCGGCGACGAGATGCTCGCCGACCTGCTCGCGTCGGCGCCCGGTCTCGAACTCGTGGACATAGAGATCCGTGGTGATCGAGGGCCGAGCGTGTCCTATCTGACGCTGCCCGCCGAAGGGGTCGAGTCCGGTCTGTGCGAGATGGCTCGCCGAGCTCAGGTCGACGGCGACCCCGAGTCGATCGTTTCTCGACGTTGCCGCCGCGGGGTCTACGGTCGACCATGGTTCCCCCCAGGTGTGACCAGCAGACCCCGCGGCCCATGGAGCGCGTCGCACACGCTCCGGTAAAGGAATGTTCGCGACACGCCGCGCGCCTGCCCTCGACTCTTCGTCTAGACCGCGACTGGACCTAGGCCGGGTTGAGCTCTGGTGCGACCGTCGCCGGCTACGAGCATCCCGCCGGAGCCGAGCAGGGCGCTGACAGCCACTCCGGGCGCAAGCCCCCGACAAGCGACGCGACGAGCGCGGCAGTCCCGAGATCGCCATGAAGAGACGAGCGTCACGGCCGCGTCGGCTGCGAGCGCGCGGGCCCGGATCCGATCCCGCCGTAGATCGGACGCACGGTCGCGGGGGCCGGCAGGCGTCGTACAGGAACTTCACCGTCCTCCCACTCCAGGTCTGTGACGCGAGCTGCTGGGCCGTTATACGTCCGCGTAGTCGCAGCACGGTCGACGGCAGCCGCCCGTGACTTCCGACCGGGTAGAGCGTGTAGCCAGTGTGATGCTGGTCCGATTCACCTCCCTGCACGAGCGGTCGCGAGCGTCGTAGCTACACGATGCGGTGCAGTCGCGCTGTAGCAGGCGCCGCTCCCCCTCGGGGCTCTTTACTGGAACACGTCGTTGACACGGTTGCCGTCCATGTGCACGCCGCCTTGGCTGTACGACAACGCGTGCTGCTCGACCACCGAATGGGCGGCGTTCTTGTTCGTACAACGTCTTCAACTGACCGTCCGAGAGATAAGTCCCGGCTACACGGCTGCCTCATCCACGACGCCGGAGAACATCCGGGTCGAGTAGCCACCGACGTTGAACCGCCGGATGGCGCCGAAGGGCCGCTGCCACCTGGCGGCTAATCCAACCCGCTGATCGTCGACCGAGCACGCGGCGGGATCCGGACACGACCGCCCGATCGAGCGCTGAAGATCAGCTGCGAGCGGGCCTTCCCGGTGGCTTTCTCGCATCGCTGTCGAGCCAGCACTGCACGGCATCCGCGTCCCAGACCGGTCCCATCGCCTGCGCACGATCCCGATCATCCCGGACCTGGTTCCGTTTGCATCAGCTCGCGGCGAGCCGTTTCCGCGAGCAGTTCGGCGTATGTCACGGCACTCCGCGCGTTCTTCGCTCGATTGCCGCGGCCGTGACGGATCGATCCGCTAAGCCTTCGGGCGTCGCGACGAACGATGCCGGGGAGCGCTTGCCGAACCCGATGCTCGCGCTCGTCAGTCGGGCGGAGGAGATCGCGAGGCGATTCGCGAAGCAGACCGTTCTCGAGGTGGCCGAGCGGGCCGTCATCAAGGAAGTTGTCGGGTTTCTCCGTCCCTCGCGCGGAGCTCGCAGGCTCGCGACGTGCTCGGTCTGCCGGACCGAGAGGCGCCTCGGCGTCCCAGGCGCCCATCGTCATCGGCGGTCGAGAGCCGCACGAGTTCAGCGTCGATCTGCTCCGCGACCAGGTCCGAATCTCGCGCCAGACTCGGAAACTCGGTGGCGGGCTGGGACGTGGTCGAGCAGGAGACCAGCGCCCGCAGCGCGGAGCTGTCGGCGTGTCCGAGCGGAACGCGAGCTCGCGCGCCGCTCCACGGCTGGTCGGATTGGCATCCGCGCCGACGATGCGGCAACGACGCGCCGCACCTCGGCGATCATCCGCACCAGGTCCCGGGAGACCCGGAGACGCTGACCGACCTGCCGTCGCTCACCACCGCGGCGGCTGACAGCCCCGTTTCGCCGCAGATCTTCGTCCAGGGCGTCGCGAAGTGCGAGCAACAAGAAGAGGCGCACCGTATCGACACAAGCCGTCCTTGGTCGTCGCCGACGCTTCCCGCACCGTCCGGCAACTCCACAGTCGTAGCGGCTGGATCCGTCTTCCTCGTCAGCGTCGGATCGTCGAACTCCTGCAACCACGTCTCCCCCGCCAACCGCTCCAGCTGCCGGGACACCCGGGAGAGCTGATCGAGATGACCCCGCCCCGCGCCGGCACGGGTCGAAACGCCGAACCTCTCGATCGCACCAAGCAGCGCGGCCTCGAGCTCGCGGAGCGCCGCAACTTCCTCGATGACGGCCCGCTCGGCCACCTCGAGAACGGTCTGCTTCGCGAATCGCCACGCGATCTCCTCCGCCCGACTGACCCGCAGCCGCGACGAGTAGACGCCGGACTTCGCCGCGTTCGTGTTGCCTGGGTGCGAAGGGACCAGCGACTCGGGGTTCCCACGCGCGTTCATTTGGACAACCTCGGGCCGCATCCCGAGACGATCACGGGGACATTGGTTACCGCCGGACGGGAGCGCAGAACCACGCGCTGTCCTGTCCAAGGGGTCTGCAGCCACGTTGTCATGCAACCCAAGTCGCCGAGCTTCGTGTCGCCGCATTCCCCCAAAGGGTGTCATGACGAAGACACGCGTTCCCGACGTTCGCGGGTAGGGCAACGTGCGCCGCATGGATACCTGGTTCAACCGGCGAATTTGCAGGAATTATCCGCTGCTCTATCCACTGAGCTACGGGGGCGCGGGGGACAAGGCTACCCCGGCCACGGCGGGCCGTTCCGCTCTGTCAGGAGCTCGTCACGCCGACGGCGTCGGCCGGGCGAGAGCCGCGGCCAGCGCGCCCACGAGATCCGTCCCCTGCGCAGGATGCGGCGTGGTCGCGCGCCAGGCGACGAACCCGTCCGGTCGTACGAGCACGGCGCCGTCGGGACCAGTGCCGTATGCAGCCTCCACCCTGCCACTCGGGTCGATCACGTCGTCGCCCACGCGATGGGTGTCGACGGGGACGCCGAGCGCGCTGCCCGCGGCCTGCGCCGCCTCGCACCAGCTCTGGCCAGCGGAGCCCGCGAGCACGGCGAACCGGCGCCCGAACAGGTCGATCGTCGACCGCTCGACCCCACCGACCGTGATCGGCAGGTGCGGTGCACGGAACCCCGGCCGGCCCGACGGCGACCTCGGGTCCTCCCAGGTCGCGTCGTCCTCGGACGCGGCGGGAACGGCGGACGACCGGTAGCGGTATCCGATCTCCACGGCGGCCTCGTCGACGAGGGGCATCAGGTCGTCCGTTCCGAGGGTCGGGTCGAGCCTGAGGACGTACCGCGAGTAGGCCTGCTCCGTCGTGAACGCGCCGACGGGCTGCCGCTCCGCCTCGTAGGTGGCGAGCAGCTCCTCGCCTGCGCGGCCGTCCAGCACGTACGCGAGCTTCCAGGCGAGGTTGTAGCCGTCCTCGATGCCGCTGTTGCCGCCGAATCCGCCGGTGGGGGGCATCACGTGCGCCGCGTCGCCGGCGATGAACACCCGACCCTCCCGGAGGCGCTCGGCGTACTCCGCCGACGCCGACCAGCGCTGCACGTCCTCGATCTCGACCGGGATCTCGGGATCCCCGAGCGCCTCCCGGACGTAGCGGATGCACGTCTCCGGGCTCATGTCCTCTCCGATCCGCACCGATCGCGTTCCCGCCTCGTCGGACGTCGAGTTCACCACGAGGAAGCCCGCCTGCAGGTCGATCGAGAAGCGGAAGAATCCCTGCAGCCGCGGCCCGAAGACGTAGATCACGCTGAGGTTGCGGTCCCCCATGAGCGGCGGACGTCGGCCTTGAAGTAGATCGTGATGCTGTCCGAGAAGCTGCCGTGGCCGAGGACGGGGATCCCGAGCCGCTCGCGAATCGCGCTTCGGGCACCGTCGGCTGCGATCACGTACCCGGCTCGCACGGTTCGCTCGGGCCCTCCGTCCCGCGGGCGGACGACCACCGTCACGGACTCGTCGCCCTGCTCGACCGAGACGGCCTCGGACGCGTGCTCGATCCGCGCTCCCAGGCGATTCGCCGCCTCCAGCAGGACGGGCTCGAGCCCGATCTGCGTGACGAAGAGCCGCGCCGACGGGCTGACGTCCTCGACGCCCTCGTTGATGTTGCGGAAGTACCAGTCGAGCTCCGTGCCGCCGAGGCTCTCGACGGACACGATCGCCCCGTTCTGGACGAACTCCCGGGCCGCCGCCGCCTCGACCTCCTTCTCGATGCCGACCACCCGGTACGCCTCGACGGCCCGCTGGTTGACGAGTGCCGCTCGTGGGTGGATCGCGGTGCCGCGGTGCCGTTCGACGACGAGCGAGGGGACACCGTGGTGACCGAGGAAGACGGCCGTCGACAGCCCGACGAGGCTGCCGCCGACGATCAGGACGGGAACATCGTGGTCCACTGGGGGCCTCCTGGCTCGTACGCCGAAATGACCGCGCAGGGCGCTCTGGTGGCCGAACACTACTCCGAAGCGTGCCGTGAGGCTGCACAGCCCGTCCGAAAAACCGCACGCGCCTGCGGTTGTCGCTTGACCCGCACTGCCCTGTCGTTTATTCATACTGGACAGTGCGCGACTCTCACGACCCGAGACTCGCCGTCGGGTTGATCGGTCTCGGCAACATGGGCACGGCGTTCGCGGAGCGCCTGCTCGACGCGGGATACGGGCTCATCCTGATGAACCGGACGCCTGGGAAGGCGGCGCCCCTGGAAGCGCGCGGCGCCGCGGTCGCGCGGACCTATGCCGACCTCGCGGACCGCGTCGACGTCGTCCTGACCTCGCTGGCGGACGACGACGCGCTCGACGAGGTCGCGGCAGGGCTCCTCGCCGTGGCGAAGCCCGGCAGCGTCCTCGTCGACACGAGCACGGTGTCCCCGGCAGTCTCGGCACGGGTCGCCGCTCGAGCCGAGGCCGCGTCCGTGTCCTACCTGCGTGCGCCGGTGAGCGGCAACCCGACGGTCGTGCGCGCAGGCAATCTCAGCTTCATCGTCTCGGGGCCGCCGGCGACGCTCGAGCGCGTCGATCCGGTCATCCGGGCGATCGGCCCGACCGTCCACCACGTCGGCGAGCGGGAAGAGGCGAGAGTCGTGAAGCTGGCGATCAACCTCATGATCGGCGGCCTCGCGCAGCTGATGGCGGAGGCGCTCGTGCTCGGCGAGGCCTCGGGCGTCTCGCGCGCGGCGCTCCTCGACGTCATGGGCGCCTCTGCAGTCGGAGCGCCGTTCGTCAAGTACAAGACCGACGCGCTGCTGCGCGACGACTACTCGGCGACCTTCACCACCGCGCTCATGGGGAAGGACCTCGACCTGATCCTCGATGCGGCGGGCGACGCCGGCGTCGAGCTCCCGGTGGCGACCAGGCTGCGAGCGATCGTCCGGGCGGCGGGCGAGGCAGGCTACGCAGACGACGACTTCATGGCGCTCTTTCCTTTCCTGGCGAGCGCCTCTCGGTCACACGCGGCGGCGGCGCCGCTCTCACAGGAGGTGACGCAGTGAGCATGCGCAGCCGGACGGTCGCGTCGCCCGACGCGACACGGGCAGTGGACTGGGAGCAGCGCATCGACTTTCCGCGGCTGCGCCGGGAGCGGCTCGAACGTGCGAGGGCATCGCTCGAGCGATCGGAGCTCGGCGCCGTCCTGCTCTTCGACCCGAACAACATCCGCTACGTCACGAGCACGCACATCGGCGAGTGGGCGCGCGACAAGAACGCCCGCTTCACGCTCCTCGCGCGCGGGGCCGATCCCATCCTCTGGGACTTCGGCTCGGCCGCTCGGCACCACCAGCTGTTCGCGCCCTGGCTCCCGGAGGAGAGCTTCCGCGCGGGCGTCTCGCCGATGCGTGGCGCGATGCCCGTCGAGACGGGCATCCCCGACCGGCTCGCCGAGAAGATCGCCCACGAGCTGCGCGAGCTCGGGCTCTCCGACGAGCCGCTCGGCGTCGACATGGCGGACCTCGTCACCCTGGAGGCGTTGGGGCGCGCCGGGCTCCACGTCACGGACGGCTCGCAGGTCCTCCTCGACGCCCGCAAGATCAAGACGGCGGAGGAGATCGCGCTCCTCGACCAGTCGGCGGGCCTCGTCGACGCGGTCTACGACGAGATCTACCGGATGCTCCGCCCGGGCGTGTACGAGCACGAGATCGTCGGCCGCGCGCACCAGCTGCTGTTCGAGATGGGGTCGGAGCAGGTCGAGGCCGTGAACGCCGTCTCCGGCGATCGCTGCAACCCGCACCCGCACGTGTTCTCCGACCGCCTCCTGCGTCCGGGCGACCAGGCGTTCTTCGACATCATCCACTCGTTCATGGGCTACCGGACGTGCTACTACCGCACGTTCAACGTCGGCGGTGTCAGCGCCTCGCAGCTCGACGCGTACAAGCAGTGCCGCGAGTGGCTCGACGCGGCGATCGCGCTCGTCCGGCCCGGCATGACCACCGATCGGATCGCGGAGGTGTGGCCGACGGCCGAGGAGCTCGGGTTCCCCGACGAGGAGACGTGCTTCGGCCTCCAGTTCGGGCACGGGATCGGCGTCGGCCTCTACGAGTCGCCCATGATCTCCCGCGTCCACTCGCTCGAGGCTCCGGTCGAGCTCGAGGAAGGCATGGTGTTCGCGCTCGAGACGTACTGCGCCGCGACCGACGGGCGCTCGGCGGCTCGGATCGAGGAGGAGGTCGTCGTCACGGCGACGGGCTGCGACGTGATCACCCGCTTCCCGGCCGAGGAGCTGCTCGTCGCGGGCCGCCAGTACGTGCGCGGCGCGGATCTCCTGCGATCCGGGGATGCCGGCGCCGGCTCGGCCGACGGCGCCCCGGGACTCGCTGCGGCTGTGGCGTCGTCCGCAGTCGTCGAGCCCGCCGGCGTCTCCCGGTGACGGGCGACACGGGCACCCGTGACCTCGCCGACGGACGGCCCGGCTACCGGCTCGTGCGGCGTGAGGACGTCGTGCTCGCCGACGCCCTGCCGGGAAGGTCGAGCGGGCTGACCACCTGCCGGCTGGTCGACGGCACTCTCGGCTCGACGCACATGGCGCTGACGCTCGTCTCGCTGGCCGCCGGGCACGTCGACGAGCACCTGCACTCGTTCGAGACGAGCTTCTACGTGCTCGAGGGCGAGCCGGTGCTGTACCTCGAGGGACGCGGCGTGAGGCTGCGGCCGGCTGCGTGCGGCGCGATCCCCGTCGGGTCGCCCCACGCGTTCCGCTGCGACGAGCGCGCGCTCTGGATCGAGATGGCGTCGCCGCGGCCGCGGATCGACGGGAGCGACACGTTCTTCCTCGGCCCGGCGCCGGAGACCGAGGCGGACACGCTCGACGCGCGCGATCCCCGCAACCACAACCTCTTCCTCCTCACGGAGGGCGAGATGGACCTCGACACGCTGAAGCAGGGGCAGGCGATGGGCGCCCCGGCGGTGTCGGGCAGCATGGCCACGGCCGTCCTCGCCTACAGCGGGATCGCCGTGAAGATGCTCGTCGACCAGCGGCTGGACGCGCAGCTCCACACGATGTTCATGGTCGACTACCAGCCGCGTGCCTGCGCCAACCCCCACGACCATCCGTTCGAGGAGTCGTACTACATGCTCGAGGGGGAGGTGGACGTGGTCGCGAACGGCGACCGCCACACGCTGCGACCGGGCGACGCCTTCTGGACCGGCACGGGATGCGTCCACGCCTTCTACGAGACACAGGGCGGGCGGGTGCGTTGGCTCGAGACGTCCGCCCCCGGCCCGCCACCGCGTCACTCCTACCGTCACGAGCGGGACTGGGACTACCTCGCCGGCCGCCTGGCCTCGGACGCGACCGCCGCCGCATGAGCCGCGTCGGCGACACGGCCGCTGCGGCGCTCGCCGAGGACGTCGACACGTACGCGGAGCTGTACCGGCGGATGCTTCTCATCCGTGGCTTCGAGGACCGCGTGCAGAGCCTCTTCCTCCGCGGGGAGGTCTACGGGACGACGCACCTCTACTCCGGGCAGGAGGCGGTCGCGGTCGGCTTCGCCTCCTCGCTCGGGCCGGACGACCGGGTGGCGTGCACGTACCGGGGCCACGGGCACCTCCTCGCGATGGGAACCGACCCCGAGGGCCTGCTCGCGGAGCTGCTCGCGCGCGAGACCGGCGTCAACGGCGGTCGCGCCGGGTCGATGAACGTCGTCGATCCCGAGCACGGGGTCCTCGGCTGCTACGGCATTGTCGGCGGCAGCATCGCCGCTGCCACCGGCGCCGGCCTCTCGCTCCGCGGGACGGGCGCGGTCGCCGTCGCGTACTTCGGCGACGGCACCACGAACCAGGCGTACTTCTTCGAGTGCCTGAACTTCGCGAAGGTCTTCGAGCTGCCCGTCGTCTACGTCTGCGAGAACAACGGCTACGGCGAGTACACGCCGTTCGAGGCCGTCACGCCCGGCGGGATCGTCCCGCGCGCGGCGGCGCTCGAGCTGCCCACGACGGAGCTCGACGGGATGGATGTCCGCGCCGTCCGTGCCGCGGCGCGGGAGATCGTCGGGCGGGTCCGCGAGCGGCGGCGGGCCGGAGTTCGTCGAGGCCCGGACGTACCGCTTCGTCGGGCACTCGCGCAGCGACCCCGGGAAGTACCGGCCCGAGGGCGAGCTCGAGCGCTGGCAGGAGCGCGACCCGCTCGTGGTGGCGGAGGCGCTCCTGCGCGACGAGCTCGGCATGGCGGCGGACGCGCTCGCCGGGATCCCCGGCGAGGTCGAGGCCGAGCTCGACCGGATCGAGGCCGCCGCGCTGGCGGCGCCGTTCCCCACCGAGATCTCCCTTCCGGAGTTTGCGGGCTCGTGAGCGCCTCCGCGAGCGACGTGCGCGTCGTCGACATCGGGATGCCGCGACTGTCGGACTCGATGGAGGAGGCGACGATCCTCACCTGGCTGAAGCGCCCGGGGGACGCCGTGGCGCGCGGCGAGCCGCTCGTCGAGGTCGAGACCGACAAGGCGACGATGGTCTACGAGTCCGAGACCGCGGGCGTGCTCGAGGAGATCGTCGTCGACGACGGGTCGACGGCCGACCTCGGGGCCGTCATCGCGCGCATCCGGGTCGGCGGGGCGGCAGCGGCGCCTCCCATTCCCGCTCCTGCTCCGGCTCCCGCCGCCGAGCCGGCTTCCCCGGGCGCGGCCACGCCCAGGGTCGAGGTCGAGTTCCGCGACGCGATCCGCCAGGCGCTCGACGAGGAGCTCGCGCGCGACGAGCGCGTGTTCCTCTTCGGCGAGGACGTCGCCGTCGCGGGAGGCGTGTTCGCGGTGACGCCCGGCCTCTACGAGAAGCACGGGCCGGAAAGGGTGTTCGACACGCCGATCTCGGAGCTCGCGATGACCGGTGCGGCGTACGGCGCCGCGATCACCGGCAGGCGGCCTGTGCTCGAGATCATGTTCGGGGACTTCCTCGCCCTTTCGATGGACACGCTCATCAACCAGGCGTCGAAGTACTGGTTCCTCACCGGCGGCAAGCAGGGCGTCCCGCTCGTGATCCGCTCCGTCGTCGGCGCGGGCGGACGCTTCGGGGCGATCCACTCGCAGATGCCGGTCTCGTGGCTCATGGGCATCACGGGCCTGAAGATCGTCGCACCCGCGACTCCCGCCGACGCGAAGGGACTCCTCAAGGCGGCGGTCCGGGACGAGAACCCGGTCGTGTTCCTCGAGCACAAGCGTCTCTACTCCCTCAAGGGCGAGGTGGGCGGCGACGAGGTCGTCCCGCTCGGGCGGGCGCGAATCGCGCGGGAGGGCTCGCGGATCACGCTGGTGTCGGCGATGAAGGGCGTGCACGACTGTCTCGCCGCCGCCGACCTGCTCGCGGCCGAGGGCGTGGACGCCGAGGTCGTCGACCTGCGCACCCTGCGCCCGCTCGACCTCGAGACCGTCCTCGCGTCCGTGGTGAAGACGAACCGGGTCGCGGTCGTGGAGGAAGGCCCCCTCACCGGCGGCTGGGCCGGAGAGATGCTCGCGCTGATCGCCGAGCACGGCCTCGGCGAGCTCGACGACGCCTGGCGCATCGCGACGCCGGACACGCCGATCCCGTACAGCCCCCCGCTCGAGGACGCGCACCTGCCGGGACCGGAGCGCATCGCCGCCGAGGTCCGCAGCCGGGTGAGTCCGGCGGGCGATGGCTGACCGCGGCGCTACGGTCTCGGGATGAGCGACCCGGCACCGACCGTCGAGTCAGCCGACCGAGGCCTCGAGCCCTCGAGGGTCGGCGTCCGGCTCCGCGGGGAGCGCGAGCGTCGCGGGATCAGCCTCCGTGAGCTCGCGCGGCGCGTCGGCGTGTCGCCGAGCCTCGTGTCGCAGATCGAGCTCGACCGCGTCAACCCGTCGGTCAGCACGCTCTACGCGCTCGTCACCGAGCTCGGGATGACGATGAGCGACGTGTTCGGCGAGGAGCGGCCGTCGGTGCGCGTCGTCCGCGAGTCGGCCGAGCGCGACGGGCTGGCCGAGCGGCCCGAGACGCGCCGCGTGATCAACCTCGCCTCGGGCGTGCGCTGGGAGCGGCTCACGCCGCACCGGGACGGCGAGGTCGAGTTTCTCTACGTCGTGTACCCGGTCGGCGCGGCCTCGTGCCCCGAGGATGCGCTGATGACGCACGGAGGCAAGGAGTACGGCTACGTCGTCAGCGGCACGCTCGGGGTGCGGGTCGGCTTCGAGGAGTACGAGCTCGGCCCCGGCGGCTCGATCGCGTTCGACTCCTCCTCGCCGCACCGCCTGTGGGCGATCGGCGACGAGCCGGTCGACGCGATCTGGGTGGTCATCGGGCGTGCCGCGGATCCGCGCGCGCAGGTCGTTCCGCCGCCTGCGGCCACCGACGGTTAGGCCGACGCCTCTCCCTCGCGGCGGAGGCGGCCCTGCGTCCGCAGGCGCGCGAGGAGCTGCGGGCTCTCGTAGAGCACGAGCGCGGCGAGGATCAGCAGGCCGATCGTCATCTCCGAGTACTCCGTCGGCTGGTGGAAGAGCGGCAGGACGTTGTCGATCAGCGAGAGAAAGAGCGCCGCGAGGAGCGTGCCGACGTACGACCCGCGTCCGCCCGCGAGGCTCGCGCCGCCGAGCACGGCGGCGGCGATGCTCTCGAGCGCGAAGTTGCCGATGATCGGCGAGCCGATCTGCACCTGGGCGGCGAGGAAGAAGCCGGCCAGCGACGCCAGCACGGAGCACGCGACGAAGGCGACGAACACCGTGCGCGCCGTCGCCATCCCGAGTCGGCGCGACGACGTCTCGTCCAGGCCGACCGCGCGCAGCCCGAGGCCGCCGCGCGTCCGGTACAGCCATACGTCACCGAGCACGGCGGCCACCGCGACGACGACGAAGGCGATCGGCAGGAAGCCGACGCTCGTCGTCAGCGCGTCGGTGACGTCGGTCGAGATCGGGCCCTCGGGGTGGTCGCGCAGCATGAGCGCGGCCCCCTCGAGGATGCTGAACGTCCCGAGCGTGGCGATGATCGAGGGCAGGCGGAACACGCGGATGAGCACCGCGTTGAAGATCCCGGTCGCGAGCCCGACGCCGACGAGGGCGAGCGCCCCTGCTCCGAGCCCCCATCCCGACATCTCCGGCGTCATCGTGTACGAGGCGACGACGACGCAGAACGTCATCAGCGCCGCGACGGAGACGTCGAAGCCGCCGACCAGGAGCGCGGTCGCCTGGCCGAGCGACACCAGCGCGAGCGGCAACGTCGCGAGCAGGAGGTTGTTGAGGTTGAAGGTCGTGAGGAACGCCTCCTCCTTCGTCGCCGTGAACGCGCTCAGAGCGACGATCAGCGCCCCCATCAAGAGCAGCGGCAGCCACCCCTGGAGCCTCGGCGACAGCCTCACGCGGCACCGGTCTCGTTCGTGGTGGCGCGCGCCGCGCCCGAGCGCACGATCGCCTCGACGATCCGGCGCTCGCCGAGGTCGTCCCGGTGGATCTCGTCGACGATCCGGCCGCGCGACATCACGACGACGCGATCGCAGAGCCCGGCGAGCTCGAGCGGGTCGCTCGACTTCACGATCGTCGCCACGCCCTGCCCGGCCGTCTCGCGGAGCGCGTCGTAGATGTCGAACCGCGCGGCGACGTCGACGCCCTGCGTCGGCTCCTCGGCCAGGATCACCTTGACGTCGCCCCGGAGGAAGGGACGCGTCAGGGAGACCTTCTGCTGGTTGCCGCCGGAGAGGAACTGCACGGGTTGCTCGATCGACGCCGTGCGGATGCGGAGGCGCCGCACGAGGTCCTCGACCGTTCGCCGCTCGCGGCGGCGGCGCACGAATCCGAACCGGCCCAGGCGTCCGAGGACCTGGATCGTCGTGTTGGCGCGGACGCTCAGGACGCCGAAGAGGGACTCTCCCGTGCGATCGCCGCTCAGCAGCACGACGCCGGCCCGGAGCGCCTCGAGCGGCGACCGGGACTCGAGCGCACGACCGCCGCAGACCGCGCTCCCGGTCGCGTGCTCGGCGCCGGCGAGCGCGCGGAGGAACTGCACCTGACCGTTGCCCTCCGCGCCCGCGATGCCGACGATCTCGCCCTTCGCGACGTCCAGGTCGATCGGCCCGAACCTGTCGCCGGTCAGCCCGGAGACGGAGAGGACGACCTCGGGCTCGGCCGGTACGTCGTGGCGCTCCGGGAACGCGAGCTGGAGCGGACGCCCGATCATCAGCGCGACGAGGCGGTCCTCCGACATCGACGCGGCGTCGAACGTCCCCTGGCAGACGCCGTCGCGCAGGACGGTGACGCGGTCGGCGACGCCCAGGACCTCCGGGAGCCGGTGGCTGACGTAGACGATCCCGACGCCGGCGCGGCTGCGCTCGAGCACGAGGGCGTGGAGGCGCTCGACGTCCTCCAGCCCGAGGGCCGTCGTCGGCTCGTCGAGGAGGAGCACCTTGGGCTCGGCGAGCAGCGCCTTGGCGACCTCGAAGAGCTGCCGCTGCGCGAGCGACAAGGATCGCGCGGGCGCGGCCACCGGGATGTCGAGCCCGAAGGTCGCGAGCTGCGACGTCGCCCATTCCTCCATGCGCCGGTACGCCGGCCGGAGATCGCCGGGCGCCGCCAGATAGAGATTCTCCGCCACCGACAGGTCGAGCACGTGCGAGTAGGTCTGGTACGCCATCCCGAGGCCGAGGCGTCGCGTCTCGGCCGGGGAGACGCGACGCCGCGCCTTGCCGCCGACCTCGACGTCGCCGCGGTCGGGGGCGACGAACCCGCTCGCGACCCCGAGCAGCGTCGACTTCCCCGACCCGTTCTCGCCGACGAGCGCGTGGATCTCGCCCGCACGGCATTCGACGCTGACGTCGTCGAGCGCCTGCACCGCCCCGAAGGCCTTCGAGATGCCGTGGAGCCCGAGCACGACGGAGCTCATCGCGACGACCCGCCCCCCGGCGGCGGACGACGGACGAAGGAGCGGGCTCGTGGGGGAAACCGCGTTTCCCCCACGAGCCCCGTCCGACCGACGTGCGCTGCCCCGAGTCTCGACACTGTTCGCGCTGCGGAATCGGGGCTCTGCGCCTTCGCTTCCTCTACGGGTACATCTTCTTGAGCAGGCTCAGCGGGATCAGCGACGTCGCCGAGGCCTCCTGCGGATATCCCTTGACGCAGGAGTCACGCACGCGCTGGTTCTGGAGCTGGATCGGGAACACGATCTGCGGCGGGATCTTCGCACCCTTCAGCTTCATCATCGCCGCCGTGAACGCGACGCGGATCTGCGAGTTGCCCGACGTGTAGTAGTACATCTGCAGCTTCGGGTTCTTGAGCTGGTTGAAGGTGCAGCCCATGCCGACGTCGTCCGTTCGCAGTGTCAGCACGGCGTCGAACGACTTGCCCGCGGCCTTGTAGGCCGAGAGCGCTCCGGTCGCCATCCCGAGCCCGTACTCGTAGCTCCAGCCCTTGATGTCGGGATGCGCGGCCAGGACGCCCGCGACGACCGACTGGACCTTGGACGGATCCCAGTTCGTCGGCTCCTCCGCAACGACCTTGATGTTCGAGTTGAGCGCGGGCTTCTCGCACTTCTGCCAGCCCTCCGACAGCGGGTTCCCGGGGAAGCCGCCCAGGAACGCGATGTCGCCGGACTTGACCTGCCGGTTCATGACGTACGCATACGTCTTGCCGAGCGCGCAGGTGTCCTCCCCCACCACCGTGAGGTAGTTCGTGCCAGGCCCGGTCACGAAGCCCCAGGCGTAGGTGGCGACGGGGATCCCGGCATCGGTCGCCTGCTTCATCACCGGCAGCATCGCGTCGCCGAAGTCGGGGTACGACACGATCAGGCTGACCTTCTGCGCGATCGCGGCCTTGAAGTCGGCGATCCCCTGGTTCAGGTCGGAGTGTGCGCTGCGGTAGATGATCTGGCCGACCTGCGGGTACGTCAGCGCCTGGAGGATGAACTCCATCTTCGACATCTGGCGGTAGACGTTCTCGCCGAACTGCTCGATGTAGGCCACCGTCAGCTTGCCGCCGGTGCCGGTCTTGCAGCCGTTCGACTTCCAGCACCTGAGGGCGAGCGCCTCGTTCACCTTCCTGTCGGCGCGGCCGAGCCCGGCGAGGGCGATGTTGCGCGACGCCTTGTCCTTCGGGAGCAGCGTTGCCTTGAAGAGCGTGTGCTTGAGCGTGGACGCCTTGGCGGCGTACACCTCGCCGAAGCCCTTCCCGGACGAGATGACGACCGGCTTCGCGGCCGCCGCCTGCTTGCCGTCGGTGCTCCCGCTGCTCGCCGACGCGAGGACGAGCGTGGCCCCGAGCACCACGAGTGCCAGCACACCCACGCCCAGCCTGCGGGTGCGTGACGAAGCCGACTCCTGCCGACCCTCCATCATGCCTCCTTTCGCGAGCCTCAGCTCGTGTCTCCCTTCATTTCGGGACGGGTGCCCGGAGCGGTTTCGATCGTTCGCAGGACGCGCCCGAGGAGCGACGCCATCCGGTCGCCCGAGACGAGCATCCCGACGATGATCGCGGCGCCGAACACGATGAACTGCAATGCGGCCGAGAGGCCGAGGATGAGCAGCATCTGGGTCAGGAACGTGAGCGCCAGGGCGGCGACCCACGTCGACGTCGCGCTTGCCAGCCCCCCCGAGAGCGCCGCCCCTGCGATGACGACCGCGGCGATCGGCGCGAGGAGATAGGACGCCCCGAACGCGGGATCGATGCTGATGCGCAGCCCGCCGAGCAGCACCGCCGCGGCTCCGTACAGCGCGCCCGCAGCGGTGTAGGCGAACGCGGTGTGCGTCCGGACGCGGAGCCCGGCCATCCACGCAGCACGCGGGTTCGCCCCGACCGCCTGGAAGCGCCGGCCGGCGGCCGTGTAGCGAAGCGCGAGCGCGACGACGAACGTGAGGGCGGCGCCGGTCCAGAAGACCGCGCTGATCCCGACCGGCTTGTGCCCCGCCCAGGAGGACAGGGCGTTCGGCACGTTCGGGTTCGCAGCGACCTCGCGGTTGTACCGCACGCTCCACGCGAGGGCGACCTGGCCCGTCGCCAGCGTGACGATCAGCGGGTTCAGCCTGACGACCGCAACGAGGATGCCGTTACAGAGCCCGACGAGCGTGCCGACGCCGACACTCGCGAGGATCCCGAGCGCCAGCCGGCTGTCGGAGTTCGCGCTGACGCCGACGAGGACGTTCCCGCAGAGGGAGATCACGCCCGCCGTCGAGAGATCGATGCCGGCCTGCATGATCACCAGCATCTGGCCGAGCGCGGCGACGGCCAGGATCGTCATGTACGGGAGGACGAACGCCCAGGACGTGCTCCGCAGCGCCGCGGGCGCGATCACCGCCGCGACGGCCAGCAGCGCGATCGTGGCGATCCAGACGGGCAGGAAGCGCGCACCGACGAGCGCGTCGGCGATCGTCGGCGCCAGTGTGCGCCCGCGACCGAGCCCGCCGCCCTCGGTGCCGGTCGGCGCGCTCACGGCTCCTCTGCCCTCGATGCCCCGGCCAGGCGTCCATTCTCGGGCACGCCGCGCACGGGTGTCAACCATCATCGAACGATTGGCCCCGTTTTCGAGGAATCGTCCACTACCACTGAACGCTTCGGCAGGTGGAAGGGCCAGATTGACGGGGTCTCGTGCAGCCGTTTATGCTCGCTGCACATTGCGTCGGCGTCGAGCCGCGCACCACGTTTCAGCACGCCAAGAAGGGAGAGGCATGAGCGCGCAGCGCCTGTTGATCCGCAACGGCTTCGTCGTCTCGATGGATCCCGACCTCGGCGACATCCCGAACGCCGACGTCTTCGTCGAGGACGGCAAGATCGTCGAGGTGGGACGCGGCCTCTCGGTCTCCGACGCCGAGGAGGTCGACGCGGCCGGGATGATCGTGATGCCGGGCTTCGTCGACACGCACCGGCACACGTGGCAGACGCCCGTCCGGGGCGTCCTGCCTTGCTGCACGCTCGACCACTACTTCGCGGTCATGCTCGGCCAGGTCGGCGGCTTCTACCGGCCGGAGGACGTGCACATCGGCGACTACGCAGGTGCGCTCGAGGCGCTCAACGGTGGCGTCACCACGCTGCTCGACTGGTCGCACATCAGCAACACGCCCGACCACTCGGACGCGGCGATCCAGGGGCTGAAGGATGCGGGCATTCGCGCCGTCTACGCCCACGGCATGCCGACGGGCGGCGAGTGGTGGATGCTGAGCGAGCTGAACCATCCCGAGGACATCCGGCGGATCCGCGAGACGTACTTCTCGTCGGACGACGGCCTGATCACGCTCGCCATGGCCGCGCGGCAGCCCGGCAACGTCAACGCCGACGTCGCGAAGCACGACTGGGCGCTCGCGCGGGAGCTCGACATCCTGATCAGCGTCCACGTCGGGATGCGGCTCCACAACCTGCACTACGAGCCCGTCAAGGACATGCACGACCTCGGGCTGATGGGCGAGGACGTCTGCTACATCCACATGACCGACCTGACCGACCACGAGATGGACCTCATCGCCGAGACGGGCGGCAAGGCATCGGTCGCGCCCTACGTCGAGATGCTGATGGGCCACGGGCCGCCCCCGACGGGCAAGCTGCTCGCCCGCGGCATCCGCCCGTCGCTCAGTGTCGACGTGGTGTCGAGCGTCCCCGGCGAGATGTTCACGCAGATGCGGACGGCGCTCGTCTACAGCCGCATCCTCGAGTTCACCGACACGCCGGACGAGGCGTTTGCGCCGAGGCTCACGCACCGCGACGTGCTCGAGTTCGCCACGATCGACGGCGCGCGGGCCTGCGCGCTCGAGGACAGGGTCGGCTCGCTCACGCCCGGCAAGCAGGCCGACATCGTCCTCCTCCAGACCAACGCGATCAACACCGCTCCGATGCTCGACCCGGTCGGGACGATCGTCGTCTTCTCGGACACCTCGAACGTCGACTCGGTGTACGTCGCCGGCCGGGCCGTGAAACGGAACGGGAAGCTCGTCGACGGCAACCTCGACCGCGTGTTCGCCAAGCTCGACGAGTCGAGGAACCACATCCTGTCCGCAGGCGGCCTCCTTCCGGACTGGGCGGCCGAGACCGTCGCCGCCGGCTAGACCGTCGTCGCCGGGCTCGGTCCGCCGAGGCGGATCGAGCCCGGCGCAGCTTGCCTCGAAAGGAGACCGACATGGGCACAGGGACAGTCGTCGTCGTCGGCGGCACGCAGGGTCTCGGCCGCGAGCTCGCGCAGGCCTACGCGGACGATGGACGCGACGTCGTCGTGACCGGGCGCGACCAGGCTCGCGCCGAGTCGGCAGCGGCCGAGATGGGCGCCGGGGCGCGCGGGATCGGCTTCGACCTCGCGGAGCCGCACACCATCGCCGAGCGCCTCGCGGACGTCGGCGACGTCGAGTACCTCGTGCTCGCGGCGATCGAGCGCGACACGAACTCGGTCGCCGACTACGACATCGCCGGCGCGCTCCGTCTTGTCACGCTCAAGCTCGTCGGCTACACGGAGGTGATCCATGCGCTGCTGCCGCGCCTCGGCGACTCGTCCGCGATCCTGATCTTCGGCGGCCTCGCACGGGACCGGCCGTATCCAGGCTCGACGACCGTCACGACCGTCAACGGCGCGGTGACGAGCCTCGTGCGAACGCTCGTGATCGAGCTCGCGCCGAGGCGCGTCAACGCGCTGCACCCCGCGATCGTCGGCGACAGCCCGCAGTGGGTCGACATGCCGCCCGAGCGGCGGGAGGCGCTCGAGCAGCGCACGCCGATCGGCCGCCTCGTGACGATGGCCGAGGTCATCGGGGCGTCGCGCTTCCTGCTCGAGAACCAGGCCGTCAACGGCATCAATCTCGCCGTCGACGGCGGCTGGATCTGCATGTAGGAGGGCGCCCGGATCGGCGCGGCGGCGCCGCGCGACGATGTCCGGTCGGCTGATCGTCCGGAGCCACCGAGAATGCCGCTCGCGTCGCGGATAGCCCAGCACGTCCTGCCGCGCGCCAAATGACCGCCCAGGTACAGCAGTCCTGAGCCGTCGCGGGCGTCACCCTGACGACGGCCGCAAGCGCCCCGAGCGGCTTGTGCGGAGTTCGGGGTCGAATCCCCCGCGCAGCCCGGGCCTCGACGTGTGGTTCGCCGCACCCCGGTCGTCGGATCTCCGCACCGCGCCGGATCGCAGGGCGCGTGAAGCTGCCCCCGGTTGCACCATCCGACAACGAAGAGGAGCCCTACCCATGATCCGCACTGGAGATGTCCTGCAGAACCCGGTCACCGGGGAGACGGTCCACGTCGTTCGCTCGGCGGCCGACACGGGCGGCGAGTACGTCGCCGTCGAGGTGCGCGTCGAGCCGGACGGCTTCGTCGCGGCCACGCACGTGCACCCGTACCAGACCGAGGTGTTCGAGATCCTCGAGGGCGAGGTCGGGTTCAAAGCGGGCGGCACGACGATGGTCGCCGGCCCGGGAGAGACCGTCGTCGTCGAGCCCGGCACGGCGCACCGCTTCTGGAACAACGGCGACGTGCCGGCGCGGTTCCGGTGCGAGGTGCGTCCCGCGCTGCAGTTCGAGCAGCTCCTTGCGACGATGTACGCGCTCGCGGCCGACGGGAAGACGAACCGCCACGGCATGCCGAGCCCGCTGCGGCTCGCCGTGATCGCGAAGCACCACTTCGACGACGTGCGCCTGCCGTTCCCGCCGGTCTGGACGCAGCGCGTCGGGCTGGCTCTGGGGGCTCCCGTCGGGCGGCTCTTCGGATATCGCCCCGTGTACGAGGGGGCGGCTCCGGACGAGGCTGCGCTTGCGCTCTGAGGCGATGGGCTCGTGGGAGGGCCGGCCGGCCCTCCCACCCGCCCGTGCTACACCGGCTGGACCTGCATGGAGACGCTCCCTACGACGCCGTCACTTCGGCGCCATGCGGATCGCGCCGTCGAGGCGGATCACCTCGCCGTTCAGCATCTGGTTCTCGACGATGTGGACCGCGAGGGCGGCGTACTCCTCCGGCCGGCCGAGGCGGGCGGGGTGCGGGACCGAGGCGCCGAGGGCGACGCGGGCCGGCTCGGGGAGGCTCGCGAGGAGCGGCGTGTCGAAGAGGCCCGGCGCGATCGTGACGCAGCGGATCAGCGAGACCGCGAGGTCACGCGCGATCGGCAGCGTCATCCCGACGATGCCCCCCTTCGAGGCCGAGTACGCCGCCTGGCCGATCTGTCCGTCGTAGGCGGCGACGGAGGCGGTGTTGACGATCACGCCGCGCTCGCCGTCGCGCGGCTCGGTCTCCGCCATTGCGGCGGCCGCGACGCGGATCACGGTGAACGTGCCGATCAGGTTCACCTCGATCACCTTCCGGAACGGCTCGAGCGCGGCCGGTGAGCCGTCCCGCGCGAGCGTCCGCTCCGCCCAGCCGACGCCGGCGCAGTTGACGCACACCCGCAGGTCGCCTCCGGCCGCCGCCTGGGCGATCGCCGCCCCGACCTGCGCCTCCCGGGTCACGTCGCACTCCACGAACGTCGCCCTCTCGGGGTCGACCTGGCCCCGGGCGCCCGGAAGGTCGAGGACGAAGACCTTCGCCCCGCGCTCCGCGAGCGCGGCGGCGGTCGCGGCGCCGAGGCCCGATGCGCCGCCCGTGACGGCCGCCGTCACTCCCTCGAGCTCCATCTCCACCTCCGTCCGCCTTGCGTCGAGTGAGGCCGAGTATCGCGGCTACGGTGCTTCCAACGACGGGAGGAGGCCGGCGTGGAGTACGTGAACCTCGGCAGCACCGGGCTGCGCGTGTCGCGGGTGTGTCTCGGGATGATGAGCTTCGGCGCGCACGAGAGCCGTCGGTGGGCGCTTCCCGAGGAGGAGGCCGAACCGATCGTCCGGCGCGCCGTCGAGGGCGGGATCACGTTCTTCGACACCGCGGACGTCTACAACGGCGGGCAGAGCGAGGTCGTCACCGGCCGCGTGCTGCCGAAGCTCCTGACGCGCGAGGAGATGGTCGTCGCAACCAAGGTCTGCATGCAGACGATGCCCGGCGAGAACGGCCGGGGTCTCTCGCGCAAGCACGTGCTGGCGTCGATCGACGCTTCGCTCGGGCGGCTCGGGATGGACTACGTCGACCTGTACCAGATCCACCGCTGGGACCCGACGACGCCGATCGCGGAGACGATGGAGGCGCTGCACGACGTGGTGAAGGCCGGGAAGGCGCGCTACATCGGTGCGAGCAGCATGTTCGCCTGGCAGTTTGCGAAGGCGCAGGCGACCGCCGGGCGCCAGGGCGGCACACGGTTCGTCTCGATGCAGAACCACTACAACCTCGTCTATCGCGAGGAGGAGCGGGAGATGATCCCGCAGTGCGTCGACCAGGGAGTCGCGGTGCTTCCCTGGAGCCCGCTCGCGCGCGGGCTGCTGGCGGGCAACCGCACCCGGGAGGGAGAGCGCCTCACGACGCGCGCCGGCAGCGACCCCTTCGGCGACACGCTCTACGTGCCCGAGGTCGACTTCGACGTCGTCGACCGGGTCGGCGCGGTCGCGGGGGAGCGGGGTGTTGCGAACGCGCAGGTGGCGCTCGCCTGGCTCCTCTCCCGGCCCGCCGTGACCGCCCCGATCGTCGGTGCGACGAAGGTCGGTCACGTCGAGGACGCCCTCGCTGCGGAGGCGCTCGAGCTCGCGCCCGAGGAGATCGCCCGGCTGGAGGAGCCGTACGTCCCGCACGCCGTCTCGGGGCACGAGTAGGCATCCGCGAGGAGTAGGGTCGGGCCGCGATGTGCTTCGAGCTCGACTCGGTCCCGCCGATCCCGGCGGTCTCCGGCGGTGCGCCGGTGCGCTCCGAGGACGTCGTGCTCGAGGCGGCGGACGGCACGCGGCTCGCCGCCTTCTCGGCGCAGCCGGACGACGGCGCGCGGGTCGGGATCGTCATCCTCCCCGACGTCCGCGGGCTGTACCGCTTCTACGAGGAGCTCGCGCTCCGCTTCGCCGAGCGCGGCTACGCCGCAGTCGCGTTCGACTACTTCGGACGCACCGCCGGTGTCGCCAAGCGCGACGACGCGTTTCCGTACGCCGACCATGTCGCGCAGACGACGGCGGCGACGATCCAGCAGGACGTCGGGGCGGCGGTCGCCCATCTCCGCTCGCCCGAGGGCGGCGGCTGCGAGGTCGTGTTCGCGGTGGGATTCTGCTACGGCGGCCGACACGCCTGGCTCTCGACCGCCGGCGGCCACGGGCTCGCGGGTGCGGTCGGGTTCTACGGATCGACCGGCGAGCGGAACGGCGAGCCGGGCCCGACCGACCGTGCGGCCGAGCTCGTCGGCCCGATCCTCGCGCTCCAGGCCGGCGACGATGCGAACATCCTGCCCGAGCACAACGCCGCTTTCGACCAGGCGCTCACGGCGGCAGGCGTCGAGCACGAGGTCGTCGTGTACGGCGGCGCGCCGCACAGCTTCTTCGATCGCCGGCAGGAGGACTACGCCGAGCAGTCCGGCGACGCGTGGAAGCGGACGCTCGCGTTCATCGAGCACCACACACCTGCCTGAGACCCGCGCAGCGGTCAGGCCGACGCGGTGCCTTGCACCTGTCCGACGACCCGTCCGTCCCGAGAGATCCGCAGGACGAGCCCGAGGCGGAGCCGCTGGCGTGATGAGCGGACGGCCGCGACGAGGCGCGTCCCGTCGAGCGACGTGATCTCGCCCTCGTAGAGCGGTGTCGTCGTGCCCATGCGGACGCGGCTCTGCTCCATCGCGACGCCGCCGTCGTCGAGCGGGATGCCGTGGATGAGGATCTCGAGATGATCCTTCGTCACGCCGCTGAGCGCGCCGTCGATGCGGACGGTGAGCCGGCCGCGATCGTTCACCGGCTCGACGGTGAGGCGGCCCGCATAGCGGGCAGTGAACGGCACGTGCACGACGGCGGTCGGGGGTCGCCTGGCGGGCCTGGGCGCGACGCTCGCCGGCGGTGACGCGACGGCGGCGCCGACTGCCGTCCCTCCCGCGCGGGCGGACCAGCCCGCGGCGAACGGGCCGCCGAGCGACCAGGCGGCGACCGCCAGGACTGCAGCGGCCGCTGCTCCCGCGACGAGCGGGCGGCGCACGGCGTTGCGCCCCGCAGGCGCCAGAAGCCGGAGGGCGAGAAGCGAGCCGACGAGGGCGACGCTCGTCGCGTAGAGGGCGCCTCCCCAGATCGTCCGTGTGTCGCTCCCGGTGCCGAGGCCGTGCAGCGTCGCCGCCGAGTAGACGGCGAAGGCGAGCACGTGGATCTGCCGCCAGAGGCGGTGTCCGATCCGGCGACGCAGACGCGAGCTGACCCATACGGCGAGGAGCAGGTACAGCGCGACGATGCCGAGGCCCATCCAGACGGGGCGGTAGTGGCTCGCGAACGGCACGAGGACGGCCGAGAGGCCGAAATGCGTGAACGGGTCGACTGCGACCGCCATGACGTGGACGGCGATGAACACGAGCGCGAGCAGCGACACGTAGCCGTGCAGCTCGTTCGTGACGAGCCGGGGCCAGCGGGTGGACTGCCAATGGTTCCGGAGGACGAGCCCCAGAGAGACCGCCGTCGTGAGCAGGACGTACGAGATGAGCCCACCGGCCCGCGCCGTGTCCCAGGTGACGGCGTTCCAGCTGGTCATGCGGCGTGCTCGACGCCGGGCCAGGGCCAGCGCCCGACGCGGAGCTCCCGGCCGGCGTCCGTGACGAGCATTCCGGCCAGCCCGAGCCGGGCGAGCACCATCGGCCCGAGCCGTCGCCCGGCGACGAAGGCCGCGGTCGCGCCGACCTCCGCCGCCCGGCAGGTTCCACCGGCTGCCGTCACCCGGGTGAGCCCCCCCGCGGCGGGCTCGCCCGTCTCGGGGTCGACGAGGTGGTGCCGCTCGAGCCCTCCCTGCTGCCAACGGCGCCGAGCGGTCCCGGACGTGGCGAGCGCACCGCGGACGAGTGGGACGACCGGGCCGTCGACGTCGTTCCCGACGAGGACGGGCCACGCCCTCCTGCCGTGCGGCAGACCGCGCACCGCGAGATCGCCACCCGCGCTCACGAGCGCCGCGTCCGCCCCGAGCGCCCGCGAGCAGGTCGAGCGAGGCGTCGACAGCCATGCCTTTCGCGATCCCGCCGAGGTCGAGCCCGCCGCCCGCAGGGAGGGTAATCGTGCCCGCGGAGCCGTCGACCGCGATCCGCCGCCAGGCGCCTCCGCCTTTCGGCCGGACGGTCGACATCGGGGCGCCGCCCTTGATCTCCTCGAACGTGCGGTCGTACCCCATGCGGACGAGCTCGTGCCGGAGCGTCGGATCGAAGAGACCGCCGGTCGCGCGCGCCGCATGCGAGCGACGCTTCGACGACGGCCAGGAGGATCGGGCCGACGCGAACCGGTGCGCCGGCCCGGTCGTTGAGCCGGGAGAGCTCGCTTCCCGGCCGAAACCTGCTGAGCGCGTCCTCCCACTCCTCGAACAGCCTCTCGACGGCGTTCGCGCATCCAGGGGCGTGCTCGGGGAAGAGCACGTGGACGTCCGATCCCATCGCCCGGAACCGGTGCGATACGAGCCCCCGCGGAACATCCAGGTCAGGAGACATGTGTCTGGGCGACCGGCGGCGCGGAGGCGGCGGCCTCCGCGGCGTCGCTGAACGCGAAGTCGCCGGGCTGCTCGTCGAAGTACCGGGTCGAGGCCGTCGCCGACGGCGTCGCGACCGCCGTCGCAGCGTGCTTCGTGAAGCCGACCGCGTGCTGCGCGGCGAGGCCGACGAACGCGGCGAAGCCGAGCGCGGACGCCAGCGCCGCCCGCCGTCGCAGGATCCCGAGGTGCTGCTCCTTCGGGCGCCGGGCATTGCCGCGTCTCTCAGGCGACTCCACGGCACCGACGGTATGCGGACGAGATGAGACCGCGATGAGAGCCGGTCAGGAGACCGGGCGCGCGGGGAGCGAGATCCAGACATCCGCCCCCTTCCCGCTCGGCGAGATGCCGGCCGAGCCGCCGTGCGCCTGCGCGACCGCCTCGACGATCGCGAGGCCGAGCCCGCTGCCGCCACGCGTACGCGCGTCGTCACCTCGCGCGAACCGCTCGAACGCGCGCGACGCGACCTCCTGCGAGAACCCCTGGCCCTCGTCGAGGACGTGGATCTCGATCGCGTCGCCGACCGGGCGCGCCGTGATCGTGATCCTCCCTTCTCCGTATCCGAGCGCGTTGTCCACCAGGTTGCGGAGCGCCTGCTCGAGCCGGAGCCTGTCGGCCGAGACCTCGGTGCGCGACGGTATCTCGACCTCGACCCGCCGCTGGTCGCTCGAGGCACGCTCGGCGAATCGGTCAGCCGTCGACCGGGCGAGCGCGCCGAGGTCGAGAGGCTCGACCCTCAGCCCGAGCACCTCCTGGTCCGAGCGGGCGATGAGAAGCAGATCCTCTGCGAGCAGCACGAGCCGGTCGGTCTCCTCGGCGGCCGACTCGACCGCGGCCCGGAGCTGCTCGGCCGTGCGCGGGCGGCGGAGAGCGAGCTCGAGCTCGGCCTTCAGCAGCGCGAGGGGGGTGCGGAGCTCGTGGCTCGCATCGGCGACGAAGCGCCGCTCGTGTTCGAGCGCCGCCTCGAGCCGTGCCAGCATCTCGTTGAGCGTCTCCGCCAGGTCGCGGATCTCGTCGCGGCTCGGCGGCACAGGGAGCCTGGCTCCCGGTGTCGTGGCGGAGATCGCGCTCGCACGCCGGCGCATCGACTCGACGGGCCGCAGCGCCGCCGCCGCGAGGAGGTACCCGCCGAGGGTCGCGAGGAGCAGACCGATGGGCCCTGCCACGAGAAGCCCGCCGAACAGGCGGTGGAGCGTCTCCTCCGTCTGGCGGAGCGGCCGCGCGAGGACCAGCACCCGCTCTCCGTCCGGGACGGCGAGCACGCGCCAGCTGTTGAGATCGCCGTCGCCGAGCGACACCGTCGTCAGGAGTGCGCCGCGACGGGCGGCCGCGGCCGCGGCCGGGTCGAGAAGAGCCGGCAGCGTCGCAGGGTCGGAGCGCACGACGTGCCCGTCCGGGCCGACGATCTGCGCGATCGTGCCCGACTCACGCGCGTCGGAGTCGAGGATCGCGCCCTCCTCCCGGTGCCCTATCGACTCCGCCGACTGCGCCCGGAGGGCCTGGTCGACGGAGCTCCGGAGCGCGTCCTCGACCCGGAGGTACACGAACGCCCCGAGCGCGAGGAGCAGCGCCGCCATCGAGACGGCGAAGGCGGCGGCGAGGCGCCAGCGGATGGGGATCCGCCTCAGCACGTCCGTGGTCCGCGCAGCCGGTAGCCGACGCCGCGGACCGTCTCGAGCGAGTGGCACCCGAACGGCCGGTCGATCTTCTCGCGGAGGTAGCGCACGTAGACGTCGACGACGTTCGAGCGTGTCTCGTACGCCATGTCCCACCCGCGCTCCAGGAGATCGACGCGCGAGAGCGCTTTGCCCGGGCTTCGCATGAAGACCTCGAGCAGGGTGAACTCCTTCGCAGAGAGCTCGATCTCGGTGTCGTCCCGCCAGACCCTGTGCGACGCGGGATCGAGGCGAAGCGAGCCGACCTCGAGCACCACGGGCCGCTCGGCCGCCCCGCGTCTCGTCAGGGCGCGAAGGCGCGCCAGCAGCTCCGGGAACGAGAACGGCTTGACGAGGTAGTCGTCGCCGCCGACGTCGAGGCCCGCCACGCGGTCGTCGACGCTGTCGCGCGCCGTCAGGAAGAGGACGGGCGTCCACACGTTCGCGGCGCGGAGCTCCCGGCAGACCGCGAACCCGTCCTGGCCCGGCAGCATCACGTCGAGCACGATCGCGTCGTAGGGGGTAGCGCGGGCCATCCAGACCGCCTCGCGGCCCGATGCGACGACATCTGTCGGATGCCCTTCCTCGCCGAGCCCGCGCGCCAGCAGGCCCGCGAGCTTCGGTTCGTCCTCGACCACGAGCACCCGCATCGCCGCATTGTGGCCGCACGACGTGAGCGCTCGATGAGTCTCATCGTCCTCTCATCCACATCCGCTGCCATGCACTCGTGCTCGACGCGCGGCGACAGAGGGCGAGCAGGAGATCCGGCGTCGCGGCGCCCGTCGTGCGGACCGGAGGCAGCGAGGGCAACCGCCGCCTGACCGGTGCGGCGGCGGCCCTCCTGCTCGTCCTGCTCGCCGCCGAGGGGGCGACGCTGGTCGCGATCCGGCCACTCGTGTCGGCCCATGTCTTCATCGGCATGCTGCTGCTGCCACTCGTGGGCGTGAAGCTCGCGAGCACCGGGTACCGGTTTGCCCGCTACTACACGGGACACCTCGAGTACCGCTCGGCCGGGCCACCGCATCCACTCCTGCGCCTGCTCGGGCCGGTCGTCGTCCTCGCGACCCTCGCCCTGTTCGCGAGCGGCGTCGCGCTCGTCGTGCTCGGCCCGGAGAGCGGCGCGGTGCTCGGGTTCCACAAGGCGAGCTTCGTCGCCTGGGTCGCAGCCATGTCGGCGCACGTCCTGGCCCACGCGCTGCGCGTGCCGAGGCTCGCCGCGGCGGACTGGCGCGGGGACGAGCCGCTCCCGGGCTCATCGCTCCGCCGGTGGCTGCTCGCCGCGGCGCTCGTCGCCGGGCTGATCCTGGCACTCGCCACCGTGCATCTCGCCGGCCCCTGGCACCAGTTCGCCGGGCTCGACGGCTGAGCCGCGCCTTCCCGGGAAACGAGCGATACGTGATCCGCCCATCCAGGGTCGACGAAATACCCACCGGCCGGGCCGCGTTGACCCCTCCGTGCCAGGTCACGGCCAAGAGGCAGCGCGGTGAGGTCGCGGAACGCGACCCTCGGGGTGCTATTCGCCACCACGACGGCGCTCGTGTGGGGCGGGCAGTTCGTGGTGGGCAAGTCAGCGCTCCAGACGATCGACGCGTTCCCGCTGTCGACCGTGCGCTACGCACTGGCCGCCGCGCTGTGGCTGCTCGTCCTCGTCGCCCTCGAAGGGCGTGGATCGCTCCGGCTCGACGGGCGGGGATGGAGGCTCTTCTGGCTCGGCTCGCTCGGGTTCGCCGGGTTCAACCTGTTCGCGTACACGGGGCTCGCGCACGCGCGGCCGGAGACCGCCTCGCTGATCGTGGCGCTCGGCCCTCTTCTGACCGCGCTCGTGCTCTGGCACCGGACGAAGGTGCGGCCGGCCCCGGCGACGTTCGCTCTGCTCGGCGTCGCGCTGCTCGGCGTCGCGCTCGTCGTCAGCGCCGGCCATCCGAGCTCGATCCTGCACGGGGCGCTCGGCTGGGGCGAGGTGCTCGTGCTCGCCGGCGTCCTCAGCTTCATCCTCTACAGCCTCGGAGCGGCGGAGTTCGCGTCGTACTCCCCCCTCCGCTACACGGCGCTGACGGCCTCGCTCGGGTGGCTCACGATCGCGGGTGCGACGCTCATCGGGATCGCGACCGGGCTCGTCGCGGCTCCGACCGCGGCCCAGCTGACGTCGGTCTGGCCGCAGATCATGTACCTGGCGATCCCCGGCGCCTTCGTCGCCGTGCTCACGTGGAACGCCGCGATCAAGGCGATCGGCCCGCAGAACGCCGTTCTCTTCAGCAACCTGATCCCCGTGACGACGTTCGCGATCGAGATCGCGCGCGGCTACCGGCCGAACGCGGCCGAGCTGCTCGGGGCCGCGCTGACGATCGGGGCGCTCGTCGCGAGCAACCTCCTTTCCCGGCGGACGCAGCCCTCCACCGCTGGGGACACCGCGTTGCGCAAGGCCGAGCTTCCCGAGGCCGCCTAGCCACCGGCGCTACGAACGAACGGCCGCACGGGGCCCCGCGCGGGAGAGCGGAAGCTCGGGACGGCCGTCCTCGTCCGCGATCTGCTCCTGCCGCCAGGGCACGAGGACCTCGCGGACGACGATGTCGACGATCGCCGCCGCCGGCACCGCGACGAACGCGCCTGCGGGCCCGGCGAGCGTCGCACCGACGAGCACCGCGACGAAGACGGCGAGCGGGTGGATGTCGAGCTGGTCGCCCTCGACGAACGGCGAGATGAGGTAGCCCTTCAGGTTCTCGATCACGATGGACGCGACGAGGGTGAGGAGGAACGTCCGCGGGCCCTCGAGCGCGGCGATCGAGAGGAGCGGGATGCGTGCGAGCCACGGGCCTGCGCGGGGAATGAGCTCGCCGAAGGCGACGATGATCGCCAGCGGCACCGCGAAGGGCACGCCGATCACGAGGAGGGCGACGTACGTGAGCGCGCCGACGATCGCCATCACGATCACCTTGGCGCGGAGGTACACGCCGATCCGCGCCCAGCTCCGGTCGAGAACCTCCGCGACCCGGTCGCGGTGATCGTGGCCTACGAGCGAGAGCGTGAAGCCCCGCAGCCGCATCCGGTTGGTCACGAGCAGCAGTGAGATGACGAAGACGCTGAGCAGGTCGAGAAACAGCGAGAAGAGGTCGGCCGGGAGAGACGCCGCCCGCTCGCCGGCCCGGTCGAGGATCGCGTTGCCGAGCCTCGACATCTGGTCGTCGAACGGCGGCAGCGCCGGGTAGTCCTTGCGCAGCTCGCCGTAGGCCTTGCGGACTCCCTCGTACTGATCTGCGTACTGCGGCGCGCGGTCGGCGAACTCGGCGACCTGGCCGAGGAGCGGCGGCACCACGAGCCAGCCGACGCCGACGAGCACGGCGAAGGCCACGACGTAGATGAGCACCGCTGCGATCCCCCGCGGGAGCCGCAGCCTGTCGTGGAGCCACTCGCTCGGGCCGGAGAGCGCAGCTGCGAAGAGGACGCTCACGAAGAGGATGAGCAGCACGTGGCGCAGCGCGTAGAGCAGGAGAATCGAGACGGCCGTGAGCAGCGCCAGCAGGAGCGCGAGGTAGACCGGCAGCGCCCGGCGCACGAGCGAGTCTCCCGAACCGGCGCGCGTGCTCACCGATCCGGGTTACCCGGACGGCCGACCCCGAAACGACGCCTCGAGGCGGCATTACGGGAAAGCCGCAACGACGTTCCGCGACGCCGCTGACGTCGCCGCGCTCGGTTCTTCCTACGGTCTTCGTGAAAACGACGAACAGAGGAGAACGGAGATGTCCAGCCATTCCGCAACGATCCCGGCGCAACGGCGCGAGGCCGAGAAGGGCTCCGGCGGCTCGAGCGCGGTCTGGAAGGTGGTGGTGCTGCTCCTAGGCATCGCCGTCGGCGTGCTCGCGATCACAGCCGTGGTCGCCGTCCAGGCGGCGGACGAGGCGCGGGACGAGGCGACGGCCGGCAGCGCCGCTCCTGCGACCGCCACCCACGACCACTCCAGCCATGCGAGCACGGCCAATACGTCGGCCGTGAGCCTGCCGCTCCAGAGCTTCGCCGGCACGACCGCCCCGAACGCCGACGCGCTCGCGAAGGCGCACGTCGCCTACGACGCGACGCTGCCCGCGGTCCCGGCCGGAGACCTCGTCAAGGTGCACATGACCCTGAAGGACATGACCGTCGAGATCGCCCCCGGCGTCAAGTACTCGACGTGGGCGTTCGACGGGCACGGCGCACCGGGCCCGATCCTCCACGTGCGGCAGGGCCAGACCGTCCAGATGACGCTGACGAACGGTGGCGCGATCCCGCACTCGATCGACTTCCACGCCGCCCGGATCGCGCCGAACGTGGCGTTCAGGGACGTCGCGCCCGGCGAGTCGTTCACGTTCCGCTTCGTCGCGAACGATCCCGGGGTCTTCATGTACCACTGCGGGACGAAGCCCGTGCTCGCACACATCGCGAACGGGATGTACGGCGCGCTGATCGTCGACCCCGCGACGCCGCTCCCGAAGGCCGACCACGAGTACGTCCTCGTCGCGAGCGAGTGGTACATGAACAGTGACGGCATCGCGGCGCCGGCGTCGCTCGACATGCAGAAGGCGCGCGCGATGATGCCGGACTGGACGACGTTCAACGGCTACGCGAACCAGTACGTCACCCACCCGCTGACCGCAAAGCCGGGTGAGACGACGCGCTTCTACGTCGTCGCGGCTGGCCCGACGCTCGACACGAACTTCCACGTCGTCGGCACGATCTTCGAACGGGCGTGGCCGAACGCCGACATGACGCACTTCCAGCAGGGCGTCCAGACGGTGGCCGTCCCCGCAGGCGGCGGCGCGGTGTTCGACGTGAAGATCGACGGCGAAGGCCTCTACCCCTTCGTCAGCCACGCGTTCGCGCACGTCGACCTCGGCCAGGTCGGGCTGCTGAAGGTCGGCAACCCGAAGGGCACAATGAGCCACTGAGCTCCCCGAATGAGCGAAGGGCGCGCTGGCACCGCGGGCCCTTCGCTCATCCCGGGAGGACCGGATGACCGACGCAACCGCCGTCCACCGAGCGCTCGCCGATCCTCGCCGCGCGGAGCTCGTCGCAGCCCTCGAGGAGGCTGTTGACGCGCTCGACGCCAGCGAGCTCGGGCGGCGCGTCGGGCTCCACGCGAACACGGTGCGCTGGCACCTCGGGATCCTCGAGGACGCCGGCATCGTCGGCTCGCATCCCGAGCACCGCAAGACTCCGGGCCGCCCGCGGCGTGTCTGGGAGCGCGTGCCCCGCCCCGAGCACGACCACGCCGGCGAGCACCGAGCCCTCGCACGGGCGCTCGTCTCGCTCGTCGCGGGCCGCCCCGACGCGGCGGCGGACGCCGAGGCGGCCGGTCGCGCCTGGGGCGGGCGTGCCGCACGACGGTCCGGATCGCCGCCGACGGCCGAGGGACGAGCCGTCGCGGAGCTCGCACGCGTCCTCGGCGAGCACGGCTTCGAGCCGCACGTGGACGGCCTGGACGTGACGATGCGGCGCTGCCCGTTCGCCGACCTGGCCCGGGAGAGCCCGGCCGTGGTGTGCGGCATTCACCGTGGGCTGGTCGAGGGGGTCCTGGCAGAGGCTTCCTCGACGCTCACGGTGCGGGACCTGCAGGTCTTTCCGCAGCCGGGCGTGTGCGTGCTCCACCTCCGCAGGCACGATGGGGCCGGGGCGCCCGACTGAAGGTCGGGACGCCCCGGCCGAACGTCACGCCAGCCGGCTGCGGCCGCCGATGCCGAGCTTCGATGCGACCCAGAGGATCGCGAGCGCCCCCACGATGGCGGCCGCCCAGGTCGAGAAGTCGAAGAACTCGTCGATCGGGTCGCCGAGGCCGACGAGCGAGGCGACGAGCCCGCCGAGCAGCGCGCCGCCGATCCCGAGCAGGGTGGTCAGGATCAGTCCCAGGCGCTCGCCGCCGGGGAAGAGCGCCTTCGCGACGATTCCCGCGAGCAGGCCGAGCACGATCCAGCCGATGATGCCCATCACGTCTCCCTCTTTCGCAGGTTTCAGGCCGGCTGCGCGCCGGAGCCGGTCGAGCGCCGGGCGACGAGCGCCCCGAGCGCGCCGAGCGCGAACGCGGCACCGCCGACCATCCCGGCGCCGAGGACGAACTTCCGTCGATGACGGGGGCCAGAGCCGCGGGCGATCGCGTTCAGCCGTCGCTCGAGGCGTTTCCGCGCTCTGCGGGTGACGATCCAGCCGACAAGTGCGTTTCGTTTCGTGAACACATGCATGCCGCCGGGATACCCGCGCCCGGTCGGCCCGAAACGGCCCCGTGGTTGACTGACGGCCGTGACGGGTTCCTCGGGCCTGGAGCGGCGCCGGGCCCGCGAGGGACAGCTCGCGATCCTCGTCGCAGCCGTGGCGTGGTCGACCGCGGGGCTCGCGCAGCGGGGGCTCGACGCGGACGCCGCGACGCAGGTCGCCGGACGTGCGGCGTTTGCGGCGCTCGCGCTGTTCCTCCTCGTCGTTGCGACGGAGCGCGGCGGCACCCTCCGTGCGTTTCGCCGCATGGGCCGCTCGGGCCTTGCGCTCGCCGTGTTCCTCGCGATCTCGTCGGGCGCGTTCCTGCTCGCCCTGAACTACACGACCGTCGCGAACGTGCTCTTCATGCAGGCGGCCGCCCCGATGATGGCCGCGCTGCTCGGCTGGGTGCTTCTCTCCGAACCCGTCGACGGCAGGACCTGGGTCGCACTCGTCCTCGCGGGTGCCGGCGTGGTGCTGATGGCCGCCGGCTCGTTCGACGCCGGACCGACCGCCGTCGTGCTGCCGCTCGTCGTGACGGCCGCGTTCGCCGCGGTGATCGTCATCGCGCGCCACCGCCGCGAGGTGTCGATGATGCCGGCGACCTGCGCGTCGCAGGTTCTCGTCGTCGCGGCGTGTCTGCCGTTCCTCTCGCTCGGCTCGGCCAGCCGCAGTGACGTGGCCGTCCTCGCCGCGCTCGGTGTCGGCCAGATGGGCATCGGCCTCGCCTTCCTGACGATCGGCGCTCGCCTGATTCCGCCCGCACAGGTCGCGATCATCTCGCTGCTCGAGGTCGTCCTCGGCCCGCTCTGGGTCTGGCTCGCCTACGACGAGCGCCCGTCGGCGGCGACGCTCGCGGGCGGCGCGATCGTCGTCGGCGCGGTGGTCGTGCAGGCGGTCGGCGGCGTACCGGGCGGGCGCAGCGCCGCGAGCGAGGCGCACGTCTAGCGCGCCTCACGTCCGCGCCGGCAGCACCTTCCCGGGATTCATGATCCCGTTCGGGTCGAATACCTGCTTCACGCCCTGCATGAGCGGTACGAGGTCGCCGTGCTCGCGCTCCAGCGCGTGGATCTTGCCGACGCCGATGCCGTGCTCTCCGGTGCAGGTCCCGCCGCGCGCGAGCGCGTCGGTCACGAGCGCCTCGATCAGCTCGTCGGAGGCGCGGAGCTCCGCCTCGTCGTCGGGATCGACCATCAGCGACAGGTGGACGTTGCCGTCGCCCGCGTGCCCGACGATGCCGGCGACGAGGCCGCGACGCTCGAGCTCGGCCCGCGCGAACGAGACCGCGCCCGCGAGCTCGGAGAGCGGGACGCAGACGTCGGTCGAGCGGTGCCTCTTTCCCGGCGACGCCGCCGCCACGGCGTACGCGGACGCGTGCCGGGCCGCCCAGAGGCGCGTGCGCGCGGTCGGGTCGCGCTCGGCGACGACGTCGAGCGAGCCTTCTGCCTCCGCGATCGCGGTGACGAGCTCGAGGTCGGACGCGACGGTACCCGCGCTCCCGGCCGCCTCGACGAAGAGCGACGGCCCGACCGGGAGGTCCGTGCCATGGTGGTCGTTGATCGCCGCGATCGTCCAGCCGTCGAGCAGCTCGGCGCGGGTGACGCCCGCCCCCGCTGCAACGATCGCCGTGGCGGCACGGCACGCGGACTCGACGTCGGGAAACGAGAGCCGCAGGACGACCGCCTGCTCGGGAATCCCCTGGAGCCGCAGCGTCAGCTCGGTGATCACGCCGAGCGTCCCCTCGGAGCCGATCAGGAGGCCGAGCACGTCGTACCCGGCGGAGGTCTTCGGCGCGCGGCTCCCGGCGCGAACGACGCGACCGCCCGCGAGCACGGCCTCGAGCGCGAGCACGTTCGCGCGCATCTTCCCGTAGCGCACCGTCGTCGTCCCGGCAGCGTTCGTCGCCGCCATCCCGCCGAGCGTGGCATCCGCTCCGGGGTCCACCGGGAAGAAGAGGCCGTGCTCGGCCGCGGCGCGCTCCAGGGCCGTGCGCGTGACGCCGGGCTGGACGGTCGCGGTCAGATCGGCGGGCGAGATCTCGACGATCGCGTCCATTCGCGTCAGGTCGAGCGAGATGCCGCCGGCGAGGGGGATCACGTGGCCCTCGAGGCTCGATCCGGCGGCGAACGGCGTCACGGGGATCCGGTGCCGGTCGGCGAGCTCGAGGACCGCGACGACGTCCTCCGTCGAGGTCGCGTAGACGACGACGTCCGGCCGGTGCGGCCGGTGGAACGAGATGTCGCTCGCGTGGAGCTCGCGCTCCGAGTCGCCGTCGGACACCCTTCCCGGATCGCCGAGCTCGGCGACGAGCATGTCGCGCAGTTCCGCAGTGCCTGGACGAGCCGCGCCCTGTGCCTCCATCGGCGTCAGTCTGCTGGAAGGGCTCGGCGGCGTGCGACACTAGGGTCGTGCCCGAGGCGCCGATGCGCGACACGAAGAACGGGCCTGTCGTCGACGGGGAGGGATGGTTCGTCGTCAACGCGCGGGACTCCCGATGGCGCGAGATGGGCCCGCTGGGCGCGTACTGCAACTTCGAGGGGAAGCGCCGGTTCCCGAACTTCGGCATCAACCTCAACGTCCTCGGGCCGGGCGAGCGGATCGGGATGTACCACCGCGAGAACGCCCAGGAGGCATTCCTCGTGCTGGCCGGCGAGTGCACACTCGTCGTCGAGGACCAGGAGCGGCAGCTCGCCGCGTGGGACTTCTTCTACTGCGCCCCGGGCACGCCGCACATCATCGTCACGGCCCAAGGGCAGTCGGCCGTCGTCCTCGCGGTCGGCGGACGGGGACGCGGCGTCGGCGGCGGCCTGCGCTACCTCGTGAGCGAGGTCGCGGCGAGGCACGCGGCGAGCGTCGCCGAGGAGACCACGGATGCGTCGGCCGCCTACGCGGACGTGTACGCCACGCTCCCGCGGTCGACCTGGGCGCCGTACCGCGACGGCTGGCTTCCCCGCCTCGACCCCTAGGTCACTTCTCGCGCGGCTGCCACTCGAATCTCCGCACCGCGACCACGAGCCCGGCCACGCCCCACGCCACGACGACCGCGACCGCCCCGAGGTCGTGGAAGAGCGACGTGCCGTGGAGGTAAGCCGCCTGCACGAGGCGGATCAGATACGTGAGCGGAAGCACGTCCGCGACGGCCTGGAGCACGTCGGGGTAGTCCCTCGTCGGGCCGAACGAGCCCGAGAGAAAGGCCATCGGCAGGACGATGAGGTTGACCACGGCCGAGGCGCCCTCGTCCGAGCGGATCAGCGCGGCCAGCCCGATCCCGAGCCCCGCGAAGGCCGCGGCGCCGAGCAGGAGCACGGGCACGAGCGCAACCCAGCTCTCGGCACCGCGCGCGCCGTAGAGCGTCACCCCGAGCGCGACGGTGACCGCCATCTGGAGGAGGAACACGATCAGCGTCGAGACGAGCACCGCCGTCAGATACGTCGCGGCGGGGAGCGGCGTGGCGCGGAGCCGCTTCAGGAGCCCACCCTCGCGGCGCACGACGAGGGTGATCGCGAGCCCTGCGAGCGCGGTGTTGGCGCAGCCGTAGCCCATGATCCCGACGAGCAGCCGGTCGACGGCCGGGACGCCGTCGATCTTCCCGTCGTAGACCGCACCGAGGAGCAGGAACAGCATCGGCGGGAAGACGAAGATGAAGACGGCCGACTCGCGGTTCCGCCAGAAGAGCAGCTGCTGCGTCCGCAGCTCGTGCCAGAACAGCCTCACGTGCCGTCCTCTGCAGCCTCGTCGACGAGGTCGAGGTAGACGTCCTCGAGCGTCGGCCGGCGCACCTCGAGACCCTCGAGCTCGCGACCCTCGGCGACCGCGCGGGCAGTCAGCTCGGCGAGCACGCGCGTCGGCTCGGCGGTCGTGAGCACGACCGCGCGGCCGCTCTCGCGGTAGCGGATCTCGACGTCGGGTGTCGCACCGATCAGCTCGGCGGGCGTCCCGATCCGGATCAGCGCTCCCTCGCGGATCACCGCGACCCGGTCGGCAAGCTGCTGGGCCTCGTCGAGGTAGTGCGTCGTGAGCACGATCGTCTTCCCCAGGGAGCGCAGCGAGCGGACGAGCTCCCACGCGGTTCGCCGCGCGGAGGGGTCGAAGCCGGTCGTGGGCTCGTCGAGGAAGACGAGCTCCGGGTCGCCGACGAGGGCGACGCCGAGGTCGAGCCGCCGCTTCTGGCCGCCGGAGAGCGTCTTCACGCGCTCGCCTGCCTTGTCGGAGAGCCCGGCGAGCTCGATCACCTCGTCAACGTCGCGCGGCCGCGCGTAGTAGCCCGCGAACATCGCGTGCACCTCGCGCACGGTCAACGACGGCGGCAGCTGCGACTGCTGGAGCACGACGCCGATCCGCGCTCGGTGCGCCGCGTCTGCCTTCCACGGGTCGGCACCGAGCACGCTGACGTCGCCGCCGTCGCGCTCGCGGTACCCCTCGAGGATCTCGACCGTCGTCGTCTTGCCGGCGCCGTTCGGCCCGAGCAGGCCGAATACCTCGCCTGTCCGCACCTCGAAGTCGATTCCGCGAACGGCCTCGTGGCCGCCGTAGGACTTTCGCAGGCCGCTGACCCGGATCGCCGGGTCTGACGTCACGGCGCGCGCTCGACGTCGAGCTGGGCCATCGCGCCGGGCGAGAAGCCCGGGTCGACTCCGGTCACCGCGAAGGCGATCTCGGAGCAGTCGGGCTGGTGCCCGACGGTCGCGACCGGCCCGTCCCGGCCGGCGACGGCGTCCCGGAGATCCTCGACGGTCGCACCCGGAGCGAGCCGCTGCTCGATCTCGAGCGGCGCGCGGGTCGCCGACGCGATCAGCTCTGCGGTCTGCCGCGCACGCACGAGCGGGCTCGAGAGCACGACGACCGGCGGCTCCGGCAGGCTCGCGAGCCGCGTGCCGAGCTCGGCGGCCTGCCGCCTCCCTTTCCCGGTCAGCTCGCGCTCCTCGTCCGGCTCGCCCGGCGCCGCCTTCGCGTGTCGACACAGATAGACGCGCACGGGGGACGAGGATAGTTGGCCCTCCCTGACCCGGCGCTGCAAGGAAATGCCCCGGCTATAACCCAGGCGTGACCTCCTACCGCTACGTCGTCGCGGACGTCTTCACCGACACGCCTCTCACTGGAAACCAGCTCGCGGTCTTCACCGACGCCCGCGGCCTCGACGACGCGACGATGCAGGCGCTCGCCCTCGAGATCGGATTCTCCGAGACGACGTTCGTGTTGCCCGCGGAGCAAGGCGGGACGGCGCGGATGAGGATCTTCAACCCGCTCCACGAGATGCCGTTCGCGGGCCATCCGACCCTCGGCACCGCGTTCGTGCTCGCGGCGCCGCTGCAGCTCGGCGTGATCGCGCTCGAGACGGGGGTCGGAACCGTGCCCGTCACCCTCGAGCGGGACGAGTCGGGGCGGATCGTCTTCGGGCGAATGGCGCAGCCCGTGCCCCGAGTGGAGTCCGTCGGGTCGCCCGAGGCGGTGCTCGCGTCGGTCGGCGCCGAGCGCTCGCTGCTTCCGATCGAGCTCTACGACAACGGCGCGCGGCACATCGTCGTGACGCTCGGGGAGGGCGAGCTCGGGGCGCTCAGGCCCGACAGCGAGACGATCGCGACCTTCGGCGTCACGGGCGTCAACTGCGTGGCCCGCGACGGCTCGTCGTGGCGCAGCCGGATGTTCTGGGAGCACGGTGAGGATCCCGCGACGGGGTCTGCGGCGGGCCCGATCGCGTGCCATCTCGCACGGCACGGCCTGGTCGCCTGGGGCGAGGAGATCGTCATCGCCCAGGGCGTGGAGATGGGCCGGCCCTCCGCCCTCCACGCGCGCGCGGAGGGCGGAGATGGCCTGATCGATGCGGTCGAGGTCGGCGGCAGCGCCGTCGTCGTCGCCCGCGGCGAGTTCCGGCTCTAGGCTCCGAACTTCGCCGCGAGCCGGCCGAGCTCGTCGTCGGACGGCACCTGCCCCCCCGGCGTGAGGCCGCTCACGACGTGCGGCACGACCTGCGCGAGCACGTCGGCCGCCTGGTCTTCGGAGATGCCGGCTTTCTGCGCGACCTCCTTGACCGCGTCCTCACCCACGACGCCCTTGATGTCCTGGCCGCTGACGGACTGGTTCTCACCGGTGCCGACCCACGAGTCGGCCTGCGCGCTGAGCCCGCTCGCCTGCGCGTTTCCGAGCAGCTTCGAGAGGCCGCCGCCCTGGAGCAGCTTGCCGAGCAGCGGCCCCAGCGCGGCAGCGAGGGCGCCGAGGTTCATGCCGCCCGCCGCGGTGCCAGGGCTCCCGCCGGAGCTCCCTCCGAGAAGGCCTCCGAGGATGTCCTGCAGCCCGCCGCCGCCGCTCCCGCTGCCGCCGGACGAGCCGCCGCCGAGAAGCCCGCCGAGCAGGTCCTCGAGCCCACCGCCGCCCTGGCCGCTACCGCCGGCGCTCTTCGTCAAGCTGCCAAGGAGATCGTCGAGTCCGCTCATGGCCGTTGCTCCTTCGGTTGTGGAGGCTCCATCCTCCCAGAAGGCGCTCAACCGGAGAATGCGACGGCCGCGATGGACGGCAACTCCACCGCGAGCGCCGTCCAGAACCGGCCTCCGTCCCGCGAGACGTGCAGGCGCTCCGCCGTCGCGAACGCGACCAGATCCGGATGCTCGGGCGAGATCGCCACCGCGACCCCCGGGCCGAGCCCCGCGCCGGCCTCGCGCCACGTGACGCCGCCGTCGTTCGAGACGACGAGCGGCGGGCGCCGGTCGACCACCGCTACGACCGTCGAGCCGTGCGCCGCGGCCGCGACGACGAGCGGGAGATCGACGTCGGTCGCGTCCGTGACGACCTCGTCGTCGACGAGTTCGGCGTCCTCCTCCTCGTCGACGTCCACCGCGACGGTGCCCAGGGCACATGCGACGAGCAGCCGCGTCACCGGACGGTGATGAGCTCGACGACGACGTGCGCGGCGCGCGCGGCCGCCGCAACCGGATCGAGGCCGCTCACCCGGCCGTCAACGTAGACGAGGGAGAACGCGTCGCCCGCGCCGGTCGGGTCGACCCGCCCGTCCGCGACGCCCGGAGGGACTGCCGTCATCGCCCCCTCGGCGACCACCCTCGCGCCCTGCGACCCGAGCGTGAGCACGACCTCGGGCACGCCGAGCGCCTCGAGGTGCTCGAGGTCGAGCCCTCCGGCCAGGAGCGCTCCCTCCTCCTCGTTCAGCTTCAGGACGGTCAGGTCGCGGAGCAGCGACCGGTGGATCTCCGCGTCCTCCCGAAGCGGCCCCGTCTCGGCCACACGCGTGATGCCCTGCGCGTCGAGCAGCAGCCGTCTGCCCGGCCCGGCGAGAGCCTCCGCGGCGGGCGCGTCGAAGTGCGAGCGCAGGAGGCCGCCGACGAGCACCCACTCGCAGCCGTCCAGGGCTTCGCCCGCCCAGCCCTCGATGTCCGCAGCCGTCCATCGGTCGCCGACCGCGTCCACCGTCATCACCCGCGTGTCGCCCTCGTAGTGGAAGCTGAACGCCGTCGTCTCCGCCGCGTCGGCGCACGTCACCGGGAACCCGAGCGCCTCGAGCGGGATCAGCACGACGGCGCGGTCGCTCGGTGCGCAGCGCGTGACGACGACGACGTCGGTCCCGAGGCGCGCGGCGGCGCGCGCAGCGTGGAAGACACCGCCGCCCGGTCGCGGCTCGCCGCCGGCCACCCGGTCGACCGAGAGGTTGCCGATCAAGCCGATGCGGCTCACGCGCGGGCGGCCCCCGCACCGACCCGCCCGGTTGCGGCCGATACGCCGAGGGCGAGCCCGAACGAGACGACGAAGCTCGGCAGCGTGGCGCCGACACCCCATGCGGGCGGGTCGAGCCGCTGCACCTGCTCGACCCACCACGCGGGCCCGGTCGGGGAGAGCCACTGGTAGGCGACGAAGCCCGCGATCCACGCGCAGACGAGCCCGACCCTGACCGGCTCTCGCCCGAAGACGTCCTCGGGGCCGTAGTGCCGTCCGCTCGCGAGCCAGTCCGCCAGCAGCACCGCGAACAACGGGACGAAGAACGAGCCGAGCAGGAACAGGAACGACTGGAAGCTCTGGAGCGCGAGCACGAGCGCGCCGATCGTGCCGACGGTGGTCGTCAGGACGACCAGGAGCCGCTGCGGCGCCGCCGGGAAGAGGTTCTGGAGCGAGACGGCGGCGGAGTACGCGTTCGCGAACGCCTCGTCGGTCTCCGCGACCGTCAGTGCGACGAGGACGAGCAGCGCGAGCAGCCCGCCTGCCGCGACGGCGGCCGGCAGCGCCGCGGCGTCCGCGACGTCCCGCGTCAGGAGGATGACCGCGCCGAGCCCGAGGAGCAGCGCGTCGGGGACGAAGTAGCCGATGCCCGTCCCCCAGAACGCGTCGCGCGGCGAGCGGGCGAAGCGCGTGTAGTCGGCGGCAAGCGGAATCCACGAGACGGTGACCCCGACGACGATGTCGATTCCCTGCCAGGTCGAGAGCCCGCCCTCGCCGGGCCTCGACCACGCCTCCTCGAGGCCGCCGCCCGTGAGCGCCCACCAGGCGAGATAGGCAACCGCGAGCGGGACGACCCACACCGCGACCCGCCGGATGACGGTGCGCACGACGCCGATCGGGCCGAGCAGGCCCATCACGAGCGCGGCCCCGCCGAACACGATCGTCCAGGCCCAGCGCGCCTCGAAGCCGAGAAGCTCGTCCGAGAGCGCAGCCGCGGCGGTCGCGATCACGAGCAGCTCGAAGACCGTCCAGCCGAGGCACTGGACGACGTTGATCGCGGTCGGCAGGTACGAGCCGCGCTCGCCGAGCGGCGCGCGCATCAGCACCATCGCCGGGACGCGCGCCTGCGCCCCGATCGCTCCGGCCACCGCGAGCATCAGGTTCCCGACCAGGCAGCCGACGAGGATCGCGACGAGCGCCGTCGGCAGCGAGAGCGCGGGCACGAGCACCGCCCCCGCGACGATCACGAGGAGCGAGACGCCGAGGTTCCCCCAGAGGAGCCCCATGTCCACCCCGCCGAGCACCTGGAGCCGCTCCGGGACGGGCTCGATCCCCCAGGACGTCTCGCGGTCGGTCACAAGCGGCGAGGGTACCGCCTTGGGGCGTGGCTTCAGCCCGCCCCGCATCGTTCCGGCTCAGGCCTGCGTGAACAGGCCGCGGACCCGGACGAGCCCCCGGCCCTCAGCGCCGGGAACGGCGCGCTCGACCGCACAGACGAACAGCGTGTGCGTCCCCGCCGCAACCTCGTCGCGCAGAGCGCACTCGAGCCAGCCGAGCGCACCGGAGAGAAGCGGAGGGCCGGTCGACGGCTCGGTCGCGATTCCGTGCCACATGCCGATCGGCGGCACGCCGCGGGCGAAGTGCTCCGCGAGCTCCTCCTGTCCGGCGGCGAGGAGTGACACGGCGCAGCGCCCCGCCTCCCGCAGCAGCTCGTGCAGCGCCGCTTGCCGCGCGACCGAGAACCCGACGAGCGGGGGCTCGAGCGAGAGGCCGACGAGCGTCGCCACGGTCAGCCCGACCCGCTGCCCGCCCGAATCGACCGTGACGACCGCGACACCGCTCGGGATGCGGCCGAGCAGCGAGCGGAGCTCCTCGCCGTTTTCCACCGCGGCCGCACTCTCCCCTACGCCGTCGCCAGCTTCCGCAACACGTACGGCAGGATCCCGCCGTGGCGGACGTACTCGCGCTCGCGCGGCGTGTCGAGTCGCAGAGTCGCGCGGAACTCCTTCTCGTCTGCGCGAACCGTCACCTCGCGCGCCTCGCCGCCGGAGACCCCGGTCACGGAGAACACCTCGCGCCCGGTGAGCCCGAGCGACTCGCGGCTCTCGCCGGGCAGGTACTGGAGCGGCAGGATCCCCATCATCAGCAGGTTCGAGCGGTGGATCCGCTCGTAGCTCTCCGCGATCACGGCCGTCACGCCGAGCAGGTTCGGCCCCTTCGCCGCCCAGTCGCGCGACGAGCCGGAGCCGTACTCCTTGCCGGCGAGCACGATCGTCGGCACGCCCTCGGCGATGTAGCGCTCGGCCGCGTCGAAGATCGTCGTCTCCTCGCCCGAGGGCAGGTGCACGGTCCAGGTGCCCTCCGACTCGGGGACGAGCAGGTTCCGCAGGCGGACGTTCGCGAACGTGCCGCGCACCATCACCTCGTGATTCCCGCGGCGCGAGCCGTACGAGTTGAACTCCTTGCGCTCGACGCCGTGCTCGACGAGGTAGCGGCCCGCCGGCGACTCCGGCTTGATCGAGCCGGCGGGCGAGATGTGGTCGGTCGTGACCGAGTCACCGAGCGAGACGAGGCAGCGGGCGTCGTGGATGTCGTCGACCGTGCCCGCCTCCGCGGCCATGCCCTCGAAGTACGGCGGCTGCCGCACGTACGTCGACGCGTCGTCCCAGGCGAACACGGAGCCCTCGGGCACCGGCAGCTCGCGCCACTCCGGGTCGCCGGCGTAGACGTCGGCGTAGGTGCGCTCGAACATCTCGCGGCCGATCGCGCCCTCGACCGTCTCCCGCACGTCCTGCGGCGGACGGCCAGACGTCGGAGAGGTAGACCGGGTCGCCGTTCGCGTCGTGGCCGAGGGGCTCCGTGACGAGGTCGACGTCCATCCGCCCCGCGAGCGCATAGGCGACGACGAGCGGCGGGCTCGCGAGGTAGTTCGCCTGCACCTCGGGGTGGATGCGCGCCTCGAAGTTGCGGTTCCCCGAGAGGACGGCGCACGCGACCAGGCCGCCCTCGGCGATCGCCTGCGAGACGGGCTCCGGGAGCGGGCCGGAGTTCCCGATGCACGTCGTACAGCCGTAGCCGACGGTGTGGAAGCCGAGCGCCTCGAGGTACGGCGTCAGGCCCGCGCGGTCGAAGTACTCGCTCACCACCTTCGACCCCGGCGCGAGGCTCGACTTCACCCAGGGCTTCCGGTCGAGGCCACGCTCGACGGCCTTCTTCGCGAGGAGGCCTGCGGCGACCATGACCGAGGGGTTCGAGGTGTTCGTGCAGGAGGTGATCGCGGCGATCACGACCGCGCCGTGCGCGAGGTGCACGACCTGGCCGTCCAGCTCGCAGGGCACGCCGGCCGTCCACGTCGGGACGACCGCGACCGGTGCAGGCGAGACTCCCCGGCCGCCCGTGGGCCTGGCGGCGCCGGGGTCGGCGTGCGCGGGCGCGTCGCTCGCGGGGAACGACTCGGCGTTCGCCTCGTCCACGGCGTTGCCGTAATCGACACCGAAGGTTCCGAGCGCCTCGCGAAACGCGGCCTTTGCCCTTGTGAGCGGGATCCGGTCCTGCGGGCGACGCGGGCCGGCGAGCGAGGGCTCGACCGTCGAGAGGTCGAGCTCGACGACCTGCGAGTACGTCGCCGGCTCCGAGGCGTCGTGCCAGAGCATGTTCTCCTTGCAGTACGCCTCGACGAGCGCGACCCGCTCGTCGCTGCGCCCGGTGAGGCGCAGGTAGCGGAGTGTCTCGTCGTCGACCGGGAAGAACCCACAGGTCGCGCCGTACTCGGGCGACATGTTCCCGATCGTCGCGCGGTCGGCCAGCGGCAGGCCGGCGAGGCCCTCGCCGAAGTACTCGACGAACTTCCCGACGACGCCGGTGTTGCGGAGGATCTCCGTCACCGTCAGGACGAGGTCGGTCGCGGTCGCGCCCTCCGGGAGCTGCCCGTGGAGGCGGAAGCCGACGACCTCCGGCAATAGCATCGAGATCGACTCGCCGAGCATCGCGGCCTCGGCCTCGATCCCGCCGACGCCCCAGCCGAGGACGCCCAGGCCGTTGACCATCGTCGTGTGCGAATCGGTGCCGACGAGCGTGTCGGGGAACGCCTGCCCGTCGCGCGCCTCGACGACACGGGCGAGGAACTCGAGGTTCACCTGGTGGCAGATGCCGGTGTTCGGCGGCACCACCTTGAGCGCGTCGAAGGCGCCCTGGCCCCAGCGCAGGAACGCGTAGCGCTCGCGGTTGCGGTGGAACTCGAGCTCGGCGTTCCGCTGGATCGCGAGCCGGCTCGCGAAGTCGTCGACCTGCACCGAGTGGTCGATCACGAGCTCCGCGGGGATGAGCGGGTCGATCACGCTTGGGTCGCCGCCGAGCGCGGCCATCGCGTCGCGCATCGCGGCGAGATCGACCACGGCAGGGACCCCGGTGAAGTCCTGGAGCAGGACGCGCGCAGGAGCGAAGGTGATCTCGCTCGACGGCTCGGCGCTTGCATCCCAGGTGGCGACGGCCTCGACGTCGGAGGGCGCCACCGTCTCGCCGTCCTCGCGGCGCAGCAGGTTCTCGAGCAGGATCCGCAGCGTGTAGGGGAGCCGCGCGACGTCGAAGCGGCTCTGCAGCGCGTCGAGCCGGAAGATCTCGTGGCCGGTGCCCCCGACCGTCAAGGTGGAGCGGGCTCCGAAGGTGTCGGGATGGGTCATTGCTCCTCCTGTCGGGTGGGTGTCGTCGGCGCGCCCGGCTCGAGCGGGAACCCGAGCGCGCGGAAGTCGTTGTCGAGGCCGAAGACGGCCGCTGCTCGGCCCTCCGTTGCGGTGACGGCGCCGACGCAGTCGGTGAACGAGAGCGTGAGGCCCGGGTGGCGCTCCATCAGGTCCCAGGCGCGAGCGTCGAGCTCGGCGTCGGCGTGGCGGACGATCAGCCGGCCGGCCGCGACGGCCTCCTCGAGCAGGCTCCTGAACGCGAGGGCGGCGTCGAGGCCCGCATCGAAGCGAAGGCGGGTCGCCGTCTCCGACACGACGAGGTCGGACGTGAGGAGGACGTCGCCCGCCTCGCGGAGCGCCGTGTAGTGGTCGCGGACCCGCGCGTGCGCGCGGTCGCGCCGCCAGAGGAGCGCGATGAACGCGCCCGAGTCGGCGTAGACCACTCTCAGGCCCGCTCCTTCGGCGCGCCGTAGAGATAGTGGTCGTGCTCCTCCGCCACGTCGTCGGGGCCGGTCTCGTCCGGGACGAGCCCGATCAGCCGCTCGAGCGGGTCGTCGCCCGGTTCGCCCCCGGTCGCAGCGAGGTAGCGCTGCAGCGCCTCGCGGATGTGGAACGCCTCCGAGCGGCCCGTGCGCGCGGCGAGGCGCTTGAGCGCCCGCTCGCTCGCGTCGTCGAGGTAGATCTGCTTGCGACGCATACATCGCAGTATACATCACCCGGCGCGAATTGCCGGTCTCCGATCAGAAGAGCGTGGGGCCGTCGGCGAGAGAAGAGGCGCACGTCGTTAGCATCGTGGTGATGGCCGCCGACACGATCCGAACGCTGCTCGAGGCAGCCTTCCCGGGCGGGCAGGTCGACGTCCTCGACCGGACGGGCGGCGGCGACCACTTCCACGTGACGGTCGCGAGCGACGCCTTCGACGGCGTCTCGCTCGTCGAGCAGCACCGGATGGTCAACCGCGCGCTCGCGGCACCGCTCGCCGACGGCACGATCCACGAGCTCCGCATCACGACGACGAAGGGACCCGCATGACGCTCCGCGACCAGATCCAGCACGTGATCGACGACGAGCCCGTCGCGATCTTCATGAAAGGCACGCCCGAGCGGCCGGCGTGTGGCAACTCGCTGCGCGCGCTCCAGGCGCTGTGGAACGCCGGCGCGCCGATCACGGCCGTCGACATCCTGCCCGACCCCGCGATCCGCACAGAGCTCTCGGCGATCTCCGACTGGCCGACGATCCCGCAGGTCTTCGTCAAGGGCGAGCTGATCGGCGGCGCCGACATCACCGAGGAGCTCTTCGCCTCGGGCGAGCTCGGCCGGAAGCTCGACGACGCGCTCGGCGCGGACCGCGAGCAGGTCGTGAAGACGGTGGTGATGGCCGCAACAGCGGCTTAACCGCCCGCAACCCGGGGTTCACGGCCCGCGCCCTATAACGGGCGGGATGAGTCTTTCCGAGACCTCGGGCCCGTTCGGCTCTCCAGGACGCCCCGACGCCGCCGACCCTGCACGCGCGGGCCGGCTGACGTCCGCCGCGCGACCGATCGCCACGCTCGCCGCCGCTTCCCTTCTCGGTGGGGGCGTGGCGCTCGCCGGCGCCTGGGCCGTCGGGGCGTTCGACGATCCCGCCCCGCTCGTCGAGGCCGCTCCGGTCGCCGCGCAGCAGTCGGGCGCCGCGTCGGCGACCACTGGCTCGACCAGTATCGACGTCGCCGACATCTACCGCCGCAGCGGGCCCGGCGTCGTCCAGATCACCTCGACGTCGAACGGGCGCTCGGGGGTCGACGTCTTCGGCAATCCCGTCGAGGGGCAGTCGCAGCAGGCGCTCGGGTCCGGCTTCGTGGTCGACAAGGACGGCCACATCGTCACGAACTACCACGTCGTCCAGGGCGCCTCGCGCGTCGAGGTCAGCTTCTCGAACCAGGACACGGTCAAGGCGACGATCGTCGGTACGGATCCCTCCACCGACCTGGCGGTGCTGAAGGTCGACGTTCCGGCCAAGGCGCTCACGCCGCTCGCGCTCGCAAACTCGGACGTCGTCCAGGTCGGCGACCCCGTCGTCGCCATCGGAAACCCGTTCGGGCTCGACCGAACGGTCACCGCGGGCATCGTCAGCGCCCTCCAGCGCGAGGTGCGCTCGCCGAACAACTACACGATCGACCACGTGATCCAGACCGATGCGCCGATCAACAGCGGCAACTCCGGCGGGCCGCTGATCGACGCGCAGGGCCGCGTGATCGGCGTCAACTCGCAGATCGAGACCGCGAACGGGGGTGGCGGAAACGTCGGCATCGGCTTCGCCGTCCCGTCCAACACCGTCAAGAGCATCGTCTCGCAGCTGCTCGTGGACGGCCGCGTCGACCGCGCCTTCCTCGGCGTCACGTTGCAGGACGTGAGCGCGGACGTGGCGGGCGTGCTCCGCCTGCCCGCGAGCAAGGGCGTGCTCGTCGGAGCCGTGAAGCCCGGCAGCCCCGCCGCGAAGGCCGGCCTCGAGGGCGGCACGACGCAGGTCGTCGTCGCCGGCGAGAGCTACCAGCTCGGCGGGGACATGATCGTCGCGATCGACGGCAAGCAGGTCGAATCGGTCGATGCGCTCCGCGAGGCGATCGCGGCGCACAAGCCCGGCGACAAGGTGAGGATCACGGTGGTCCACGCGGACGGCTCGAAGGCGACCGTCGAGACGACGCTCGCGAGGGCGCCGGAGACGCCGACGCCGTAACCACGGATGTAGGCGGGCGTCTCCCCTTCGCCCGCCCGCAGAAGCAGGGTGGAAGCCTGCCCGTCCCTGCAAAGCCGTTCGCCCGCTCCGGCGGGCGAACGGCTCTCTTCAGCGCTCGTCGAGCGCTGCGGACGTCTGCTCGTACCCGCGCTCGATCAGCGCCCGCTTGGTCTCGACCGGCCATTCGAGGCCGGCCCGGAAGCTCGCGTCGAGCGAGAGCTCGCCGGGATCACCGCGGACGATCGTCACGGGGAGCGCGCGGTCCGACCGGAACGGGAAGCCGGCGGTCGCGAATCGGGCCTCGATCTCCCGCACCGCCGTGCCTCGCCGCCACGGCAGCGCGCTCTCGGCGGACGGTCGCGAGCACGTCCTCGCGGAGCGTCTCGAGCGCACGCAGCGAGGCGTCGCGCTCCTGGGCGGAGCGCACCTCGAGCTCGGTGTTGCGCGCGACGGTGACCCGCATCAGGCGGACGATCATGTCCGCAAGGTGGGGAGGCTCGCCTCGCTCCTCCCGTTCCTCGGCGACGCGCAGCTCCCCGATCAGCGCCCGGACGGGCGGGACGGCGCGGAACGGCTCCAGCCGGCGCCGCAGCCGGGGAAGGTTCTCGCGTGGCCCGCGCGTCGTCCGCGAGATGTAGCGGAAGCCGACGATCTCGCCCACCTCGGGGTTGTCGTAGGCGTGACCGAGCGGGAAGTTCCGCACCCAGCCACCGTCGGTCCCGATCACGTCGCCGACGCGGAGCGGCAGCACGAGCGCGCTGATCGCCGCCGAGGCAAGCACGGCGCGGGCCATCACGTCCGCCGGCGTCGTCCGGCTCGAGTAGAGGTGCTCGTAGGCGTGGAGCTCGTCCGGCAGGACGTCCTCGGTGACGTCGGTGACGGTCACGAACAGCTCGACCGGGGAGTCGGCGACGTCCTCCGCGAGCTGCTCGATGGGCGCGAGCCGCTCGGCGATCGTCTCGGGCAGGACGTAGTCGTGGAGGCCGTTCAACGGCGTCTGCCACAGCCGGTTCGGCCGGAACGTCTCCTCCGGGCGGAGCGCGAGCACGAACTCCTCCATGTCGTCCAACCGGTCGAGCGTCGCCATCAGGCCCGAGAGCGCGCCGGCCGAGGTTCCGTAGATCCACCCGATCCGATCCCAGAGCGGGCTCGCGCGGATCCGCTTGAGAAAGCCGAGCTCGAGCAGGAGGCCGTTCATCCCGCCCCCGGAGAGCACGAGCGCGAGATCGCGGTCGCTCATCGCATCTATTGTGCTGGCGTGGACGAGGCGGCACCGCGCAGAGGCATGCTGGACGTCCTCGACGAGGAGCTCCTGGAGGACGAGGAGCTCTGGCGCGACGACGACGCCGGTGATCACGAGGGCTGGTGGTGCGTCAGGACCGATCCGTTCCCGTGCCCGGCGGACGGGTGCGCGTTCGTCGCCGAGTTCATGACCGCGGCGCACCTCGTACTCGTCTGGCAGGAGCGCGACGATCCGAACCTTCTGTGGCACGCGAACCGCGCGAAGCAGGTAGGGCGCAACCCGCGCGTCGTCTCGTACCAGCCGTTCTTCGGCCCGAGCGCGTCGTACTACGCCTGGGAGGCGGCCGGGCGTCCGGTCCACGGGATCAAGAACGAACGACCCGTGTCGCAGTAACGACGGTAACGCGCTAACCCGCAATCGTCCTTGACCGGTGACGGTCGGCGAGCTACCGTCGCGTCATGGCGGAGAACCCGCAGCCGGGCGGCCGCGCCCCCGCGCCCGAGCCGCTCGACCTCGTCCAGGACTTCGTGAACACCGAGGTGCCCGACTGGCACCGCGACGACATCTCCACGCCGGCCGCGCTCGCGGCGTGGCTCCGGGCGCGGGGGCTGATCCGCGACGGCGACGTCGTGGACGGCGAGGCGTTCGTGGCGGCTCGCGCGCTCCGCGCGGCACTGCGCGAGCTCGCCCTCGCGAACACGGTCGGCAAGGCGCCGTCCGGGGAGCGCCGTGCGGCGATCGACGCTGCGCTCGGCGCGTTCCCCCTGGTCGTCCGGGTCGGCGGCGACGGGCCCGGCGTCGCGCCGGCGGGCAGAGGCGCGGCCCGAGGGCTGGCCGCGATCGTCGCCGTCGTGGCGGCGGCACGCGCGGCGGGAACCTGGGACCGGCTCAAGGCCTGTCGGCAGGACACGTGCGGCTGGCTGTTCTACGACGTCTCCCGAAACCGCTCGTCGAGCTGGTGCTCCATGCAGATCTGCGGCGGGCGCGAGAAGTCGCGCGCCTACCGCCGCCGCAGGGCCCGAGGGCCGCGGTAGTGCGCAGCGCGACGTACGTCGTCGGGCTCGCGTTCCGGCGCCTCGGGCGACGGAACGGCGGCGCGCTCGGGGCGGCCCTCGGCATCGCGGCGGCTGCCGCCGTGCTGGCCGGGATCCTCGTCGGCGCCACGGTCGCGAAGGACCGCAGCGTGGCACAGAACGTCGAGCGCCTCCCCGCGGCGACGCGCGCGGTGCGCGCCTCCTGGTTCGGCGTCCCGGCGGGCCGCGACGAGTCGTGGGGCGTTCTCGACGGGCAGGCGCGTGCGGCACTGGCGCAGCTTCCGGCAGGCGAGCCCGTCCCGATCGTCCTCGTCCGCGAGTCGACGCTCGGCGGAGCGTTCGTCGGCCTCGCTGCGGTCGACGGGCTCGCACCCCACGTCCTGCTCCGCTCCGGTCGCCTGCCCCGCGCGTGCACGCCCGAGCGGTGCGAGGTGCTGCGGCTGCGGGGCGAGGGGAAGCTCCCCGACGTACCGGGTCTGCGCATCGTGCAGGTCGGAACGGCGTCGCTCCGCTCCCGCCAGCTCTTCGGCGACTTCCTCGCACCGACCGACAACGCGCTCGAGGACGCGGAACTCGCTCCTGCCCTTGCGCGCGCGGACCGCTACCACCGCCCCGCCCCGGGGCCGCTCGTCGTGGCCGAGGGCGTGGCCGGGCTCGTCTCGTCGCCCGTGCTCGCCCGCGCATACCGCAGCTACGGCTGGGTGCAGCGCCTGTCGGGGGGCACACCGCGGCTCTGGGAGATCGACCCGCTCCTCGACGATGCCGACCGGGCGCGGGCCGAGCTGCAGGCGCGCTCGGCCTCGTGGTCGCTTTCCGTGCCGACGCAGGAGCTCCGCGCCGCCGAGCACGACGCGACGGTCTCGGGCCGGCGGCTCCTCCTCGTGGGAGGCGAGGCGGCTGCGCTGCTCGTCGCATTCGCGGTCCTCGCCGCGGGCGCGCTCAGGCGCGATCTCGCCTCGGCGCGCAGGCGCCTCACCTGGCACGGCGCGCGACGCTGGCAGCGCATCCTTCTGACGGCGACGGAGAGCGTCGCGATCGGCCTCGGCGGCGCGGCCGTGGGGTGGGTGATCGGGTCCGCCGGCGGGGCGGTGGCGGCGAGCCTCGCCGGAGCGCCCGTCGGCGCCGTCCTCGGGGAGAGCGTGCTCTCGCCGGGCGGCCTGCTGCTCGGTCTCGCGGTCGCATTGCTCGCGGCGCTCGTGATCGCCGTGACCGTCTCGCTCGAGATTCGGGGGCGGGGGCGGATCGGGCCGCTCGAGATCGCGGCTGCCGCCGCCGTCGTCGCGGTGCTGGCCGTCCTCGCGAGCGGCTCGGTCGACGCGGGCGAGCTGGCCGCCGGCGGCGCCGCTCCCGCCGTGCTCCTCCTCCTCCCGGGGCTGGTGGCCTTCGCTGCCGCGGTCGTCGCGTCCCGGTTCCTCCCGGGCGCGGGCCGGCTGTTCGCGCGACGGGGTGCGCGCGACGTCCGCCTCGCCGGGGTCTCGGTGGCGCGATCTCCGGGAGCCGCCGGCGTCGCCGCGGCGTTCCTCGCGCTCGCGGTCGGGCTCGCCGTTCTCGCGGTGGCATACCGGTCGACGCTGCAGACGGGCGAGCACGATCAGGCGGCCTACGCGGTGCCGGCGGACGTGGTCGTACGGGAGGACCTGCGCGCCCTCGTTCCCGTGACCCGCGCCGCGCCGCTGTCGCGCTACGGCGCGATCCCGGGGGTCGAGGCGGCATATCCGGTCCTCCGCAGCTCGGCGAGCGCGGGGCCGACGGCGTCGGTCTCGGGCGTCACCGTGCTGGGGGTGCCGGGCCCGGCGATCCGCGCGATGCCGCTCTGGCGCGGCGACTGGGGCACGAGCAAGGAGGGCCTTGCCGAGGCGGTGGCGCCGAGCGGGTCGACCGCGCTCCAGGGCGTCACGCTCGGTGGGGCGATGCGTCTCGCCGTCGGCCCCGGCCTCGTGTCGTACCGCGCGACGATCGAACAGCCCGACGGCTCGTTCCGGCTCGTGGAGCTCGGCCGTGCAAACGGAAACCGCGCCAGCGTCCTCTCCGTGGCTCTGCCCGCGGAGGCGCGCGGCGGACGGCTCGTGTCGATCGCGCTGGTCCCGCCGCGGATCATCGAGCGCGGCTCGGACGAGGGCGTCGCGCTTCGCGGGACGACGACCGTGCGGCTCCTCGATGCGTCGCTCGCGGGCTGGCTCGGCGACGGCGGCGTGACCGTGTCCGGGAAGGCCGCCGAGCCGGGTTCGCTCCGGGTCGCGTACGCCTTGACCCCGCAGCGCGTCGGGCGCGTGCGAGCCCGGCAGCCGGCGGACGACGCGCCGCCCCGCGCCGCCGTGACGCCCGCGCTCGCCCGGCTCGCCGGCGGGGTCGGACGGGATCTCCCTCTCCGCATCGACGGTGACCCCGTCAACGTCCGCGTCGCCGCCGTCGTCGACCGGATCCCCGGCACCACGGGCGACGCCGTGCTCGCGGATCTCGGCGCGATCACGAACGCCGTCGACACGGTGGCGCCCGGCGGCGCCGGCGTGTCGGAGCTCTGGCTCGAGGTCGCGCCCGGGGCGCAGTCTCGGGTCGACGCCTCGTTGTCGCGGCGCCCGTTCGCCGTGCTCGAGAAGCAGTCACGCGCGGCGCTCGAGGCGGACGCACGGCGCGATCCTCTCGGCCACGGGACGCTCCTCGCGCTCGCGGTGTCCGCGCTCGCGGCGCTCGTGCTCGCGGCGTCCGGGCTCGTGCTCGCGATCCGCGCCGACCTCCGCGACGACCACGGCGAGCTCACCGACCTCGAGGCGCAGGGCGCGACCCCGGGCGTCCTGCGACGCGTCGTCGCCGCACGAGCCGCGCTCGTCGGAGTCGTCGGGGCCGGGGTCGGCGCGCTCGCCGGCATCGCGCTCGCGTATCTCGTGACGCGGGTCGTGTCCGTCACCGCCAGGGCGGACGCGCCCGAGCCGCCCCTGGCGACGACGGTCGACCCGCTGACGCTCGCGGTCGGCACCGCGGCGTTCGCCGTGGCCACCGTCGCGCTCGTCGCGTGGACGACCCGCCGGGCATTCGCCGACCCGCGGGGACCGGGCCGGATCGGGGGCGAGGGATGAGCGCGCTCGTCGACCTGCGCGACGTGTTCGTCGTCCATCCGTCCGAGGACGGCGGCGTTGCCGCGCTCCGCGGGCTGACGCTCGGGGTCGAGCGGGGCGAGATCTGCGTCGTGCTCGGTCCGAGCGGCGCGGGCAAGTCGACGCTCGTCCGTGTCGTCGCAGGCCTCGAGCGTCCGTCGGCCGGGCTCGCTCTGGTCGACGGGCTCGATGTCGGCGCCGCCTCGGCGTCCGCCGTCGCACGCCACCGGGCGCGAGTCGTCGGCTACGCCGACCAGCACTACTGGCGGGCGCTCTCCGGCGACCTGACCGCGCAGGAGCTCGTCGGACTCCCGCTCGGCCTCCGCGGCGCGCCGCGCACCGACCGGGACCGTCGGGCCCGAGAGCTGCTCGAGCGCGTCGGACTGCTCGACCGGGCGACGGCCCGACCGGGGGAGCTCTCCGGCGGCGAGCAGCAGCGCATCGCGCTCTGCGCCGCGGTCGCGCACTCCCCCGCGCTGCTCGTCGCAGACGAGCCGACCGGCGAGCTCGACGAGATGACTGCCGCGGGCGTGCTCGATCTCCTTGCCGACCTCGCACGCGACGAGGGCGCCGCCGCGCTCGTCGTGAGCCACGACCCGACGTCCGCGGCGATCGCCGACCGCGTGGTGCACGTCCGCGACGGCCGGATCGGCGAGGAGCGCCTCGCCGAGGGCGACACGGTGGTGATCGGCCGCGGCGGCTGGCTGCGCGTGCCGGAGGAGACCTTGCGGGCGGCCGGCATCGGGGAGCGCGCCGCGGTGCGGCTCGGCCGCGGCGTCGTCGAGCTCCACCCGGTCGGCGGGGTCGAGCTCGAGCCCGACCCCCGCGACGCCCCGCCGACCGCCGCCGGCGCGCTCGTCGAGGCGCGCGGAGTGACGCGTCGGTTCGGCCACGAGGTCGCGCTCGAGCGCGTCGACGCGAGCTTCCCCCCGGGGACGCTGACGGTCGTGACGGGCCCGTCCGGCTCGGGCAAGTCGACGCTCCTCGCGCTGCTCGCCGGGCTCGACACGCCGGACGAGGGGGAGGTGCTCGTCGGCGGGGTCGTCCTCTCCCGGCTCGACCGCGACGCGCGCGCTGCATTCCGGCGCGAGCACATCGGCGTCGTCGGCCAGACGCCCGGCCTCTCGGGCGTGCTGACCGCGCGGGAGAACGTCGAGCTCGTCCTCGGTCTGCGGGGTATCGACGGCGTCGAGGCGCACGAGCGGGCGATGGACGCGCTGGCGATCGTCGGGCTCGCCGACCATGCCGCACGTGCCGTCGACCGGCTCTCCGCCGGCGAGCGCGAGCGCGTCGCGCTCGCCCGGGCGATCGCGGCCGGCCCCGGGGTCCTCGTCGCCGACGAGCCGACGGCGCGGCTCGACAGCGCGACGACGATCGCGATCGGTGGCCTCCTCGCGGATCTGGCCCGTGAGCACGGCACGACGGTGATCTGCGCGACGCACGACCCGTTGCTCGTGACGCTCGCGGGCGTCGAGGTGGCGCTCCACCGGGCGCCGGTACGATCGGCCTGATGGCGAGCGCGACCGACACCTTCCAGGTCTCCGGCGTGCGCTGCGAGCGCTGTGTGATGCGACTCGCCACGGCGCTCGAGGGCCAACCGGGGCTCGAGTCCGCGCATGCGAACCTCATCGGCGAGGTGACGCTCGCCTGGGACGACGAGATCACGTCCCGCGCCACGCTGGCGGGAGTGCTCGCCGGTGCCGGCTTCCACGAGCGCCCCGCCGTCCAATGAGGACACCGAGCGCAGGCGCCCGGGAATAGGCGAGCCGTCGGCGCCGTTCACCTTCCCGTAACGACGTTGATACCGTAGCCCTGTGGGCGAGCCGGACACGGCCGAGCCGGACGAGGCGCGCCGGATCGCGACAGAGGCGCGCGATCGGGTCCGCTTCGAGGAAGAGGCTCTCGCGCTCGCCGACCAGGTCTACCGGGTCGCACGACGGTTCGTCTCCACCCGAGAAGAAGCAGAGGATCTGGTGCAGGACACGTACGCGAGAGCGTTCAGGAGCTGGCAGTCCTACACGCCGGGAACGAACCTGCGCGCCTGGCTCCTCCGGATCCTCACCAACCTCAACGTCGACCGCGGCCGCCGGCTGCAACGCCGGCCCGACGAGACGCCGCTCGAGGAGCACGACTACTACCTCGCGAACCGTGTCGCGGAGACCGGCGGTGAGCAGGTGCTCGACCAGGACCGTGTCGTCGAGCGTCTGTCGCAGGATTCGATCGTGACCGCGCTCTCGTCACTGCCCGACGACTTCCGGGACGTCGTCGTGCTCGTCGACATCGGCGACTTCAGCTACGCCGACGCGGCGCAGATCCTCGACGTGCCGATCGGCACCGTGATGTCGCGGCTCCATCGAGGACGCAGGCTGCTCAAGGCGAAGCTGGCGGAGGAGGCGGTGGCGTGACGGACTGCGACAAATGCGAGCAGCTGCTCCAGGGCTACCTCGACCGAGAGCTCTCCGACACCGAGGTCGCGGAGGCGGAGCTCCATCTCGACGGGTGCGACTACTGCCGTCGCCGCTACCGCTTCGAGGAGTCGCTCCGCACCTACGTGCGGACGACGGCGGCCGAGCGGATGCCGCCGGGCCTGATGGCGAAGCTCACGCAGCTCCGCACGACGGATCCCGGCACCTTCACCGCCTAGTAGAGAGACGATCCCTTGCGCGCGACGGCGCTCTCGAGGTCGCGCTCCGTGAACGGCCCCGTCGCGCCGGTTCCCGACGCGTAGCGGTAGAGCGCGACCGAGAACAGGGCACGCGCAGCGCTGCCGAGAACGCCCGCGACGACGGCGATCAGGACGCCGACCACGACGAGCGCGACCGCGAGCGTGCCCGAGCCGGACGCAAAGCCGAGGAGCATCAGCGCAACCGCAGGGACCGTGCCGAGGAGGGCGAACAGCACGCCGATCGACGCCGTCCCGACGAGCTGCTCGCCCCACTTCTGGCGAAACAACGACGCCGAGCGGTCGAGCGCGGCGAGCGGCCCGAGACCCTCGAGCGCGACGATCGGGACGACGAGGAACGTCGCGAGGCCCCACGCGACCGTGGCCGCCCCGAGCAGAAGGCTCCCGATGATCCCGGCACGACTGCGTAGCGCCTGGATCACGAGGTTGACCGTGGTGAGCACGAGCGCCCATCCGGCGATCGCTCCGAGGCGCGCCGACGCGACGGCGGTGGCGCCGCCGACGGTCGCGTTCCTACCCTCCAGCACCTCGGCGCTCGCCGCCGCGAGCGCGACCGCGAAGTACGTCGCAACGAGCGTCGCGAGATACACGCCGACGACCGCGACGATCCCGGCGAGCCACGTCTCCTCGATCGAGTACGCGACGGCGGCCGGAACGAGGAATCCGAGCGCGGTCGCGCCCGACGCGATGCCGCCCAGCACGACGAGGACGCTGAGCGTACCGTCGCTCCGGACGACGCGAAGGCTCACCGTGGCGAGATACCAGCCCCGCGCGATCCGGCCCACGGGCCGCGACGCTACCAGGCGGGGCTGTCGGCGCTCGTGGCGGGAACGCCCGACGGCCGCTGGCATCGGGCTCCTACCGGGCCAGGCCCTCGTAGTCCTCCGGCGTGTCGACGTCGCCGGGCGCACCGAGGTCGTCGCAGGGGACGAGGCGCGGCTCGAGGACGCGCAGGCCCGCATCCGGCACGTCGCTCCAGACCGTCCTGGCGGCGAGCAGCGGGTGGCCTCGCTCACCGCCGTACGAGGCGGCGACCACGTCGCCTCCCTCGGCGCGCCAGCTCTCGATCACCCGTGCCACCGCCTCCGGGGCCAGCTCGGGCCCGTCCGCCATGATCACGAGCGCCGCCTCGACGTCGCGGCCGAGCGCCGCCAGCCCGCACCGGAGCGACGCCCCCGGCCCGCGTTCCCAGTCCGCGCAGTGGACCAGGCGGACGGAAGCTCGTCTCGACTCGACACACAGTCCGTACGCGCCCTCGACCACGACGACCTCGTCCACGGGGCTCGCGGCGAGCCGGTCGAGGACGCGCGGGAGCAGGAGGCGCTGCTTCGGGGTGCCGAAGCGGGTCGCGGCGCCGGCGGCGAGGACGACCGCGGCTGTCCGGCTCACGACGAGGAGGCGGTCACCGAGCGGATCACGACCGGCTGGAGCGGCTGCTCGGTCGCCGGGTCGCCGAGCTGGTCGATCCGCTCGACGACGTCCATTCCCTCCGTCACCGTGCCGACGACGGCGTACTCGGGCGGCAGGCCGACGTCGTCGCCGGTGACGACGAAGAACTGGCTGCCGGAGGTGCCTGTCGGCTCGTCGGCCGTCTTCGCCATCGCGACCACGCCCTTCGTGTAGGCCGCGTCGGCCTTCGGCACGTCGACCGTCTTGTAGCCCGGATCGCCCGTCCCGCTCTGTGTCGGGTCGCCACCCTGGATCACGAAGCCCGGGACGATGCGGTGGAAGATCGTGTCGTCGTAGTACCCCGCCTTCGCCAGCGAGACGAGCGAGGCGGCTGTCGCCGGGGCCGAGTCGAGATCCAGCGTGACGACGAACGTGCCGCAGGAGGTGTCGAAGGTCAGCGTCCAGGTGCGCTCCGGGTCGAGGCGCTCTGTCGGTGCCGTCCCGCCTCCGGCGTCGCGCGGCGCGGGCGCGGAGACGTCCTCGCAGCCGCCCGTCGCCTCCGTCGAGCCGCCCGACGACGAGGAGCCGCCGCAGCCGGCCGCGACGAGCACGAGCGCGAGCGCGAGAGCGGCGATCGTTGCGGCCCGCGGCACGCACCGAGCCTAGATGGTTGACGAGCCCTTCTCCAGGCCTGTACTGCTTGCAGGGTGCCCGTTTCGATCGAGGTCAACGGCGAGGCGCACGTCCTCGACGTGGAGCCGACCCGGCGCCTGCTCGCCGTCCTCCGCGACGATCTCGCGCTGACGGGGACGAAGCACGGCTGCGGGGAGGGCGCCTGCGGCGCCTGCGCCGTCCTCCTCGACGGCCTGCCCGTCGCGTCGTGCCTCCTTCCGGTCGCGTCGGCCGACGGGCGCGCCGTCACCACGATCGAGGGCCTCGCCCGCGACGGCGCAGCGCTCCAGGAGGCCTTCGTCACCGAGGACGCGCTCCAGTGCGGCTTCTGCACGCCGGGCCAGATCGTCTCGGCGACCGCCCTGTTGGCGTCCACTCCCCGGCCGAGCCGTGAGGAGATCCGCGCGGCGATGACGGGGAACCTCTGCCGCTGCGGCGCCTATCCGAAGATCGAGCGCGCGATCCTCCGCGCGTCGGGGCAGGAACTCGCGTGAAGCCGCGTTTGGTCAAGTCGCAGCGCGAGATGGAGGGGCGCTTCGAGGACGTCTGGGTCCTCGTCGACGAGGAGGACGAGGTCGAGACGTGGCCCGACGAGGCCGAGCTGCAGGTCGTCGGCTTGCCCGCGCCGCGCCAGGACGGGGCCGTGCGGGCGGCCGGCGCGGCCCGCTATACGGTCGACGTCCAGCTCGCCGGGATGCTGCACGCACTGGTCCTGCGCGCGCCGGTCGCGCGCTGCCGCGTCACCGGGCTCGACCTCGACGCCGCACGGGCGACGCCAGGCGTCCGGGCGGTGATCGGCCCCGAAGGGCCGCTGACCATGAACGGCGACAGCCCGCTGACCGACGAGCCGGCGTGGGCCGGCGCACCGGTCGCGGTGATCGCGGCGGACACGCCCGAGGCGGCGACGGCGGGCCTCGAGGCGCTCGCGTTCACCTTCGAGGCGCTGGCGCCGCTCGCCCTCGAGGCCGGACTGAACGAGCAGCGGTTCACCGAGGACCCGCGCGAGACCGTTCGCGGAGACCCCGACGCCGCGCTCGCCGACGCCGACGCGCGGATCGAGTTCACCTGCGAGACCCCGGCGCACGTGCAGTCGCCGCTCGAGCCGCACGCCGCCGTCGCCCGCTGGGAGGGCGACTCGCTCACCGCCTGGGTCTCGACGCAGGGGATCTTCGACGCCCGCCGGGAGCTCGCACGGCGCTTCGACCTCGCGCCGGAGCAGGTGCGCGTGATCTCCGAGTACATCGGCGGCGCCTTCGGCGCGAAGCAGGGCGCCGGGACCGAGGCGCTCCTCGCCGCCGAGCTCGCCCGCTCCACCGGTCGGCCCGGTGCGCCTCGCGCTGGGCCGCCACGAGGAGCAGGTCGTGGGCGGCAGACGCTCGTGGACACGGCAGACCGTGACGCTCGGCGCGCGCAGCGACGGAACGCTCGCGGGGATCGAGCTCGCGGCCGTCGTCGACATGGGCGCCGGCGGCTGGATCTTCCCCGTCGCCGAGCCGGTGCTCTCGATCTACGCCTGCGAGAACGTCCGCGCGATGGTCTTCCCCGTGCGCACGAGCCTCCGCGCGCAGAACGCGTTCCGCGCACCGGGCGTCGTCGAGGGCGTGACGGTGCTGGAGCAGGCGATGGACGAGCTCGCCGCGGCGCTCGGGCTCGACCCGCTCGAGCTGCGGCGCCGGAACCACGTCGACCGCGACCAGGGCTCGGGGCTTCCCTACTCGAGCAAGCGGCTGCTCGCCTGCTACGACCGAGCGGCCGAGCTTGCGGGCTGGGACGGGCGCGACGCGCTCCGCGAGCCGCACACCGACGGGCTCCTCCGCGGGATGGGCTGCGCGACGCAGATCTGGTGGGGCGGCGGCGGGCCGCCCGCACACGCGACGGTTCGCCTCGACGCCGAGGCGCGCGCGCAGGTCACGACGGGCATCCAGGACATCGGCACGGGGACGCTGACCTCGGCGCGGATGGTCGCCGCCGAGGAGCTCGGGCTCCCGCTCGAGCGCGTCTTCGCGCGGGGCGGCGACACGCTGCCGAACGTCTACAGCCCGGTCTCGGGCGGCTCGATGACGACGCCTGCCGTGATGCCCGCCGTGCGGAGCGCGGCCGGGAAGGTGCGCCGCATCCTCCTGAGCCTCGCCGCCGACGTGCTCGAGATCTCGGCCGACGACCTCGAGCTCTCCGGCGGCCGGATCCGCTCGCGCGACGGCGCGCTCGACGTCGACGTCGTCGAGGTGACCGGGAAGCTCGGCAACGCGACGATCGACGGGTCGGGCGCCCGCGGCCCGAACCCCGAGGGGTTCCGCGTCAACACGTTCGGCTGCCAGATCGCGCAGGTGGCCGTCGACCCGGGCACCGGCGTCGTCCGCGTCGAGCGCGTCGTCGCCGTGCACGACGTCGGGCGGATCGTCAACCCGCTCGCGGCGTCGAGCCAGGCAGAGGGCGGCGTCCTGCAGGGCATCGGCTACGCCCTCTCCGAGGAGCTCGTCGTCGACCCGACCACCGGCTACCCCGTGAACGGTCACCTCGACGACTACAAGGTGCCGACGATCGCGGACGCTGCCCGAGATCGTCGTCGACTTCGTGAACACCCCCGACCCGAACCTGCCGAATCTCGGCGCGAAGGGTCTCGGCGAGCCGCCGATCGTGCCGACCGCCGCCGCTGTCGCCAACGCGTTCGCGCACGCGACCGGAAGGCGCACCGCGGCCGTGCCGCTCACCCCGGCGCGCGTGCTGGAGGCGCTGGCGTGAGCGCGTACGCGCGCCCCGCCTCGCTCGACGAGGCGCTCGAGCTCCTCGGCGAGCAGGGTGCCGCGCCGCTCGCGGGCGGTACCGATCTGGCCGGCCAGATCGACCGCGGGATCCGGACGCCGGCGCTGCTCGTCGACCTGCGCGACGCGGGACTCGGGACGATCGAGGAACGGGACGGCGGCCTGCGGATCGGCGCCATGGTGACGCTCGACACGCTCGCAGCGTCCCCGCTCGTCGCACCGTATGCCGCGGTCGTCAGAGCCGCGTCGCTTGCCGCCTCCCCGCTGATCCGCAACGTCGGCACGGTCGCCGGGAACGTCTGCCAGCACACCCGCTGCTGGTACTACCGCGGCGAGGAGTGGCACTGCTGGCTCGGCGGCGGCGACACCTGCTACGCGCAGATCGGCGACCATCGCAAGCACAACCTCGAGCCCGGGGACTGCATCTCGGCGCACCCGTCCGACCTCGCGCCCGCCCTCGCGGCGTGTGGTGCCATGGTCGAGATCCGGTCGGCGGGAGGGGTGCGCGAGATCCCGCTCCTCGATCTGTACCGGCGGCCGACCGAGGACGACCGTTCCCTGCTCGATCTCGCCCCGGGCGAGCTTCTCGTCTCGGTGAGCCTTCCCGGGCCACCGGACGCCTCGGCGTACGAGCGCCTCGGCGAGCGCGCCGCGTTCTCGTTCCCGCTCGTCTCGGTCGCTGCGGCGCGGCGTGGGGACGACATCCGGCTCGTCGCGGCCGGGATCGCGAACATCCCACGCGCGCTCGACGTCGCGGATCCGGCCGCCGGCCTCCCGGGCAATCCGCAGACGGGCTGGAAACGGCGGGCGCTGACGACGCTCGCCGAGCGCGCGCTGGCCGCCGTGGCGTAGCCGAAGCTCTCCGGGACGCCTCAGGGTCATTCCGGATGGCGACTCGGGGTCTCTTCCAGTCATCCTGGGGTCACGACGACTGCGACTCGAGCTCGCGCGTCATGAAGACCGTCGAGAGCCACGTCTCGGCGTCCTGCGGAAGCTGCAGCTCTCGACGCGCCACGAGCTGACGCGCTGGGCGACGCAGCACCACCTCGTCTGAGCGGCCCGAGGCCGCTATGCGGGGTTCGTGACCGCGAGCACGCTCGCGAGGTGGACGAGCCGGAAGGCGCCGCGCTGCGCACGGCGGCGGTCGCCGTCGTCCTCGGTCTGGGCCGCGAGATCCCACAGGTCGCGCGTCGTGACGAGGAGCTCGCGGAGCTGCTCCGTCTCGGCCCGGTAGCCGTTCGAGCGCCCGTCGCAGGCATTGATCGCGAGCCCGAGGACGCCGTAGGTATCGGAGGTATGGCGCAGCCAGAGCATGGCCGAGGCCATCGTCAGGTACTGGTGGATGCGCAGGAACGGGACGGGATGCGAGAGCTCGGCTGCGCCGCGCGCGGCGCCGGGGTTCACCGGCTCGAGGCCGTCGGCGATGCGCGCCGCCGTGTCGTGGAGCATGGCGCGCACCTCCGCGTCGTCGAGACCGCTCGCCCGTGCGGTGCGCACCGCCATCAGGAGCGAGTTCGGCTGGCGGCCGTAGGGATAGTCCGACGCGTAGACGACCTGCTCCGGCGGGACGAGCCGGTACAGGTCGAGGAGGTCGAGCGGGCTCCACACGGAGGTGTCGAAGAAGACGCCGGCGCGACCCGCGAAGTTCTCCGCCATGGCGGCGAGGTCGACGATGCCCGCGTGCGCGACGATCAGCGCCGGCGGGGGGTGGCGGTCGAGCAGGCGGGCGAGCGAGTCGGCGATCGGCGGCAGGCCGCGGCCGCCGTGGATCAGGATCGGGACGCGGCGCTCCGCCGCGAGCGCGAAGACGGGCTCGAGGCGCGGGTCGTCCGGGAGGAACCGCTGTGCCCGGGGATGCAGCTTGATCCCCCGCGCTCCGCGGTCGATGCACCGGGTCGCCTCCGCCACCGGCTCCTCGTCGAGGTCGAGGCGCACGAACGGCAGCAGCTCCGCCGGCGCGGCGGCTGCGTGCGCGAGCGTCCGGTCGTTCGCGGCGGTGAACGCCGGGCGGCGGTCGGGCTCGTCGAGGCAGAAGACGAACGAGCGCTCGATGCCGAAGCCACGCTGGATCGCGAGCAGCTCGTCGCGGTCGCCGACCATCCCGTCGATGTCGTCGCCGAGGTGCGTGTGCGCGTCGAACACCCTGGCCCCTGCCGGCAGCTCCGCCCGCGCCAGCACGGCGTAACGCTCGAGCAGCCCGTTCGCGCGGTCGATCGCGTCCACAGGGTTGAGTGTATGGACGGTCAGCCGGCGGCAGCGGCGAGCACGCGCTCGACGAACACGGCCTCGGGCACCGCGCCGGCCCAGGCGTAGCGGTCGTCGACGACGATCGCGGGCACGGCCTGCACGCCGTGCCGGTCTGCGTCGACGGCGAACTCCGACGCCTCGATCCCGCGCGCCGTGACCCGTGGTGAGGCGAGCGCGAGCTTGTACGCCAGCAGCACGGCCGGCGGGCAATGCGGTCAGGTCGGGGTGACGTAGACGTCGATCGCGACGTCCTCGTCGATCGCCGCCAGCCGCTCCAGCGACGCGTCGCCGAGCGTGGGCGCGGCGCGGCCCGCTTCGAGGATCCCGTGGACGAGCGTCGTCAGCTCGTACCCCGCCGGCATCCCGAGATACTCGAGTCCCGCGCCGATGGTCGTGCGCGGCCACGGTCCCGGCTCGTCGTGCTCGACGACCGAGAGCGAGACACGGTCGGAGAGCACGCAGACGGCCTCGACGATGTCCCGCGTGACGGCGTTCGAGTCGATCTCCCGGCCGCCGGCGGCGAGCAGCGTGACGGGCGTCGCCGTCGGGCCGAGCTCGAGCTTCACGTCGACCTCCCGCTCGAGGCCGTCGAGGACGGCGCGGATCGCGTCCTGCTCGTGCTCGCCGAGCGTCACGGCGTCAGCGCCAGGGCTGCGACCTTGTCGCCGAGGTAGGCGAGGTACGGCTCCGGGTCGATCTCCGGCGAGCCGGTGAGCCGCTCGATCGTCTCCTTCGGCGTCAGCTTCCGCCCGAGCGCGTAGAGGTTGTCGCGCAGCCAGTCCGACAGCGGGAGCAGGTCGCCCGCCGCGAGCTGGTCGTCCAGGTCGGGCAGCGCGCCCCGCACGACGTCCCAGAGCTGCAGCGAGATGACGTTGCCCAGCGCATAGGTCGGGAAATAGCCGATCCCGCCGCCCGACCAGTGGACGTCCTGCAGCACGCCGTGGGCGTCGTCCGGCACGTCGACGCCGAGGAACTCCTTCATCCGCGCGTTCCAGATCTCGGGGAGGTCCTCGAGCGCGACCGTCCCCGCGACGAGCTCCTGCTCGAGCTCGAAGCGGAGGATGATGTGAAGGCTGTAGGTCGTCTCGTCGGCGTCGACCCGGATCAGCCCGGGCTCGGCACGGTTGATCGCGCGGACGAAGGTGTCGAGCTCGACACCGCGGAGCGTCGGGAAATGCTCCTGGAGCGGCCCGTACCAGTGCTCCCAGAACGGCCGCGAGCGCCCGACGAGATTCTCCCAGGTGCGGCTCTGCGACTCGTTGATCCCGAGCGACGGCGCGCCGTGCAGCGGCGAGCGGAGAAGCGCGTCCGCGATCCCGTGCGCGTACAGCCCGTGCCCCGCCTCGTGCATCGTCGACCAGACCGACTCGAGGTCGTCGGGCCGGTAGCGCGTCGTGAGGCGGACGTCCCGGTTCGAGAACGACGTGCAGAACGGGTGCGCGGTCGGGTCGAGCCGCCAGGCGTCGTCGTCGAAGCCCATCGTCCGGAGCACGCGCTCGGCGAAGGCGCGCTGCGCCTCGGGCGCGAAGTCGCCGTGGAGGAACGACGCGTCGACCTCCGGCGCGGCCGCCACGAGCTCGGTGAGCGCAGGGCGCAGCACGGCGAAGACCTCCTGCACCTCGGTCGTCAGCATCCCGGGCTCGTAGTCGTCGAGGAGCGGCGTGTACGGGCTGTCGGACCACTCGAAGCACTCGATGTAGCGCCGCTTCAGCTCGACGTTCGTCCGCAGATAGGGGAGGAACGACGCGAAGTCGCTCGTGCGGCGGGCCTCGACCCACGCGTGGTGGCCGCGGGCGGCCTGCAACGTCATCTCGGCGCGGAGCTCGGTCGGCACGCGGCGCGCCTTCTCCCAGTCGCGCCGGGTCACGCGCACGAGGCTGCGGTCGTCGGAGTCGTACGGCTGCGACTCGACGAGCGGCTCGGCCCGATCGAGGAGTCTCCCCACCTCGTCGTCCGTGAATCGCTCGTGCGCGATCCGGCCGAGCGTCGAGAGCTGCTCCGCGCGCGCCTCGGTGCCGCGGGGCGGCATCGTCACGCGCTGGTCCCAGCCGAGCACGCCTGCCGCGCGACTCAGATCGGAGACCTCTGCGAGACGCGATCGCAGGTCGAGGAGGGCCGGCTCCACGAGTGCCACCCTACCGGCGGGAGGGTAGGCTCAACCTCGTGACCGACGTCCTGATTCTCGGTGACACGGTGCGCTACCCGGAGCTCCGCCACGAGATCCCGGTGCACATCGGGGACCCGTTCCTCTATGCGGAGACGGGCGGCCGCCGGGTCGCGATCGTGTGGAGCGTCGAGGGCGATCGCATCGCAGTCGTCGATCCCACGATGGAGATCGTCCCGTCCGAGACGTTCCCCTCCGACGAGTTGATCCGTACCGGGCTCGACATGTACGACATCGGGCCGGCGCTCATTGTGCGGATGGTCGAGTCGCTCGGGATCCGCAGCGCGCGAGTCCCCGGCGCGTTCCCGCTCCGGCATGCGGACGCCCTCCGTGCTGCGGGCGTCGAGCTCGTGCCAGACCAACGCTTCTTCGACGACCGTAGGCGACGGAAGACCGAGCCGGAGCTCGAGGGGATCCGGCGAGCGACGCGCGCGGGGGAGGCCGGCATGGCCGCGATCGCCGAGCTGCTCGCGCGGTCGGAGCCGGGCGACGGCGGGCGCGTGGTCGACGGCGAGCCGCTCACGTGCGAGCTGCTACGCGCAACTGCGATGGAGGTGTTCTCCGCGCACGACTGCCGCGGCGACGACCTGATCGTCGCGAGCGGAGCCCAGGCGGCGGACGGCCACCACACCGGTTCGGGCCGTGTCGCGAACGACGACCACCTCGTCTGCGACCTGTTCCCGTACGACCTCGAAAGCACGTGCTACTCGGACATGACCCGGACGTTCGCGGTCGGCACGCCCGGCGCGGAGATCGCGACGTGGCACGAGCACACGCGGGAGGCGCTCGAGCTCGCCCGCAGCTCCGTCCGCGCTGGCGTCAACGGCGCCGACCTCAACCGCGCCGTCTCCGACTTCTACGAGAGCCTCGGCTACCCGACGAGCCTGTCGAAGGCGGAGGGGACCGTGCTCCGCGAGGGCTTCAATCACAGCCTCGGCCACGGCGTCGGGCTCGACGTCCACGAGGCCCCGTTCCTCGGCAAGACGGGTCACGACCTCGTCGTCGGCGACGTGATCACGCTCGAGCCGGGCCTCTATCGCCATGGCTTCGGCGGCGTGCGGCTCGAGGATCTCGTGCTCGTCACCGAGGACGGTTGCGAGACGCTCTCGGACTACCCGTACGGGCTCGACCCGAGCTCGGCGATGGCCGGAAGAGCCGGATGAGCGACCAGGCGATCTCGACGCTGCTCGACGAGGCGCGCCGCTTCCCGCCCGACCCGGCGTTCGCGGCCGGGGCGGTCGCGAAGCCGGAGATCTACGACCGCGACGCGGATGCGTTCTGGGCGTCCGAGGGTCGCGAGCGCGTGACGTGGTTCGAGCCGTTCGAGACGCTCTCGGAGTGGGAGCTGCCGTACGCCAAGTGGTACCTCGGCGGCAAGCTCAACGTCTCGTACAACTGCGTCGACCGCCACGTCGCGGCGGGGCTCGGCGAGCGGATCGCCTACCACTGGGAGGGCGAGCCGGGCGACACGCGGACGGTGACCTACGCCGACCTCCAGCGCGAGGTCGTCCGGATGGCGAACGCCTTGAAGGAGCTCGGCGTCCGCAAGGGTACGCCGGTCGCGATCTACATGGGGATGATCCCCGAGCTCGCCGTCGCGATGCTCGCGTGCACACGGCTCGGCGCGCCGCACACCGTCGTGTTCGGCGGGTTCTCGGCCGACTCGCTCTCCGGGCGGATGGTCGACATGGGCTGCGAGGTGCTCGTCACCCAGGACGAGGCCTGGCGCCGCGGCAAGCCCGTACCGCTCAAGCACACCGCCGACGAGGCCATGGCCGCCGCTCCTCGGGTTCACTCGTGCCTCGTCGTGCGACGCACCGGGAACGAGGTGCCGATGACCGCGGGGCGCGACCGCTGGTACCACGAGCTCGACGTCTCGGACGATCCGGCGGCGTGCCCGTGCGAGCCGATGGACAGCGAGGACCTGCTCTTCCTCATGTACACGTCGGGGACGACCGCGAAGCCGAAGGGGATCGTCCACACGACGGCCGGCTACCTCGTCGGCGTCGCGTCGACCCACCGCTACATCTTCGACCTCAAGCCGGAGACGGACGTCTACTGGTGCGCGGCCGACATCGGCTGGATCACCGGCCACAGCTACATCGTCTACGGGCCGCTCTGCAACGGCGCCACGTCCGTTCTCTACGAGGGCACGCCCGACTTCCCCGACCACGCGCGCTGGTGGTCGATCGTCGAGCGCTACGGCGTCACGATCCTCTACACCGCACCGACCGCGATCCGCGCCCACATGAAGTGGGGGCCCGAGCACGCCGAACAACACGACCTCTCCTCGCTGCGCCTCCTCGGCTCGGTGGGCGAGCCCATCAACCCCGAGGCGTGGATCTGGTACTCCGAGCATGTCGGCGGCAGCCGTTGCCCGGTGGTCGACACGTGGTGGCAGACCGAGACGGGGATGATCATGATCACGCCGCTCCCGGGCGTCACGACGACGAAGCCCGGATCGGCGACGAAGCCGTTCCCCGGCGTCGTCGCGGGCGTGGTGAACGAGCAGGGCGAGCGCGTCGAGCAGGGCGGCGGCTACCTCGTCCTCGAGAAGCCGTGGCCGTCGATGACGCGCGGCATCTTCGGCGACGACGCGCGCTTCCGCGCGACCTACTGGGAGCGCTTCCCCGGCGTCTACTTCGCGGGCGACGGCGCCCGGATCGACGCCGACGGCGACTTCTGGCTGCTCGGCCGTGTCGACGACGTGATGAACGTCTCCGGCCACCGCATCTCGACGATCGAGGTCGAGTCCGCGCTCGTCGACCATCCCAAGGTCGCCGAGGCCGCCGTCTGCGGCCGCACGGACGCGACGACGGGCCAGGCGATCGTCGCCTACGTCACGCTCAAGGGCTCAGACCCGGGCTCGGTCGAGATGCTCGAGGAGCTGCGCAACCACGTCTCCGTGAAGATCGGCGCGATCGCGAAGCCCGCGAACATCGTCTTCACGCCCGAGCTGCCCAAGACCCGTTCGGGGAAGATCATGCGCCGCCTGCTCCGCGACGTCGCAGAGCACCGCCCCCTCGGCGACACGACGACCCTCGCCGACCCGGCCGTCGTCAGCGAGATCGCCGAGCGCGCGGCCGGGACACCGGCGGACGACGCCTAGCCCCTAGGTCGCCCGCGCGAAGGCGGCGACGGTGCGCTCGACGTCGCGCTCGCTCGTCCGCCAGCCGACGACGGAGATGCGGATCGTGAACCTCCCGTCCCAGGTGGTCGGGCTCATCCACGCCTCGCCCTCCTGCTGGACGGCGGCGAGGATCGCCTGCGTCCGCTCGTCGTCCTCGAACCGGAACAGCACCTGGTTGAGGACGACGTCGTTGACGATCTCGCAGCCCGGCAGCGCCGCCAGGCCTTCGGCGATGGCACGGGCATGCGCGCAGCAGCGGTCGACGAGCGCAGTGATCCCCTCGCGGCCGAGCTCGCGGATCGCCGCCCACACCGGAACGGCCCGCGCGCGGCGCGAGAACTCGGGGCTGTAGCCCATCGGGTCGCGCGCGACGTGGCTCTCCGACACGGCGAGGTACGGGGCGGCGTACTCCATCGCCGCCTCGTGGTCGTCGCGATGGGCGCAGAGCGCGATGCCGCAGTCGAAGGGCACGTTCAGCCATTTGTGACCGTCGGTCGCCCAGGAATCCGCCCGCTCGTAGCCCGCCACGAGGTGCGCCAGGGCCGGGCTCGCCGCGGCCCAGAGCCCGAACGCGCCGTCGACGTGGACCCACGCGCCGGCCTGCGCCGCAAGCTCGACGATCGTCTCGAGATCGTCGAACGCGCCGGTGTTCACCTCGCCCGCCTGGGCGCAGACGATCGTCGGCGTCGACCCGTCGAGCGCGGCCCCGAGTTGCGCGGTCGCCATCCGGCCCTCGCTGTCGGCCGGAAGGACGACCTCCTGGGACTCGCCGATCCCGAGCAGCCGGAGCGCGCGCTTGATGGTCACGTGGCGCTTGCCGCCGAGGACGACACGGAGCGGCGGCGCCCCGGCGAGGCCGCGCTGCGGGAGGTCCCACCCCGCCCGCCGATAGACGGACTGCCGCGCCGCCGCGAGGCAGGTCACGTGCGCCATCTGACAACCGGTCACGAAGGCGAACGACGAATCGGGAGGCAGGCCGAGCAGCTCGAGCACCCAGCGGCCCGTGACGGCCTCGAGCGCGGACGTCGCCGGCGTCGGCTCCGCCAGGCCGGTGTTCTGGTCCCAGGCCGAGACGAGCCAGTCGGCCGCGAGCGACGACGGCACGGCGCCTCCGGCGACGAAGCCGTACCACCGGCCCGAGCCGATCGCCATCACGCCTTGCTCCCCCACGGCCGCCAGCTCCTCGACCACCTCGGCCGGGTCCGCCGGACGGTCGGGCACTGCGCGGTCGAGGAGCCCGTGCATCTCCCGATAGCCGCGCTCGGGCCGGATCGGCCGCGTGTCGAGCGTCTCGAGGTAGTCCGCGGCGAGCGCCGCCGTCCGCGCGAGCAGCTCTCTCTCCGTCACCCGGGCGAGTCTACGCTCCGCGACTCGGCTCGCAGGGCGAGCGCCGTGAGCGCCGCCAGCACGAGGATCGCGAGCCAGATCCAGGAGAGCGAGGGGAGGATCGCGTCCGGGATCCTCCAGTCGAGCGTGCCGCGCTTCACGAGCTGCTCGTTCCAGGCGTCCTGCACGCAGTTGACGATGCCGTAGGCGAGCGCCAGCGCCGTCAGGGCGACCGTCACGCGCGCGGTGGTTCCCCGCCGCAGGCGCGGCCGCGAGAGAAGCAGCGCGCTCAGCGCCACGAGCGCCCCGTCGAAGCCGTGGTGGTGCCCGAGGTGGACGGCGGCGATCGGCAGCCCGTCCGTGTCGGGTGCGACACGCCGCATGATGAAGACGCCGTCGGGAAGGAAGAAGCCGAGGTCGGCGGCGATCCACGGGATCGAGAGGACGAGCACGACGACCGCGATCCCGAGCCGCACGAGGTCGAGCGGCAGGCGTGCGGCGGCGTTCCACCCCGCCCGGCGTCCCGCCGCGACGGTGAGTCCGAGCGCCAGACCCACCCCGACCGCCGGGATCGCGTTCACGAGCCGCGCGTCGAGGTCGTCCTGGTCGACGACCCCGGGCCAGGCCACCACGGCGCACAGCGCGATCGCCGGGCCCGCGAGCGCCCAGGCGGCGGGCGGGAGCGCGTCGAGTGCCACGAGCACGGCGAGGATCGCGACGAGAGCGACCGGGAAGTTCAGCTCGACGAGCACGCGCGAGAGCCCGCCGACGAAGCCATTCCCGGAGACGTGGTACAGGTCGTCGGTCGCGTCGGCCGTGTCCGGCTCGAGGCGCCAGTAGGTCACGAGAATCGTCGCGAGCACCACCGCCCACATCGCCCAGACGGCGAGGGGCTCCCCCTGCGGTGCGCCGATAAGACGCTTCATCGGCGCGGACGCTAACGGACGACCGACGGGCCGGGCTCGTCAGGCCGCGAGCAGCTTCTCGAAGCGCTCGGCGTCGTCGAAGGGGCCGATCAGGGCGAGGCGCAGGTCCTTGCCCAGAATGTCGACCGCGACCCGCTGGACGTCCTCCACCGTGACCGCGTCGAGCCCCGCGAGAACCTCCTCCGGCTCGACGGCTGCGCCCTCGAGGAGCTCGCGGCGGAGGCCGAACATGATCGTCGCGTGCGGGCTCTCGAGACCGAGGACGAAGCGACCCTTCGCGAAGGAGCGCGCCTTCTCGAGCTCCTCCGCCGGCACGGGCTCGGCGGCCGCGCGCCGCAGCTCGGCGACGATGGTCTCGATCGCCTCGTCGATCCGATTCAGGTCGACGCCGCCCTGCGCGGCGAGCGCACCGGCGTCGGCGTACGAGTTGTTCGCGCAGAAGACGTAGTAGGCGAGGCCGCGCCGCTCGCGGACCTCGGTGAAGAGGCGCGACGACATCCCGCCGCCGAGCACCGTCGAGAGGAGCTGCACGGCGTAGCGGTCGGGGTGCCCGTGCGGGTAGCTCCGCGCGCCGATGACGACGTGGGCCTGGTCGGACTGCTTCGTATGGACGCGCACCGGGCTCCCGTCGTCGGGAAGCACGACCGTCTCGGCCGCACCGGTGTCCGCGGGAGCGACGCCGCCGAGAAGCTCCTCGAGCCGCTCGTGGAGGCCGTCCCCGAGCTTCCCTCCGAGCCCGACCACGAGCCGTTCCGGTCGGTACCAGCGGTCGATGTAGCCGAAGAACGTGTCGCGCGTCGCGCCGCGGATCGTCTCCTCGGTGCCGATGATGTCCCAGCCGAGCGGCTGGTCGCCGTAGAGATGCCGCTCCCAGACGTTGCCGACGTAGCTGCGCGGCGTGTCGGCGTACATGTTCATCTCCTCGACGATCACGCCCTTCTCGCGCTCGATCTCGTCGGCGTCGAAGCGCGAGTTGCGGAGCATGTCGACGAGCACGTCGAGCGCGACGTCGCGCGTCTCGGCAGCGCACTTCACGTAGTAGCCGGTCAGCTCCTTGCCGGTGAAGGCGTTGAACTCGCCGCCGATCGCGTCGATCTCGGTCGCGATGTCGCGCGCCGTCGGCCGCCGCTCCGTGCCCTTGAAGAACATGTGCTCGGCGAAGTGCGCGATGCCGCTCTCCTCGCGCCGCTCGTAGCGCGAGCCGGCCGCGTACATGAGGAAGCACGACACCGACTGCGCGTGGTCCATCCCCGCGGTGAGGACCCGGGTGCCGTTCGAGAGCGTGGTGCGGTCGAAGGTCGCCACGGCGCGATGCTAGCGAGACCACCAGGCCGTGAGGAGCTCGGTCTCGCGCTCGGGCGTGAGCCCGACCCCGTCGACGAGCCCGGCGTCGGCGAGCGTCGCCGCGACGGTGTCGTCGAGGGGACGGAACGTCAGACCGGCGGCCGTCGCGCGCGTGTTGTCCACCGAGAAGACGGACGGCATCTCTCCACCCACGTCGACCCAGAGCGGCAGCTCCATCCACTCGCCTACGCCTTGCGCCGCGAGGAACGCGTCGTCCACCTCGACCGGCCGCGCCGACGCTCCGGACACGCGGCGGGCGGCGTCGATCACCGCGCCCATCGTCGTCGGCCCCGTCGCGTTGAACGGGCCGGTGAGCCGCTCCTCGGCGGCGAGCACCATCCACGCGGCGAGATCGCGGACGTCGACGAACTGGACCGGGCGCCACGCGGGCCCCGGGACGAGCAGGTCGCCGCCCCGCGCGACGCGATGCGGCCAGTACGTGAAGCGGCCCGTCGGGTCGTGAGGACCGACGATCAGCCCCGCGCGCACGTGCGTCGATCGGCCCGGGAAGGCGGCCTCGACCTCCTGCTCGCACAGGGCCTTGAGCGCGCCGTAGTCCGTCGCGATGTCCTCCGACCCCGGAGACGACAGAGCCGCGAGCGGCGACTCCTCGTCCACCGGCTCCGCCAGCGACGCGTAGGCGGAGATGCTCGAGACGAAGACGTAGTGCCCGACGGCATCGGCGAGCAGGCCGGCGCTCTGGCCGACGACGCGCGGGAGGTAGCCCGACGTGTCGACGACGGCGTCCCACTCGCGCCCGCGGAGGCCCTCGAGGCCACCGTCGCGGTCGCCGGCGATCCGCTCCAGCCCCGGGTAGAGCTCCGCGCCGGTCATGCCGCGGTTGAAGAGCGTCACCTCGTGGCCACGCTCGAGCGCCGTGTCGATCACCGCGCGGCCCACGAACTTCGGGCCGCCGAGGAGCAGGAGCTTCACGCCGGCGCCAGCTCCGCGATGCCGGCGAGCAGCCGGTCGACCTCCTCGGCGGTGTTGTAGTGGACGATGCCCGCGCGGACGGCGCCGTCGACCTCGTCGAGCCCGAGCAGCCGCATCGTCTCGAGCGCGTAGTAGTTCCCCCACCACACGGCGACCTCGCGCTCGGCGAGATGCTCCGCGACGGACTGCGCGGTCCGGCCCGGGACGCTGAAGCAGAACGTCGGCACGCGCCCTTCCATCGTCGGCAGGCCGTGCAGGTCGACGTCGGCCGGCAAGCCGTCGAGGAACCGCTGGCCGAGCGCGCGCTCGTAGGCGGTGATCGCGTCCCAGCCCAGCGAGTGCACGTAGTCGACCGCAGCGACGAAGCCCGCGAGGAGCTCGTGCTGGCACGTGCCGAGCTCGAAGCGGTGGCCGACGGGCTCGTCGGCCGCGGGCCGCACCTTGTACGGCCGCCAGCTCCGCAGCAGCTCCTCCCGGCCGAAGGCGAGCCCCATGTGCGGGCCGAAGTACTTGTACGGCGAGCAGACGAGCACGTCGCAGCCCCATGCCGACACGTCGATCGGCCCGTGCGGGCCGTAGTGCACGGCGTCGACCCACGCGAGCGCGCCCGCCTCGTGCGCGAGCTCGACGACCCGGCGGACGTCGGGCGCGGTGCCGACCGAGTTCGCGGCGGCCGGGAAGGCGACGACCTTCGTCCGCGGCGTGCGCTTGGCGGCCAGGTCGTCGAGATCGAGCGAGAGGTCGTCGTCGACGTCGACGAAGCGGACGACGATGCCGATGTCCTCGGCGAGCGCGAGCCACGGCGCGACGTTCCCGTCGTGGTCGAGCCGCGTCACGAGCACCTCGTCGCCGGCCTCGAGCTCGCGGGCGAGGGCACGCGTGAGAAGGAAGTTGAGAGCGGTCATGCTCTGCCCGAACGCGACCTCGCCGGGATCGCAGCCGAGGAACGCGGCGGCGCGCTCGTGCGCGGCAGCGACCACCTCGTCCGTCCGGCGCGAGGTCTCGTAGGGCGCGCCGACGTTCGCGTTGTCCTCGCGCAGGTACCGGGCGATCGCGTCGATCACCTCGTCGGGGCACTGCGTCCCACCCGGACCGTCGAAGAACGCGAGCCGGCGGTCGAGGGCGCCGAAGCGGGCGCGCACCGCACCGACATCCAGGAGCGTCGCGCTCACGCCACCCTCCAGGTGTATGCGGGGGCCACCGTCAGCGACGCCCCGATGAAGCAGTCCCGCTCGGCCTTCGCGAGTAGCGCTGCGGTGGTCTCGTCGTCGGGCTTGGGCTCGAAGGAGACGTCACCCTCGACCGTGACGAGGACGAATGCGAACCGCCCGTCCTCCTCGCGCCGCGTCACGGTCCCCTGCGCGGTGGCGCGCGCCGTGAGCGTGACTCCCGCGCGGACGCAGTGGTACCGAAGGCTCGTCAGCGAGCAGCGCGCGAGACCGGCGAGCAGCAGGTGCTCCGGCGTCCACGAGGCCTCGTCCGCACCCGCGAGCACTCCGCCGCCGCGATCCGACCACGCGTCCCACGTCTCGTCGAGCGAGACCTCGTAGTCGAACGACTTCGCCGGCGCGGCCACGACCGCAGCGTAGACAACGGGCGTCGTCCGGACCCCCGCGTACGGTTGGGGCCCATGCAGCGGTTGCGGCCGTTGAACGAGCAGGAGTGCTATCTCCGGTGCTACGGCTGGGTGGGCGGCGACGACGCCGTCACGGTGAAGCGTCCCGGTGACGACGCGGCCGAGGCAACGGCGGTGCTGACGGAGCGGATCCGGCTCGCGTTCGAGGCGCGGCTCGACGAGCGCGAGCCCGAGGCCGCGTAACGACCGGTAGCGGCCTGACGTGCGCCACTCACAGTCATCCGAGTAGCGGCAGCTAGGGTTGACGGCCGTGCGGGAGGGCTGGGACAGCTTGTCCTTCGCGAGATCGAAGATCGTGATCTCGGCGTGCTGTTCGAGCACTGGACGGACTCCCGACGCGATACGGATGGCCGCGTTCACTTCGCCGGATCAGAGTGATCGAGCCGCCTTCGAGCGACGGTGGGCGCGGCTGAGGAGCGACGCGTCTACGACGAACAGGGTCGTCGAGATCGACGGTCGAGTCGTGGGTCACATCGCGAGCTTCGACTTGGAGGGTCGCCGCGAGGTCACCTATTGGATCGGCCGTGAAGATTGGGGCCGCGGCATTGCCACGCGTGCTCTACAAGAGTTCTTGCAGCTGGAGGCAAGCCGGCCGCTGTACGCTGGCGCCGCGAGCGACAACGCCGCGTCGATTCGTGTGTTGACGAAGTGCGGCTTTCGCGTCGTGGGCGAGGGGCGCGGGTTCGCTCATGGGCGCAACGAGGAAACCGACGAGGTCGTGCTCCGACTCGATGCATGACCCCAACTGCCCTCGGCTGGGCGAGCGTCCTCTCGCCTAACCAACGCCGTTCCGCCCTAATGCTCCACGCTCAGTGGCTGATCTGTCCAGCCCGCCGCGGCGCTAGGCTCCGCCACCGTGGCAGCCGTCTCCAGGAGCGCTGTCCCGGACGTGCTCGCATCGGACCTCGCCGTCGCTTTCTGCGGGATCAATCCCGGCTTCCACTCCGACGCCAAGGCGGCGCATTTCGCCAACCCGCGGAACGACTTCTGGCGCCTGCTCCACGCAGCCGGGTTCACGCCCCGCCTCGTCGACCCGGCCGACCAGCACGACGTCCTCCGCTACGGGGTCGGCATCACGAACGCCGCGTACCGCACGACGCGCGGCTCTTCCGACCTGCGGAAGGGCGACTTCGCCGGCAGCGCGGAGCGGCTCGAGCGGCTGGCCCACGAGCTGCGCCCCCGCGCGATCGGCTTCGTCGGCAAGGAGGCGTACCGCGGGCCGTTCGGCGGTCGCCCGGCGCACGGCCTCCAGGAGCGCCGGCTCGGCGAGACCCTCCTCTACGTCCTCCCGTCGACGTCGCCGGCGAACGCCGCCGTCTCCTGGGAGGAGCGGCTGCGGTGGTTCCGCGCCCTGCGCGAGCTCGTGCCGTGAGGCTCCGGACCGGCATCCGGGCGCTCGTCGTCGACCCTGACGAGCGGATCGTGCTCGTCCGCTTCGAGTTCCCCGCGCGGAGCTTCTGGGCTGCGCCCGGCGGAGGCGCCGAGGAAGGCGAGGACGACACCGCGACGCTCGGGCGCGAGCTCCGCGAGGAGCTGGGTCTCGAGCTCGCGGGGCCGCTCGGCGCATGCGTCTGGGTGCGAACCCACGTGTTCCCGATGAGCAGATGGGACGGTCAGACCGAGCGCTTCTACCTCCTTCGCACACCGGCGTTCGCGATCCGCCCGGGTCTGTCACCCGAGGAGCTTCGCGACGAAGGCGTCACGGAGCTGCGGTGGTGGACGCTCGGGGAGCTGGAGGCGGCGGCGGACGTCGAGTTCGCGCCGCGTCGGCTGCCGTCGCTGCTCCGCGAGCTCCTCCGGGACGGCCCGCCGTCCGAGCCCGTCGACGTCGGCGTATAGCGCCTTGTGACACCGTGTCACAAGAACGCCCGGGGTCACGCGGCACACTCTGTGGATGCGCGTCGCTGCACTGCTGCGCGGGATCAACATCGGGCCGCACAAGCGGATCGGGATGGCGGCGCTACGCACGATCGTCGAGTCGCTCGGTCACACGGACGTCGAGACGTACCTGCAGAGCGGCAACGTGGTGTTCACCCCCGCAGCGGGTGCTCCGAAGCATGTCGCCGCGCAGCTGGAGCGCGCGATCGCGGACGCGACCGGCCACGACGTGCCGGTCGTCGTCAGAAGCGGGAAGGAGCTCGCGCGGATCGTCGACTCGAGCCCGTATGCGGTCGACGACCCGACGAAGCTCGTCGTCGTCTTCCTGGGCGAGGCGGTCGAGCTCGGTGACCTCAGCCTGGGCGACTTCGGCACGTACCTCCCGGACGAGCTGACGCTCGCCGGTCGCGAGCTCTACGTCAGCGTCCCGAACGGGCAGGGGCGGTCGAAGCTCATGGAGGCCCTCACGAAACGGCGCCTGCCGACGACGGCGACCGCGCGGAACTGGCGGACGGTGGCGGCGTTGGCCGAGCTCTGCTGGGGCGAGAAGGAAGCGGGGCGAGGCTGAAGCCGCCCTCAGCCCCTCCACCTGTTGGTGATGGGCGTCCGCCAGTCGCGTCCGAAGGCGCGCGGGCGGAGCTTGACGCCGGGGGCCGCCTGGCGGCGCTTGTACTCGGCGCGGTCGACGAGCTGGAGCGTCCGCTCGACGATCGCCGGGTCGAACTGCGCCTCGAGCTCCTCGCGCGAGCGGTCGAGCTCGACGTAGGCCTCGAGGAGCGGGTCGAGCACCTCGTACGGCGGCAGCGACTGGTCGTCGCGCTGGTCGTCGCGCAGCTCGGCGCTCGGTGGCCGCTCGATCGTCGTGACGGGGATCAGCTCGCGCCCCGCGCGCTCGTTCAGATGGCGCGAGAGCCGCCAGACGTCCGTCTTGAAGACGTCCTTCAGCAGCGCGTACCCGCCGACCATGTCGCCGTAGATCGTGGCGTAGCCGACGGCCATCTCCGACTTGTTCCCCGTCGCGAGGACGAGCCACCCGTGCGTGTTGGACAGCGCCATCAGCATCGTTCCCCGGATCCGCGCCTGGAGGTTCTCGGCGGCGAGCCCCTCGAGGCCGCCGAGCGCCGCGTGGTAGGTGCCGACGATCGCCTCGATCGGGACCTCACGGAAGTCGACGCCGAGGTTCTCGCTCACCTCGCGTGCGTCGTCGCGTGTCCCCTCGGACGAGAAGCGCGACGGCATCGACACGGTATGCACGCGCGCCGCGCCGAGGGCGTCCGCCGCGATCGCCGCCGTGAGGGCGGAGTCGATCCCGCCCGAGATCGCGATGACGACGTCGCCGAAGCCGTTCTTCGTCACATAGTCGCGCAGCCCGAGCCCGAGCCCGAGGCGCATCTGCTCGAGCTCCGGCTCGAACGGGACGACGGCTGCGGCAACCGGCTCGCCCACTGCCCGCGGGGGCGCGAGCCGGATGGTGCCGACCGAAGGCGGAGCCGGGAGAGACCGCTCGAGCTCGCGGCGCCGCACGTCGCGCAGCCGCCGGCCGACCGCCTCCGTCGGGTCGACGTCCACCACGAGCAGCGTCTCCTCGAACCCGGGGGCGCGCGCGACGACCTCTCCCTCGTCGTCGAGTACGACGGAGTGGCCGTCGAAGACGAGCTCGTCCTGCCCGCCGACGAGATTGCAGAACGCGACGTACGACGCGTTGTCGCGCGCGCGCGTGACGAGCATCTCCTCGCGGTCCTCCGCCTTCCCGACGTGGAAGGGCGACGCGCTCAGGTTGACGAGCAGCGTCGCGCCGGCCAGCGCGAGGTCGGTCGCGGGTGGCCCCGGCTGCCAGACGTCCTCGCAGATCGTCGGCCCCACGAGCACGTCGCCCATCTCGAGCAGCAGCAGCTCGCGCCCGGCCGCGAAGTAGCGGTGCTCGTCGAAGACGCCGTAGTTCGGGAGGAAGTGCTTGCGATAGACGCCCTTGACCGTCCGCTCTGCGCAGACGAAGGCGGCGTTCGCGAGATCGCGGTCGAACGCCGGCGCGCCCACCAGCGCGACCGTGTCGGTGCACGCGCGCGCGACCTCGTCGACGGCCTCGCGCGCTGCACGCACGAAGCCGGGCCGGAGCAGCAGGTCCTCGGGCGGGTAGCCCGTGACGGCGAGCTCGGGGAGGACGACGAGGTCTGCCGCCGCGCGCTGCGCCTCCGACACCGCGGCCACGATCCGCTCGACGTTCCCCTCCAGGTCGCCGACGACGGCGTTCAGCTGCGCGAGCGCGATCCTCATGCCGGCATCCTCCACACTGGGAAGGCCGCGGCTGTCGGAAGTTTTTGCCTCATGGTCACAAACGTCACTGTACCCACGCGATGACTTCCGGCGAGACGGTGACCATCGACCGGCGGTACCGCGGGCCGCTGCGGTCGGCGAACGGAGGCTACGCGTGCGGGCTCCTCGGCTCGCGCGTCGGCGCTGGCGCGCAGGTCACGCTCCGACTCCCGCCGCCGCTCGAGCGCCCGCTCACGATCCGGCCCGACGGTGAGCGCCTCGTGCTCGAGGACGGCGACCTGCTCGTCGCCGAGGCGGTCGCTGGCGACCCGGGAGTCGAGCCGCCGTCGCCGCCCGACCCGGCTTCGGCAGCCGCCGCCGGCGAGGGGGTCGGCGCCTTCGGACCGCCAGAGTTCGCCGAGTGCTTCGTCTGCGGCGCGCGCGAGGACGGCAGCGGGCTCGGGATCCACCCCGGCCCGGTGCCCGGCCGTGACGGCCTCCGCGCGGGCCTCCGCGCGGGGCTCGTCGCGACGACATGGACGGCCCACGACGTGTCATCGGAGGTGGTCTGGGCCGCGATCGACTGCCCGGGGGCCTATGCCGCAGGCGATCCGGGACGCGGCGAGGTCGTTCTCGGGCGGATGACCGCGCGCATCGACCGCCTGCCCGAGGAGGGCGAGCCGTGCGTCGTGGCCGGCTGGCCGCTGGGCGAGGACGGACGCAAGCTCTTCGCGGGGACGGCGCTCTACGGCCGGGACGGCGCGCCGCTCGCCGTCGCGCGCCAGGTCTGGATCCTGCCGCGCTGAGCGGGCTCAGCGCGACGAGAGCGCGACGAGCACGCCGCCGTCGTCGTCGTACGCGGGGAACAGGTCGACCACGACGGGCTTCGTCAGCCCGGCCCGTGTCCGGAGCTCGAGTCGCTCCCCGAGGCGACGCACGCCCCACTCGCGCACGAGCTCGAGGGGCGCGGAATCGGAGAGCGTCAGGGCGGTCGCCACGTCGCGTCCGATCAGGTCCGGCTCGCGGAACCCGGTGAGCTCGAAGACCCCGCGCCCGACGGCGAGGACGCGCGCATCCCGGTCGCAGACGACGAAGCCGGTGGACGGCGCCGGGTAGTAGTCCTCGAGCAGCTGGAAGAGGAAGCCGAACCCACAGCTCCGGCACTGCGGCGCCTGCGTCGAGAAACCCTCGACGCCGTCGGTGTCGATCGAGCGCTCTCGACAGTTCGGGCAGATGTAGACGGGCACGAGCCGATCCTACGGACCGGGCCGTTGCGGACCCGTTAACCGACGCAGCGTAGTTAGCCGTTGCTAACGTAGTGCGCGCTAACTTCCAGGGAGGCTGAGCATGCGGGCACGACTCGTGACCGAGGAGAACAAGAAGTGGTGGACGCTCGCCGCCGTGGCGTTCGGGCTGTTCATGATCATGCTCGACAACACCGTCGTGAACGTCGCGCTGCCGACGATCCAGCGCGAGCTCGGCATGCAGCTGTCGGAGCTCGAGTGGGTCGTCTCCGGGTACGCGCTCACCTTCGCGGCCCTGATGCTCATCGGCGGCAAGCTCGCCGACGCGTACGGCCGCCGGCTCGTCTTCGTCGTGGGAATCGCGATCTTCACGCTGGCCTCGCTGGCCTGCGGCATGGCGTCGAGCGGCGAAGCGCTGATCGCCGCGCGCGTCGCGCAGGGCGTCGGCGCCGCGATGATGAGCCCGGCGACGCTCTCGATCATCGCGGTCACCTTTCCGCCACGCCAGCGGGGCACCGCCATCGGGATCTGGGCGGGAACGTCGGCGCTCGCGCTCGCGCTCGGCCCGCTCATCGGCGGCCTCCTCACGGAGCATGCGAGCTGGAACTGGATCTTCTTCGTCAACGTCCCGATCGGCGTGCTCGGGATCGCGGCGAGCTTCCTCCTCATCGACGAATCGCGCGACGAGAGCCACGAGCGGCTGGACCTCCCCGGCCTCGCCACGTCGGGCCTCGGCCTCTTCGCGCTCACCTACGGCCTGATCGAGGGGAACAACTACGGCTGGGGGTCGGTGCGGATCGTGGGTGCCTTCGTCGTCGCCGCCGTGTCGCTCACCGCCTTCATCCTGCTCGAACGGCGCCAGCGCGCGCCGATGCTCGACCTGACGCTGTTCCGCAACCGCACGTACGTCGGCGCGAACCTCGCGATGCTCCTCGTCGCGCTCGCGATGTTCGGCGTCTTCTTCTTCGTCTCGCTCTACATGCAGAACGTGCTCGGCTACTCCGCCGTCGAGGCGGGCGCGGCGTTCCTGCCGATGACCCTCCTGATCATCGTGATCGCCCCGCTCGCCGGCCGCGCGTCCGACCGGTGGGGCTCGCGCTGGCTGATCACGGGCGGCATGGTGCTCCTGGCCGTCCAGCTCGCGTACTTCAGCCAGCTCTCGGAGGACGCGACATTCTGGGTGCTCGTGCCGGCGCTCGTGCTCGGCGGGTTCGGGATGTCGATGACGATGACTCCGAGCTCCGCCGCGGCGATGCGCGCGGTTCCGGTCGAGAAGGCGGGGATCGGCTCCGCCGTCCTGAACGCCTGCCGTCAGGTCGGCGGCTCGACCGGCATCGCCCTGATGGGGGCGATCATGGCCTCACGGCTGACGTCACCCCCGACGACGGCGTCGTTCATGGACGGTTTCGAGCTTGCGCTGGTCGTGGGCTCCGTCATCGCGCTTGCCGGCGCGATCACGGCTGCGGCCCTCATCCGGCCGCACGACCGCTCGCACGGCGCCGAGCCGGTGCAGCGGGCGGCAGAGGCCGCATGAGCCGTCCGCGACGCCTCTCCGCGGACGAGCGGCGGCGGGCGATCGTCCAGGCAGCCCTCCGGGTGTTCTCCTCCGGCAGCTACGCCGGCTCGACAACCGCGGAGATCGCGCGCGAGGCAGGGGTGAGCGAGCCCCTCCTCTACCGGCACTTCCCGTCGAAGCGCGACCTCTGGTCCGCGTGCCTCGACGCTGCCTGGGAGGAGTTCCGTGAGGCGTTCGACCGCGCCTCCGACGACCTGCTGGCCGCGCGCCGGAACGGCGGCGAGGGGGCGGGGCCCGTCCGCAGCGGCCTCGTCCTCCCCGCCTCGTCCACCCGCTGGAAGAAAGCGATGATGCCGAACCTCTGGATCCAGGGGATCACCGAGGCGGGCGAGGACCGGGAGATCCGCAAGCACGTCGCACGGCACATGCGCGCCGTCCACGACCACGTCGCGGCCGCGATCCGCCGTGGCCAGGGAGCCGGCCTGATCGCCGCCGACCGGAACGCCGACGCCGAGGCCTGGGTCATGATCGCCGGCGCATTGCTCCGCTCGGTGGCGGACCGCGTCGGCGGCCTGCTCGACGACGGCGACTTCACCGCGATCCAGAACGAGCGGATGCGTTGGCTGCTCGCGGACCCCGTCACGGGCTGACCCAGCGAAGCGCCCAGAAGGCGAGCATCCCGGCCACGATCGCGATGCCGAGGTTGCGCGTGCGCCACGCCGCAGCCCCCGTCACGAACGCGGCGGCAACGCGGATCTCCCGCTCGCCGAGGCCGCCCTCGACCGACGGCGTGACGAGCGCGGCGAACACCGCGATCGGCACGAAGTGCAGGCAGCGCACCCAGAAGTCGGGCAGCTCGACGCGCAACGCGAGCCCGGCGTAGCGCGAGCCGAACGTCACCGCCACCATCCCGCCGAGCGTCAGCCAGAAGGTCACGCGACCTCTCGCACTGCATCCTCGACGTCGACGTCCTCGCCGGCGCGCCCGCTCGTCAGCGCGGCGCCGAGCAGGCTTCCGACCACACCGGTCAGGAGAATCGGAAGACCGCCGGGCAGGCCGCGCGCGGCGACGTACGCGATCGCGCCGGAGGCGACGGCAACGAGGAGCTCCACGCGCGTTCGCACGAGCGGCACGAGCAGGGCCAGAAACGCGAGCGGGAAGACGAGGTCGATGCCGAGCTCCGCGGGGTCGGTGATCGCGGACCCGGCGATCGCGCCGCCGAGCGTCGCAAGATTCCACATGGCGAACAGGCTCAGCTCCGCGCCGAGCAGGAAGGTGAACGTCCGCTCGCCGCTCGCGGCGACGACGCCGAAGGCCTCGTCCGTGAGGAAGTAGGCGGCCACCGGTCGCTGCCGGCGCGAGAGTGGGATCCGGCGCCCGAGCGAGAGCCCGTAGAGGACGTGCCTGACGTTGAGGAGAAAAGTGGTCGACACGATCCCGAGGCCCGCCGCCCCCGACCCGAAGAGGCCGACGGCGCTGACCTGCGCGCTGCCTGCGAACACGAGCGCGGACAGCGCCTGCGTCTCGAGCAACGAGAGCCCGGCATCACGCGCGAGGACCGCGTAGACGAGCGCGAACGGGACGACGCCGAGCCAGAGCGGGGCCATCGCCCAGACGCCACGGCGAAATGCGACGGCCCCGTCCATCCGGCGATCGTAGGCGCGCCGCCTACCGCAACGAGTCGATGGCGGCGTATCGTGGAGAGATGCGGTTCGCCGTCTGCGCACTCCTCGCCGCGCTGGTGACGACGCCCGTCGCCGGTGCCGCGCACACCGACCGGCCGGCGGCGACCAAGCGCATCGTTCGGGCGTGGAGCGCGCGCCTGAACGCGTACGACAACGCCGGCCTCGCGCGCCTGTTCGCGCGGCCTGCGGTGTTCGCGCAAGGCGGCACCGTCCTGCGGCTCGAGACGTACGCCGACATCGCGCTCTGGCACAGCCTGCTCCCGTGCGCGGGCCGGATCGTCTCGATCACCGTGAAGGGCGAGACGGCGACCGCTGTCTTCGTCCTCGCGAACGGCACGCACCGCCGCTGCGACGCGCCGGGCCAGAAGGCAGCGGCGGCGTTTCGCGTCCACAAGGGCAAGATCGTGAGCTGGGTCCAGGTGCCGGTACCGGCGCCTCCAGGGCCCACCGCCTAGCGAGCGTCCTCCTCGTCGACGAGCTCGAGAAATCCGATCTCGAGCATCCGCCGCGCCAGCTGGAGGCCCTCCTCGCGGGTGTCCACTCCCTCGACCGCCGCGGCCAGCGCCTGCCCGAGCGTCTGCGACCCGTCCAACCCCGCGAGCACGCGCGCGGTCGGTGGGTCGAGCTCGGCGGTGAAGGGCAGGCCCGCCTCGAGACGGAGCGTCGGCGCCTCCGCGTGCCACCGACCGCCGTGGAAGCGGTCGTCGCGACTGACGACCGTCTCGTCCGCGACGCGCAGTCTCCGGTCGAGCAGCGACCGGCCGGCGTCCCCTGTAAGGCGGTCATGCGTCTCGAAGAGCCGCGCCACGTGCCGTCCTGCCGGGCGGAGCGCCTGACCGGGGCAGCTGCAGGGCCTCGACCCAGCCCGTTGCGGGATCGTCGCCGCCGTCGGCGCGCTTGCGCAGCACGAGGCAGGCGTAGCCGAGGTGCTCGATCCCGAGCTCCCGGTAGTAGTCGAGCCAGCGGTCGAGTGCGTCGGCGTAGGCCTCGGGCCGGTCGACGAGGTCGCGGTTCCACAGCGTCGCCGTCTCGATCGGGTCGTCCGTCGAGGTGTGGAGCAGGAACGCGTCGCAACCCGAGCCCTCGAGCCACGTACGAGGCCGCTTCGTCGGATCGTCGGGGTCGAGCGCCCATGCGATCAGGACGCACGCGAACGCACTCGGCGCGAGCCTCTGCGGGATGCCCCGGACGACGAGCTCCGACACGCCGTCGCCCCGCATGCCGCCGTCGCGGAACAGATACGCGGTCTCGGGCGAGACCACGTACGGCGGGTTCGCGACGACGAGGTCGAACTGCTCGCCGGCCACCGGCTCGAAGAAGCTTCCCGCCCTCGTCTCGACGTTGTCGACGCCGTTGAGCACGGCATTGAGCCTCGTGTACGCGAGCGCCCGCTGGTTCACGTCGGTCGCGACGACGTGCTCTGCATGCGCGGCCAGCAGGATCGCCTGGATCCCGTTGCCCGTGCAGAGATCGAGCGCGCGCTCCCCACCGCGGCGCACGGTGAGGTGAGCGAGGGCAACGGACGGGCGGTGCACGCCCGGAACGTGGTCGGCGTGTCTCTCCGCGGCCGCCGCGTGGTCGGACGCGATCAGCAGCTCGTCGTGCGGGACGAGGCGCGCCGCGCCGTGGACGACGTCGCCGTCGTGGACGAGGAAGCGCGTGTTTTCGAGGCCCTCTCGCAGCGCGCCGCCGACGTGCCCCTCGACGCGCGCACGATCGACTGGCACGCCCAGCAGCAGCAGCCGGAGCAGCACGGCGAGCTCGTCCGCGTCACCGAGCCGACGCAGGTACGACGGCAGCTCGGGGGATCGGGCAAGAAGCTCATCGCCGGTACCCAAGCGTTCCTGGATCCGCGGCGAGGTGTATCCGGCCTCCCGCAGGAGCCGGGCCAGGTCGAGCGCGGCGCGGGCGCTTTCCGCCACGGGCGGATCGGGTCGGCCGGGAGGTGGGATGCTCCGGAGCGGCTCCACGGTGCGGCGCCGTCCGGCGCTAGAACGACTTGTTCGTCTTCAGGTCGTACCTGAAGGCGACCGGCGCCCCGAGCGACCCGTCGGACTTCTGCGGCTTGTACTCGACCTCGATCTTGGCGAACGCGAGCGACACCGAGTCGGTCGGGGCTGCAAGCTCCTCCGTGCCAGTCGTCTGGAACGAGCTCACGAGAACGTCCCGGAACTTGAAGGTCAGGTACTCCTGCTGGCCCTTGCCGGCCCTGCGCGCCGAGAGCGTCGCCTCTTTGATGTGCTGACCGGTGGCGCACGCCTTCATGAGCGCGGGGCTCGCCCGGTTCAGGTGCATGGTGAAGTGGAAGTCCTGGATCGAGGCCTTGCCGGCTCCGCCGCCGCCCCCGGCGCCACCGCCGGCCGTGTTCGTCTCACCGAAGCTCCAGGACTCGACGTCGATCTCGTCCTTGTGCTTGGCGTCGGCGCTCTCGCCCTTGATGCCGTCGAACTTGATGAAGAAGTCGACCGCTGCCATCGGCGCGACCCTACCACCCCACCTCACGGCCCGCCTCGCCCGCACGGGGATCTCCGCTCTTCCACGGTTGGCGCGCGTCGGATCGCGGCCGAAGGCCGGCTCCGCGGGCCGGGAGGCCAGGCGAGCGACGGCGGTGCCACCCACCAGAAGAAGCGTGCAAGCTCGCTCGCCAGCCCGTACTCAGGAGGATCGTGGCGACAAAGCTGCGCGAGGACTGGTCGCCTCAGCAGATCGCCGGCTGGCTGAAGCGCGAGTTTCCCTGCGACGAAACTATGCGGGTGTCGCACGAAACGATCTACCTGACCCTCTTCATTCAGGCCCGGGGAGCGCTCAAGCGCGAGCTCCTCGGCCACCTGCGCCGCTCGCGCTCGATCCGACGACCTCGCGGCGCTCGCTGCTACGGCGGGCAGGGGCAGATCCTGAACGCCGTCTCGATCCGGGAGCGGCCGGCAGAGGCTGAAGACAGGGCGCTTCCCGGCCACTGGGAAGGTGACCTGCTCGCCGGCGCTTCGAATAGCCACGTCGCAACGCTCGTCGAGCGACATTCGCGCTTCCTGCTGCTCGTCGCGGTCGAAGGCAAGACACCGCTCGGTCACGAGTGCGCTTGCTCGACAGGTGCGGGAGCTGCCTCGGCAGCTGCGCGCTTCGCTAGGGGGCCGGTGGGGGAAACATGGTTTCCCCCACCATGTGAAACGCCCCCGGCTGCGGCTTCCGGGGGCGTTTCGAAGGAGGCGACCCTATGTGGGGGGCGTCGGACGGAGCTCGTGACTCTGCGGCCCAGTCACGCTGTTCTCCGGCGTCCGCGCCACCCGTCGGTTGCGCCCCGCGCACCTTCCTGGCGTCTGGAGGGTGCTTGGTGACATGACTCTACGGGTCATGTCCCAAAAAGTCAAGTAGCTCGGTCAAGTGATCCCCGCTATTCTTCACTTCACAATGCGCTGCGGCACCGGACAGGTGGTTTCACCCCATCGGGGGAGGGCGGTCGGGGAGGTGGCGGCTTGAGTGACAGCGGAATGCGCGACGCGGCCGCCACTCCCCGGTCAGCTACCCCTGGGCGGCCGCGCGGCATCGGCGAGCGCGTGCGCGCGCTCCGCGTCGCGGCCGGGCTGACCCAGACCGAGCTCGCGGGCGAGCGTTTCTCGAAGGAGTACGTCAGCCAGATCGAGCGCGGCAAGACGCGGCCGACAGCCGACACGGTCGCCTGGCTCGCCGAGCGGCTCGGCGTCGACGACCAGTACCTCCAGCACGGCGTGTCGGCGGACGTGCGGACGCGGGTCGAGGCGAAGCTCGCACGGGCGGAGGCGCTCTCCGAGGCACACCGCGACCGCGAGGCGGTCGAGGCGTTCCGCGAGGTGCGCGCAGAGACCGGCGCGCTCGGCTCCGCCGAGCTCGCGCTGCGGGCGCTCGCGGGCGAGGGCTGGGCGCTCCAGGAGCTCGGCGCTGCCCACGAGGCGATCGCGGTGCTCCAGGAGGCGCGTGAGCTCACCGAGCTTCCGGAGTTCTCCGACATCGACCGCGCCGACGTCCTCTTCCGGCTCGGGTGCTGCCGCTACCGCATCTCGAGCATCCCCTCGGCGATCGGGCTGCTCGACCAGGCACTCGAGCTCGCGGAGCGCTCCGGCATGCCGTGCGACGTCCTGCGCGCGCGGATCCTCGCGTGGCGGTCGCGGTGCCGCCGCCGTCAGGCCGACTACGAGGCAGCCCGCGAGGACGCCGAGCGGTCGCTCGAGCTCGCTCTCGGCGTGGACGATCCGCGCGTCGTCGCCGGCGCCTACTTCCAGGCGTCGTGGGTCGCCGAGAAGACCGGCCACTGGGTGCTCGCGCGGCAGTACGCGCTGCAGGCCAGGGAGATCTATGCGGAGCTCAACGACGCGCGCAACACGGGTCGTCTGATGCTCAACCTCGGTGGGCTCCAGCTCCTGCTCGGTCATCCCGAGCAGGCGATCGAGCATCTCACCACGTCGTTCGCCCTCGCCGTCGAGTCCGGCTCGCAGCCGGACGCCGCGCAGGCTCTCGGGAGCCTCGCGGCGGTGCACGAGCACCTCGGCGATCACGAGGCGGCCGACGAGCATGCACGCAAGGCGCTCGCGCTCCTCGAGGGGCGCGAGGACTTCCTCGACGAGATCGGCCAGTCGAACCTGGTGCTGGGCCGCTCGTTGCTGGAGCGGGGCCGCCTCGACGAGGCGGAGGAGTGCTTCCGGGCCGCGGACGCTGCGTTCGAGCAGATGTCGTCCATCGCGCACCGGACGGGGGCGTGGGTCGCGCTGGGTGACCTCGCGGAACGGCGTGGGGACGCCGGCGAGGCTGCGCGGTTGTACCGGAACGCTGCCGAAGCGCTTCGGGTCGTCCGCTTCTGAGAAAGGAGGTTCGAGGTGAGTAGAGCGCGTTTGACCTTCGCTCTCGTCAACCTTGCGCTGGTCGCTGCGTGGCTCGGTCAGTTCAGGCTGCCGAGTCTCACGTTCTCCGACGGCGACTGAGCGAGGCCCGTCGTGGGCCACGTGATCGATCCCGGATAGGCGCGCGGGCGCGTTCGGTACGGCCCGCGGCCGTCCGGGATCCATCGTCTACATTGGTCGGGTGAGCCGGCCCTTCGCCGCAGCGGTCGCCGTCGCACTCGGGGCGGCGCTGCTCGGAACCTCCTGCGGCGGCGGCTCGGAAGAGTCAGCGGGCGACACGACCACGGCCGCGTCGTCGAAGCAGACTCTCGAGCAGCTCTGGCGCGCGCCCGGCGAGGACGTCGCGGTGGTGCCGGGAACCTCCGACCACGCGGTCGGCACGAACCGCATCAGCTTTCTCGTGGTCGACAAGCAGTCGCGACTGATCGAGCGGCCGACCGCGCGGGTGTGGATCTCCCGCGGCCTGAAGCAGGCCCCCTACGCGACGACGATCGCAAAGCTCGAGCCGATCGGCGTGCCCGGCGGCGACACGGCGGACGCCAACGGGATCTATGTCGCGAAGGTCGCGACGCCGACCGCGGGGCGGTACTGGTTCATGGCCGAGCCCGTCGGCGGCACGAAGATCCAGGCGCTCGGCAACATGGTCGTCCGGAAGAAGAGCCTCGCGCCGTCGGTCGGCGACCGCGCGATCCCGTCGAAGACGCCCACGCTCGCGAGCACGGGAGGCGACCTCTCCGCGCTGACGACGGCGCGCCACCCCGACCGGGCGCTCTACCAGGTCTCGGTCGCGCAGGCGCTCGCCGCGCACGAGCCGTTCGTCCTCGCCTTCGCGACGCCGCAGTACTGCCAGTCGCGCACGTGCGGCCCCGTCGTCGACGTCGTCTCCGCCGTCCGCAAGAAGGCGAGCTCGAAGGGCGTCCGGTTCATCCACGTCGAGATCTACTCCGACAACGACCCCGCGAAGGGCGTCAACCAGTGGGTCTCGCAGTGGCGCCTGCCGACGGAGCCGTTCACGTTCGTCGTCGATCGCACGGGGGTCATCCGGACGAAGTTCGAGGGCGCGTTCTCCGCCGCCGAGCTCGAGCGCGCCGTCGCCGCTGTGCGCCGCGGCTAGGGCTCAGCGGAAGAGGTCGCGCTCGCGCGGCATGACGAGCTCGGCCGCGCTGCCGTCGCCGCGCGCGTCGACGCCGCGCACGATCGCGGCAGGCACCTGGCGCGCCTTGCCGAGCACGAGCTCTGCGGCCCCGGCGATCTCGTCCGCGACCGCGATCTGCGTCGACTCGAGCAGATGTCCGCGCGCATCCGTCGTCCCACGCAGATCGCGGAGCGGAGCGATTCCGGCGACGCCCAGCGCGACGTCGGTCGTCCCCTGACGCCACGCGCGGCCGAACGAGTCGCTCACGACCACGCCGACGTCCGCCCCCGAGAGCTCGCAGAGCCGGGCGCGCACCCGGCGCGCGGAGGCATCCGGGTCGACGGGAAGCAGGACGAGGATGCCCTCGCCCGGCGTGTTGGACGCGTCGACGCCGGCGGAGGCGCAGACGAAGCCGTGCCGGGTCTCGGCGATCACGAGCGGGGGCCGGGAGCGGAGGATCTCGCGGCTCTCGCGGAGGATCACCTCGGCGCGGCGCGCATCTCCGTCCTCGCCCGCGAGCTCGACCGCGCGGGCGGACGCCTCGACGTCGGCGAGCCGTACGACTCGGCCCTCGACCTTCGAGACGGCCTTCTGGGCGACGACGACGACGTCGGCGTCCTGGAGCCCGCCGGCAGCGCCGGCGGCGGCATGGAGCAGGAGCCCGAGATCCTCGCCCTCGACGAGCTCCGGCAGCCCTTCGAGCGGGATGACGCTGACCGTGCCGGCGCCGGCCACCTCGACTAGATGGTTGATCGGTAATTGGCGTGACGTCCGGGGGCGTCGCAGACCAAGCCGGGCGCACCGGCCGGGCGCGTCCAGTACCCGAAGGTACGGGCCGTGCCCGGCGGGGTGATCCGGCGCAGCGTCTGGGGCGCCATCCGGTTCGCGCGAATTGCCGATCAAGCATCTAGCGAACCCCGTGACACGGATTCCCGCGTGCGCCTTGTAGCGCTTGTTGACGTTCACGATCACGGCCGTGAGGCCTTCCAGCGCGCGGGCGGAGGCGAGCGGGCCGCAGTCGATCGCGCGCCCGGAGGTGATCCTCCCGGCGAGCTCGAGGACGGCCGCCTTCGCGTCCGCGTCGTCGCCGCAGACGAGCGCGTCCTCCTCGGGCGGCGCGTCTCCGCCGAGGTTGCGGGCGGCGAGGGAGTGCAGGCCGGCGACGACCGGCCCGTCGACGACGTCCCTGATCCGCGCGGCCACGGATGTCGCCTCGGTCGTCGGCGAGACGCCGTCCGGTCCGAACGTCAGCTCGGCGGCGACCGAGAGGACAGGGGTCGTCCCGATCGCGTCGCGCAGCCCGGAAGCAGTCGCCACCGCCGCCTCGGCCTTCGTTGCGAGGATCACCAGGCTCGCGGCGCGGCACGCGTCGGCGTTGGTCGCGCCCTCGACCCCTACCGTTGCTGCGGCCGCCGCCGCCCGCTCTGCGTCGCGCGAGCCGACCACCACGTCGTAGCCCGCCTCGGCGAGACGCTTTGCGAGCGCCAGGCCGAAGCCGCCGGTGCCCCCGACGACCGCGACCCTCACGCGACCGCCTCGAGCACGATCTCGGCGAGCCTGCGGGCGGCGTCGCGGTCGGTCATCAGCGTGTCCGTGACCACGAGGGAGACATCGGCATCGGCCGGAGCATCCGCGCGGTCGATCACGAGCGCGCCGATCAGGTCCTCGTAACACTGCGCCACATGCGCCGGTGAGGTACCGCCCGCCATGCGCGTGAGCATACGGTCGAGCGGGCCCTTGACGGCGCGGCCGCCGACGAGCGGGCTGACGGCGACGGTGCGCGCACTGCGAGCGGCGACCGCGTCGCGGATCCCGTCGACCGCGAGGATCGGGTGGATCGACGTGTACGGGTTGCTCGGCGCGACGACGATCGCGTCGGCGTCGCGGATCGCGTCGAGGACGCCCGGAGCGGGTTCCGCGCTGTCGGCGCCGGCGAACAGCATCGCATCGACCTCGTCCTCGTGACGGCGGGCGACGAACCACTCCTGGAACGGGAACGTGCCACCCGGCGTCACGACCGACGTCCGGAGCGGGTCGTCCGTGGCCGGCAGCAGCACGGTCGCGAGACCCGCCGCCTCGGCGAGGCGCGCCGTGACCGCCGAGAGCGGATCTCCCGTCCGGAGCGCCTGCGTGCGCACGAGGTGGAGCCCGAGATCGAGGTCGCCGAGCATGAACCACCCCTCTCCGCCCCACTGCCTCGCGGCCTCGAGTGCCCGCCAGGTCTCGCCGGCCCGACCCCACCCGCGCTCCTCGTCGTTCAGCCCGGCGAGGGCGTAGAGCACCGAGTCGAGATCGGGCGAGACGTGCAGCCCGAGCACATCGACGTCGTCGCCGACGTTGCCGATCACCGTCAGCTCTCCCGGCCCAAGGACGTCCTGCAGGCCGCAGGCGAGCTTCGCCCCGCCGACGCCGCCGGAGAGGCACACGACTTCTCAAAGCGCGATTGCTTCGACGAGCTCCGCGGTGCGCGCCCCCGCACGTGAGCCGAACCGGACGAGGTCGCTGAGCGTGTCGACGTCGTCGACGAGGTTCCCGAGCACCAGCGCTTCGACGTCGATTCCGAGGCCCGCCGCATGGTCGCGGAACCGCGCCGCGCTGCCCGGGCCGTAGAGCGGCGCGAAGATCTCGGCGCGCGGCAGGCCGAGCGCGTTCGTCGTCCCGTCGTGCGCCTCGACGAGCCCGAGCCGTCCGAGCAACGCCGGCACCGCGAGCGCGTTCAGGTCCGAGGGCCGGACCCGGGGCAGGTCGGCGTTGACGACGAGACAGAGGCCGGACGCGCCCTCGAGACCGGTCGCGACCGCGTCTCCCTGCCCGCCGCCAGGATCGTCCACCAGCCGGGCGCCGAGGTCGCCAGCGACCAGCCGGCCCGCCGGGTCGTCGGTGACCACCCGCACGTCGCCGACCGCGAGCGCCACCTCGACGACGTCGCCGAGCATCGCGAGCGCCACCTCGCGACGCAGGTCTTCGGGCAAGCGGCTCTTGCCCTCCGCCCGGAAGGGAATCACCGTGAGCACGAACCGAGAGTACGTGCGGTCGCGAGGCCGCCGCTCAAGCGGCGTGCGGGGCGGCGCCGGAGCCGTGGTCGGCGCCCGGGCCCGTCGTCGCCCACTCGTTCACCTCGAACCAGTGCGTACCCTCCAGCGCGGCGACGACGTCGGGGTGCGTGTGGGCCGCGTTGACGACGTGGTGCTCGACGTCGCAGCAGATCTCGACCTCGTCGAGGGAGATGCCGCTCGGAATCTTCGCGACGACCTCGAACGGCAGCTGCGCGTCGTGCACCGTCATGTGCTTGAACTGCAGATCGGGAGCGAGCTCCATCAGGGCCGGCCAGTCGGGGCAGCTCTTGTAGCTCACAGCTCTGCCTCGTTCGGCCCGCGACGCCATGTTCCTTCGAGGCGCACGAGACCGCGGCTCTCGTCGTCCGGGTACACGAGCAGCGGGATCGGGCGCGGCAGCCGGTCGAGCAGGCGGCCGTCGTCGCCGAGCAGGGCAAGCGTCAGCTCGAACCGGCCGAACTGGAGCGGCGGCGCTTCGACGTCGAGGCGCAGGGCGAGGCCGTCGCCCGCGGGGTCCCAGCCGAGCGACGCAGTCTCGGCGAGATCCTCGGCGACGAGGAGTCCGGAGGCGTCCCGGACCTCGAGGTGGAGGCTGGGCGCCGCCACGGAGCCCTCGAGCGCGACGTCGAGGCCGAAGGGCTCCCCCGCGAGGAAGCGGTCGCGCGACTCCCCGTCGGCGGTCACGAGGCGGGCCGCGGCGATGCGTGCCTCGCCGGAGCCGGACGGGCCGTGGCCGTTCGTCGTCGCCGCGCCGTCCTCCTCGGCAAGCGCGCGGCGATAGCGCGTGATCGCCTCGTGGACCGGACCGTCGAAGGCGAGGCGCCCATGGCGCAGGAGCACGGCGCGGTCGCAGAGCCGCTCGACCGCCGAGGCGTCGTGGGAGACGAACAGGATCGTGCCGCCGCGCTCCTTGAACGCGGCGATCACGCCGAAGCACTTCCGCTGGAAGCTCTCGTCGCCGACGGCGAACACCTCGTCGAGCAGCAGGACGTCGGCCTCGAGGAACGCCGCGATCGCGAACCCGAGCCGCATCGTCATGCCCGACGAGTACGTCCTCACGGGCCTGTCGATCGAGCCCTCGAGCTCGGCGAACGCGACGATCTCGTCGAAGCGCTCGCGGATCCGCGCCCGCGAGAGTCCCTGCAGCGCGCCGTTCAGCTCGACGTTCTCGCGCCCGGTGAAGTCCGGATGGAAGCCCGCGCCGAGCTCGAGCAGCGACCCGATCCGTCCGCCGGCCTGGACGCTCCCGTCCGTCGGCCGGATGATCCCCGCGATCAGCCGGAGCAGCGTGGACTTTCCCGAGCCGTTCCGGCCGATCAGCCCCACCGCCTCGCCGGGCGAGATCGCGACGGAGACCTCCCGGAGCGCCCAGACCTCCTGCGCGCCGGTGCGGCCGCGGGCCACGAGGAGCTCCTTGAGGGTCTGGGTCTCGCGGGCGCGGACGACGAACTTCCGGGAGACGCCGTCGACCGAGATCTCTCCGGCGCGCATCCCGCTCCTACGCGGCGACCGCCGCGAGCTCGCGGCGGACGATGCCCGCGAGCACGTCGACGAGCGCGGGGTCGGCGTTCGGCATCTCGATCCGGCTCAGGCGCATGCCGAGCTCCCGCTGCGCGCTCGACCGCCTCGACGTCGATGTCCCAGCGGATCTCGAGGTGGTCGGAGACGAAGCCGACGGGGCAGACGAGGACGTCGGCGACGCCCTGCGCGGAGAGGTCGGAGAGGTGGTCGAGGATGTCCGGCCCGAGCCACGGCTCGCCGGTCGGCGACTCGCTCTGGAAGGCGAAGCTCCAGTCGCCGACGCCTGCGGCGCCGGCAACGAGACGGCTCGTCTCCAGCAACGCGTCGCGGTAGGTGTCGCCCTCGTCGATGATGCGCGCGGGGAGCGAGTGCGCCGTGAAGACGACGTGGGGAGGGTCGGCTCGCGCCGCTCGGATGCGGTCGGCGAGGAGGGCGATGAAGCCCGGGTCGTCACTCCAGGAGCGGACGAAGCGCGTCTCGGCGCGGCCGGCGACGGCCTGGTCGAAGAGGCCCTCGTACTTCGCGATCGAGAGCGACGACCAGTGCGGCGCGAGCACGAGCCCGAGGATCGGAGCGCTCCCGGCGGCGAGCGCGGCGTCGACCGCGGCCGAGATCCGCGGGTCCCAGTGGCGCATCCCCGTCAGGACGGGGATCCCGAGCACGGCCTCGAGCGCGGCCCTCGTCTCCTCGGTGATCGCGTTGAGCGGCGAGGGGCCGTCCCCGTCGTCGATCCCGAGCGCCCGGTACCGCGCGACGAGGTCGTCGACGAGCTCGGGACGGATCGGCCGGCCGCCGCGGATGTCGGAGTAGTACGCGGGGACGTCCGCGAGGCGGTCCGGCGAGCCGTAGGCCATCAGGATCACGGCGGGGCCGGTCATACGGCGACCGTCGCCTCCGTGCGCTCGTGGACGAGCGCGGCGAGACGCGTGAGGACGTCCGGGTCGGTCTCCGGCAGTACGCCGTGGCCGAGGTTGAAGATGTGGCCCGGCCGACCCGCAGCGCGCGCGAGCACGTCGGCGGCCTCGCGCTCGACGACGTCCCACGGCGCCGCAAGCGTCGCCGGGTCGAGGTTCCCCTGCACGGCGCGACCCGGGACGACGGCCCAACCGTCGTCCAGCGGAAGTCGCCAGTCGAGGCCGATGACGTCGCCGCCCGCGGCGGCAAGCTCGGGCAGCAGGTGCGCCGCACCCGTGCCGAAGTGGATCGTCGGGACGTCGACCGCGGCGAGGATCCGCGCGCTCCACGGAGCGACGCGCTCGCGGTAGAGCTGCGGCGAGAGCGTCCCGACCCAGGAGTCGAAGAGCTGGATGACGTCGGCGCCGGCCCGCACCTTGGCGGCGACGTACGCGGCGAAGGTCTCGGACAACTTCGCGAGGAGCGCATCCCAGGTCTCGGGCTCGGAGAGCATCAGCGCCTTCGTCCGCGGCAGCTCGCGGCTCGGGCGGCCCTCGACGAGGTAGCCGGCGACGGTGAACGGCCCCCCGCAGAAGCCGATCACGGCCCGCTCGGGCTCGAGCTCGGTGCGAACGAGTCGCACGGCCTCGAGGACCGGGCCGAACGCCTCCTCGGGGTCGGGGATGCGGAGCCGCGCGACGTCGGCGGCGGTCCGCACAGGCCGCTCGACGACCGGGCCGACGCCCTCGACGAGCTCCACGTCGATCCCCATGCCGAGGACCGGGGTCATGATGTCCGCGAAGAGCACCGCCGCGTCCACGCCGTGACGTCGCACGGGTTGCAGCGTCACCTCGGCGCAGAGCTCGGGCGTCCCCGCGACCTCGAAGAAGGAGTGGCGCTCGCGGATCGCGCGGTACTCCGGGAGCGAGCGGCCGGCCTGGCGCATGAACCACACCGGCGTGCGCTCGACCGGCTCGCGGCGCGCCGCGCGGACCAGGAGGGGGGTGACCATGACAGGGAGGGTAGCCCTCGATCGCGGCAGCGGCCGCGTAGACTCGGGCGCCGTGGAGCCGCTCGTTCCGCTCTGGCGATCCTCGACGGTCGCGCCGCAGCGGGCGGGCGCTCGGACGACGGCGAGGCTCGTGCTCGAGAACGGGGGAGCGGCGACGTGGCGCTCGCGCGGCGCGGACGGTCTGCAGCTCTCGTACCACTGGCTCGACACGCACGGCAACGCGATCGTCTGGGACGGCACCCGCACCGCGTTCCCGCAGCCGGTGGCGCCGGGCGAGACGGTCGGGGTCGACGTGCCCCTCGACGCGCCGCGTCCTCCGGGCCGGTACGTCCTTCGCTTCGACCTCGTCGAGGAGCACCGCTTCTGGCTCTCCGAGCTCGGGGTCGGGACGCACGATCTGGAGGTCGACGTCGCGCCGCTGATCGCGGAGCGGCGGCTGGCCGTGGTCGTCCACGGCGGTCCGGACGGGCGGACGGAGCGCCGCGCTCGCCGCGCAGGAGGAGCCGCTCGTCGCCGACGACCCCGCGGCGACGGCCCACCTCGTCGCCGGCGCGGAGCCGGCACCCGACTGGTCGCGGCTGCTGCTCGACGCCCACGCGGAGGGCTGGCCCGCCGTCGGCCCGGCACTCGTTGCGGCCGGCGGGCCGCTCGAGCGCCGCCGCGCGGCTCGCGGGCTCGCTGCGTGGGCGCCCGGAGGACGCAACCCGCGCCTCGACGTCCCGCTCCTGCTTCCCTCGCTCGTCGAGGGGCTCGAGCCCGCCGAGCATCGCGGCCTGCCGGCCTACGCGGGCGAGGGGCTCTTCGAGGGACGGGCGGTCGTCAGGCTTCCGACGCGATCCGGTCGTCCACCGACCTGAACACCAACGCGCCGAGCGCGAGCGCCACGCCCGCGGCGACGACGAGGTACAGCAGGTCGCCGGTCGGCGGCAGCTCGCCCTCGTAGAGCGGCGTCCGGTACGACTCGACCGCCGGCGTCAGCGGGTTTCCCCAGTGGAGCAGGTCGACGAGCCACGGCCGCGACTGGGCGCCGGGCAGATCGTCGAGCTGGTACAGGATGGGCGTCAGGAAGAACCACGGCAGCAGCGCGGCCGTGACGACGAACTCGACGTCGCGGAAGATGGCGTTGAGCGACGCGATCGCGAGGGCCACGCCCGCCGTGAACACCACGATCAGCGCGGCGACCGGGATCGCGAGCCAGGCCAGATCGCGGCTCTCCGGCTGGAACCAGAGCGCGAGGACGAGGACGATCGCCGTCATCGCGGCGAAGGCGATCACCTCGGTCGCGACGACGGAGAGCGGCACGAGCTGGCGCGGGAAGCGCACCTTGCGGATGATCGGCGCGTTCTCGACGATGCTCCGCGCGCCGCCTTGCAGCGACGTCGAGAAGAAGACCCAGGGCGGCAGGCCGCACAGGAGGAAGAGCCAGTAGTGCTCGGTCTCGGTCGGCTGGGCCTTCCAGAGGACCGCGAACACGACGAGGTAGACGAGCATCAAGGCGGCCGGCAGCGCGAGCGTCCAGGCGAGCCCGAGCACGGATCCCTTGTACTTCGCGCGCAGGTCGCGCCGGAAGAGCGAGCCGAACAGCTCCCGGTGCCGCAGCAGATCCGCGTAGACGCTCACGAGCGCCGATTGTAGGGCGGCGGCGGACGGCCTCGACTCCAAAATCGTACGGAACCGTCGCTACCCTTTGGCCACCGTGGAAGCGGCCGTCACGATCGCCGCCCTGCCTGTCGCGGCGTTCGCCCTCTGGGCCCTCCTGCGCGCCCCCTCCGCCGCGTCCAAGCTCGTCGCGCAGCCGACCGGAGAGCGCTGGCACGAGCGCGCCACGCCGACGTTCGGCGGCGTCGGCATCGCCTGCGGGCTCGCCGCAGGCGTCGCGCTCGCGATCGCCGTCGGTGCCGTGGAGGCGTCGTGGGAGCTCGCCGGGATCCTGGCCGGATGCGGGCTGCTCTTCGTCGCAGGGGTCGTCGACGACGTCCGCCATCTGAGCCCGCTGGCGAAGCTCGCAGCGCAGATCGCTGCCGCCGGGATCGCGATCGCGGCCGGCCTGCGGGTCGAGCTCGTGACGAACGACGTGCTGGGCGTCGCGATCGCCGTCTTCTGGCTCGTGGGGATCACCAACGCCTTCAACCTGCTCGACAACATGGACGGCCTGGCGGCGACGCTCGCGACCGTCGCATGCCTCTACTTCGCGATCGACGCGGCGACGGCGCATCCGAACGACCTCGTCCTCGTCCTCTCGCTCTCGCTGGCCTTCGCCTGCCTCGGCTTCCTCCCGTTCAACCTGCGGCCGGGCGACCGGGCGCGCGTCTTCATGGGCGACGGCGGCAGCCAGCTGCTCGGCTTCCTGCTCGGCGCGCTCGGCCTCGCGGCCAGCTGGACGACGGCGGGAACGACCGTCGCGACGATGCTGCTGCCACTCCTCGTGCTCGCGATCCCGATCCTCGACACGACGCTCGTCACCGTGCGGCGGCTCGCCGAGCGGCGGCCGGTGACCCAGGGGGGCACCGACCACACGTCGCACCGCCTCGTCTACTACGGGCTCTCCGAGACGAAGGCCGTCGCGCTCCTCGCGCTGATCGCCGTCGCCCTCGGCGCGACCTCGGTCGCCTACAACGTGCTCGACCGGCCGGCGATCACCGCGCTCGGGGTGCTCGTGACGTTCGCGCTCCTCGTCCAGTTCGGCGGGTTCCTCGCCGAGCTCTCGGAGCAGGAACGACGCGGACGGCCAGGTGACACGAGGCTCCGCCACGCGATCGCCGTGCAGCCTCGACGGCTCGTCGAGCTCGTCGTCGACGGTGTGCTGGTGACCGGGACGTTTCTCGCCGTGTACCTGCTCTTCGTCGACGGTCGCGGCACGGAGCTCCAGCGCGGCACGTTCCAGGCGGTGCTGCCGATCGTGCTCGGCACGACGTACGCCGTCTACGTCCTCTCCGGCGTCTACCGGCGTGCGTGGCGCTACGCGACGACCCGCGACCTCCTCTCCGTCGCGCTCGCGTCGGGCATCGCGACGCTCGCGGGGTACGGAATCGTGCTCGCCACGCGCAACCTCGGCGACTTCCCGCGCGGCATCTTCGTCGTCTACGGCGTGACGGCCGCTGCACTCGCCGCGCTGTCGCGGTGGCTCGTGCGGCTCGTGCCCGAGGTAGGAGGGGGCCCGGACGACGGGCGCAGGCGCGTCCTCGTCGCCGGTGCCGGCCGGGCCGGCCGTGGCCTCGTCCGCGACCTCAGCCGGGTGGACGACGTCCGTGTCGTCGGCTTCCTGGACGACAACCCACGCCTGCGCCGCCGCCGCGTCCAGGGCGTGCCGGTGCTCGGCTCGATCGGCGACGCCGCCGGAGCGCTCGAGACGACGCGCGCCGACGAGCTGGTCGTCACGATCCCCGACGCCCCGTCCGAGCGGCTCGAGGAGCTCGAGCGTGCCTGCGACGCCGTCGGGATCTCCCACCGCGTTCTGCGCGACCGCCCGCTGCCTCCCACGCCGACGCGAGCGCTCGCAGAGTGAAGGTGGACATCCGCGCGCGGCTCGAGTCCGCCGCGCCACTCATCGGTGCCTACCTGCTCCTCGCGACGCTCTACGCGTGGCAGGCCTGGCGGCGCGAGACGCCGACGATCTTCTCGGACGAGCTCGAGACGACGCAGATCTCCCGCGCGATCGCCGAGACCGGGCACGCCGCGCGGCGCGGCGAGCCGTACGGCTTCACGAGCCTCGTGCCGTGGCTCACCGCGCCGTTCTGGTGGCTGCACCCGGTTGCGACCGCGTACGAGTCGATCAAGACCGTCCAGGCGTTCGTGATGGCCGCGGCGATCTTCCCGGCGTTCCTCCTCGCGAGACGCCTGCTCTCGCCCGGTTGGGCCTACTTCGCGGCCGTCGCCGCGATCGCCGGCCCCGCGCTGTCGTACGCACCGATCCTCGTGGAGGAGCCGTGGGCGTACCCGGCGGCGACGCTCGCGCTGTGGCTGACGGTACGGGCCGTCGACGCTCCGGGGCGCTGGCCGATCGCGCTCGCGCTCGGGTCCTGCGTGCTCGCCGTGCTCGTCCGATCGCAGCTCGTGGCCCTCTTCGGCGCGATCGCCTTCGGGCTGCTCGCGCTCTGGTGGCGCACCCCGGCGATGCGCCGCTGGCGCGCGTCCTGGTCGCGCTGGGACTGGGCCGGGGCGGTCGTGCTCGGCATCGGCGCCGTGATCGCGGTCGTCGCCTTCCTCGGTCACCGGTCGAACGAGTGGTCGGTCGCGACGACGCTCTGGAAGGGGCGGATGCTCGAGTACGGCAGCTGGGCGGGCGGCGCCTTCGCGATCGGGATCGGCGTGCTGCCGGCGATCGCGCTGCTGGCGATGCTCGCCGTGCCGCGGGCCGAGCGGGACCGGCCGGGCGTTCGCGCGTTCGTCGTCGTGGCAGGCGGGCGCGGTGGTCGGCTTCGGCTGGTACGCGGCGGTCAAGGGCGCGTACCTCTCGACGACGTTCTCCAGCCTCATCGTCGAGCGGAACCTCGTGTACCTCGCGCCGCTCGCGTTCGTGGCGACGGCGTATCTCCTCGAGCGGGCGACCGCCCCCGTCTGGGCCGTGCTCGTCGCCGGAGCGGCAGTCCTCGGCCTGGTCGTCTGGGTGCCGATCGAGCGCGGCCTGGACAACTTCCCGTACTACGAGGCACACGGCCTCGCGATCCTCGCGCTCGCGAACCGGGAGTGGGAATGGCCCGTCGGACGGATCGAGACCGCGGTCGAGGTGCTGACCGTGGCGGCGGCCGTCCTCCTGCTCCTGGTCGGCACCCGCCTGCGCTCGTCGCTGGCGGACGCCGCGGCGCCGGTCGCGGTCGGCGTCGCCGTCGCGCTGCTCGTGTGGAACGTCACCGCCGAGGTCTACGCGTCGATCGGGGAGCACGACTTCAGCGCCCTCGTCGAGCGCAACATCCCCAAGCCGAACGACTGGGTCGACCGCGGCGCCGGGTCGGGCACGGTGACGATGCTCGGGCAGCACATGAGCGACAACCCGCTCGGCGTGCCGTCGACGGAGTTCTGGAACCGGTCGATCTCGAAGGTGTGGAGCGTCGACGGCACGGGCCCTGGGCCGGGGCACACGCTGACTCCCGACCTCCAGGACGCGGACGGAACGCTCTGGCCCAACCCGCGGACCGACTTCGTGCTTGCGAGCGGTGGGGTCGAGGTCGTCGGCGACGAGGTCGCCGCGAACGAGGGATCGACGCTCGTCCGGGTCGACGGCCGGCCGATCCGGCTGCGCTCGAACACGACGGGGATCGCGGGTGACGGATGGATCGTCGGCGACCCGAGCGACCCCGGCGTCCCGGCGCGGGCCGCGTACAACCGGTTCGACGTGTCCGGCGGCGGGACCGGGACGGCGGTCGTGACGCTGTCGCGCGAGACCTTCTGCCCCGCCGGCGTGCGACTGCCCGGCGATGCCGTCGTCCGGATCGGGATCCTCGGACGCGGCGAGGACAAGCAGCCCGCGATCGTGCGCCAGACCGCCTCGGACGCGCAGTACGTGCCGGCGTGCGCGAGCAGGACCTTCGTGCTGCCGACCCCCTCGGTGCCCTGGCGCGTCGAGGTCGCGATCCCGACGTTCGTGCCGGCGAAGGTCGACCCGAAGGGATCCGCCGGCGAGCGGCGCGCGCTCGGCGCCCGGGTCTCGTTCGACGTGGTTCCGTCCTAGCGGCAGGCCGCGACGAGATACGTGAACCTCGCGCGCAGGGCGAGCCGCGCCAGCGGCCCCGTGCGCTCGGCCGCCTTCGCGAGCGCCACGGCGGGCCCGGGGAGACGCTGCGTCTGCGGGACGAAGAAGGGGCGCAGCACGACGCGGCCGAAACCCGCCTCTTCGAGCTCGGCGACGACGACGTCGACGGGGTACTGGCGTGGGTTCAGGTCGAAGACGAGCTTCCGCTCCGTGAAGCGGGCCGCGCGCGCGAAGAACGCCGCACGGTCGTGCGCGTAGTAGATCGCGCGAAAGACGGTCGTCGCCGCGACGGGCCTCTCGGGCACGAACGCGTTGAGGTCGCCGACCCCGATCGTCGCCCGGTCGCCGAGCCGGCGGCGCGCGGCGTCCACCATCGCCGGCTCCGCGTCGATCCCCGTGTACGCGCAGGCCGCGCGCGAGCAGGTGCTCCCCGAGGCCCCCGTCGCCGCAGGCGAGGTCGAGCACCTCGTCGCCCGCGCGCAGCGGAGCACCGAGCGTCTCGATCAGCTCGGCGCGGTGGTCGAGGTAGGCGCTCGCGTCCGCGTACTCGGCGTCCGTCCAGCCGTCGGCCTTGCGCGCGTACTGCTCCTTCTTCGGCGTCACAGCCGCGCCAGCGTCTCGGGATGCCTGCGGACGAAGCGGGCCATGCTCCGCGCATGCCAGAGGGAGCTCCGTGAGAGGAACCCCTTGTCGGTCACCTGCGCCCAGTCGTGCGTCACGCGCGCCGCGGGGACGTACCAGCGCTCCCAGCCCGCGCGCATCGCGCGGTAGCAGAGGTCGATGTCCTCGACGTAGTGGCGATAGCCCTCGTCGTACCCGCCGAGCTCGACGAGCATCGTGCGGCGCAGGAGGAGGAACGACCCGAGCAGCCAGTCGGCCTCGACCGGTTCGTCGACGTCCTCGTCGAGGTGGTAGTGCGCGGTCTGGCGCTCGAGCGGCGGGAAGATCCGCCGGAGCGGCGTCCGGCGGACGAGCGTGCCGCTCACGGTCGGGAAGCTTCGCCGCGTCGGCTGCCAGCGCCCGTCGGGCCAGACGGTGCGCGGGCCGGCGATCCCGCAGCGCGGGTGCGTCGTGGCGAAGCCGTGCAGCACGCCGACCGCGTCCGGCGCCGGCACGACGTCGGGGTTCGAGAACAGCACCCATTCGCCGGTCGTGGCGGCGACGCCGAGGTTGACGTTCACCGCGAGCCGGTGCGGGCGGGCGTTCTCGAGCACACGGACGCTCTGCGGGAGGGCGGCCGGCACCGACCCGGGCGTGTTCGCCACGACGACGACCTCGTCCACCTGCGGCTCGAGCAGCGGAACGAGCGCCTCGAGCTCGCGCGCGTGCCCGTGGGAGACGACGACCGCGGAGACGATCATCGGCCGAGCGCCTCGACGTACGCGGTGACGGTGGCGCGCGCCGCGCCTCCCAGGTGAAGGCGCGCGCGCGTTCGAGCCCCGCGGCCGCGAGCGTGTTCCTCTCCTCGACCGCGCGACGGATGCCGGCCGCGAGCTCGGCCTCGGGAACGACGACGGCCGCCTCGCCGGCGACCTCGACGAGCGCCGGGTCGGGCACCGTGACGACCGGCGTCCCCGAGGCCATCGCCTCGACGACCGGCAGCCCGAAGCCCTCGTAGCGGGACGCTTGGACGAGGCACGCGGCGCCGCGGTAGAGCTCGGCGAGCCGCTCGACGTCGACGTACCCCTCGAGGCGCGCGCCACCCGCGCGAAGCTCGGCCGCGGCGCGCTCGTCCTTCACCGGGCCGACGACGACGAGCTCGAGCCCGGCCTCGCGGGCTGCGGCGAGCGCGGCCCGCTGGTTCTTCCGCTGCTGGATCGCCCCCACGGCGAGCGCGTACGGCCGCGCCGCGGCGTCCTGGGTTACAGGATGGAAGGCCGGGTCGACGCCGTTGGGGGTGACGACGACCCGTTCCGGCGGGATGCCGTAGTGCTCCACGAGGTCGCGCTTCGTGCGCTCGGAGACGGTCAGGACGCGCGCCGCCGTCCGCGCAGCGTGCGGCACCACGCGCTCGAAGACGAGACGGTCGCGGCGCCCCATGAGGCCGTGCTCGAAGGAAAGATCGTGGATCGTCACGACGGCCGGGCAGGGGCAGCGAAACGGCAGGGCGTACTGCGTGTGCACGAGGGCCGCGCCGAGGCGCCGCAGCGTCCGCGGGAGCGTCCACGCCATGCGCAGCTCCTGCGAGCGTGCCGGGAGCAGCACCGGCAGCACGCCGTCGGGGACGAGCTCCGGGTGGCGTGTGACCGCCGCGAGGTCGAGCCCGGCCTCGGCCGCCGGCTCGGACAGTGTGCGAAGCAGGTTCCGGACGTAGGTCTCGTCGCCCGTCCGCCTGCGGCCGAGGACGTCCGCGTCGACGACCACGAGGGTCACACGAGCTCCCGCCAGAGGTCCTCGACGAGGTCGGCGGAGCGACGCCACGTGAACATCGACGCGCGCGCGCGGCCGATCTCGACGAGCGAGTCGCGGCGGCGCTCGGCCTCGTCGATGCCGGCCGCGATCGACTCCGGGTCGCGCGGGTCGACGAGCACCGCCGCGCCTCCCGCCACCTCCTCGGTCGCGCCGCCCCGGCTCGTCACGACGGGCGTCCCGCACGCCATCGCCTCCAGCACCGGGATCCCGAACCCCTCGTACAGCGACGGATAGACGAGGCAGCGCGCGCCGCGCATCAGGGCGGCGAGCTCCTCGTCACTCGGCTCGCCGACCCATCCCTCGGCGTCGACGTCGCCCCAGCCGGCGGCACCTGCGACGCGCAGCTCGACGCCGGCGATCCGCGCCGCCTCCACCGCCGCGGCAAGGTTCTTCCGCGGCTCGAGCGTGCCGACCGCGAGCACGTAGTCGCCCTCGGCCGCAGGCCCGTCGGGTCCGAACACCGGGTCGACCCCGTTCGGGACGACGCGGATCCGCTCGACGGGGACGCGGAGCCGCGCGACGAGCTCGTCGCGCGTGAACGCCGAGACCGCGACGACCGCGTCCGCCGCGCGGACGCCGCCGCGCAGCGCGAGCGGCACCCGTCATCCGGTGCCAGCGCGGGAATGCCTGCGGGTGGCGGAGCACGCCGAGGTCGTGAACGGTGACGACGAGCGGCGCGCGCGGCGAGACGGGCGCGCGGAAGGTGGTGCAGTGGAGGACGTCGAGCTTCGCCGAGGCGTGCCCGAGGCGGAACGGGTACCAGAGCGCGTCGCGCCGGACGGAGGCGAGGCGCCCCTCGCCGCCGGCCTCCAGCCCGACGAGCTCGAGGCCGGGCCGGCCGGCCAGCTCTGCGAGCAGACCCCGCACGTGCCGCGCTGTCCCGGCGCGCGTCTGGACCAGCGGGGAGGTGTCGATCCCGACTCTCACGCGGCCGCCCTCCGCACGATCTCCTTCGGCTCGGGGTAGTGGAGCAGCGCGACGGCGGCCTCGGCGTCGAGCCAGCGCGCGTCGACGTGCTCGTGGTCGAGGGTCGGCTCCCAGCCCTCGGGGGCGTCGGCGACGAACGGCCAGACGACGATCCGCTCCGTCCCGGCCGGGAACCGGGCGCGCACCGGCTCGGGGTCGCCTGCGAGGTCGTAGCCGAGCGGGTCGCCGAGCAGCTGGGGCGCAGCAACGAGACCGGTCTCCTCGAGCAGCTCGCGCGCGGCTGCGGCGGTGGGCTCCTCGCCCCAGTCGACGCCTCCCGAGACGAGATGCCAGTACCCGAGCTTCTCCGGCGAGCGGAGAAGGACGAGGTACTCGCCGTCCGGGCGACGAACGGCGATCGCCACCTCCTCCGGCCGGCGGTCGCCGCTCACGCGCGCTCCTCGAGCGCCGTGAGCATCGTTGCCCCGGTCGAACGCCAGGAGAACCGCGAGGCGTGGGCGAGGCCGAGCGGGACGAGCTCGTCGCGGCGCGCGACCGCCTCCCGGATCCCCGCGGCGATGGCCTCGACGTCGAGCGGATCGACGCGCACCGCGGCCTCCCCGCACGCTTCGTCCAGCGAGGGGTGCGCCGAGGCAACCACCGGCGTGCCGCACGCCATCGCCTCCACGATCGGCATGCCGAAGCCCTCGAAGAGCGCCGGGTAGACGAGCACCGAGGCTCCACGGTAGAGCCTCGCGATCTCGTCGTCCGGGACGTAGCCGAGGCGACGGATGCGCGGGTCGGCGAGATCGGGACGCTCGCCCCAGCCCTCGCCCCCCGCGAGCACGAGCCCGAGCTCCCCGTCGAGCAGCCTCCACGCCTCGATCAGGCGGGCGAGGTTCTTGCGCGGCTCGATCGTCCCGAGCCCGAGGATGGCGGGGCCGCCGAGGTCGGCCGCCGGGCCGTCCGGCCCGAGGCCGTCCTGGAGCCCGGGCGGCGCGTGGACGATCCGCTCCGCCGCGATGCCGAGCGTCTCGGTCAGGTCGGCCGCGGTGAAGCGGGAGTTCGCGAAGACGACGTCGCAGGTCGCCGCCGCGTTCCGGCCCTTGTGCGTGTGCATCGAGACGGTGCGAGCGGTGCACCACTCCGGGTGGTGGAACGGCACGAGGTCGTGGAACACGGTCGCGCGCACGCCTCCGCGCTGCGCCGGGTACATCCACTCGCTGAAGACGAAGGCGTCCAGACGTCCCGCGAACAGCTCCACCGCCGGCCGGCCGAGCCGGCTCCAGCCGGTACGGAGCGCGTGCGAGGCCGGCAGCGCGACGATCCGGCGCCCGGCCGGGATGCCGTCGAGCGCAGCCCGGATCGCGCGCGGTCCGCGCAGGCTCGTCGGCGCGAAGGCGACGAGCTCGTGCCGTCCTGCGGCGGCCGCGCACATGCCGGCGACCGAGCCGCGGATGTAGTTCCCGATCCCGGTGCGCGGATGGGAGAGCGGCGAGACGTCGACGACGATCCTCACGCGGGCTCCTCCTGGACGAACGAGTCGAAATGCGCCCCGAGCTCGCGGTCGTCCGTGTTGCCCGGGATCACCTCGGCGGGGACGCGCGTCGGCGAGACGGTGAAGCGGACGACGCACGTGCCGTTCCCGGCCTCGAGCGGCACCCGAAGCGTCGCCGTCCCCTCGGGCGCGACCGCGATGCTCGCCACGGGCTTACCACGCACCCACGCGGTCACGCGGGTGAGACGTCCCGCGAAGAGCGTCGGGTCGGAATGGAGGCCGACGAGCAGCCGTCCGCCCATGCAGCGCAGCCGCTTCCACCTCACGCGCGCACCCGACCAGGTGTCGTTCGGGTAGAGGCCGCTCACGCTCGTCAGCGACGAGAGCGGGCCGCGGAGGCGCCAGAGCGTCGTCCCCAGGTCGTCGCGCGCGACCACGCGTCCGTCGGGGGTGACGGAGCCGTCGAGCAGCGCGTACGGCGCGTTCACGGTCCCGCCCGTCGGCGTGCGCACGACGCCGTCGGCGTCGATCCGAACGGGCGTCTCGCCGATCCCGCCCGGCGTCGGCTGCGAGGTGTAGTAGACCCTGCCGACGCGCCGGTTGAAGAACTCGTTCTGGTTCACCGTGAACCGATCGGCGCGTCCCGTCCACAGGACCGCCACCTCGTCGCCCGGTGCCACGCGCTCGTCGATCCAGTCACGCGGGACGCCACGGATCCCCTGGAAGAGCGCGCCCTCGCCGGAGCGGAGCACACCGTGGGGGCCCGACCAGACCGGGCGCGAGAGCACGACGAAGAGGCCGAGCAGGACGATCGGCACGACCATCGCCTGTCGCGCCGGCACGAACGCGAGCAGCGCCACGAGGCCGAGCGCGACCGCGAGCACCGTCACCCGGTACGACCCGGCGAGCAGGTGCGCGTTCGCCGTCCAGAGCGGAAGCAGGCCGAACGTGTCCGACTTCGCGGGCTCGCCGATGAAGCGGACGTACGGGAACACGACGACGAGCCCGATCGCCACGACCGCGCCGACGACGAGCGGCACGCGCGGGCGAGGAGCACCGAGCTCGACCCACGCCGCGAGCACGGCGACGAGGAGCGGGACGAGGAAGAAGAGGTAGCGGTCCTGCACGCGGTCCGAGGCGAACCGCGACGCGAACGCACCGACGACGAGCGTCGACGTCGCGATCATCGCGAGCGTCGCAGCCAGGTGCTCCTGCACCCGAGCAGGGAGCCCCCGCGCCTGCCAGAGCAGCACGACGAGCGCGACGACCGGGAGGACGGCGACGTAGAGCGTCAGCTCCTCGACGTGCCAGAGCCAGAAGCGGAGCACGTTGCCGACGTCGTAGCCGCCCTCGCCGACGACGCTGTAGGCGCCGAGGAGGTCGGAGAGCGACCGGCCGCGCGCGAGCTGCGCGACGACGACGAGCAGGCCCAGCCCGACCGTGCCGCCGAGGAGCGGCGCAAAGCGGCGAAGCACCGCCGCGTCTCTCCGCAACAGCGCGAGCAGGAACGGCGCGAGGACGACGGCTCCGACGAACCCGATCGCCTGCGAGCGGGTCGCGACGGCCGCGACGAGCGCGGCGGCGAGCACCGCGAGCCGGCCGCCGGAGGGACGCTCGAGCACCCGCAGGAGCGTCCACGCGAAGAGCAGCGCGAGCGGATAGAAGAGCGTCTCCGTCACGACCGTCGCCGTGTACGCCATCGAGGGGATCGCGACGGCGATCACGGCGCAGACGAGCGACAGGCCACGGCCCGCGACCCGCCGGGTGACGAGCCAGGCGGGGACGGCCGCGAGCGACATCGCCACGGCGTTCGTCGCCTTCGCGAGCGCGTAGGCGCTCGGCAGCGCGTCGAAGAGCGCGTACGCCGGTGCGAGGAGGAGCGGATAGAGGGTGCTGTACCCGCTCGTCGGCACGCCGCGCACCGCAAAGCTGCCGGCGTCGGCGACGCTCTTCGCGAGCTCGGAGTAGATGAGCTCGTCGACGAAGACGAACGGCGCCGGCATCGCGCGGACGAGCCAGACGCGCAGCGCCGCCGAGGCGACGACGATCCCGGCGAGCCACGCCCAGTCGGGCACGCGGGCGACACGCGCCCGCCACGACTCATCCACCGAGGTCGACCTCGGCGAGCCGTCTCGCGATCTCGGAGGCCTCGGGCGAGCCGGGCGCGATGCCGACCTCGGCCGCGGCATCGCTCACCTCGCGGACGACGTCGTCCGCGACGGGCCCGCCGCCGGCGATCACCTCGAACGCCGCCGCCTGCCGGTCGGCGACACGGCCGAGATCGTGCTCGGACGCGGCGAGCTCCCTGGCGGCGGCGCCCATCGTCGTGCGCGCGTCCGGCCGCTCGGCGAGGAGCTGCAGCGCCGCCGCGAGGTCGGTCACCTCGTCGTCGCCGACGGCAACCCGGAGCGCGACACCGTCCGGGAGCTCGCCGAACCAGCCGACGTCGGAGACGACGAGCGGCTTGCCGAGGGTGAGCGCCCTGATCGCCGTGCCGGACGTCTCGCCCATCGTCGGCGAGCGGAGGCTCACGTGGACGTCGCAGGCGGCCATCAGCTCCCAGAGCCGACGCTCGTCGACGTAGCCCTCGCGCACGATCCCGTCGCCGCCGAGCCCGAGCCGCTGCAGGCGGCGCTCGAGATCGAAGCCGGGCGACGTGGCGCCGACGAGCAGGAGCCGCGCGCCGGGATGCGCCGCATGGACGCGCGCGAAGGCCTCGAGCAGTTGCGGCACGCGCTTCGACTGGTTGACGTTCCCGAAGGCGCCGATCAGCGGGTCGCCCTCGATCGCCTCCGGCTCGACGCCCGGGTCCGGCCACGCGGGATGCGGCACGTGCGCGATCGGGCCGGTGAACCCGGCCGCCCGCGCACGATCGTCGACGTAGCGCGAGTGCACCACGAGACCCGTTGCGAGCGAGAGCACCTCCCCTGCGAGCGGGAACTCCTCCGGGCGCGCCTCCCAGAGGGGCGGCAGCCGCTTGTCGAGCACGCCGTGCGCCAGCAGCCGGCCTACGACGCCGTGCTCGCGCTCCATCGCGTCGAGGTAGCCGTGCCCGTCCCGCCTGCCGATCGTGACGCCGGCAACCAGGTGATGGAGGACGAAGTCGTGAAGGACGACGGCGCCGGGCCGCCGCCGCAAGGCGTCCAGGATCCAGCCGTGCGCGTCGGGGTTGTTGCCGAGGTGGTACACGGCGAGATCCGTGCCGCGCGGTGGGCGCTTCGTCCCGCGCTTGACGACGTCCACGTCGAGAAGCTCGCGGAGCGCCGGCACGAGGAGCGCGGAGTAGTCGGCGATCCCGGAGGGCTCCGGCGGCATCGGCGAGAAGTACGCCACCTTCACGAGAAGAGCCTCGCGATCGCGCGGTCCCACGTCACCTCGTCCGCGAGCGCCTTCCCCGCCCTCCCGAACGCAGCGGCCTCCTCCTCGTGCTCGCGCAGCCAGGTTGCCGCGTTGCCGATCTCGGCGGCGTCCGGCCGGACGACGAGCCCTGTCTCGCGGTCCGAGACGACGTCGAGCGGGCCTCCTGCGTCGGTCGTCGTGATCACCGGCTTGCCCGAGAGGAACGCCTCGAAAGGCCCCATCCCGAAGTCCTCGTCCACGGGCGCGTAGTAGACGGACGAGCAGGTCGCGTAGAGCTGCGCGAGCTGCTCGGCGTCGACGCGGCCCTCGAAGCGCACGCGGCCGTCGAGCCCGCGGGCGCGGGCGATCTCCTCGAGCCGCTCGCGGTCCGGGCCGTCGGAGGCGATCACGACTTCGAGGCCCGGCTCGCGCGCAGCCGCCTCGAGCAGGAGGTCGATCCGCTTGGCGCGGTCGAGCCGGCTCGCGGAGAGCACGAAGCCCTGCGACGGGGCCGACGTGTACGGGAGCGCTTGCGGCGGATGCGGCAGGACCTCGGCGACGAGGCCCGTCGACCGCTCGAGGCGCCCGGCGACGTTCGCCGAGGTCGCGAAGAGGCGCGCCGCCTCGCCGAGCGCCCGCCGGTCGAGCTCCTGCACCTGCCGGCGGAGTGCCCGCTCCTCGGGTGACGGTCCGAACTGCCCCAGGTCGGTGCCGTCCAGCTCGTAGGCCTGCCGGAACTGGTGCACGAGCCAGACGCGCTTCTCGCGGTGCCGGACGACGTAGGACGGGAACTTCGTCGCCACCACGACGTCGATCGGGCGGCCGTCGGCCTCTTCGAGGTCGAGCATGCGCCACAGGAACGCCTGGGTGAGGACGCGGGCGCCCGGGTACCACTTGAACGGGACGGAGACGAGATCCGCCTCGTGCCCGCGCGCGCGCAGCTCCGCGACGAGCTCGTCGGTGAAGATCTCGGCGCCCCCACGCGCGAACGGCACCTGCGGCCGAAGGACGGCGATCCGCATCCGGCCCTGCTAGCGCGGGTCCGCGGCGCGATGCCGCGCGAGCTCCGCCTCGAGTGTCGCGACGCGCTGCTCGAGGTCGTCGACCAGACGCAGCGCGGCGGCATTGAAGGAGCGCTGGTCGTACGCGAGCGGCTCGACGTACCAGCGCATCAGCTTGCGAAGGACGGCCTTGACCGGCGTCCCGAGGCCGCCGCGGAACCCCGGGCGCAGGCGAAGCGGCCGGTCGGCCGACACGGGCCAGAGACGCTCGGCCTCGGCGCGCGCGGCGCGCCGGTCGGCTTCGCGCGGCTCTGCCGCCGCTCCCGGATCGGCGCCGGAGCGGCGGATCTCCTCCTTGAGCGCCGCGAACAGCGCATCGACGTCGACCTCCTCGGTCGACGGAAAGCCGTTGTCCGTCGCCTCGTCCGGCACCGGCGAAGTGTAGCCCTGGCCTCGGCCCGCTCCGGGTGTCCCGCTCTAGGATCGTCGGATGCGGGTCGCGCTGCCGCTGCTGACGCTCGTGCCCGGGATCTCGGGCGGGAGCGAGACGTACGCGCGCGAGCTCTGCCGCGCGCTCGCCCGGGTCGGTGAGCACGACTACGAGGCGCTCGTCCCGACGCTCGCGCCCGACGCCGGGAGCGGGCTGCCGTCCGTCGTCGCCGCCGGGTACCCCGCGTCGACGTCGACGCCGGGGCGTCTCCGTGCGATGGGAAGCGCCTGGCTCCGGCCGGGTGCGCTCCGGCGGCAGCTCGAGCGCGCCGACGTCGTCCACTACCCGCTCACCGTGCCGGTTCCGCCCGCGGGCAAGCCCACCGTGCTGACCCTCCTCGACGTGCAGCACCTCGACCTGCCGGAGCTCTTCCCGCGCGGCGAGCGGCTGTTCCGCCGGCTCGCGTACGACCGCGCCGCGCGCGACGCCGACCATGTCGTCGTCATCAGCGAGTGGGTGAAGGACAGGGTCGTCGCGCGGCTCGGGCTCGATCCGGAGCGCGTCCACGCGATCCACCTCGGAGTCGACCACGAGCGCTTCTCGCCCGATGCGGGCGTCCCGCGCGAGCCCTTCCTCCTCTACCCCGCCCGGCCCTGGCCGCACAAGAACCACGCGCGCCTGTTCGAGGCGTTCGCCCGGGTGCGCAGGGAGCGCCCACACCTGACGCTCGTGCTCACCGGCGTCGGGCATGACGCGGATGCGCTGCCCGAAGGGATCGAGACGCGCGGCGGCATCTCGACGGACGAGCTCGTCTCGCTCTATCGGCGCGCGTCGGCGCTCGTCTTCCCGAGCCTCTACGAGGGCTTCGGCCTACCGCCTGTCGAGGCGATGGCCTGCGGCTGCCCGGTCGCCGCGTCCGACGCAGGATCGCTACCCGAGGTGGTCGGCGACGCCGCCGTCCTCTTCGACCCGCGCGAGCCGGAGTCGATCGCCGCCGGGATCTCGACCACGCTCGACCGCGGCGACGAGCTGCGCCGGCGAGGGCTCGCCCGCGCGGCGGGCTTCACCTGGGACGCCACCGCGCGCGCCCACGACCGCGTCTACGAGGCGGCGCTCTCCGCCTGAAGCCGCACGCGGTCGGCCTCGACCATCATCCGCATCAGCTCGCCGAGGCGCACCTCCGGCTCCCATCCGAGCACGCGCCGTGCCTTCGACGCGTCGCCCACGAGGTCGTGGAGCTCGGCGGAGCCGCGATACAGCGACGGGTCGCTCCGCACGTGGTCGCGCCAGTCGAGGGAGACGGCGTCGAACGCGCACGCGACCAGCTCCTCGACCGAGTGCGACTCGCCCGTCGCGACGACGTAGTCGCCCGGCTCGTCGTGCTGCAGCATCAGCCACATCGCGCGGACGTAGTCGCCGGCATACCCCCAGTCGCGGCGCGCGGAGAGATCGCCGAGCACGAGCTCGCGCTCGAGCCCGAGCGAGATCGCGGCCGCCGCGCGCGCCACCTTGCGGGGGAGGAAGTCGACGGGGCGCAGGGGCGACTCGTGGTTGTAGAGGATCCCGCAGCAGGTGAACATGCCGTAGCGGCGGCGGTAGCTCGACGTGATGAAGTGCGCGTAGGTCTTCGCGACCCCGTACGGCGTCAGCGGGCTCGGCGCCGTTTCCTCCGTCTGGGGCGTCTCGCGCGGCTCGCCGAAGATCTCGCTCGAGGACGCCTGGTAGAAGCGGATCGACGGATCGACCTCACGGATCGCCTCGAGCATCGACGTCACGCCGACGGCGGCGAACTCGGCCGTCAGGATCGGCTCGTCCCAGGAGCGCGGGACGAACGACGGCGCCGCGAGGTTGTAGACCTCCGCCGGCCGGGTCACGCGCAGCGCTGCGGCGAGTGAATCGCGGTCGAGCAGGTCAGCCTCGACGAGCTCGATCGCCGAGCGGAGCTCGCCCAGGCTCTCCGCGTACGCGGCAGGCTCACGCCGCACGATTCCGGCCACCTCGTAGCCGTGGTCGAGGAGGAGGCGCGCGAGGAGCGCTCCGTCCTGGCCGCCGACGCCGGTGACAAGGGCACGCTTGCTCATGCGGGCGGCCGCGTCGCGACCACGACCAGCTCGACGCCCTCGCCGTCGGTTGCGACGTCGAATCCCTCGGCGCGCACGACGTCCGGGAGGTCGCGGCCGAAGTCGGTGTGGACGAGCATGTCGGCCTTGCGCGTGACGAGGGCGAAAGGGCCACCCCCGCGCCCGTGGTGCTCGGGCTCGAGCTCGTCGCGCGACCGGGTCGCCGCCAGCGCGGGGTCGACGGGAACCGTGAAGACGTGCCGCCCTCCCGGCCGCAGCACACGGCGCGTCTCCCGCAGCGCCAGGCGCGGGTCGGGGACGTGCTCGAGCGTCTCGGAGGTCAGCACGAGGTCGAACGTCCCGTCGTCCCAGCTGAGCGCCTGGATGTCCTCCTGCGGATACTCGACGTGGACGAGCCCGGGCGCCTCGGCGAGGTACGGATGCATCCGCCCGATGCTGTTGATCTCGGCGATCCGGAGCGCACGGAAGGCATCCTCACGGACCAGCTCGGCGAGCGTCGCCGCAGCGGTCCCGTAGAGCCCGACGAGGACTTCCGCGATGCGACGGACGCGGAGACTGCACCCGCAGTGGTCGCAGAAGCGGCTCTCGCGGTCGGCGAGCTCGGCCCCGTAGCGCCGCCGGAGGTCGCGCGAGAGCACCCAGCCGTTCCGCACGAGCCGCCCCTCGGCGCCGCAGACGGCGCAGCGTCCGCGGCCGTCGTGCCGCCGGTCGCCGACCGGACGGAGGTGGAGGAGGAGCCAGAGCCCGGGGTCGTCTCGCAGGCGGGCCACCTCAGGCTCCTCTCGCCCCGAGCCGGCCGCGACGGGCGTCGCGAAGTCCGTCCCCCACCGCGCGCAGGCCGTCGACGCGGCGCGGGGAGCGCAGAGCCTGCACGCTGAACGCCGCCGCGGCCGCAGCCCGCCGGCGCAGCGTGCCGAGCCTGCCCTCGGCCGCGTTTCGCTCTGCGACGGTGAGGCCGTTCCGCAGGGCGTAGTACAGCGAGTCGGGCGATGCCGCGCCGCCCGTCGACGCGGACACGCGGTGGTGGACGACGCTCGCCGGGACGACCAGGATCCGCAACCCGGCCCGCCGGGCGCGCAGCGACCAGTCGACGTCCTCGGCGTACGCGAAGAGCGTCTCGTCGAGGGGGCCGACCTCTTCGAGCGCTGCACGGGGAATCAGCATCGCGCCGCCGCAGGCCCGCTCGGTCTCGTACGGCGCGGTCGCCGGCGAGAGCGGCGGGTCGCCGTACCCGGTGTGCCGTCCCTGGTGGCCGCGCCGGGGGTCGTAGCTCGCGCCCGCGTACCAGATGCGACCGGTGGCGCTGTCGAGGATCTGCGCGCAGGCGGCACCGACGCCCTCGGCGCACGCCACGTCGACGAGCGGCTCGAGGAAGCCGGGCTCGACCGTCGCGTCGTTGTTCAGCAGGAGGACGGCATCCGCCCCGTCGCCGAGCGCGGCGTCGGCGCCCGCGTTGACCCCACCGGCGAAGCCGCGGTTCTCGCCGAGCGCGAGCAGGCGGACAGCGGGGAACTCCGCCGCCACCGCCTCCGGCCCGCCGTCGGTCGAGCCGTTGTCGACGACGACGATCGACAGCTCGGGATACGTGGCGCGCTGCAGCGACCGAAGGCAGGCGAGCGTGTCCTCGCGCCCGTTCCAGCCGAGGACGACGGCAGCGACCCGCGGCGTCACGCCAGCTCCCGCAGGTAGTGCCAGGCCGAGCGCAGACCGACCGGGCGGACGAGCGCGAGCACCGCAGCCGACAGCGCGAGCCCCGCCGCCGCAGCTCCCGCCGGGCCGAGGAGCGCGCCCGCCGGGACGAAGCCCGCGACCGCGCAGCCGGCTACGACCGCGATCGCCGACACGAGCCGGCGGATCGTCGAGCGGGCGGCGTGGAGGAACGTCAGCATCCAGCCGAAGGCGACCGCCGTCGAGACGGCGAGCGCGACCGCGAGCCCGTCGAGCCCGGCGAGCGCCTGGCCGGCGAACGCGAGCGGCACGTGGATCGCGAGCACGGCGGCGCCGACGAGGGGAAGCCGGGCGCCGCGCCCCGCGACGAAGACGAGCGGGAACGTGACCGACAGCGCGACCGAGGCGACCATGTACGGGGCCATCGCCACGACGAGCCGCGCGATCTGGGCGCCGACGTCGTCGCCGTAGGCGCTGCCGAGCACGCGCGCGGCGATCGACGCGCCGGCGACGGCGAAGATCCCCGCCGTCGCGGCGACGACGAGCAGCGCCGGCCACGACGACGCCTCGACGTGCCGCGCGACACGCCGCGGCTCGAGACCGAGCCGGGTCAGCGGCACCGCGGTGACGAGCCCCACCGAGGAGGCGCTGATCCCGACGACCGCGGCCGCGATCAGGTACGCGTAGCCGAAGCTCGTCACCGAGCCGACGCCCTCCCGCGCGGCGATCGGCAGGCAGACGAGGTAGATCGCCTGCAGCGCGAAGGGAAGCGCCGCGCCGGAGCCGAGCTCCACGAGACGTCGCCCCGACCCGCGCACGTCCGCGCGGGCTGCGGCGGCGGGCATCCGCTCGCGACGCGCCCGTCTCCACAGCCAGAGCGCCATGAGGGTCGTCGCGAGCACGGCGTTCAGCGCCATCCCCCACGCCACCGCCTCGGTGCGGCTCTCGTCGATGCGCGCGAGGAGCACGACGAGGCCGATGACGCTGCCCGCGATGAACGCGAGCGCGGGCACGACGTAGTCGTCGAGCGCCGCGAGGGTGCTCGCCAGCAGGCCCGCCGTGAACTGGCCGAGCCCCGCGACGACCATCCACGGGAGCGCCGCCGCGGCGGCGTCGACCGCCGCGTCGGGCCCGAACCCGGTCAGGAGCTCGGCGATCGGGCGCGCCGCGATCACCGTCACTGCGAGGAGCGGCAGCCGCCACGATGCCGACGGCGAGCGCGTACGACGCGGTCTCCGACGAGAGCCGCCCGGCCTCGCGCGCTCTCGCGAGCGACGGCAGGACGGTCACCCGGACGGCGGTCGCCGCGAGCGCGAGGACGATGAACACGCCGTACGCCGCGAAGAAGCCGTCCGTCTCCGCCGTCCGTCCGAGCTTCCGGGCGATGACGACGCCGACCACCGCTGCAAGCCCGGTCTGCACGGCGATCCCGACGCGCCGTGACGGCGCCCGTCGCGAGCGAACCGAGTCCGGTTCGAGTTGTAGGCTTCCGCACCGACGCGAAGCCTACGGCCCGCGTCACCGGACTCGATGACCACCGAAATCCCTGCGGCAGATGTCCCCACCGTCCACCCGGCGGGCGCGCTCGCTCTCGAGCCTCCGATCCTCCGGGCGCCGCCCGCAATTCGGGCGTGGCCGGCCCTCGCCGCAACGGCATCCGTCGTGGGCATCGCTCTCGTCGTCGCGGCGGCCCACGAAGCGGCGCTGCCTGCGAGCTCGCCCATCGACGCACCGGGGCGCTGGGGCGCCGCCCTCGCCGGGGGCGTCGCGCTCGCGTTTGCCGGCTACGTCTGCGGCATCATCGCCCTGCGTCGCCGTGCCGTGCCCGTCGCCGCGGTGATCGCGGTCGCAGCCGCCGTCCAGCTCACGCCGCTCGCCGGCCCGACCCTGCTCTCGACGGACACCTGGACGTACTGGATGTACGGGCGCGTCGCGGCCGTCGAGGGGGGCAACCCCTATGGCGATCCTCCGAGCACCTACCCGGAAGACGTGGCCTACCAGGCGATGGGAAGCTCGTGGCGCGACACGACCTCCCTCTACGGCCCCCTGTTCACGATCGGCTCCGAGCTGCATGCGCGCGTTGCAGGCGAGGATCCCGCGGACGCGGCCTGGCTCTTCCGTCTCGTCGCCGCCCTCGCGGTGCTCGGCACCGCCGTGCTCGCGGCGTCGTTCGCCGCTCGCCCTGCGTTCGCCGCGGCGTTCGTGGGCTGGAACCCCCTCCTCGCGCTCCACTTCGGCGGAGGCGGCCACAACGACGCGGTGATGATGCTGCTCGTCGTCGGCGCCCTCGCGCTCGCCGCCCGCGGTCGGCCGAACCTCGCGGGAATCGCCTGGATCGGGGCGATCGGCCTGAAGTGGGTCGCGGTCGCCTTCCTCGCCCTCTGGGCGATCGACCGGCTGCGCCGGCGTGAGCCGCTCGGCGTGCTCGGCCTCGCGGCGGGAGGTGTCGCCCTCGTGGCAGGCGCCACCGTGCGCTACGGAACCACGTGGCTCGAGGCGTTCGGCGGTCTCTCGAGCCAGGCGCGACGGACCGGCTCGATCGGGCTCTCGAAGTGGCTCGGCGACGCTCGGCCTCGGCCACCGGGAGGTCCTCGCCGCGATCGGCCTCGCGGCGCTCGCCGCCTTCGCCTGGCTCGCGCTCGAGGCCTGGCGCGGCCGCCGGCGCCTCGGCGTGTCCGGCTCGGTCGCCGCGCTCGGCCAAGGGTGGCTGAACCCTTGGTACGCGAGCTGGGGCGTCTCGCTCGCCGCGACCGAGGAGGACATGCTGGGGTGGGTGCTCGCCGTCGGGCTCACGGCCTTCCTGCTGCTCGACGTCGTCCCGCGCTAGCTTTCGCCGGTGCGCGTTCTCGTCACCGGCGGTGCTGGGTTCCTCGGCTCGCGTCTGGCGGAGCGACTCGAGGGCGACGGACACGATGTCGCCGTCTCGCGCCGTCGCGACCACGACCTGACGTCGATGGAGGACACCGAGCGGCTCTTCGACGAGACGCAGCCGGAGCTCGTCTTCCACCTCGCGGCCGAGGTCGGGGGCATCGGGGCGAACCGGGCCAACCCCGGCCGCTACTGGTACGCGAACCTGATGATGGGCGCGCACGTGCTCGAGCAGGCGCGGATCCATGCGACACGGAAGCTCGTGATTGCGGGGACGATCTGCGCCTACCCGAAGTTCGCGCCGGTCCCGTTCCTCGAGGAGGACCTCTGGAACGGCTATCCGGAGGAGACGAACGCGCCGTACGGCGTCGCCAAGAAGGCCGTCCTCGTCGGCGCGCAGGCCTACCGCGAGCAGTACGGGACGAACGCGATCTTCCTGCTGCCCGTCAACCTCTACGGCCCGGGCGACAACTTCGACCTGGAGACCTCCCACGTGATTCCCGCGCTGATCCGCAAGATGGTCGAGGCCGGGGAGCGCGGCGAGCAGGAGGTCGTCCTCTGGGGTGACGGCACGCCGACCCGGGAGTTCCTGTACGTGGACGACTGCGTGGAGGGTCTCGCCCTCGCAGCGGAGCGCTACGACGGCGCCGACCCCGTCAACCTCGGCACCGGCGAGGAGATCGCGATCGGCGACCTCGCGCGCCTCGTGCGTGACGCGACCGGGTTCGAGGGGACGATCCGCTGGGACACCTCGAGGCCGAACGGGCAGCCGCGCCGGAGGCTCGACACGACCCGCGCGGAGGAGCTGTTCGGGTTCACCGCCGCGGTGCCCCTGGAGGAGGGTCTCGCCCGCACGGTGGCCTGGTACCGGGAGAGCCGCGAGACGTGAGCGCGACGGCGGCCGAGGCCCGCCCGAATCCGGTGTTCACCTGGCTCGGTCGGGCGGCGGATGCCGTCGCGCGGCATGTGGTCGTCGCGGTCGTGGCGATCGTCGCCTTCCAGGTCCTGGCCACGATCGCGCTCTTCTTCTCGGTGAACCGCAACGACTGGCTGACGTACCAGGGGGGCGACCAGATCTGGCTCGTCACCGCGGGGTGGCTCCTGGGGAAGGGGATGGTGGGCTACGCCCTCACCGGCCACGGCTGGCCGATGCTCCTCGCACCGCTCACGTGGATCACGGGATCGAGCTCGGTGCAGCTCCTGCCGCTGACGACCGTGCTGCAGGTCGGCGTGCTCGCCCCGATCGCGACGCTCGCGGTCTACGACATCGGCGCCCGCCTCGCGGGCCGTCTCGCCGGCGTGTGGTGCGCTGCGGCGTTCGCGGTCGCGCCGTTCGTCGCGATCCCCTACTTCGTCCAGCGCTACCACGACTCGTGGGTCGACCAGTTCCTCCCGCAGGCGCTCGGTCTGACGCAGCAGGCCGACTTTCCGTCTGTCGTCGCCGTGCTCGTCTCGGTCGCGTTCACCGTCCGCGCGCTTCGCGCCTTCGCGTACCGCGAAGCGGTGCTCGCGGGGACGTTCGCGGGCGTCGCGCTCGCGTTCAAACCGGCCAACGCGCTGTTCCTCGGCGGGCCGCTCGTGGCGTTCGCGCTCGCCCGTCGCTGGACGCATCTGCCGCTCTTCCTCGTGTCGCTGGCTCCGGCGCTTCTCGCGCTCACGCTCTGGAAGGACCGCGGCCTCGGCGAGGTGCCGCTCTTCGCCCAGGGGGAGGCGACCCGGCTCGCGGCAGGGCTGAACGACCCGGTCATGGTGTCCGCCACCAGTTGGCTCGACCGCACCGTGCGCCTGGACCTCGACACGTGGCGCGAGAACATGTCGAACATCCGGGAGTTCACGTGGAGCGCGCGCGTGCTGCAGTTCCTGCCGCTGGCGGGAGCGATCGCCGTCGCCCGCAGGTCCGTCCCCGCGGCGGGGCTCTTCCTGACCTGGCTCCTCGGGTACGTCGTCGTCAAGGGCGCCGCCGACGTCGCGACCGTCGAGTCGGGGAGCTTCTGGCGGCTGATCATGCCCGCCCTTCCTGCGTTCGTCCTGCTCGCGGCATCGGTCCCGCTGCTCGTCCCCACCTTCGTCGACCGGATGGGTGAGCGGCTCGCGCCGGATCCCGGACGCCGCCCTCGCCTGTACCCGACGGCAGCAGTCGTCGGGCTCCTCGCCGTCGTCCCGATCGCGGTGCTCCTGCAGGCCTCCCAGTTCCACGTCCAGCACGGCCCGGGGGCCGGCTACGTCGTCCCGCAGCTGGTCGTCGACGACATCGGTGTGCCGATGGACTCGGACGTCGTCTCCCTCACGGTTCGCCGCGTCGGCGACGCCAACGTGCTCCGCTGGACCGACTCGACCACGCGCGCACGCACCTTCTACCGCGTCTACCGCGCCTCGCCCTCGCGCGGCTTCTCCGACATGGTCTGCGAGAACCGCGGGGTCGACCGGTGCGACCTGCGCGCGGAGACACTCGTCACCACCCGTACGCACTCGTACGTCGATCGCGATCCGCCCGCCGACGCGGTCTACCGGGTCGGCGTCGCGGCGAACTGGCTCGACGACGACACGCGCGGTGACGTCTTCGCGATCAGCCCGCCCGTGGCTCCACCGGCGTCGCGCTGACCTCGGGCGTCGCCGCTCCCTCGAGCGCGTCGAGCCGTGTCCGGAGCAGGGCGACCTCCTGCGCGAGCAGCACGTTGTCGTCCGTCAGCTTCGACAGCACCGTCGAGTAGTGGAGGAGGACGGCGATCACGAACATGATCGCCGCGGCGAACAGGATCGCCGGCGGGTACCCCGATACGCCCAGCCAGCCGGCGATCGTGTTGAGCCCGCCGCGCCAGGCCGACAAGACGAGGAGCACGAGACCCGTCACGAGCCAGAGGAAGGCGTAGCGCTCCTTCAGGCGCCGCCCGCGGATCAGCTCGAGCACGATCAGGATCAGGATCACGGAGCCGACCGCGGCCGCGATCGAGATCCGTACCGGCGTCACGGCTGCGCCCCCTCCGAGGGAACGGCGTACCGCCTGCCCATCGCGACGAAGAGCGCGAGCGTCACCTTGAACGCGTAGTAGATCGAGCGCAGGAAGGTGATCGACGACGAGCCGTGCTCGCGCTCGCGCATGGTGACCGGCACCTCGACGAGCCGGAGGCGGTGCTTGAGAACGAGGACGGTCGCCTCGACCTCCGGATAGTCGCTCGGGTAGTCGCGCGCGAAGAGCTCGATCCCCTTCCGGTTCATCGCCTGGAAGCCCGACGTCGTGTCGGTCACCCGCTGTCCCGAGAGGAGCGACACCAGGCGGGCGAACCACGTGATCCCGAGCCGCCGGTGAAGCGGCGGCCGGTACCCGTCCTCGCCCTCGCGGAACCGCGAGCCGGTGACCACGTCCGCCTCGCCGGTCTCGAGCGGCGCGAGCAGCTTCGGGAGCTCTGCGGCGACGTGCTGGCCGTCGCCGTCGAGCCGGACGGCGACGTCGTAGTCGCGCTCGAGCGCCCAGCGGAAGCCCGTCTGGACCGCTGCGCCGATCCCCAGGTTGAACGGCAGCCGAACGACCGTCGCGCCGGCACGCGCAGCGGCGTCCGCGGTGCCGTCCGACGAGCCGTCGTCGACGACGACCACGTCGATCGCCGGGTCGAGCTCCGCGATCTCCGAGACGACGGCGCCGATCGCCGCCTCCTCGTCGAACGCGGGGACGACGGCGACGGTCCGCTTGGCGGTCATACGTGCACCGCCGGCTCGAGGTCGAGCAGCCGCAGCACCTGGCGCGCGCGGTGGGCGTAGGTGTGCTCGTCGAGGACGCGCTCCCGCGCACGCGCGCCCATCGCCTCCGCTTCGGCGGGATCGTCGAGAAGCGCCCGATACGCCTCGAGCGCGCCGTCCGCGTCCTCGACCACCAGCAGCTCGCTCCCCGGCTCGAACCAGCGCTCGAGCCCGGCGTGCGGGTTCGACACGATCGCCGCGCCCGCCGAGGCGAGCTCGAACGGCCGGCACGTCGACGAGCCGTCGACGGTCGCGTGCGCGCGGCGGGTCAGGTTGAGGTTCACGCGGGCCGCCGAGATCGCCCGCGCGAAGACGTTGAACGGCACGTCTCCGATCTCGCGCGCGCGGCCGACGTCGCCCTGGAAGTCGCGTCCGCCGAGCGCGAAGTCGATGCGGGGATCCCGTCTGCTCGGCTCGCCGACCAGGGCCGCCATCCACTCGCGCCGGAACTTGTCGCCGTAGCCGTAGAAGAAGACGTCGCAGTCCTTCTCCACGGGGAGTGGGCGGAAGAAGTCGGGGTCTGCCGCCCAGAGCACGGCCTCCGCCCGCCGTGCGCCGAGCTCGAGCAGCCGTTCGAGCCCACCCTCGGAGTTGGAGAGCACGAGGTCGTACTCCGACGGATCGGCGCCGTGGTAGTAGTTGAACCCCGTGTCCATGCCGCCGAACTCGGGCAGGCTCATGGGAACGTCGCCGTCGTAGAACACGACGGGAACACCGTGGCGCTCGCGGAGATAGGCCGGGATCCCGCGGAAGTGCGCCATCGGCACGGTGAAGACGAGCACCGCGTCGGGGCGCTCGCGCTCGACTAGCCGGTCGAGGTGGCGGCGCCAGCGCGGGGTCACGACCTTCCAGATCGTCTCGCGCGTCAGCTTGTCGAACGCGCTGTCCTCGGGGCTCTCCTCGACGCGGCGCAGGTACCGGTCGCCCTTGAGGCGGGCGATCCCGCCGCGGAGCGCCGCGTAGCTCTCGCCCTCGCGGTACGTCGGATTCGACGCCGTTCGCCACCACGGGGACTCGACGGGGCGTCCGCGGTACGGCGTCACGACGAGGTCGGCTCCCGCCTCGTACAGCCCTTTCCAGAGCTGCCACCAGGCCGGAGTACAGCCGTACCGAAAGTCGAGATCCACGGCAGAGGCCACGGCGAGGATGCGGGGAGCACGCACCGGCACGACCCGGAGTGTAGGCGCGGCCTCGGCGCCGCAGCCCAGAGCGCGCCTGCGGGCTGTGGATCGATCGGCGCTCTTTCGCGACGAACGCCATCTGGTGCCGCGCGCCGCGATTCGCAATCCTGGCAACAGTCATCGTCTTCGACCGAAAGGGGTATCTCATGTTCGACGAGCTCACCGAGGAGATGCTCGACCTCTCCGCCAACGTGCGGGGGTACGGTGCGGCGACGTACGCGGCCGTCGCCGACGAGCCGTGCTCCTGCGGCGGCGGTCTCTGCTGCACGTTCATCGTCTGCTGCACCTGCACCACCCTCTGCTGGTGACTCCGAGCCCTTCACTCGGCACCGGCGTCCCGGCACGCCCGGCGGTCGCACCCTGGTGCCGCCTCGTGCACGACGAGGGACGCGTGCTGATCGAGCACGCCGGCACGCTCGTGACGCTGGACGGCGCCGCCGTCACCACGCTCCTGCCGCGGCTGTTGCCGCTCCTCGACGGCTCGCGAACGACGGACGAGCTCGTCGTCGCGCTCGGCCCCGCCGTGGCGCCTGCCGTCGAGAACGCGCTGACGCTGCTGGCCGAGAACCGGCTGCTCGTCGACGGACCGTCCCCGGACGCCGACGGTCACGCGTCGGCGGCGGGCGCCTATGCGGCAGCGCTGACGCGATCGACGACCCCGTCCGCGGCGGTCGCCGCGCTCGAGACGGCGCGTGTCAGCGTCCTCGGCTCGGGAGTGTGCGCAGCGGAGCTGGCCCGCCAGCTGGCGACCGCGGGCGTCCGCCGCGTGGAGCAGCTCTCCCTCGACGCCGAGCCGCCCCACGGCTCGTTCGTCACCGCCGTGCCCGAGCCCACCGAGACGGACGCACTCCGGCGCGTCAACGAACGGGCGCTCGGGTGCGGCGACCCGTGGCTGCAGGTCCTCCCGTACGACGGCCGGTTCGTCGTCGCGGGCCCGATCTTCCTGCCCGGCGCCTCCGGGTGCCGAGCGTGCTTCGCGACGCGGCGTGCCGCGACCTCCGGCTACGAGGAGGACTTCGACCTGGTGGACGGGGTCCCGCAGCGGGCGCCATGCCCTGCCCCCCTGGTCTCGATGGCCGCTGCGCTGGCGGCGGTGCTGGTCGTTCGCTGGCTCACGACCTCCGACCCGACCCTCCCCGGGCGGTTCTACGCGCTCGACTGCGGCACGATCGTCCGCCTCCGGTTCGATCGGCTGCTGCGCGTCCCCCGCTGCGCGTTCTGCGGGACGCCCGTCCGGGCCGTGCCGTCGCCGTGGCACGAGGCGATCGCGTGACCACGTCGCTGACGGATGGGCCGTTCACACGCGTGGACGACGCGCTCCCGAACCTGGAGGAGGCGGTGTCCCCGCTCGTCGGCATCGTCACGCAGACGCTCTCCACGACCTCGACGACGGACGAGGCGTGCCTTCCGAACTGCGCAAGCGAGCTCGCGTCCGCCCGCCGAACGCTCGGTCTCGCGACGGTGGACTTCGGGAGCGGCGCCCACCCCGAACCGGCCCGGGCGCGCGCTGCGGCGATCGGTGAGGCGCTCGAGCGATACTCGGCGCTCTTCGTCCCCGAGGAGCGAGTCCGGACGACGACGGCCGCCGCACTCGGCGACGCTGCCGTGCGCCCGGCGCGCTTCGCCCTCTTCCACCCGACGCAGCTGGCCGACCCGAGGTTCCCGTTCGTCGAGTTCGGCGAGGAGACGCCCGCACCGTTCGTCCAGGGCATCTCGCTCGACGACGGAAGCGCGGCGTTCCTCCCGGCCGAGATCGTCTATCTCGGGCGACCGGGGACGGCCACATGCCCGATCGCATACTCGACGAGCAGCGGGCTCGCCTGCGCGCCGACGTTCACCGAGGCGGTCCTTGCCGCGCTGCTCGAGGTGGTGGAGCGCGACGCCGTCATGCTCGCCTGGAAGTGCCGCCTCTCGCTGCCGCTCCTCGACTGGGGCGACGACGACGTCATCCGGTCGTACGACCAGCGGTACTTCGGGATCACCGGGCTCCCGTTCAGCGTGCTCGAGGGGAGCGGCTTCCTCGGCGTGCCGGTCGCGATCGCAGTCGTGCACGGATTCCCGACGTCCGGAGCGTCGCTTGCGGTCGGCGCAGGGGCGGCAGCCACCGTCGCCGAGGCCTGGTTGAAAGCCATCTCAGAGGGGTTCGGCGTCTATCGCTGGCTTCGCCAGCAGACCCTCGCGCTCCCCGAGGCGGCTCCTCCCGACCCCGACCGCGTCGAGACGTTCGACGAGCACATGCTCTTCTATGCGCGCCCGGAGCAGGCGGAGCTCGCGTCGTTCCTGGACGCGTCCGATGAGCGCCGCCCGACCGCGGCCGTCCGGCCTCTCGAAGGCTCGACGCCCATGGCACAGATCAACGCCGTGTGCGAGCGCCTCGCGCGCCACGGCGTCTCCGCGTTCGCAGTGGACGTCACGTCCCCCGACGTCGCTGCGCTCGGGGTGAGCGTGGCGCGCGTCGTGGCGCCCGAGCTCTGCGCGCTCGACGTGTCGCACCGCGCCAGGTTCCTCGGCGGCGCCCGTCTCTACACGGCTGCGCACGAGGCGGGCCTCGCTCCCAGGGATCTCGTGCTCGCCGATCTGAACACGCTCCCCCACCCGTTTCCGTGAACGGCGCCGGCGACAGCTCGGGTGGGAGTGCCACGTGGAGCGCGGACGACGAGCGCCGGCTCGTGCCGACGATCCGGCTCACGGGCGTCACGGGCGCAGATGCGGCGCCCGACCCGGACCCGACCGAGGACTACCACGAGGCGTCCCGGCTCTATGCCGGGATCACCGACCCTCAGGTCGTCGGTGCCGTGCGCCTCGAGCGGAGTCCCGCGATGCGCATCACCGCGAGCCGCTCGGTCAAGCGCCACCCGCAGCGGCCGTTCGTCGCCCTACCGGCGCCAGACCTCGGCACGGCGACGCTCGCAGGCGCCGTCCGCGGGCGTCGCTCCAGCCGTACCTTCGCCGCCCACCCGCTCGCCCTGAGCGATCTCGCGACGCTGCTCCACACCGCCTATGGAGTCACGGGCACGGTCGACGGGACACCGCAGGCGTTCCGCGCTGCTCCGTCGGGCGGTGCGCTGTATCCACTCGAGCTCTACGCCGTCTGCCATCGCGTCGAGGGGCTCGAGGTCGCCCTCTACCACTACGACCCTCTCCTGCACGGGCTGGAGCTGCTGGGACCCCTGACGGGGCACGCGGGCGCCGACCTGACCCCCTACGGCGAGGTCCTGTCCGACAGCGCGGCCGTCGTCGCGATAACGGCCGTGTTCTGGCGGTCGCGCTTCAAGTACGGCGCGCGCGCGTACCGCTTCACGCTCACGGAGGCAGGGCACGTCGCCCAGAACCTGCTCCTGGCTGCGACGGCCCTCGGCCTCGCCTCCGTACCGGTCGGCGGCTTCTACGACCGCAAGGTCGACGATTTCATCGGAGTCGACGGCATCTACGAAGGGTCGCTGTACCTCGTGCCGGTGGGGCACGCGGCGGGATGAAGGCTGCCACGCTCGGGCGGCTGGCCGCGTGGGTCGCGGTCGCTATCGGGGCCACGCAGGTCGCGCCGGCTGTCGCGCCGCTCGACCCATCGCTCGAGACGCCCGCCGAGGCCCTCGCGGCGGGCTGCCTCGCCGGCGCCGCCGGGTTCGTCGTCCTCGCCAGGCGTCGGATTCCTGCGTCGTCACTCGCCACCGTGCCCCGCGGGCGGCTCCTTGCGCGCGGCATCGTGCTGACCGCGAAGTCCGCCGAGGAGGAGGCGATCTGGCGCGCGCTCGTGCTGGGTGCCCTGCTCCGCCCGCTGGGGCTCTTCGGAGCGCTCACCGTGAGCACACTGCTCTTCGCCTCTACCCATGTCGTCCGTCAGGGCCGACGAGCCTGGGTCCACCTCGTGACCGGCTCGCTGTTCGGGCTCACGTACCTGGCCACGGGTCGTCTCTCGGCGGCGGTCGCCGCGCACGGCACCTACAACGTCCTCGTGGGCGCCTCGACGCTTTCCGACATGTCCGTTTCCGACACTAGGCGTGGCCCGATTCCGGCCGTAGCATCCGTGCTGCCGTCCGCGGATCTTCGACCGATGCGCGTGCAGACCGCAACCCAATCGCCGCCCGTGGCCCTCCTCGAGGGCGTGACCAAATCGTTCGGCGCGGTGACGGCCCTCGACTCCGTCGACCTCCAGCTGCGGCGCGGTGAGATCGTCGCGCTGCTCGGGCCGAACGGTGCCGGCAAGTCGACGGCGGTCGCGATCCTGCTCGGGCTGCGCCGGCCGGACGCTGGCCGGGTCGAGCTCTGCGGGCGCGACCCGCGTGACCCCGCGGCGCGCCGGACGGTCGGTGCCGTGTTGCAGGACGTCGGCTTCGCGTCGGGTCTGCGCGTCCGCGAGACCGTCGACCTTGTCCGCGCGCACTTTCCGGCCGCCGCCTCGACCGAACGGATCCTCGAGCGGTTCGATCTCGCCGCGGCTGCGAATCGACACACCGGTGCGCTCTCCGGCGGCCAGCGTCGAAGGCTCGCCGTCGCGCTCGCGCTCGCCGGCGACCCCGAGCTGCTCTTCCTCGACGAGCCGACAGCGGGGTTGGACGCGGGCTCACGGCGCGCGCTGCTTCGGGGTCTGGCCGAGTTCGCCGCCGTGGGAGGTGCCGTTCTTCTGACGACGCAGCAGCTCGCCGAGGCGGAGGAGCTCGCGACCCGTGTCGTGCTCCTCACGAAGGGACGCGCCGTGCTCGAAGGCACCGTGGCAGAGATCCGCGCGCATGGCGGCCTCACGAAGGTGACGCTCCGCGCCGAGCAGTTGACACCTCTCGACGGTGCTGCGTCTGTCGAGTCCCACGGTGATCGCCACGTGGTTCTCGTCGAGGACGCCGACGCGTTCGTCGCCGCGCTCGTCCGATCCGGGACCGCGTTCCGCGAGTTGACGGTCTCTCCCGTCTCTCTCGAGGATGCTGTCGTGGCCCTGGAGGAAGGCGAGGAATGAGGCTCGCGCTCGCCCACGCGCGTGCCGAGACGCTCAACCTCGCCCGGTATCCCGCGTACTCGGTCCCGACAGTTGCCCTGCCCGCGACCCTGTTGCTCCTCTTCGGTCGCCAGTTCGAACGTGGCGAGCCGGACCGGCTGCTCGCGGGGTTCGCGGCGACGGCGCTCCTGACGGTGGCGTTCTTCCAGTTCGGGGTCGGCGTCGCCGCCGGACGCACGCTGCCGTGGGAGACGTATCTCCGCACGCTGCCGGTGACGCCGACGACCCGCCTCACGGGTCGGGTGCTCTCCGCGCTCGTGTTCGCGGCGGCGACGGTGACCGCCGTTGCCGTCGTCGCCTTCACATTCTACGACGCCGCCATGGCGGCGTGGCGCCTGGCTGCGCTCGGCGTGGCCCTGCTCGTCGGCAGCATCCCGTTCGCGCTGCTCGGCATCGCGTTCGGCTACTGGCTCCCTCCGCGAGCCGCCCTGCCGATGGCGAATCTCCTCTACCTCCCACTCGCCGTCGGCGGCTTCCTCTGGATGCGTCCGACCGAGGACGTGCCACGCGACGTCGACGTCGCCTCGCAGTTCCTCCCGACGCGCAGCTGGATGGAGGTGCTCGACCCGGTCGCCACCGGAGATCACCCCGTTCCGCTCCACCACGTCGCTGCACTGACCGCATGGGGCGCGCTGTTCTTCGCCCTCGCCTGGTGGGGCTACCGCCGCGACGAGGGCGAGCGGTTCACGTGACGCGGCTCACCAGACGGAGCGCAGCAGCTCGGCGACCTCCTCGGCCGTCACGGGGCGGGGGTTCTCCAGCGCGCCGCGGCGGAGGACGACGGCTTCTGCGACCTCGTCGAGATCGGCGCTCCGGCACGCCGAGGTCGCGGAGCCGGGCGAAGCCGCCGAGCCGCGCGAGCTCCTCGACGCGGGCCGGAGCGTCCTCGCCGCCGAGCGCCTGCGCGAAACGGGCGACGGCGTCCTGGACGGCGACCGCGTTGAACCGGAGTGCTGCCGGGAGGCAGACGGCGTTCGTCGACCCCTGCGGCAACCCGTAGCGGCCGCCCAGCGCCTGCGCCATCGCGTGCCCGAGGCAGAGGCCCGACTCGGCGAGCGCAAGGGCGGCGCGCATCGCGCCCTCGAGCAGCCGCGTCCTGCCGTAGATCCCGTCCGGTCGCTCGACGACGAGCGGCAGGGCGTAGCCGATCGCCGTGGCGCCTGTCTCCGCGTGCCGCTCCGCGGCGGCGTTGCGGTCGGGGTGGTAGAGGGCCTCGGCGCAATGCGCGAGGGCGTTCATCGCCGTGCCGACCGTCGCGGCGAGCGGCAGCCCGAGGCTCAGCTCGGGGTCGTAGATCGCCGCGACCGGGCGCGCGCGCTCGTCTCCCCCGCCGCCCTTCCGGCCGGGAGCGAGGAGCATCCCGAAGTACGACGTCCACTCGGCTCCCGCGTACGTCGTCGGGACGGCGACGACGCGGGGTAGCGGCTCCGTCCCGCCTGCGGCCAGTTCGGCGACGACCGCCTTGCACGTGTCGATCGCGCTCCCACCGCCGAGCCCGACGAGCCCGTCGGCGCCTGCCTCGCCTACGCGCTCTGCCGCAGCACGCACCGTCTCGACGGGCACGTGGGGCAGGACGCCGTCGAACGTCTCGACGACGGGAAGACCCGACACCGTCCCCGCGCCTCGCCGTGTCGTGACGAGTAACGGCCTTGCGATTCCCGCCTCGCTGCAGACGTCTCCGAGCTCCGCGAGCGCGCCTGCGCCGAAGCGGACGATCCGCGCCGTCGGCGCCTCGCTCATTCGGTGGACGCGGGGACGAGGCCGAGCTGAAGCGTCTCCAGCCTCTCCCGCGAGAAATCGACGAATGCGTCGGCCACCCGTGTCTGCACCCGCGCGGCGCTGCGGACCAGTGAGATCTCGCGACGCCCGTCCATTCCCTCCACCCGCGCCTCGGCGAGCGCACCCGAGGCGAGGTCGGACTCGACCGCCGCGCGCGAGATGAACGTGACGCCGTGACCCGCGAGCACCGCACTGCGCACCGACTCCTGGAGGCCGAGCTCGAGGCGGGGATCGATGTCCCGTAGCCGCACGCCGAGCCGGCGGAGCTCGTCCTCGACGACCCTGCGGACGCCGGCTCCCTCCTGCATCACGACGAGCGACTCCGACGCGAGCTCGTGGACATCGACGGTGCGCCCCGCGAAACGGTGCTGCGGCGGGCAGACGAGGACGACCTCGTCGTACGCGAAGGGCTCGAACCGCACCGCGCGGTGGCGAGGCGCGGCGCCGACGATGCCGAGCTCCAGACGCCGCTCCGCGACGAGCTCGACGACCATGCGCGTGTCGTGCACCTCGAGCGCGACGCGAACGGCAGGATGGGCGCGCTGGAACTCGCAGAGGAGCCGCGGCACGACGACCGCGGCCGGGCCGGTCGACGCGCCCATCGAGAGTGCACCGGAGAGGTCTCCGTCGCCTTCCGCCGCCACCTCGTCGAGCACCTGCTGCTCGAGCGCGAGGAGCCGCTGAGCCCCCCGGTAAAGGCGCGCACCCGCCTCTGTCGGCTCGACACGCCGGCCCGACCGGTCGAGGAGCTGGGCGCCGAGCCGCTTCTCGAGCGCGCGCACCTGGAGTGAGACGGCCGGTTGGGTGACGCCGAGCTGCTCGGCCGCCTGCGAGAACGAGCGCCGCTCGACGACGGCGCAGAACGCGGCCAGCTGGCGCGTATCCATAAGAGAATGTTATAGAAGTGACCCATGCGGGTCTGGATCGATGTGACGAACTCGCCGCACGTGGTCTTCTTCCGGCCGCTCGTCGGCCTGCTGGAGGCTCGCGGGCACGAGGTGACGATCAGCGCGCGCGACTTCGCGCAGACGCTCGAGCTCCTGGAGGACGCGGGCCTCGAGCACACCGTCGTCGGGCCGCCGCACGCCGGGGCCTCGCGCGCGGGCAAGGTGCGCGCGATGTCGGCGCGCCTGCGGGCGCTCCGCCGCTTCGCCCGCGCACGGGACTTCGACGTCGCCGTCTCGCATGCCTCGCACGAGCTCCCGCTCGCGGCTCGCTCTCTCGGCGTGCCGTCGTCGTACGCGTTCGACTACGAGTTCGCGCGGGCGCAGCACGGCCTCGGCTGCCGGGCAGCGACGCGGGTGATCGTCCCGGACGCTATCCCCCAGGGCCGCCTCGACCGGATCGGTGCCCGGGAGCGGAAGGTGCGTCGCTACCCGGGGCTCAAGGAGGAGTACTACCTCGACGGCTTCACGCCCGACGCGACCGTCCTCGACGCGCTGCGGATCGACCGGGAGCGTGTGCTCGCGGTCGTGCGCACCCCGCCCGACGTCTCCCTCTACCACCGCCACGACAACCCGCTCTTCGCCGATGTGCTGGAGCGGCTCGGGACCGACCCGGGTGTCCATGCCGTCGTGCTCCCGCGCACGCCGGAGCAACGCGAGACGATCCGCGACGCCGCTTTGCCCTCCCTGCTCGTGCCGGACAGAGCGGTCGACGCCCTGAGCCTGGTCGCGCTCGCCGATCTGGTCGTCTCGGCGGGCGGCACGATGAACCGCGAGGCCGTCGCGCTCGGAACGCCCGTCTACACGACCTTCACGGGACAGATGGGCGCGGTGGACGAGCGACTCGTGGCGGAGGGACGGCTGCAGACGCTGGAGGACGCGGCCGGCATCGCGGTCGAGCGCAAGCAACCGGACGCCAGCGCGCGTGACGCGCGATCCCGCGCTGCTCCTCGACCTCCTCCTCACAGCCTTGTGACGAACCCGGGCCCACCTGCGAAGAGGCAGTGGTCGACGTTCGTCACGAGCCCGTCGCAGTAGACGAGCGGCCGGGTCACGCTCCGCGGGTCGACGCCGAGCAGCGAGGCGATCGGCGTGTGCCCGTGGACGATCCGCGTGCCCCCGTAGGCGTCGAGCAGCGCCTGGACGGCCGCGGGGTCGTCGAGGCGCATCCGGTCGGAGACGATGCCGAGAAGATCGTCGACCTCGCGTGCCGACCCGGTTGCGAGAACGGCGCGAGTCGCGCGCGCGGCCGCGTCGATCGAGCGTCCGAGTGCGAGATACGCCGTCGTGTCCGCGTGGATCAGCAGGGTCTCGCCCTCGAGCGCGAGCGGCGGTCAGCGCCGCGATCCAGGAGACGTGCTCGGGCGTGAGGCCGTGGAGGTCCGTCTCGACCCCGCCGTTCAGCCGCCACAGCTCGTGGAACGACTCGCCGGGGATGCTCGTCTCCTCGCCTCCGAAGCGGAGGACGGAGAGCAGGAGCACCTCGTGATTTCCCAGCAGGCAGCGTACGGCGCCGTCGCTCTGCTGCTCGAGTCGGCGGACGAGGTCGATCGCGCCGATGCCGTCGGGGCCCCGGTCGGTCAGGTCGCCGACGAGCCAGACGCGGGCGTCTCCTCCCGCCCATCGCTCGTCCGCGTCGATCAGCCCCGCCTCACGGAGGAGCGTTGCCAGCGCGTCGCGACAGCCGTGGACGTCGCCCACGACGAAGACCGGCGCGCTCGGGGCTATGGCACGTGCCCCGACTCGGGGGCCACGGCCTCCTCGCGCCGCGGCTCGCCCACGAGGCGCCGCAGCTCGCCGACGAGCTCGAGCGTCTCGCCGTCCTCGACGAGCCGCTCGAGGTCCGCGAGCTCGGCCTCGAGCCACTCCGAGTCGACGGGCGGCCGGGTGATCAGGTCGATCTTGGGATGCCGGCTCGGCGTGACGGTCTCGCCGTCGCCGACGAGCTCCTCGTGGAGCTTCTCGCCGGGCGCAGGGCCGACGTACTCGATCGCGATCTCCCGTCCCGGCTCCTTGCCCGACAGGCGGATCATCTTCTCCGCAAGGTCGACGATGCGAACGGGCTCGCCCATGTCGAGGACGTAGACCTGCCCGCGACCGCCGATCGCGCCGGCCTGGACGATCAACTGCACCGCCTCGGGGATCGTCATGAAGAACCGGGTCATCTCGGGGTGCGTCACCGTCACCGGCCCCCCGCGGGCGATCTGCCGTCGGAAGATCGGCACGACCGAGCCGGACGAGCCGAGCACGTTTCCGAAGCGAACCGCCACGAACCGCGTCGTCACGTCGGCGCGATGGCCCCACGTCTCGACGATCCACTCGGCGAGCGCCTTCGACTGGCCCATCACGGTCTTCGGATTGGCGGCCTTGTCCGTCGAGACCAGGACGAATCGCTTGGCGCCGTACTCGACGGCGACGTCCGCGACCACCCGGGTGCCGAGCGTGTTGTTGCGCACTGCCTCGAGCGGGTTCGCCTCCATCATCGCGACGTGCTTGTACGCCGCGGCGTGGAAGACGACGCCCGGGCGGTACTTGTCGAACACCTGCCGCAGCTTCACGGGGTCGCGGACGTCACCGACGACGGCGGCGGCCGCGAGGAACCCCCGCTCGCGCACGAGCTCGCGCTCGATCTCGAAGAGCGCCGGCTCGGCGTGGTCGAGCAGGACGAGCTTCGCCGGGCCGATGCGGGCGATCTGCCGGCAGAGCTCCGAGCCGATCGAGCCGCCGGCGCCCGTCACGAGCACGACCTCGCCCTTCAGGTACTCGGCGATCGACGCGAAGTCGACCTCGACCGGCTCGCGGCCGAGAACGTCCTCGACCTCGACCGGCCGCAGCTGGCGGGCGAGGTCGGCGTCGCCCGAGACGAGGTCGGAGAGCGTCGGCAGGGTCTTGACCGGGACGTCGAGCGACCGGGCCGTCTCGACGATGCGGGCGCGAAGCTCGCCCGGGGCGCTCGGGATCGCGATCAGCACCTCGTCCGGCCTTCGGTCGCGGATGACGTGCGCGAGGTCGGCGGTGGTGCCGAGCACGCGCACGCCGTGCAGTCGCAGGTTGCGCTTGCGCGAGTCGTCGTCGAGCAGCCCGATGGGCGTGTAGCCGAGCGCCGGCGAGCGCTGCATCTCCTTCACGACGAGCTGGCCGGCGTCGCCGGCCCCGACGATGATCGCCTCCTTGCCCCGCGTCACGATCCGGCCGGGCAGAGGCCGCTCGACGATCGTCCGCACGAGCAGGCGAGAGCCTGCGATGAACGCCATGCAGACGAGCAGGTCGATGAACCAGACGCCGCGCGGCACGCTCACGCGGTGCACCTCGAAGAGCGTGAAGACGAGGAAGACGGCGACGGACGCGAGGACGACCCCGCGGAATGCGCCCCACATGTCGCGCGTCGAGACGTAGCGCCACCAGCGGTTGTAGAAGCCGGACGAGCGCGAAGACCGGCAGCTTGATCGCGACGACGAGCGCGACGATCGACCAGTCGAGATAGCGGTCGTAGTAGACCGGGCGGTGCTCGAAGCGGAGGCTCCAGGCGAGCCACCACGCGGCCGCGACGAGGACCGCGTCGACGCCCACCTGCCAGATCGAGTGGCGACTCACCGGGCTACGCACGACGGCCGACTCCTCTACACGACGACACCGACGGCGGACTTCACCGTCGCGACGACCCGTTCCTGCTGCTCGACGCCGATCCCGCCCCACATCGGCAGGGCGAGGTTCTCCGCCGCGGCCCGCTCCGTCTCCGGAAGCGACCCCGGCTCGTAGCCGAGATACGCCATCGCCGGCTGGAGGTGGAGCGGCGTCACGTAGTACGAGGCGGACGCGATCCGGGCCTCGTCGAGCGCCGAGGCGATGCGCTCGCGCTCGGTCGTCCGCACGACGTACATGTGGTAGACGTGCCCGGCCTCGTCGAGCGGCAGCTCGACCGACTCTCCGAGCCCCAGCTCCGCGTAGCGCGCGGCCGCCTCGCGCCGCGACCGGTTCCAGCCCGCGAGATGCGGAAGGAAGACGCGCAGCGCGGCCGCCTGGATCGCGTCGAGTCGGGAGTTCGTCCCGACGAGCTCGAACGTCCGCTTGTCGCGCGAGCCGTGGAAGCGGAGCTTGCGGACGGTGTCCGCGACCGCCGTGTCGGTGCACGCGACGAGCCCACCGTCGCCGAGCGCGAAGAGGTTCTTCGTCGGGAAGAAGCTGAACGTGGAGCAGACGCCCGTCGTCGCGATCCCGGGCGCGCCGAACGCCTGCGCGGCATCCTCGAGCAGCGGGACTCCGAGCGTCGCCAGCTCGGCGAGCGGCGCCGGACGGCCGAAGAGGTGCACGGGGACGATCGCCGTGGTTCGCTCGTTGACGAGCGGAGCGACGGAAGCCACGTCGAGGTTGAGCGTGACCGGGTCGATGTCCGCGAACACCGGCGTCGCGCCGACGCGCGCGATCGCCTCCGCCGTCGCGTAGAACGTGAAGGCGGGGCAGATGACCTCGTCGCCGCGTCCGACTCCCATCGCCTCGAGCGCCAGGACGAGCGCGTCGGTGCCGTTCGCAACGCCGATCGCGTGGGACACGCCGAGATACGCCGCAGCCTCGCGCTCGAAGGCCTCGACCTCGGGGCCGAAGATGAAACGGCCCGATTCGAGCACCTCTGCGAAGCGCTCCTGCAACTCGGGGATGAACGGCGCGTACTGCGCCTTGACGTCGACGAGTGGGATCACGACGCCAGGAGTCTACTTGTGGGGCTAGACCGGCTCGTCGGCCGCCGACCGGCGCCGACGCCTGAGCAAGCTGCGTCCCAGCAGCGCGGCGAGCACGACGACGGCCAGCGCGACGACGTAGTCGACGAAGCGGAAGGCGTGGTGGAACGACTCCCAGCTCGCGCCCGCGGCCCAGCCGGCTCCCGCGAAGGCGAAGCACCAGACCGCCGAGCCGAGGAGCGTCAGCCAGACGTAGGGCACGAATCGCGCCCGGAAGACCCCCGCCGGGATGGAGATGAACGAGCGCATCACGGGCGTGATGCGCCCGAGGAACACGGCCCACTCCTCCCAGCGGTCGAACCACCGCTCGGCGCGGTCGAGGTTCTCGGCGCTCAGGTGCAGCCACCTGCCGTGTCGCTCGAGCCACGGGCGACCGAGGTAGTCCCCGAGCGCCCAGCCGCCGATCGAGCCGATCAGGTAGCCGACCGTGCCGGCGAGCGCGACTGCGAGGTACGCGGGCAGACCGCTCTCGAAGTGGTATCCGAAGAGGGTGATCGCCTGGCCCGCGAACGCGCCGGACGCGACCGCGCCGCCGTAGACCATCACGACCTCGCTCGCGGCCGGGAAGACCGCGTCGATCAGCATCAGGAGAAACACGGCGTAGAGGCCGTAGCTCCCGATCGCGTCGGTGACCCACGTCGTGATGTCGCTGACGATCCCGGCGACGGGCATCGCGGGATGCTAGCCGCGGGAGCCGGCCGACCTACGCGCCCTTGGCCTTGCGCACCTGGATCGGCGCGTCGAGCTCGGACCGGCCGAGGCTCGACGTGGCGACCACCCGCACGGTGAGCGTGCCGGAGACCACGTTGCCGTTCTTCGCGAGGCCGTTCCAGGTGACCGACTGGTCGCCCGCCTCGCGCGCGGCAGGAACGGCGAGCCCGCTGTTCACCACCCTTCCCGCGGCGTCGACCACCGTCACAGCGACGCGCGCGGAGCGCGCAAGCCTGAACGTGATCGGAATCTCGCGGCCCGCCGGCGGCACGGCGCGCAGCCTCGGAACCCGGAGGAACCCGAGCGTGTCGTCCACGACGAAGCTGCGGGTCATCGCGGAGCTCTGGCCGACGTCGTCCACCGCTTTCACCTCGAACGTCCACGGACCTACGGCCACGGCTGCGCCGACCGCGGCGGTCGCCGCCTCCGACGTGCCCGGGAGTGCCACGGGGTAGGTGCCGGGTGCCTGCTGCGCCGTCGTCGAGACCGGCGTCGACCCGTCGGGTGCGCGCAGCGTCACCGTCACCGTCGAGGGGCGGACGACCCGGTAGCCGAGGTTCGGGGTGTCGGCGACGCCGTCGCCGTTCGGCGAGACGCGCGCTGGGGGCTCCGGCGCGAAGACCCCGCGGTACAGGAACGCGAGCCCGGTCGAGATACGCCGCTCGGCCCCGTCCGAGGGCCGGTTCAGGAGCTTGCCGTCGAACGCCATCGTCGTCGAGCCGCCGCTGTCGAGCGCCATCCCGGTGACCGCGCCGAGCCGGACGAGCGCCTGGGCGAGCTCCCAGTTCGTGAGCCCGACGCTGTAGCCGGGCTGCCGCCCGTCGACCGCGACGAGGAGGATCCGGCCGTCGCGGAGCTGGCCGACCGCGCTGCGCGGTGCCCGCGGGCCGAGCTGCTTCGTCGTGAAGACCTCGCCTGCGCGAAAGATCGAGGCCCCGTTCTGGACGATCTGCGGGCCGCCGCCGATCGCCCCGACCATGTCGGGCCACGACGGCACGAGCCCGAGCTTCACCGTCAACGTCCCACCGGCGACCGCTTCCGAGCGGAGCGCCTGCGCGGCGGTGCCGCGCGCCACGAGCACGGCGCCCCCCGCCGGGATCGCGACCGCGCCGCCGTCCATCCTCGCCTCGACGATGGGCGCAACGAGATCGACCTCCGGCGTCGCTGCCGGGAACGGGAACAGGATCACGGCGGCGCTTCCCGGGAGCGCGGGTGTGCTCGCGCCATACGCATCCGTGTACAGCGCGGCGCCGTTCGCGGCCGGAGTGGCGTTGAGCGCCCCCAGCGGACGCGTCCCGACGGTGGCCCGCCACGTGCCCTTGAAGGCCACACGCCGGATGTCGAGCACGCCGTCGCTCCGGATCCCGGCGCTCGCCCGTCCGGCGTTCGGCGGCGCGACGAGCTGCGCGTCCCGCATCAGGACACCGGACGGCTTGCCCGTCGCGAGCGTGAAGTAGTCGCCGTTGACGCCGGCCGCCGTGGCCGTCCGCCGCAGCCGCACCTCCATCGTCGTCAGCCTCTCGCGACCGACGACCGTGTCGTTCGAGAGCACAGGCTCGAGGGTCGTCAGGCCGCCCGGCCTTGGCCCGCGCAGCACGTTGATCGCCACCGGCCCGTGGGTGGTGAACTGGACACCCGACTCGTACGTGACGCCCGGCCAGAGCTCGCGCGGCGCGGCCGCGACGGCCGGCGCGAGCAGCATCGCGGCGAGCGACGAGACGGCGGCGAGTGAGACGAGACGGCGCATCGACCCGGCCCGAGGGTAGTGCACCGCCGTGCGACCGCCCGTGATCCTCACGGATTTCGTACAGAGCGATTCGCGGGCTGCGGACACACGGGGTGTCTGAGAGACTCCGCGCATGCCGATCCGGGTCGCCGCCCTCTGCGGGCTCGCAGCACCGGTCGTCTTCGTCGTCGGGCTCGTGCTCGGTGACCTCGCCCAGCCCGATCCGTTCGACCCCGCGCACGACGACATCAGCCACCTCGGCGCGCAGACGGCGTCGAGCCCGTGGCTCTACAACCAGATCGGTGCGAACCTCACAGGGCTTCTCGTCATCGGCCTCGGACTCGGACTGTGGAGCGCGCTCGGACGCGGGTGGGCCGCCCGCCTCGGAAGCGCCGGTCTCATGGTGGTCGGAGTCGGCATGGTGCTCGACGGATTCCTTCGACTCGACTGCCGGGGCGGAATCGACGTCCCCTGCGAGAACCTCTCGTGGCACGCGAGGGCCCACAAGGTCGAGTCGGGCATCACCGGCGCGGCACTGCTCCTCACCCCGGTGGTGCTCGCGTTCGCGTTCCGGGCGCGCCCGGGCTGGCGCTCGGCGTGGGTACCGACGCTGCTCGCGGTGCCGGCGATCATCGTGGCGAGCGCCGCGTTCGCCTCGATCGGCCAAGGCGCGGCCTCCCGCGCAGGAAGCGTCGCGTGGTTCCTCTGGATCGGCTTCGTTGCCGTCCGGCTCTGGCGCGCGACGACATCCCCGGGCGCGCCCGCGGCCGATACCGTGCAGGCGTGACCGCAGTCGCCCCGGACACGCGTCGCTCGCTCGTCGAGTCGCTCGTGGAGCGCTACCCGGACGTTCCGCCCGAGGCGGTGCTCAAGGAGGACCTCCTTCGCACGGGGATCGCGTTCGACGACACCGCCCTCTCGGACAACCTCGACGGCGAGGTGAAGCCGAAGTCGTACTTCATCTTCTCCTTCGACCAGAAGCCGCTCACCGAGCTCGGCGAGGCCGCGCTCAGGCGCCCGCCCGAGGAGGTCGCGCTCACGGGCGGCCCGTTCGGGCTGCGGCGCACCATCGTCTCCGTGCGGGTCAACCCCGGCTCGCCCTACCGCATCGGCCGTCGTGACGACGGCACGCTCGGCCTCTCTCTCGAGGGAGGCTCGCTCGCGGACGTGACGCTCCCGCCGATGCCCGAGTACTACCGCCACACGCTCGCCGGCGGGAAGACCGTGATGGAGACGGCACCGACGATCCAGTGGGGCTACCTGATCTACCTCACCGTGCTGCGTCTCTGCCAGTACTTCGGCGCGCACGAGGAGTGCGGCTTCTGCGACATCAACCACAACTGGCGCCAGCACAAGAAGGCGGGCCGGCCGTACACCGGCGTGAAGCCGGTGGAGGACGTGCTCGAGGCGCTCGCGCTGATCGACCGCTACGACACGGGACAGGTGAGCAAGGCGTACACGCTCACCGGCGGCTCCGTGACGAGCACGGTCGACGGCCTGGCCGAGGCCGACTTCTACGGGCGCTACGCGCAGGCGATCGAGGAGCGCTTCCCGGGCCGCTGGATCGGCAAGGTCGTCGCGCAGGCGCTGCCGAAGGCGGACGCCCAGCGGTTCAAGGACTACGGGATCGCGATCTACCACCCGAACTACGAGGTCTGGGACAAGCGGCTGTTCACGCTGATCTCGCCCGGCAAGGAGCGCTACGTCGGCCGGGAGGAGTGGCACCGGCGGATCCTGGACGCGGCCGACGTGTTCGGACCGCGCCACGTCATCCCGAACTTCGTCGCGGGCGTCGAGATGGCGAGGCCGCACGGCTTCGCGACGATCGACGAGGCGATCGCGTCGACCACCGAGGGCCTCGACTGGTTCATGAGCCGGGGCATCACCCCCCGCTTCACGACGTGGTGCCCTGAGCCGACGACGCCGCTCGGCCAGGCAAACCCCGACGGCGCGCCGCTCGAGTACCACATCCGCCTCCTGCACGCGTATCGCGACGCGCTCGGCCGCCACGGCCTTCGGCCGCCGCCCGGCTACGGGGTGGCGGGCGCAGGGAACGCCGTCTTCTCGGTCAGCTCCTTCATGGACACGCTCGACCCGGACGAGGTGACGGTCGAGGAGGCCGTGCCCGCGTGACCCGCATCACCGCCGACGAGGCAGCACGGCTCTGGCACGACGCGTCGGACGACGAGCTGAAGGAGCTCGCGCAACGGACGCGCGCGCGCTGGCACGAGCCCGACAAGGCGACGTACATGATCATGCGCATCGTCAATTACACGAACGTCTGCGTCGCCCAGTGTGACTACTGCGCGTTCTACGTCCTGCCGAACCAGGAGGGCGGCTACGTCCTCGACCGGGGCGACGTGTTCGCGAAGATCGACGAGCTGCTCGAGCTCGGCGGCGACCTGGTCGGCTTCAACGGCGGCTTCAACCCGAAGCTGCCGCTCGACTACTACTGCGACCTCTTCGCGTCCGTGCGCGAGCGCTACGGCGACCGGGTCGAGTTCTACGCGCTGACGGTCGCCGAGTTCGTCTTCCTCGCAGACCGCGCGAAGCTGTCCTTCGCCGACGCCGCGGCGCGGCTGCGCGACGCCGGCGTCCACTGGGTCACGGGCGGCGGCAGCGAGATCCTCACCGAGGACTTCCGCAAGCGCCACGCGAAGTGGAAGTACACGGTCGCCGACTACTTCGACGCGCAGCGCGCGATCGTCGAGAGCGGCATGCGGACGACGGCGACGATGGTGATCGGCTTCGACGAGACGCTCGACGAGCGGATCGAGCATCTCCAGCGCACCCGCGACTTCCAGGACGCGTGCCTCCGCGACGGCTACGACGGGCTCTTCTCGTTCCTCTGCTGGACGTACAAGCCCTACGGCACCGCCTTCGGCGGCCGCGAGATCTCGCCTCGGGAGTACTGGCGCCACATGGCGCTCTCGCGGATCTTCCTCGACAACGTGCGTCACGTCCGCACCTCGGTGCTGACGCAGAACGAGGACGCGTTCCGTGCGCTCGAGTACGGCGCCGACGACTTCGACCTGCCCATCGAGGACGAGGTCACCCAGAAGGCTGGCGCCACGGTCGACCTCGACCTCGAGAGCCTGCTCGCGATCCCGCGCCGGCTCGGCTACCGGGTCGAGTACCGCCACGCCGCGCGCCCGCCGGCGCTCGCGGGCTCCTAGCCGGAGACCCTCGCCGGCTCGCCGGGGATGAAGCGCAGCTCGGGGACCTGTGCAAGCTCGCCGACGTCGCGGGCCATCTCGAGGAACGTGTAGAAGCCGGCGCGCTCGCGCGGGCCGAAGCTGTAGCGGAGCTTCTCGAAGTAGCGCGCGAGGAACCCGGGCGGGTAGCCGTAGCGCTCGCTCGCCTCGTAGGCGAGCCGCTCGGGCTCGGAGCGCGCGAGCCGCACCGAGGCGACGAGCGAGTCCTGGAGGTCGCCGAGCCCGTCCACGAGCGGCTCCGGCGCGGCCCACACCGCGAACACCATGGGCAGCCCGGTGCGCTCGAGCCACAGACGGCCGAGGTCGTGATGCGGCGTCGGGTCCTCGAACGCGCTCTTGAGCGCTGCGTCGCCGATCAGGAGCTTTGCGTCCGCTTCGTCCGCGGCCTCGAGCGGCAGGAGCTCGGCCTGCGGGATCAGCACCTTCGTCAGCACGACCGACGTCGCGCTCTCCGGCGTGACCGCGACCGTGCGGATCCGGCCGAGCGACATGCGCGTCACGAGCTGGATCGAGTCGACGGCGCCCTCGGACGAGACGCAGAGCCGCGGGAGCAGCCGCAGCCGCGGCGCGTTCCGCGCGTACTCGATGGACGAGATGGGCGCGACGTCGATCTGCCCGTCGAGGAGCATGCGGTTGAGCGTGGTCGGGACGCCGGAGATCTCCTCGACCTCGTGCGTCAGCCGGTGGAAGACCGGCGCCATGTTGACGTAGGAGATCCGCCCGAGCCGGATCATGCGTCGCTCCTCATGTCTCCCACCGATGCCATGTCGAGTCAGCGGTTCCGCTCGACGACGGCGTCGGCGAGCGCTTCGAGCTCCTCCCGTCGGGCCGAGCCGTCCAGGCTCGCCCGCGCTCGCGCAGCGTAGTCGAGCGCCACCTCGAGCGAGCGCTCGAGCGCGCCGGTGGCGGCGACACTGACGAGCGCGCCCTCGAGCGGCCCGCCTGCGAGCGCCGCGCGGACCACGTCGTCCTCGCGGGCCGCGAGGAGCAGCGGCAGCGTCGGCGTCCCGTCGCGGAGGTCGGTGCCCGGGATCTTCCCCGTCTCGACGGTCTCGCCCGAGCAGTCGAGCACGTCGTCGACGATCTGGAACGCGATCCCGACCAACCGGCCGAACTCGCCGCTCCCTCCGCCGAGGACGCACGAGGCCGCGAAGAGCGAACCGGTCTTGAGAGCACACCGCTCGAGGTACGCGTCGACCGTCGTGGACGGGTCGTGGCGCTGGAGGCGCTGCATCGCCTCGCCGCGGGCGAGGGCGAGCGACGCATCGGCGAGCGCCCCGACCTGCTCGTGCGACCCTCGCGCGGCGAGCGATGCGAACGCGGCCGCGAACAGGTGGTCGCCTGCGGCCTTCGCCGCGTCGGAGCCGTGCTGCGTCCACGCCGCGGCGCGGCCGCGACGGACGTGCGCGCCGTCGACGATGTCGTCGTGGATCAGCGTCGCCATGTGGACGAGCTCGACCGCGACGCCTTCCACGACCGGCGGCTTCGCGCCGACCGGGGAGGAGAGGAAGGTCAGCGTGGGCCGCAGCCGCTTCCCGCCTGCGGCGAGCGCGTCCGCGCCCACGGCGGCGACCGTGCCGGGGTGCGCCGCCACGACCGACTCGAGGCGCTCCTCGACCGCGTCGAGGTAGTCGCGCAGCCCTTCGACCGACGCGATGGTCTCGAGCGCGCTCATCGCTCCGCGGTCGCGACGGCGGTGTGCAGCGCCACGATCGTCCCGCCCATGAGACGGAAGCGAACCTGCGTGAACCCGTGCTGCTCGAGCAGCGCCGCGAGCTCCTCCGCGCCGGGGAAGCGGCGCACGCTGGCCGGGAGGTAGGTGTAGGCGCGCCCGCCCGGCAACACCTTCCCGAGCAGCGGGACGATCCGGTCGAACCAGAGTGAGAAGAACGGCCGCAGGATCCCGCGCGGGTGCGTGATCTCGAGGATCGCGAGCCGGCCGCCCGGCCGGAGCACCCGCCGCAGCTCCGCCACGCCGCGTTCCAGGTCGACGACGTTGCGGACGCCGAACCCGACGGTCGCGGCCTCGAACGACGCATCCTCGAACGGCAGCGCGAGCATGTCGCCCTCGACCCACTCGATCGTCGTCGACTTGCGGCGCGCGCGCTCGAGCATCGCGGGAGAGAAGTCGAGCCCGGTCACGTGCCCGCCTTCGCGCTCGCCGGCGATCGCGAGGTCACCCGTGCCACAGCAGGCGTCGAGCACGCGGTCTCCGGGCTGCACGACGGCCTCGACCGCGAGCCGCCGCCACGACCGGTCGAGCCCGACGGTCATGACGCGGTTCATGACGTCGTACACCGGCGCGATGCGGTCGAAGAGGCGCCGCACCTCGTTCGGCGCCAGTGAGCCCGACTCGTACGTCACGCGGAGAGCGTAACCGGCTCGCGCGCCCGGGCTACTCGCCGCCGCGGCTCGCGTCCAGGAACGTCGCGAGCTTGGTGAGGTTCTCGTCGCCGAGGTAGCCGTACGAGATCATCACGTTGTTGCCGTACTGCGCCGGGTTCGACACGTAGGACTTGAAGAAGTCCACGCCGCGGCCCGACGCCCCGATGGCGCTCAGGTTCGGTGCGCCGAGGTTGGCGTTGCCCTCACCGAGGTACGTGTGGCAGTTGAGGCAGCCGGACTCGGCGAAGAGCTTTGCGCCCGCGACGGCGGTCGGGTTGTCGGCGAAGCCCTGCTTCGCCGCCCACTCCTCCGGCTTGCCGCCGGCGATCAGCTCGGAGCCGAGCGCCTCCTTCGCGGTCGCGCCCTTCCAGGTGAGAGTCGCCATCGAGATGACCACCAGGACGGCGGCGATCATCGCAACCGGGCGCCGGCCGGGACGCCGCTCGGGACGCCTGTCGTAGAACGGGAGCCCGATCAGCAGGATGAGCAGGATCGTCGGGATGCCCACGGTGCCGAGCACGACCGACTCCGGCCACTTGAAGATCCGCAGGAGGTAGAAGAGGAAGTAGAAGAACCAGTCCGGCCGCGGGACGAAGCTGATCGTCCCCGGGTCTGCCTCGGTCGCATACCACGGCCCGAGCAGCCCGGCCTCGACGCCGTCCGCCGTGAAGTACCAGATGCAGGCCAGCGCGATGATCACCGCGACGACGACGAGCGACATGATCGCGTCGTGGAGGACCGCGTACGGCCAGAAGCTCTTGCCTTCGCGCTCGACGTCCTCCTTGTAGCGCTTGTGCTCGGCGCGGTTGCGCTCGGAGAGCGGGACGCCCATCAGGCCGAGTCCCCCTCGGTCGCCGGCTCGCGGATGAGGCCCTCACGCGCTCCCGCTTCCGGCTCCCGCTCGCGACCGGCCGCCGTCTTCGACCACGGCGGGGACGTGACGCCGAGGCGCACGACCAGGTACAGGTGCAGGCCGATCAGCGCCATGATCGCGCCGGGCAGCACGAGCATGTGCAGGGCGTAGAACTTCGGCAGCGTGTCCGGGCCGATCATCAGGCCGCCCTGGAGGAACTGCGCCAGGAACGGGCCGACGAACGGGCCTGTCGCGTTGATGTTGATGCCCACGACCGTCGCCCAGTAGGCCGTGTTGTCCCACGGCAGGAGGTAGCCCGTGAAGCCCTCGGCCATGCCGCTCACGAGCAGCAGCGCACCGAGGATCCAGTTCAGCTCGCGCGGGTACTTGTAGGCGCCGAACAGGAACGTCCGCCCCATGTGGAGGAACATCAGGATGATGAAGACGCTCGCGCCCCACTTGTGCATGCCGCGCACGAGCCAGCCGAGGGTGAGCTCCTCCGTGATGTTCTGGATCGAGGGATACGCGCTGGCCGGGTCCGGCTTGTAGTACATCGCGAGGAACACGCCGGTCGTCGCCTGGACGATGAACGCCGTCAGCGAGGCGGCGCCGAGCGTCTGCGCCCAGCTGATGTCGTGCGGCACCTTCCGGAAGAGGAACCACTTCGTGTAACCGACGAGGCCCGAGCGCTCCTCCGTCCAGTCGAGCGGGATGAGCACCGCGTCGGCGAGGGAGTGCTTGCGCGAGGTCTTCGTCGCCACTACCGGATCACCCCATCGATCCCGGAGTCGGAATCGGATAGAGCCACCGCTCGATGCCGTCGACGTGCACGCCGGGGTACGCCTTGTAGTACTTCATGATCCTCGCGCTCGCGCCGACGCCCTGAACGGTTCCGACGCTGAACAGGCGGCCGAGGACGAGGTTCCCGTCCTTGATCGAGAACTCGTACCGGTCGAGCGAGCGGACGGGTGGGCCGGCGCTACGGTTGCCCTCGGCGTCGTAGAGCCCGCCGTGGCACGGGCACCCGAAGCTCGCCGCGAGCACGGGCCGGAGCTCGACGCCGTTGACCTCCTTCTTCGCCTCCTCGTCGATCGGCCCGTTCGGCTGCACCGGGCAGCCGAGGTGGACGCAGCGGCTGAAGATGGCGGTGAAGCTCGGCACGCCGCCGTCCGTGCGGCCGTTGTTGCGGATGAACGCCGTGCGCCGCGAGACCTCGCCCTGCTCGGGGCTCTCCAGGTACGTGGCGATCACGTACTGGCCCTCGGGGAAGTTCGAGATCGGGCCGAGGTCGACGTCGAACGTCTCGACGCCCTCGCCCATGAACGACGGCAGCACGCCGAAGCCGAGGACGGGCAGTGTCACCCCGGCGCCGATCAGGCCGCTGACGCCGATCGTCGCGAGCGAGAGGAACGTCGCGCGATCGACGTTGTCGCCGAGATCCGCCTCGGTCGCGACGGGCGCGACGTCCGGGAGGCCTGCCGCCGCGGCCGTGACGGGATGGCTCACGAAGAGATCGCGCACCCAGAGAAAGCCGAAGACGAGCGCGACGATCGCACCGACGACCAGCACGGGGACGCTGACGACGAGCCCCACGAGGACGCACGCGACTCCGATGGCGAAGCCGATCGGCCAGAGGCTCGGGCCGGGCAGGTCGTGGGTGTCGTGCTCGTCGCTCACTCGGTGATTCTGTCCGTCCCGTGCTCCGGTTCGTGATTCAACCGGGCCGCCCCGCCCGGTGTCAACGTGGAACCCGCCTCGCTCGCCACCGTCCGGCCGCGGCCCGGCGCCCATTCTGCACCGCTCGACGGTCGTCGTGCTCCGGCAACCCGAGCTCCGCCCAGCGTGCGTCGACGCGCGCCTTGACGTCATCGGTCATCACGATCTCGGGCGGCCACTCGCGGGCGCCCTCGTCGGGCCCCTTCGCCGTCGCGTCGAAGCCGATCTTGCCGCCGAAGGAGGGGAGCACGGATGCGTGGTCGAGCTGGTCGAGCGGGCCGTCGGCCAGCACCACGTCACGCTTCGGGTCGACGTTGGCGCAGACGCGGAAGAAGACGTCCTCGTAGTCGTGGACGTCGACGTCCGCGTCGACGACCACCACGGCCTTCGAGAGCGAAAGGAGGCCGAGCCCCCAGACGGCATGCATCACCTTGCGCGCGTGGCCCGGGAAGCGCTTGCGGATCGAGACGATCACGCAGTTGTGGAATGCGCCCGCCGTCGGCAGGTCGTAGTCGACGATCTCGGGGACGCTCATCCGGATCGCGGGCAGGAAGATCCGCTCGGTCGCCTTCGCGAGCCATTCGTCCTCCGCGGGCGGCTTCCCGACCACGATCGAGGGGTAGATCGCGTCGCGGCGCATCGTGATCGCCGAGATCCGGAAGAGCGGGAACTCCTCGGGCGGCGTGTAGTAGCCCGTGTGGTCGCCGAAGGGCCCCTCCATGGCGGTGTCGCCCGCGTCGACCCAGCCCTCGAGCACGATCTCCGCGCTGGCAGGCACCTCGAGGTCGACGGTCTTGCACCTGACGAGCTGCACCGCGGACCCTTTGAGGAAGCCCGCGACCATGAGCTCGCCGACGTGCTTCGGAAGCGGTGCGCTCGCCGCGTAGGCCGTGACCGGGTCGAGCCCGAGCGCGACCGCGACGGGGATCCTGCCGTCGGGCGCCGCGAGGAGATCCGCACGGCCGTCCTTGTGGATCTGCCAGTGCATGAAGGTCGAACGGCGGTCGACCTTCTGCATCCGATACATCCCGACGTTTCGCACCCCGGTCTCGCGGTCCTGCGTGATGACCGCGGGCAGCGTGATGAACGGCGCCGGGTCGAGCGGCCAGCAGCGCATGATCGGAAGCGCGTCGAGGTCGACGGCGTCGCCCTCGAGCACGACCTCCTGGCACGGGCCTTTCGAGACGGACTTCGGGGCGGAGTCGGCGATGGACTTCAGCGTCCCGAGCTTGCGGACCTTCTCGACGAGCCCCTGGGGCGGGCTCAGCTCGAGCACCTCTTCGAGCTTCGCGGCGACGTCGTCGAGCCGCTCGACCCCGAAGGCGAGGCACATGCGCCGCTCCGTCCCGAACTGGTTGATCAGGAGCGGCAGCCGCGAGCCCTTCACGTTCTCGAACAGGAGGGCGGGCCCGCCGGCCTTGACGACGCGGTCGGTGATCTCGGTGATCTCGAGGTCGGGATCGACCTCGGCGGTGACGCGGACGAGCTCGCCTTCGCGCTCGAGCAGGGCAATCCACTCGCGGAGGTCGGCGACGGGGCTCCCCATGGCGCGCGCGGGCGCTGCTCCTAGAGCGGCCTGTTGAGCTTCGCCCGGCGGCGCTTGACGCCCAGGTAGTGCGTGAGCTCGCCGATCGCGATCGTCCCGAGGAACACGAGGCCGACGGCGAGCATCATCAGGACGACGTCCTTCCCCTCCTCGGCGGCGTCGGCCAGGAACCAGAGCGCAGCGAGCATCGGCGCGATGCTATACGAGGCGCGCGACGTGTGCCGCGAGCGCCCGGTCGACGGCATCGTCGCCCGCTGCCTCCCGGGCGAGACGCTCGAGCGGCACCGGATCGCGGTCGTCGCGGAGCGCCGCGCGGGCCTCGTCGAGCCCCCCGCACGCGAGCAGCGCCGACGTGGCCGCCCAGGCGGGGCCGTCACCGTCGACCCCGTCCGCCCGCGCCTGGGCGCAGAGCGAGAGCAGCTCGGCGACGTCGCCGACGGCCGCGATCGACCCGGTCTCGGCGATGCGTACGAGGCCGTGTGCGAGCAGCGCGTCGCCGAGCAGCAGGGTGACGTCGCCGTCGGGTGGCGCGAAGATCCGCGCGCGACCGTAGTGCAGCAGGTAGCCCTCGTAGATCGTCTCGACGCCGAGCGCGAACCGTGGGTCGGGAACGAGCGCGGAGAAGACCGCCTCCGCCCGACGTTCCGGCTCGGGCAGGAGCGCCTCCGCCCAGAGCGGGCTCTCGCGCGTCGCGCCGTGCGCAATCTCGTGGAACAGCTCGTCGGCGACGACGTGCGGCATCGGCGCGGAGCCTACGCGTCTGCCTGGAACGATCGCACGGCCTCGACAGTCCTGTCGACGTCCTCGTCGGTGTGGGCGAGCGAGGGGAACAGGCACTCGAACTGCGACGGCGGCACGTAGACACCCGACGCGAGCAGGTGCCGGAAGAGGGCGCCGAACCGCTCGGTGTCACACGCAGCGGCGTCGTCGTAGCTCGCGACGGGACCGTCGTGGCAGAAGAGCGTCAGCATCCCGCCGACCCGCTGGACGACGCCGAACGGCGCGAGGCCCTCCTCGAGCCGAGCGCCGAGCCGCTCGAGCTCCACGTAGACGGCATCGTCGCGAAGCCGCCGCAGCACCGAGATGCCCGCAGCGGTCGCGAGGGGGTTCCCGGAAAGCGTGCCCGCCTGGTAGACGTCGCCGCCGGGCGCGAGCCGCTCCATCAGCTCGGCCCTGCCGCCGAAGGCCGCGACGGGAAGGCCGCCGCCGACGATCTTGCCGAGGATCGTGAGGTCGGGAGTCACCCCGTAGCGCTCCTGCGCGCCGCCCCGGGCGACCCTGAACCCCGTCATCACCTCGTCGAACACGAGGAGCGCGCCCGTCGCGTCGGCGAGCATTCGCAGGGCCTCGAGGAAGCCCGGCGCGGGCGGGACGCAGCCCATGTTCCCGGCGACCGGCTCGACGAGGATGGCCGCGAGCCCCTCGCCGTAGCGCGCGCACGCCGCCGCGACGCCGTCGACGTCGTTGAACCGGCAGACGATCGTGTCCGCGGTGACGCCCGAGGGGACACCCGGTGTCGAGGGGATGCCGAGCGTCATCACGCCGGACCCGGCGCTCGCGAGCAGCGCGTCGACATGGCCGTGGTAGCAGCCTGCGAACTTGATCACTCGGTCGCGGCGCGTCACGGCCCGGGCCAGCCGGAGCGCGCTCATCGACGCCTCCGTGCCCGAGCTGACGAGCCGCACCATCTCGATCGACGGCACGGCGTCGACGATCTCGCCGGCGAGCTCGACCTCCGCCTCGGTCGGCGCGCCGAAGGTCGTCCCGCGGTCGGCCGCGGCGTGCACGGCTGCGAGGGTCGCCGGGTCCGCGTGGCCGAAGAGCAGCGGCCCCCACGACTGAACCCAGTCGACGTAGCGGTTGCCCTCGACGTCCTCCACCCAGGCTCCCGCGCCGCGCGCGATGAACACGGGCTCGTCGACGCCCACGGCGCGCATCGCGCGCACCGGAGAGTTGACGCCGCCGGGGATCAGGCTCGTCGCCCTGCGCCAGCGGTCCGTCCGCTGCCTCAGAGCCACCCGGCGAGGTCCTTCGCCCAGTACGTGACGATCGTCCCGGCGCCTGCGCGCTTGACGGCGGTGAGCGCCTCGAGTGCGGCCGCGCGCTCGTCCAGGTGCCCCGCCTCGGCGGCGGCGCGCACCATCGCGTACTCGCCCGAGACCTGGTAGGCCCACACGGGACAGTCGAAGCGCTCGCGCACGGCGCGGATGACGTCGAGGTACGGCAGCGCCGGCTTGACCATCAGCACGTCCGCGCCCTCCTCGAGGTCGAGCGTGCACTCGCGCAGCGCCTCGCGGAGGTTCGCGGGATCCATCTGGTAGCCACGCCGGTCGCCGAACGACGGCGCCGACTCGGCGACCTCACGGAAGGGGCCGTAGAACGCGGACGCGTACTTGGCGGCGTACGAGACGATCGGCGTCTCCGGCAGCGCCGCGCGGATCGCGCCGACGCGCCCGTCCATCATGTCGCTCGGGCAGACGGCGTCCGCGCCTGCGTCGACATGGCTGACCGCCGTCCGCGCAAGCAGGTCGAGCGTCTCGTCGTTGGCGACCGTGTCGCCGTCGAGCACGCCGCAGTGACCGTGGTCGGTGTACTCGCAGAGGCAGACGTCGGTCAGGAGCGTCAGCCCCGGAACCTCGGCGCGAAGCGCGCGGAGCGTCCGCTGGACGATGCCGTCGTCGTCCCAGGCCCCCGACCCTTCGGAGTCCTTCTCCTCCGGGATGCCGAACAGGAGCACCGCGCGCACGCCGGCGCGCGCGAGCTCCGCGCCCTCGCGCACCACTTCGTCGACCGAGCGCTGCGCGATCCCGGGCAATCCGTCGACCGGGCGGACGACGCCTTCGCCCGGGCAGGCGAAGAGCGGCATCACGACGTCGTCGAGCGAGAGCGACGTCTCGCGGACGAGCGCACGCAGTGCGTCGGTCCGTCGCAGGCGCCGGAGGCGGGTTGCGGGGAAGCTCACGGGCACAAGGGTATTCGCCGGGGCGCGCCGGGTGCGGGCTACGAGCCGGTGATGCGCCGAGGTGGCTCGACGCCGACGTCCAGCTCGAGCGGCTCGTCGGCGCTGTCCTCCCACGACTCGAGCTCGATCCGCTCGCCGAAGAACTCCCAGATCGCGCGCCCGGCGGCCATGGTCGGCAGGGCCACGAGAACGCCGGGGATCCCGTACAGCGCGCCGCCTGCGAGGAGCCCGAAGATGACCAGCAGCGGGTGGAGGCGGAGCGCGCTCGCCATCACGTTCGGGACGACCACGTGCCCCTCGATCTGGTAGATGAAGACGAAGAGCGCGGCGACCCACAGGACGCCGACCGGATCGACCACGAGCGCGTAGAGCGCCGGCGGCACCGCCGAGAGCCACGGCCCGATGTAGGGGATCACCTCGACGAAGGCCGTCCAGATCCCGAACAGCAGCGCGTACCGTTCCGCGCCCTCGACGAGGCCCGTCGTCCCGAGGATCCACATCCCGACCCCGGCGCTCGTGCCGATCACCACCGACAGCACCACCTGCCCCTTCACGTATCCCCAGAGCGCGCGCTCGATCCGCTGGGTCAGCGGCAGGCCGCCCCGCGGCGGGAAGCGGCGGTCGATCACGGCCTCGAGCCGCGGCATGTCGAGCAGCATGTAGATCGCGATCACGATCACGAGGACGACGGAGAAGAGGAAGAGGATCACCGAGAGCGCCGCTCCCTGGGCGAACGAGATCGCATCCTGCGCGTACCCCGAGACGTCGCTCGCCCCGATCGAGTCGGTCAGGTCGTTGAGCTGCTGTTGGAGCTGGATCCGCTCGAGCCCGTGGTCGTCGAGCCACCGCTGGAGCCGGTCGACGGCGGCCTCGGCGCCCGTCTTCCCCGTGGCCGCGCTCTCCTCCGAGAAGTACGCGTCGACCCGGTCGCCGGCCGAGCGGGCCTCCGAGACGACGACCGTGCCGACGGCGACGAGCAGCGCGATGAACGCCGTCGCGAAGACCACCGAGACCACCGCCACCGCGGCACCGCGCGGGAGCCGCAGGCGGGTCAGGTCGCGGACGAGCGGATTCAGCGTGAACGCGATCACGGCGGAGGTGAGGAACAGGAACAGCACGTGCCCGAGCGGCCGCGCGAGCAGAAATGCGACGAGCAGAAGCACGGGCAGGACGACGAGCTGGATCCAGCGCGGGACCCGGATCGTCGTCTCCTGGCTCACCCAGCGATCGTAGCCCCGTGCGTGCCGCGCGACGCATCCCGTGAAGCCCGCGCACGCGTGCGGTACCGTGGCGCCAATGGCCTCGCCGCGCTCCCGGCAAGCCGCACGACTACGCGAACGCAGGCGCCGCGCCCAACGGCGTGCCCGCCGAGTCGTCGTGCTCTCCGTGCTCGCGGTGCTCGGCGTCGTCACGCTGCTCTTCACCGCCTTCGGCTCGAGCGGGTCGTCCGGCCCCGCGCCGATCGCGATCGAGACCGTCTCCCTGGCGGACGCCGCCGCAGTCCGGCCGCGGCCGCAGGTGCTCGCGTCGATCGGCAACCTCCGGATCCAGCTCCCCGTCGCAGCGGGCGCCCTCACCGCGATCGGCTTCCACGGGTCGAACGACGGATCGCTCTCGCTGCAGCCGGTCGGCCGCCAGGCGAACGCGGGCCTGCTCGAGCGGCTCTGGCGGCGCATCGCCGGAAGCGGGCGCGAGTCGCCCCGCTGGTACCAACTCGAGGGCGGCCCCGCCGGGACGAACGTGCTCGACGTGGGTGCCGCGCCCGGCACGGACGTGTACGCCCCCGTGAAGGGCTCGGTCGTCGCGGTCAGCGACCTCGTCGTGGGAGGCAAGCGCGTCGGCAGCCGCATCGACCTTCGCCCGTCGGAGTCCCCGTCGGTGATGGTGTCCGTGATGAACGTGAGGCCCGACCCGTCGATCGCCGTCGGGACGCCCGTGCTCGCAGCCTCGTCGAAGCTCGGCACCGCCGTCGACGTCGCGTCCGTCGAGGAGCAGGCGCTCGCCGCCCACGCGCCGGACGGTGGCAACAACGTCTCCATCAGCGTCTATCCGTCGCCCGGCTCGCTGCCCTAGTCGTGCGGCTGCTGTTCGTCGGCGACGTTGTGGGTCGCCCCGGTCGCGACGCGGTCGAGGAGCTGCTGCCCGGCCTGCGCGAGCGCCTCGACGTCGACGCCTGCATCGTCAACGGCGAGAACATCGCGAACGGCGTCGGCATCACGCCGCGGCTCGCCGAACGCCTCCTCGCCGCCGGCGCGGACGCGCTCACGCTCGGTAACCACGCGTGGCGGCGCGAGGAGATCGGCCCCTATCTGTCGTCGTCGTCGACGATCGTGCGCCCCGCGAACTTCCAGAGCGAGTCGCCCGGCCGCGGGCTCACCGTCGTCGAGGCGCGCGACGGCACCCCCGTCGCGGTCGTCAATCTCCTCGGGACGCTCTTCCTCGATCCCGCGCACAGCATGTGGGAGGTCGTCGACGAGCTTGTGACGGAGGCACGTGAGACGACACCCGTGGTCGTCGTGGACGTCCATGCGGAGGCGACGAGCGAGAAGGTCGCGCTAGCGGCCTGGCTCGACGGCCGGGTGACAGCGGTGCTCGGAACGCACACGCACGTCCAGACCTCCGACGCGCGCGTGCTGCCCGGCGGGACCGCGGCGCTCACCGACGTCGGGATGACGGGCCCGCACGACTCCGTGATCGGTGTCCGCACCGAGCTCGCGATCCGGCGGATGCGGACGGGGATGCCCGTCCGCTTCGAGACTGCCTCGGACGGCGTGCGCCTCGAGGGGGCGCTCGTCACCTGCGATCCGGCGACGGGACGGGCGAGTGCGATCGAGCCGGTGCGCGTCCCCTGGCCGGCCACATGAGCACCCCGAGCAGGGCGAGCAGCAGGGCGCCGCGGACGAGGACGAGCCACGACGCGAGCGGGTCGAACTCCTTGACGAGCTCCCAGTAGCGGGCGGGGAACCAGACCGCGGTGACGGCGCACGCAGCCGTCATCAGCCAGAGCGGCACACGGCCTCGGGCCCCGACGACGAGCGGGACGAGGAGCACGAGCCAGACGAGGAACTGCGGCGAGAGCACCTTGCTCAGCGCGACGAAGGCGACGACCGCGGCGGCCGCGTGCCGGACGAGCCGCCCGGAGCTCGCGGGGCCACGCCAGAACGAGACCCAGACGAGGACGACCGCGGCGACCTGCGCGATGCCCAGGAGCACGGCCAGCGTGTCGGCGCCGGTTCCGGTGAGGTTCTGCGAGCCGCTGCCCGACGCCCATCCGAGTGAGGTCCCGACGGCCTGGTGGGCGGCGAGCAGCATCCCCGCGCCGAGGCTCTCGATCTGGAGCGGTCGGCCGAGCTGACGGCCCGACCGAGTCGAGCACCCCGTCCGGCGCCGCGACGAGGAACGGGAGGTAGACGGCGAGGACAGGGGCGGCAACGAGCGCCAGGACGGATGCGAGCTCCCGCCGTCCGCCCCGGCGCCACGCGACGATCCCGACGAGAGGCAGGAGGACGGCCGGATAGAGCTTGACCGCGATTCCGATGCCGACGACGAGGGCGCCGGCGCGGAGCCTGTCCGTCACCAGAAGGAGCATCGCCCCCGCGACGATCGCCGCAGGAACGAGATCGAAGCGCGTCAGGATCACGCCCCCGAGCAGCAGCGGCACGAGGGCGACGACGGACAGTGCGACGCGACGGTCGGCAACGCGGGTCCCGAGCCGGCCGAGACCGGCGGCGAGGAGGAGGACGCCGACCGCCCCGGCGAGCGCCATCTCGGCGGCGAAGACGACGCGGAAGGCGGTGAGGGAGTCGGTGACGAGCGCCGGGAGGACGAGCGCCGGGAGCGCGCCCGGCGGATACTCGAACGCGAAGTCGCGGTACGGGACGAGACCGTCCGCGATGCGCTCGCCGTAGGCGTGGTAGAGCGCGATGTCGGTCACCGCGCGACCGCTCAACTGCCAGGCGACGGTCGACGTCACCGCCGTGAGCACGAAGGCCGCTGCGGAGAGGAGTGCGTCGCGCGGTACCCGCTCGCCGTCTCTCACGTCGGCATGGCCTCGTCCGGCCGCGGCTCGCGCGGGAGAAAGAGCGCGAGCAGCACGAACGGCAGTACCCAGGGGAGGTAGAGGTAGAACCAGTGGGTCAGCGACAGCTCGAACGCGAGCAGGAGCGACGCGGTGAGCGCGGCGAGCTCCAGCGGCCCCTTGCGGCGCGGAACGACCGCGGCGACCCCGGCGAGCACGATCGTGCAGACCTGGAAGACCGTCTGGGCGGAGGCGAGATCGGGGATCCCGCGCGCGTGGTACTGCCCCCAGTCCCAGATCGAGAACGGTGAGTCGCGGTCGAACTGGAACCCGACCGTGCGATCCCAGAACGTGCGCAGCGTGTCTCGGAGCGACGGCTCGAGGAGGAGGACGGAGAACGCGAGCGCCGTCGCGCCGACGAACGCGGCGACGAACCGCAGACTCGGCGCCCGCCGCAGACCCGAGGGGTACGTGAGCCAGAGCGGCGCGACGATGAGCGAGGCGAACTTCGTCCACGCGGCGAGCGCGGTGGCGGCACCCCGGGCGGCGGGTGACGAGGCCAGCCAGAATCCCCACACGAGGAGCGTCGGGGCGATTGCGTCGTTCGTGTTCGAGAGCAGCGCATACGTGGTGAAGGGGTACGCCGCCCAGCCGAAAGCGAGGAGCGCGGCGAGGCGCGCATCGCCGAAACGTGCGCCGACGAGGGCGAGACCCGCGAGCGCGAGGAGGTCGAACGCGATCGAGGTCGCGTGGGCAGCGGGCAGCTCGTCCCACCGCCCGGTCCATCCGAAGACGAGGACGGCGGGCACGTAGGCGAGATAGGCGACGGGCCCGTACGTGTCCCCACGCGGATTCGCCGACTCACAGCGGCCGTTCGCCTGGATCCGCTCGCGTATCTCGCCGTCGGAGTTGGCCCGGCCGCAGGGCTTCAGGTCGTCCGTGACCGGCATCGTCCCGTACGGGACCTCGCCATCGAGGATCCGGTCGCCGCCGATCACGCCGGCGTAGCCGACGTCGATCACGCTGCGGCCGTTGTCGACGTTCAGCCCGACGCGGAACCCGACGAGGAACAGCGTGGCGACGGCGAGCGCCCACACCGGCCAGACGGCGGCGGTCGACCCCGGCCGTGCGGTCGCCCGGAAGCCGATCCATGCGGTGCGCACAGCCAGGTAGACGAGCGGCGGAACGGCGAGCGCGGCGCTCTGGAAGACGTCGCCTCGGTTGAAGAAGGCGAGCGAGACCCCGAACGAGAGCAGGACGAGAAGATCGACCGTCCGCATCGACAGCGGACGCCGCAGGTCGGCGAGCCCCAGGAGGAAGATCGCGGACAGGCCCACCCACACCGGCCACGAGGTCAGCAGCTTGCCGCCGAACGCGCCCGGCCGGCCGCGGGCCATCTTCCACGCCACCTGCGGCCCCGTCCACGCCTCGGCCACGTGGCCGTCGTCGTCCGCGACCGTCCCGGTCGCGATCTCACCGGCCTCCCCTGACCAGACGTTCACCGTCCACGTCCGCTTCTCGCGGTCGAACGTCGCGTCCGTCTGGGGCTTCGGCGGGTAGCGGTCGAGCCAGCGGTCGACCTTCGGATACGTGAGGAGCGCCGCGGTCGCTTCCTCCTCCGTCAGGATCGGAGGGCCGGGCGTCAGCGGAGGCGTCGCGGCCGACGCGGGCCAGACCGCCACGAGGCAGGCGAGCGCGGCCGTGAGGAGCGCGGCCCGCTTCACGCCGCGGCGCTCAGTGGCGGTGACGGAACGACCACAGCTTGTTGCCGACGAAGTTGACCGGCGTGACGAGCATGATCGCAAGTGCCTGGGCGACGATCTCGCCGAGTCCGGCCTGCACGAGCAGGTGGAGCACGACGAGGTTCGCCCCGAGCGCCATCGTCGAGACGACGAGGAATCGCAGCCCCTGGAAGACGACGTGGCCGCGCTGCCCGCGGAACGTCCAGAGCCGGTTCCAGGCGTAGTTGTTCGTGACCGCGACGAGGAACGATCCGATCGCCGCTGTCGTGTAGTGGAGCCCGGCCTGCTTCAGGAGAAGCGTGTAGACGACGAGGTTGACGACGTAGCCGGTCGCGCCGACGACGCAGAACTTGACGAGCTGCTCCCAGTTCGCGCGGCGTCGCAGCGCGGCGTCGACACGGCCGCGCGGCAGTTCGCGGGCGGTGGTGGCCGTTCCCTCGTCCATCTCGCCGGCCGAGCGTAGCGGTCGTCTCGGCCCGCGGGGCGTCGGCGACGCCTCAGACGAGGGGGACGAAGCGGCAGGCGAGGGAGCCCGTCTCGACCGGCCCTGCCTCCCCGCGCTCGATCCGCACGAGCCGCTGCCCGCCGCGCCGCCGACCGGCACCACGATCCGTCCGCCCGGAGCGAGCTGCTCGTAGAGGGCGGGCGGCACGTGCTCGGTCGCCGCCGCGACCGCGATCGCGTCGAAGGGCGCGCGGTCGGGCGCCCCGAGGCTGCCGTCGCCGATTCGCACGTCGACGTCGCCGTGCCCGGTCAGCTCGAGCGCCCGCCTCGCGCGGGCGGCCAGCACGGGGATCCGCTCGACGGAGACGACGCGTCCGGCGAGCTCGTCGAGCACCGCTGCCGCGTACCCGGAGCCGGTGCCGACGTCGAGCACGCTCTCTCCGCCCTCGAGCTCGAGGAGCTCGCACATCGTCGCGACGATGAACGGCTGGGAGATCGTCTGGTCCTCGCCGATCGGGAGCGCCGCATCGTCGTACGCGTAGGAGGCGACCTCGACCGGGACGAACGCCTCACGGGGGACGCGCCCCATCGCGGCCAGCACGCGCTCGTCGGCGATCCCCCGGGCACGGAGCTGTCGCTCGACCATGCGGGCTCTGAGCCCACCCCAGTCGGGCTCGCGCCTGCCGATCACGCGGCGCGGCGCGCCGCGTACGCCGGCACGCCGACGCCGAAGTGCGCGAGCACGGCGGGCGCGATGTCCACGACGCTCGCGGGCGTCGCCATCCCTTCCATGCCGACCGCGATGACCGGGACGAGCGAGTCACCCGCGACCAGGGACCCGTGGGAGCCGCCGCCGCGATGATGGCGGCCGCCGAGGTCCTCGAACTCCCAGCCCTCGACCGCGGACACGACCACCTCGCCGGCGTTGGGGCACCGAACCGCCGCAGTGGCACGCGCGACGGCATCGGGCTGGTCGAGGATCGACGGGTCGCCCTCGAGCGCATCTCCGTCGAGGATCCGCAGCTCCGCGCCGGCGCGGCGCGCAACGGTCGCCCCGTCCTCCGCGAACAGCACGACCTCGGCCGCCGGCTCCGCGTCGAGGCGCTCGGCAAGGGCCCGGGCCGAGGGAGCCTCCGGCCCGATCCGGTAGACGTGTGCAGCCCGGTTCGACGCGGCGACGAGCGTGTCCGGCTCGTTGCGGAAGCGATCGCCGAGCCGGGCGACCCGCGTCACCGCGGTCTGGCCGTGGTCGGACATCACGATCACGGCGTAGCGGGCGAGAAACTCCTCCATGCCCCCCGCAGCCCGCACGAGACCGCCGATCGCGTCGTCGCAGCGCTCGAGCACGGCCTCCGCGGCGTCCGGCCCGGCCGCGTGGGAGGCGTAGTCGTAATCCGAGAGGTAGAAGAGGAGAAAGTCGAAGCCGTCGCGGTTGACGAGCCATCGCCCCACGGCGGCCGCGTAGGAGTCGATGGAGCCGGCCGCGCGGTTCCGGAACGAGAGCGGCGCGCCGGTGCGCTCGCTCTGGAAGAGGTTGTAGAAGAAGAACCGCTCCGGCCCGAGCACGGGCTCGAGGAACGGGACTGTGGGCCGGTGGCGCGTCCTGCCCCGGTAGGCGGTGAAGTTGACAGCAGCCGTGCGAAGGCCCGCGTCGGCGAGACCCTCGAAGAGGGTGACCGCGCTGCGGCCGAGATGGTCGCTGTTCATCCCGACCAGCGTGTCCCGGAGCGTCCGTCCCAAACCCGCAGCCCGGGCCGCGCCGAACGACGAGCCGTACTCGACGAGCCGTCGCTCCCCGCGGTGCCACCAGACGAGGTGCGGGATCTCGTGCACGTCCGGGTGCGCCCCGGTGGCGATCGACGAGAGGCAGACCGGGGTGAGCGACGGGAATGTCGTCGTGGCCCGGCCGAGCGTGCCTGCCTCCGCGAGCGCCGTCAGCGTCGGGGTCGCCGAGGTGCCGAGGGACGTCTCGAGCATGGTCGGGGTGAGCCCGTCGATGACGACGAGCACGAGCTTGCGGCTCATCGGGACGTCACTTCGCGAGCGTGCGCAGCCCGGCATGCCGCTCGGGCTCCTGGCGCACGCGGCGCGCCGCGGCGGCGGGCACCACGACCGCCATGACGTAGCCGAGAACCGGGACGAGCGCCAGCAGCGCGACGACGATCGAGGCGCTCCCGATCAGGAAGGCGGTGCCGCCGGGCGTCGCGCCGCGCCTCAGCGCGCCGCGCGCGACGAACGACGCGGAGACGGCGCCGATCAGGCCGCCGAGGAGCGCACCGGGAAGCCCGATCCAGCCCTTGACCAGGAGACCCGCAAGCGCGCCGACGGCCAGAGCCCCGAGCGCAGACGTCAGGAGCCCGTAGCGCCACGCCGCGAGCAGGCCCGCGAGCAGGAGGCCGGCCGCGACGCCGAGGCCCAGTGTGATGCCGATCTCGTACCAGTCGCCCACAGGCGGGATTGTACGGGGCGGTCGCGCTCCGCCCCGTACAGGCGGGGCCCTCTAGGACGACGGATCGTCGTCTACTACGTCGGTCGGCCGGCCGCGGATTGCAGCCGCTCGATGACCTCGAGGCAGAACTCGGCAGCCCGCGCACCGTCGACGACACGATGGTCGAAGCTGACGGAGACGTTGCCGATCTTCCGAACCACGACCTGGCCGTCCCGCACGACGGCGCGATCGGCGATCCGGTGGAGCCCGAGAATCGCGACCTCGGGATGGTTGACGAGCGGTGTGACGAAGAGACCGCCGAGCTTGCCGGCGCTCGTGACCGTGAACGTCGAGTCGCGAAGCTCCTCCGCGGTGAGCGATCCCGCGCGCGCCCCGTCCGCGAGCCGTCGCACCTCGACGGCGATCTCGGCGACGGATCGCCGCTCGCAGCCGCGCACGACGGGGACGACCAGCCCGTCGTCGGTCTGCACGGCGACGCCGACGTCCACCCGGTCGAGGAGGACGATGTCGTCGCCGTCGAGGCGGGCGTTGAGCTCGGGGAACGGTACGAGCGCGCCGGCCGCGGCGTGGATCGCCAGCGGGACGAGGAGCCCGAGGTCGACACCGGTGAAGTCGCACTCCTCGACGAAGGTGACGGCCGGAACCTCCCGGTGCGTGCGCGTCACCTGCTCGACGATCGCGCGGCGGATACCCCTGACCGGGACTCGGCGCCCGTCCTGTGTGGTCGCGGTAGCCGAGGCCGCGGCACGAACGTCGTCCTCCACGATCCGCCCGCCCGGACCGCTCCCGCCGAGACCGACCAGCTCGACGCCGAGCTCCCTGGCCAGTTGCCGGACGGCCGGCGTCGCGCGCACCGCCGCCTCGGGGTCGGCCGGCACGACCGCGACGATCGGCTCGCTCGCGGGCTCCGCCTGCTTCCCGCCGTCGACGGCGCGCAGGAGCTGCTCTCCCGCTTCGCCGATCACCACGATCACCGCTCCGACACGGGCGACGTCTCCCTCCTCGACGAGGATCTTGAGCACCGTCCCGGCGCGCGGCGACGGGATCTCGACCGTCGTCTTGTCGGTCTGCACCTCGACGAGCGGCTGATCCTCGTTCACCTCGTCGCCCTCGGCGACGAGCCAGCCGGCGATCTCGGCCTCGGTGAGGCCCTCGCCGAGGTCGGGGAGCCGAAACTCGTATGCCACGGCGGGAGGGTAGTTCAGAAGGCGACGACCCGGCGCACGGCGTCCACGACCTTCTCGACCGACGGCATGTACCAGTCCTCGAGCTGCCAGTACGGGTACGGCACGTCGTAGCCGGTGACGCGGAGCACGGGCCCGTTGAGGTCGAGGATCGCACGCTCGGCGAGCAGGGCGGCGATCTCGGAGGCGAACCCGCACGTGCGGGGCGCCTCCTGGACGACGACACAGCGGCCGGTTCGCCGCACCGAGGCGAGAACCGACTGCTTCGTCGAGCGGCTTCAAGGTGCGGAGGTCGAGCACCTCGACGGACGCCTCCGACGCGAGCGCGTCGGCGGCACGCTCGCAGACGGCGACCATGGCACCCCACGCGACGAGCGTCACGTCAGCCCCCTCGCGCGCGATGCGGGCGCGGCCGAGCTCGACGACGTGCTCGCCCTCCGGGACGGTGCCACGGGCGGTGCGGTAGACGAGCTTCGGCTCGAGCACGACCACCGGATCCGGGTCGCGGATCGCCGCGGCGAGGAGGCCCTTCGCGTCGGCGGGCGTGGCGGGCACTGCAACCTTCACGCCGGGCGTGTGGACGTAGTACGTCTCGGGCGAGTCGTCGTGCAGCTCGGGCGCGCGGACGCCACCGCCGTACGGCATGCGCACGACGAGCGGGAAGCCCATCCTGCCCCCCGTCCGCCAGCGGTAGCGGCCCACGTGCGTGATCAGCTGGTCGAGGCACGGGTAGGAGAAGGCGTCGTACTGCATCTCGACGACGGGCCGCCAGCCGGCCATGCAGAGGCCGACCGCCGCACCGAGGATCCCGGCTTCGGAGAGCGGCGTGTCGACGCAGCGTTCGGGACCGAACCGGTCGCGCAGGCCCGCCGTCGCCCGGAACACCCCGCCGAGGCGCCCCACGTCCTCGCCGAGCACCATCACCGAGGCGTCCCGCGCGAGCTCGACGTGCAGCGCGTCGTTGACCGCCTCGACGAGGAGCAGCTCGCGGGTCGCCATGGCCGTGGCGGTCATGCGTGGATCCGCCGAAGCTCGTCGAGGTCGCGCGCGAGGTCCGGCGGCGGCTCGGCGTAGGCATGCGAGAAGACGAGCTCGCGGTCGGCCGGCGCCTCGCTCTCTGCTGCCTCGATCGCCGCGCGCATCGCGGCGAGTGAGTCGTTCCGGACCGTCTCGACGGCAGCGTCGTCCAGCAACCCGAGCCGCCGCAGGTAGCCCTCGTAGAGGGAGATGCAGTCGCGCTCCGCCTCGGCCGAGACGCGGTCAGCGTCGATGTAGAGGCCTGGATCGTCCGCCGTCGCGTGCGGCGCCGAGCGATAGGTGACCGCCTCCACGAACGTCGGGCCGTCGCCGGCACGGGCGCGCGCGACCGCCTCGCGCACCGCTTCGTAGACGGCGAGCACGTCGTGGCCGTCGACCCGCGCCGCAGGCATGCCGTAGCCGACCGCCTTGTCGGCGAGCCGCACGGCGGCCGTCTGCTCGGAGAGCGGTGTCGAGATCGCCCACTGGTTGTTGTTGCAGAGCAGCACGAGCGGGGCCTTCGTGACCGCGGCGATGTTCGCGCCCTCGTGGAATGCGCCCTCGGAGGTCGCGCCGTCGCCGAACAGGGCGACCGCGACCGCGTCGGAGCCCTTCAGCCGGAGTCCCCAGGCCAGTCCTGCCGCGTGGGGGACGTGGGTCGCGATCGGCACGCAGATCGACGCGACGTTCACCTCGTCGGGGCTCCACCAGCCGGACGGGTGGCCTCGCCACCACTGCAGGATCGTCGCCGCCGGGAGCCCGCGCAGGAGCCCGATCGCCGACTCGCGGTAGCTCGGGAAGATCCAGTCGCGACGCTCGAGCGCGTGCACCGCGCCGGCCTGGATCGCCTCGTGACCTCGGAAGATGGCGTACGTCCCGATCCGCCCCTGGCGGTGGTAGACGACCGAACGGTCGTCGTACGTCCGGAGCATCACGAGCGAGCGATGGATCGCGAGCAACGCGTCGTCGTCGAGCCCGTCTAGCCGCCGGTCGGGCACGCCGTCGGCCCCGATCACGCGGGTCAGCCCTTCCTCGACGAGCGGACGCTGCATACCCGAAGTGAAACAGCGTTTCTGTTTTGGTGTCAAGCGGTCACTCGTTGCGAAACTCTCGCCGGCGGCAATCCTGCGAAACTCCGCGGGCCATGTCGGTTCCCGCCAGGTTCGTCGTCGAGCCCGTCCGCACGGCGCGGACGTTCGAGGCCGCGATCGAGCACCTGACGGAGGCGATCGAGCACGCAGGGCTGCGCACGGGAGGGCGGCTCCCCAACGAGGGCGCCCTCGCCGAGCAGCTCGGCATCTCGAAGCCGACGCTCCGCCAGGCGCTCCGCGTGCTCGAGCTGTCCGGCCTCGTCGAGGTGCGGCGCGGGAAGTCGGGCGGGATCTTCGTCGCCACCGACCTCGTCCCCTCGGTCGCGATCTTCACCGCCGTCAAGCTCGAAGAGGAGGCCGCGATCGACGTCCTCCGCGCGCGCCGCGTGCTGGAGCGGGCGGTCGCGCAGGAGGCGATGCGCGTGGCGACGCCCGCCGACTTCGTCGAGCTGGAGCGGACCGTCGACCTGCTCGAACGGCACCTCGGCGAGCGGCCGAGCGTGATGCGCGCGGACGCGATGTTCCACCGGGCGCTCGTCCGCAGCTGCCGGAACGAGACGATCCAGGCCGCCATGCGCGGCGTCGGGCGCGGCCTTGCGCCGATCCGGGACGCCTACAGCGGCGGCGTCTCCTACGACCGCCAGACGCTCGACGTCCACCGGCGGCAGCTCACCGCGATGCGCGGCCGCGACGAGGCGGAGCTCGACGCGGTCCTCGACGAGCATTTCCGGATGCTCGAGACGCAGTTCGCGAAGGGGATCGGCCGGCGCTGGGGCGACCTCTTCGGCGTGCGTCCGCGCCGGGCACCCGAACGCCGGGTCTGACGCCGGGCTAACCGGGAACGAGCGCCCGCGCCGCGCGCGGCTCCGACTCGAAGACGACCCGTTCGACGTCGCCGAGATCCTCGCCGTCGACCTGGAGCGGCATCGGCCGATCGCACGACACGACGATCCGGTCCACGTCGTGCAGCACCGTCAGCCCACGGCGCGCCGCCGCCCCGCGGAACAGCGAGACGAGCAGCCGCAGGGTGCCCAGAGGGCCCACGGAGCCGGGTGCCACCACGTCCAGACCACCGTCGAACGACGCGTTCCGCGCGACGCGGACGGGAAGCCGGCCGGCGTACGTGTAGGGGTTGCAGTTCGCGACGAGCACGAACGCCGCGCGACCGACGCCCTCGATCTCCAGCATCTCGGGGAACCGTCCACGGCTCGCCGTCACGAGCCCGATCGCCTCGCGGACGAACGCAGCGTCGCCCGGCCGGCTCCCGTCGGCGGGGCGGCCGCGGCCGTCGATCCGCCGCACGAGCTCCGCGTCGAAGCCGACGCCGGCGTTGAACGAGAACCGCCGACCGTTGACCCGGCCCAGCCCGATCGCGCGTTCGACGCCCCCCGCGGCGAGCCTCGCCGCCGCGACCGGGTCGCGACCGAGCCCGAGCGCGCGCGGCAGCACGCTCGTTCCGCCACCTGGGAGAAAGCCGAGCGGCACCGGCCGCGTGACGCCGTTCAGCACCTCGTTGTACGTCCCGTCGCCCCCCAGGACGTAGATCGCCTCGGCGGACGTCTCTCGCTCTCGGGCGAGAGCCGTTGCGTCTCCCGCTGCGCCCGTGCGGAGCACCTCGACGCCCGCCGGAAGCGCCGCGAGCACCCGCTCGACGACCTCCTCGGAGACCTTGCTCGCGCGCGGGTTGACGATCAGGACGGCGCCCACGGCCACAGCCTACGACGGGCGCGTCGCGTACCCCCTGACGCCGTCGAGCAGGGTCGCGAAGAACCGGTCTGCGAGCTCGTCCGTGTCCGCCCCGGGGCGGATCCAGGTGTACGCCCAGTTCGCGGCCGAGAGCACGAGCAGAACAGCGGCCTCGACGTCGAGATCGGAGCGGAGCGCGCCACGCTCGGCGGCGTCCTGCAGGAGCTCCCGCCAGCGCTCCTCGTAGCGCCGGCGCTCCGCCCGGAAGGCCGTCCGCTCCGGCTCGTCGAGGAACCGCCACTCGCGCGTGAAGACCGTCGCGGCGCTCACCTGCGCGGCGACGACGCCGAGATGCGCGCGCAGCGCAAGTCGGATCCGCTCGAGCGGCTCACGGTCCGCCACGCCGTCGAGCGCCGCGTGGAACGTCGCGGCGCCTTCGCGCGTGATCACGACGAGAAGCTCCTGCTTCGACTCGGTCAGCGAGTAGAGCGATCCCTTCTGGAGACCCATCGCCTCGGCCAGGTCGGCCATCGACGTCCCGTGGTAGCCGCGCTCGGCGAAGAGCCGCGAGGCGACCGCCACGAGCTCCTCGCGCCTCGTCGCCATGTGGCGGATGCTACCGGTCGTTCGGTAGCATCAAGGTGTGGACGCCCGCACCGAGGAGTTCCTCGCGCACGTGCAGTCGGGCGGCCTCGTCGAGGCCGGCGACTGGATGCCGGACGAGTACCGCAAGCGGCTCACGAAGTTCGTCGAGATGCACGCGAACTCCGAGCTGATGGGCGTGCTGCCGGAGCGCGACTGGATCCTCCGCGCCCCCACCCTGCAGCGGAAGCTCGCACTCACCGCGAAGATCCAGGACGAGGCCGGTCACGCGCAGCTCCTCTACCGCATCGTCGAGGACCTCGGCAAACCACGCGAGGCCTGTCTCGACGACCTGATCGCCGGCAAGTCGAAGTTCCACAACGTCTTCCACTACCCGACGAAGAGCTGGGGTGACGTCGGCGTGATCGCCTGGCTCGTGGACGCGGCCGCGATCATCTCGCAGAAGGCGCTGCTCAAGTGCTCCTACGCGCCGTACGCGCGGATCATGCGGAAGATCTGCTGGGAGGAGTCGTTCCACATCCTCCACGGCCGCGACGTCGTGCTGACGCTCGTCACCGGCACGGACGGGCAGCGTGAGCTCGTCCAGGAGGCGCTCGACCGCTGGTGGGAGCCGCTCATGATGTTCCACGGGAACCCGATCCCCGCCGACGACGACCCGATGGTGCACTGGCGGATCAAGAGCCAGCCCAACGAGGAGGCCCGCCAGCAGTTCCTCGAGGGGTACGTGCCCCAGGTGTGGGAGCTCGGGCTGACGCTCCCCGACCCGAAGCTCGCCCGCGCCGACGACGGCACGTGGACCTACACCGAGCCGGACTGGGAGACGCTGATGGCGGTCGTCTCCGGGAACGGGCCGGCGTCGGCCGAGCGGCTCGCGTTCCGCAGGCTCTCGCGCGCCGAGATCGACTGGGTCTCGCGCACGGTGCTCGCCGAGGCGGCATGAGCACGGTGGTCTTCGAGGTGTTCCGGCGCGAGCGGGCCGGCGCGCCGATGCAGCACGCTGGATCGATCGTCGCGCCCGACAGACGCTTCGCCGAGGTCTACGCGCGCGAGCAGTACGGCCGCCGTGGCGAGTCGACGGCGCTCTGGCTCGTCCCGCGGGAGGCGGTCGACGAGATCGAGGACTTCGTCGACGAGTTCGACCTCAAGTACCGCCGGGTCGACGGCTACTCGATCAAGGAGCGGCTGAAGGAGGCACGTGAACGAGCGGGTGCAGCTGCTCCTCGCGCTGGCTGACGACGAACTGATCCTGGGCTGGCGGAACTCGGAATGGACGGGCATCGCGCCGTCGCTCGAGGAGGACGTCGCGTTCTCGTCGATCGCCCAGAACGAGATCGGGCACGCGCGTGCGCTCTACGAGCTGGCCGCGCGCGAGCTCGGCACCGATGCCGACGCGCTCGCGTTCGACCGCTCGCTCGACGAGTACCGCTCCGCGCCGCTGGTCGAGCTGCGCCGCCTCGAGTGGGCCCGGACGATCGCGCGGCACTGGCTCTACGAGACGGCCGACGCGATCCGGCTCGAGGCGCTCCGCGCCTCCGACGATGCCGAGCTCGCAGGGATCGCCGCGAAGATCGACCGTGAGGAGGTGTACCACCGCATCCACGCCGAGATGTGGGCCGACCGGCTCCTCGGCTCCGACGAGGGCCGGCCGCGGCTCGAGGAGGCGCTGGACGAGCTGTGGCCCTACGCCCTCGGCGTGCTCGACGAGGAGCTCCGACCCGAGCTCGTGCGGCGGGTGGAGGCGAAGCTCGGGCGAACGATGTCGGACGTCGAGCCGGTCGCACGCGGGACGCACGAGGCGGAGCTCGCCGAGCTGCTCGACGAGATGACGATGGTTCGCCGCTCGGCCCCGGCGGGGGCGCGCTGGTGAGCTCCGCGCCGCCGACCCGCGACCACGTCTGGCGGGCGCTCGCGGAGATCCCCGACCCGGAGATCCCGGTGATCTCGATCGTGGACCTCGGCGTGGTCGCCGACGTCCGCGTCGAGGGCCGTCGGGTCGAGGTCGACTTCACGCCGACGTTCATGGGCTGCCCCGCGCTCGACACGATGCGCGCGCAGATGGAGGACGCGATCCGCGCGCTCGACGCCGAGCCCGACGTCCGCGTCGTCCTCGACGACTCCTGGTCGACCGACCGGATCACCGCCGAGGGACGCGCGAGGCTGCGCGAGGCCGGCTTTGCGCCGCCCACCCCACGCAGCGCCGAGGGACCGACGCTGCTCCAGCTGGAGCGTGGCCCCTTCCACTGCCCCTGGTGCGGCTCGACCGACACGCGCCTCGACAACCTCTTCGGCCCGACACCGTGCCGGTCGCTGCGCTACTGCAACGGGTGCCGCCAGCCGTTCGAGCAGTTCAAGACGATCTGATGGCGACGAGCGCATACCTTCTCCGCGAACCAGCCACCTCCGCTCGAGGGCTACGACGTGTTCTCCGAGAACCGGCCGCTCGTGGAGGCGCTCCGGCGCGAGGGAAGGCCCGGCGACGAAGAGCGGTGCGCGGCGTTCGGGCGGCTCTGCGGCGGCGAGCCGCTCGAGCTCGGGCGGCTCGCGAACGAGCATCCGCCGATCCTCCGCACGCATGACCGCTTCGGCGAGCGGATCGACGAGGTCGAGTTCCACCCCGCCTGGCACGAGCTCCTCGGGCTCGGCATCGGGCACGGGCTCCACTCGGCCTCGGGCGGCCACGTCGCTCGCGCAGCCCGGTTCATGACGCTCGCCTACGCCGAGGCCGGCGTGGGGTGCCCCCTCTCGATGACGTTCGCCTCCGTGCCCGCCCTCCGAGCCGCGGCGGCGCCCGGAGTCGCGGAGGAGTGGACGCCGCTGCTCGAGTCGACGACGTACGACCGCGAGCTTCGTCCTCACCGCGACAAGGCCGGTGCGCTCTGCGGCATGGCGATGACCGAGCGCCAGGGTGGATCGGACGTGCGAGCCAACGAGACGCGCGCCGACCCCTCGGGCGACGTCTACCTGCTCACGCGGCGACAAGTGGTTCTGCTCGGCGCCCATGTCGGACGCGTTCCTCGTCCTCGCGCAGGCGCCCGACGGCCTCACCTGCTTCCTCCTCCCCCGGATCCTCGACGACGGGTCGCGAAACGGCTTCCGGATCGATCGGCTGAAGGACAAGCTCGGCAACCGCTCGAACGCCTCGGCCGAGATCCGGCTCGAGGACGCGGTCGCACACCGCGTCGGCGGCGAGGGCCGCGGCGTGGCGACGATCATCGAGATGGTCGTGCACACCCGTCTCGACTGTGTCCTCGGGTCGACGGCGCTCATGCGGCGGGCGGTCGCCGAGGCGACCCATCACGCCGCCCATCGTGCCGCGTTCGGGCGCTTGCTCTCGGAGCAGCCGCTGATGCAGAACGTGCTCGCGGACCTCTGCCTCGACTCGGAGGCGGCGACCGCGACGGCCATGCGCCTGGCGCGGGCCTTCGACGAGGGCGACCATGCGTTCCGCCGTCTCGCGACAGCCGTGGCGAAGTTCTGGGTCTGCAAGGCGACGCCGCCGCTCGTCGCCGAGGCGCTCGAGTGCCTCGGGGGCAACGGCTACGTCGAGGAGTCGGTCTTGCCCCGCCTCTACCGCGAGAGCCCGGTCAACTCGGTGTGGGAGGGGTCGGGGAACGTCAACTGCCTCGATGTCCTCCGCGCGCTCGCCCGGGAGCCGGAGAGCCGGGAGGCGTTCGTGGCCGAGCTCGAGCGCGGGCGCGGCGCCGACCGCCACCTCGACGCGGCCCTCTCGGGGCTCGGCCGGGAGCTCGACGCGGCCGACGAAGCGGGCGCGCGCCGGCTCGTCGAGCGACTCGCGCTCGCGCTGCAGGCCTCGCTCCTCGTGCGGCACGCGCCCGCCGAGGTCGCGGATGCCTTCTGCGCCACGCGACTCGGCGGCGAGGGCGGGCGGGCGTACGGGACGCTGCCCCCGGGCGTGGACGCCGCCGCGATCGTCGAGCGCCACCGACCGCTGCTCGGGTAGCGTCCGGAGGGTGCGCGTCGAGATCTTCTACTGCCCCGTCTGAAGCGGCTACGACCGACGGGCCGCGAGTCTCGCGGCCGTGTTGACGGAGGCAGGTCACGACGCCGTCGCGCTCGAGGGGGCGAAGAGCCAGTACGACGTCGTCGCCGACGGGGAGCTCGTCTTCTCGAAGCAGCACGAGGGGCGCTTCCCGGAGGATGACGAGGTGCTCGCGTTCCTCCAAGCCCGCTCCTGACGATTCACCTAGGGTCCGGACGATGGCGCTGCTCCGTGCCCACGAGCTGACGAAGACGTTCGGCTCCGTGCGGGCGCTCGACGGCGTCAGCTTCGAGATCGACGAGGGCATCACGGGCCTCCTGGGCTCGAACGGGGCCGGGAAGAGCACGTCGCTCAAGCTGTTCCTGGGCCTGCTCGACCCGGACTCCGGAACCGCGGAGGTGCTCGGGCAGGAGGCGCGCAGCTCGCCCGAGGTGCGGGCGCGGATCGGCTACGGGCCCGAGCACGACTGCCTGCCGCGCAACGTGTCCGCGGCGGAGTTCCTCGCGTACATGGCGAGGATCAGCGGCCTGCCGCGGACGGCCGCCAGGTTGCGGGCATCCGACGTGCTCCGCCACGTCGGGCTGTTCGAGGAGCGCTACCGGCCGATGGAGACCTACTCGACGGGCATGAAGCAGCGGGTCAAGCTGGCGCAGGCTCTCGTCCACGACCCCGTGATCGCGTTCCTCGACGAGCCGACGGCGGGGCTCGACCCGCTCGGCCGCCGCGAGATGCTCGAGCTCATCCGACGCGTCGGCGGCGAGTTCGGGATCAGCATCGTCATCTCGACGCACCTGATGGGCGACGTCGAGCGCGCGTGCGACTCCGTCGTCGTGCTCGACGCGGGGCGGCTGCTCCGCTCCGGGCCGGTGTCCGGCTTCACGGAGGAGACCGAGACGCTCGAGGTCGAGCTGCTCGAGGGCGCCGAGGCCGTCGTCGCGGCGCTCCGCGGTCGCGGCCTCGAACCGACGGTCGGCACAGCCGGGCGCCGGCTGACGCTCGAGGGCGTCTCCGGCGAGGACTACGACACGCTGCGGGACGTCATCGTCGACGCGGGCGCGCTTCTCTACCGCCTCGCTCCCGCCCGCCACTCACTCGCCGACGTCTTCACGAGCGACGCCGACCCGGCCGGCGAGGAGGCCTCGTCGTGAGCTCCCGGCCCGCCGAGGTCTTCGACCTCGGGTATCGCGGCTACGAGGGCGAGAGAACCGGACGCTGGGCACGGCGCGACGCGATCTGGCGGGACGGGATCCGCATCTCGCTCGGTCTCGGGCGCGGCGTCGGCGCGAAGGTCGCACCGTGGCTCTTGCTCGCGCTCGCGCTCGTCCCGATGGTCGTGCTCGTCGTGGTGGCCGCGTTCGTCGGCCCGGCGACGAACCCGGACGACTTCGAGCTGCCGTCGTACGCGGACTACTACGGGTGGGCGATGGTCCCGCTCGCCCTCTTCGCGGCGGTCGTCGCGCCGCTCCTGATCTGCCCCGATCGAAGCGACCGCGTGCTCTCGCTCTACGCCGCGCGGCCGATCACGCCGCTCGACTACGTCGGCGCGCGCTGGGCGGCCTTCGCGACGGTCGCGCTCGCGGCGGCCTGGGCGCCGGAGGCCGTGCTCTTCACCTGGAACGTGCTCGACGCCGAGCATCCCGGCTCGTTCCTCCGGGACAACTGGGACGTCGTGCCGCGGTTCCTCGCCGCAGGCGCCCTCGTCGCCGTGGTGCTCACGACCCTCGCGCTGCTCGTGGCCTCGTTCGCGACGCGACGCGCCTACGCGTCCGTGGCGATGCTCGCGGTGATCTTCATCGGATCGGCGATCGGCGGCATCGCCGAGGACAACTTCTCCGGGGGCGCCGCGGACGCGGTCTCGCTGGTCGGGCTGCCGCAGGCGACGACCGACGCCGTCCGCTGGATCTTCGACGACGAGGTCGACCGTCCGGTGTCGGGCGGCGTGGCGTTGCTCTGGCTCCTGGGCCTCACGGTCGTGCTCGCCGCGTGGCTCGTCCGGCGCACGAACCGGCTGGTGCGCGGATGAGCGCGTCTCCCGAGCCGACCATCGTCGTCGACGGCGTCTCCAAGTGGTTCTCGGGCGTCGTCGCGGTGAGCGACGTCTCCCTCGTCGTGGAGCCGGGAGTCACGGCGCTGCTCGGGCCGAACGGCGCCGGCAAGACGACCCTGCTCCGCGCGATCGGCGGCCTCACCCAGCCGTCGCAGGGCACGGTGACGGTGTTCGGCGAGCGCATGCGCCGGAACCCGGAGCTCTACCGCCGGATCGGCTACATGGCCGAGCACGAGTCCGTCTACGACTTCCTCACGGGGCGGCAGTTCGTGGAGCTGGGTGCGCGGCTCCAGGGCGTCGAGGACGTCGCGGGCGCCTCCAGCCGGGCGATCGAGATCGTCGACCTCGCCGAGCACCAGGACCGGAAGCTCGGCGGCTACTCGCGCGGGATGCGTCAGCGGATGCGGCTCGCCGCGACACTCGTGCACGACCCGCCGCTCCTCGTGCTGGACGAGCCGCTCTCCGGGACGGATCCCGCACAGCGGCTCCATCTTCGCGACGTCATCCGGGCACTCGCCGCCGAGGGCCGGACGATCCTCGTCTCGTCGCACATCCTCGAGGAGGTCGACGAGCTCGCCGACCGCATCCACCTCATGGTCAGCGGCAAGCTCGCCGCGAGCGGGGACTACCGTGCGATCCGGCAAAAGCTCGACGACCGGCCGTTCCTCGTCCGGGTCGACTGCGCCGACCCACGGGCGCTCGCAGCGGGCCTCGTCCGGGTCGAGGCCGTCGAGTCCGTCGAGATCACCGGCACCACGGGAGTGCGCGTGCGCAGCCGGGACGTCTCGTCGCTCCAGCGCGCGCTTCCCGCGGTCGCGCGAGACCGGGGCGTCCGCCTCACGCGGGTCGAGCCGCTCGACGACTCGCTCGAGAGCGTCTTCGAGTACCTCGCGTCCGGGAGCGGGCGATGACGGCGATCTTCGGCCTCACCGTCCGTCAGCTCGCCGGCAGCCGGCGGCTCTGGCTCGTGCTGGGCCTCGTCAGCCTGCCGGTGCTCGCCGCGGTCGTCTTCCGCGTCGGCGACTCGACGACCACGAGCGCGCGCTTCGCCGACAACGTCACCAGGACGCTCGTGGCCTCGGCGATCCTGCCGCTCGTGATGCTGCTCTTCGGGACGTCCGCGTTCGGGAACGAACTCGTCGACCGGACGCTCGGCTACCTGACGCTGAAGCCGATCGCGCGCTGGCGGATCGTCCTGCCGAAGCTCGCCGCCGCATTCCTGGTCGGCGGGATCCCGGTCGCGGTCAGCGGTTTCCTCGCGGTCGCGGTCGTCGGCGGAGGCGGCGCGCTGAGAGGGGCGCTGGCGACCGGGGCCGGCCTGCTCGTCGGCGCGGCCGCCTACGGCGCGCTCTTCACCTGGGCCGGCCTCGCGACGCGGCATGCGCTCCTGATCGGGCTCGTCTACGTGTTCGTGTGGGAGGCGACGCTCGCCGCGTACCTCGACGGCATCCGCTTCCTCTCGATCCGGCGGTACACGCTCGCGGTGATCCACGGGCTGGACGCCGCGCGGCTCGCCACCATCGAGAACCCGCTCTCGGCGGGCGCCGCCCTCGTGGCCGCCGCCGTCGTGGTCGTCGGCTTCACGGCGCTCGCGGTCCGCAAGCTCGTCCGGCTCGACGTGCCGTAGCTCAGCGCAGCAGGAAGCCCTCGCCGAGCGGGTCGTCGGCGTCGAGCTCGAAGACGGCCCGGCCGGTCCGGAAAGCGGCGCCCTCGACCTCGGTGACCACGGCCGGAATGCCGGCAACGCGCGCGTCGCCGACGACGCGGCCTGTGAACTCGGTGCCCACGATCGACAGATGGCGAAGCGCGGCGCCGCGCGGGAGGCGGCGCTGCGCATCGAGCAGCGCGAGCCGGGCGGAGGTGCCCGAGCCGCATGGTGAGCGGTCGACCTCGCCGTCGGCGAAGACCGTGACGTTCCGCTGCGCGAGCGGCTCGTCGCGCTCCTCTTGCCAGAAGATGACGCCGTAGACGCCGCGCAGCTCCGGCTCGAGCGGATGGACGACGTCGTGCTCGGCCTCGATCGCCGCCTTGATCGCGCGGCCGAGCTCGATCAGCCGCGGCAGCTCCCGCGGCTCGACGCGCTCCTCGAGGGTCGCGTAGAACGCACCGCCGAAGGCGATGTCGACGACGCGGCGCGCCGCCTCGATCCCGCTCGCCCACACGAAGGACGGCACGTTGCGGAACCGCACCGACCGCACGCGGCCGGCTTCGACCGTGGCCCATGTCTCGAGCCGTCCCGAGGGGACGTCCACGACGACGCGGGTCTCGCCCTCGCGCATCGGGATACGGTCCCTCGTCGAGCGCCCACGTCACCAGCGCGATCGTCCCGTGCCCGCAGGCGGTCGAGTAGCCCTCGTTGTGGAAGAAGACGACCCCGAGGTCGGCGCCGTCGTCGTTCGGCGGCACCACGTGGCAGCCGTACATGTCCGCGTGCCCCCGCGGCTCGTGCACGAGCAGGCGGCGGAAGCGATCGAGGTGGTCGCGCGCGAAGCGGCGGCGCTCGAGGATCGTCGTTCCCTCGAGCGGCGGCACGCCGCCGGTGACGATGCGGAACGGCTCGCCACCCGTGTGGTAGTCGACGGCCGAGACGACGGGCGCCCCGCTCACGGGCTCAGCTGCCGGTGAAGTTCGGCGCGCGCTTCTCGAGGAAGGCGGTCACGCCCTCGGCGAAGTCGGCCGTTCCGACCGACTCCTGCTGGAGCGCCGCCTCGAGCGCGAGCTGCGCCTCGAGCGACGCGGTCGCGGCGTGCTCGAAGAGCTGCTTCGTGCGTCCGACCGCGAGCGTGGGCCGCGAGGCCCACTCGGCCGCGACCTCCGCGGTCCGCGCCGGAAAGGCGTCGTCCGGGACGACCTCGGAGACGAGCCCCAACTCGAGCGCCTCCGCGGCTGTGAGCCGGCGGTTCGAGGACATCCACTCGAACGCCCGGGCGAACCCGAGCAGGCGATGGATGAACCACGTGCCCCCCGCGTCCGGGACGAGGCCGATCCCGACGAAGCCGGGGACGAGGGTCGCCGACTCGGCCGCGATCCGCAGGTCACAGGCGCACGCGAAGGACAGCCCGGCGCCCGCCGCAGGCCCGTTCACGGCCGCGATCACGGGCTTCGCGAGCGAGCGCACGAGGCGGACGTTCGGGTGGTACGTCTGCTCGAGCGCGTCGCCGACCGTCCCCGACACGGCGCCGAACTCCTTCAGGTCCTGGCCCGCGCAGAAGCCCTTGCCGGCGCCGGTGATCACGACGCAGCGCACCGCCGGGTCGGCCGCTTCTGTCAGCGCGGCGTTGAGCGCGGCGTGGAGCTCACGGTTGAACGCGTTGTAGACCTCGGGGCGGTTGAACGTGATGGTGAGGACAGCGCCGTCGCGGGCGGTGAGCACCTCGTCTGCCATGCGCGGCAGCCTACCGCGACTCCGGCTCTTCCTTCCCGCTGCGCCGCGAATCGAGGAACGCCGTGATCGCGCTCTGCGCCTCGTCACCGAGCATCGACAGCGACAGCCAGTCCCGCGCGTGCCCGATCGTCTGGTGCCAGGCCATGTCGCGCCAGACGTTGAGCTGCTGCTTCGCGTAGCGGGTCGTCTGTGGGAGCTTGCGCACGAGGCTCTCGACCCAGGCGTCGACGGCCGCGTCCAGCTCCGCGCGAGGAACTGCGCGGTTGATCAGGCCCCACTCGGCCGCCTGGGGCGCCGGGATCTCGTCGCAGAGGAGGACGATCTCCCGCGCGCGCCGGTCGCCGACCATGAGCTGGAGCCACTGCGTCGCGCCCCCGGCGGGCACCGAGCCGTGCTCGAGCCCGACGTGACGGATGAAGCCGTCGTCGACCATCACCGCGAGATCGCACGCCATCTGCAGCTCGTTCCCGCCGCCGACCGCGATGCCGTTGATCCGGGCGATGGTCGGCTTGCCGAGCTCGCGAATCCGGTCGTGCATGTCCTTGAACGCGCCGAACCACTTCCAGTACTCCTGCGGCCGACCGACGAGCGTGTCCTCCCACGAGCGCAGGTCGGCGCCGACGCAGAACGCCCGCCCCTCGCCGGTGACGACGACGACGCGGATGTCGTCGTCCCAGGACGCGTCCTCGCACGCGCGCGCGATCTCGCGCAGCATGCGGAAGTCGAAGGCGTTGAGGACCTCCGGGCGGTCGAGCCGTATCGTCGCGCGGGGCGGAGCCTTCTCGTAGACGATCGTCTCGAAGCCGAGCTCGGACGGGTCGACGGGGCTCGGGTGTGCAGGCTCTGCCATCTCAGCGGCCCCTGTCGTGCCTGGCCGGGTCGGCTTCCGCGTCTCGCACGTGCCCGAGCGTATAGCGTCGTGTGCGTGAGCGGCGGAACGGCAATGGCGGCGACGCTGGCCCTCGCAGCGGGCCTGGCCGGGTCGGTTCAGGCGGCCGTGATGGGACGCTTCGGCGAGCGCATCGGGGCGCTCGAGGCGGTTGCGTGGGCGTTCTGCCTCTCGGCCGTGATCGCGGTCGCCGTCCTCCTCGCTTTCCGGCGCGGGCTCGGGGGGATCGGCGACGCCTGGACGACGCCGAAGTGGCTCTGGCTCGGCGCCGTGCTCGGCGCGTTCATCGTCTTCACGATCACGGTCGCCTCGCCGCGCATCGGGACGACGGCGACGATCGCGCTGCTCGTGGCCGGACAGCTCGCGGCGGGCGCGGTGATCGACCGCTATGGCCTGTTCGGCTTCGAGCAGATCGCGCTCAGCTGGCCGCGGGCGCTCGGGATCGCGCTCCTCGCGGCCGGTGCGGCGCTCACGCTGAAACGGTGACCCCGAGAGCCTGGGCGGCCCTTGCGGCCGTCTACGTGATCTGGGGCTCGACGTATCTCGGGATCAAGGTCGCGGGCGACACCATCCCGGCGTTCAGCGCGGTGTCTGCGCGGTTCATCCTCGCCGGCGCGCTCATGGCCGCCATCGTCGTGTGGCGGCAGGGACGGCGGGCGCTGCGCATCACCCGGCGCGAGCTCGCGTGCGCGGCGCTGATCGGCCTCCTCCTGCCCGGCGCGAACGGCCTCCTCTTCGTCTCGGAGCGCACGGTGCCGACGGGCGTCGCCTCGCTGATCATCGCGTCGGTGCCGCTCCTGGTCGTGCTGCTGCGCGTCGCCGGCGGCGAGCGGCCGCCGCGGCTCGCCATCGTCCGGCGTGCTCGTCGGGTTCGTCGGGGTCGCGATCCTGTTCCGCCCCGAGGGCGGGGCGACGTGGTGGGGCATCGCGCTGACGTGCGTCTCGGCGGTGGCCTGGGCGACCGGCTCGTACCTCTCCTCGCGGATCCCGCTCCCCCGGGACGCCTTCGTCGCGACGACCTTCGAGATGATCGCCGGAGGGGTGATCCTCCTGCCGGTCGGCCTCGCGCAGCAGCCCGACCTCGGCGCCGTCTCGGGCACCTCGCTCCTCGCCTTCGCCTATCTCGTCCTGATCGGGTCGCTCGTCGGGTTCACGGCGTACGTCTGGCTGCTCCACCATGCGCCGCTCGGGACCGTGGCGACCTACGCGTACGTGAACCCGGTCGTGGCGATCGGGCTCGGCGTCCTGATCCTCGACGAGCAGGTCACGTGGCGGATCGCGCTCGGCGCGGCGATCATCCTGGCGTCGGTCGCGGTCGTCCTGCGGCGCGAGAGCGACGCCTCTGTCGAGCCCTTTTCGGAGTAGGCGCAGAGGCCGGGCGCCTATGCGACCCAGTCGACGACGACCCCACTTGGGAAGGCACCGATCTCGTCGCCGCGCCGCAGCAGCTCCGCGACCGCGGTGCGGCCCTCCTCGCCGTAGTCCTTCGTCAGGTCGTTGACGTACATCGAGACGAACCGGTCCGCGACGGCGGCGTCGATCCCGCGCCCGAACTGGAGCGCGTACTCGAGCGCCTCCTCGCGGTTGTCGAGCCCGCATTCGATTGCGTCGTGCAGCACGTCGGAGAGCTCACCCAGCCGCTCGACGTCGCGCCGGACCACGTTGACGCCGAGCGGGAGCGGCAGCCCCGTCTCGAGCAGCCACCATTCGCCCAGGTCGAGCACCTTGACGAGGCCCTGCTCGGAGAAGGTGAGCTGTCCCTCGTGGATCAGGAGCCCGAGGTCGGCGCGACCGCTCGCAACCTCGTCGGGGATCTCCTCGAAGGCGAGCTCGCGAACGGGGAACTCGCCGAGCACGAGGCGGAGGGTGAGGAACGCGGTCGTCAGCGCGCCGGGGATGACGATCTCGCGCCCGGCGAGGTCGTCGATGTCGACCGGCTCGCGCGCGACGAGGATCGGCCCGTAGCCCGCGCCGATCGAGGCGCCGTGGGGAAGGAGGGCATAGTCGTCCTGGACGAACGGGTACGCGGCGAGCGAGATCGCGGTCACCTCGAGGCGCGCGGCGCGCGCCCACTGGTTCAGCGTCTGGATGTCCGCGAGCACCTGCTCGAACCGGAATCCGCGCGTGTCGACGAGATCCGTCGTCAGCGCCCAGTACATGAACGCGTCGTCGGGGTCGGGGCTGTGGCCGACACGGACGTTCACGAAGCGGCGACGCTACCAGCGCTCCCGGGGCGATGACGCGAGAACCCGCCGTACACTCGCGGCATGGCGCCGGTGACTCCGCTCAGCGACGCGATCCAGCACTACCTGCGCGAGGTCTACAAGCTCGGCGCGTCGGGCAACCGCGTCTCCACGACCGCTCTCGCGCGGGAGATGGGCGTGTCTCCCGCCTCGGCGAGCGCGATGGTGAAGAAGCTCGCGGCGCTGGGTCTCGTAGCGCATGCGCCCTACCGGGGCGTCTCGCTGACCCCGGCCGGGGAGCAGGTGGCTCTCGAGGTGATCCGCCACCACCGCCTTCTCGAGCTGTATCTCGCGCAGACGCTCGGGATCCACGTCGACGAGGTGCACGACGAGGCGGACCGGCTGGAGCACGCGCTCTCCGAGGAGCTCGAGGCGCGGATCGACGAGGCGCTCGGCTTCCCGACCCACGATCCGCACGGCGACCCGATCCCCGACGCCAACCTCGAGTGGCCCGAGAGCTCGGGCTAGGATCCTCGCCATGGCCCTCAAGGACCTCTTCTCGTTCCTGTTCCAGCGCTCGGCCGGCGAGGAGCGCGTGGCGCAGTACGTCGTCCGCGAGCACGACCGCGGCCGCGCGCTCTCGGAGATCCTCGAGGACCGCTACGTCGTGAACCGGCTGCAGAGCCCCGAGCAACGCGCCCGCCTGCTCGACCGGCCCGAGATCATCCAGGCGGTCGGCGGCGACATGGCAGAGGCGGCCAAGGCGTCGGTCACCGCAGCGGGCTCCTGACCTCTCAGCGCTCTTCGCGCACGTACGGGATGCCGAGTGCCGCGGGGGCGCCGAGGCGACGGCGCGCCGTTCCGGTGGAGACGATGACGAGTACGAGGATCGTCATCACGTAGGGCAGCGCCTGGAAGAGCTGCGGGGCGATCGTGACGCCGCGCGCCTGGAGGATCAGCGGCAGCGCCGAGAGCCCGCCGAAGACGTAGGCGCCGACGAGACAGAGGTCGGGCCGCCAGAACGCGAAGATCACGAGCGCGATCGCGATCCAGCCGGCGCCTGCGGTGAGGCCGTCGACCCACTGCGGGGTGAGCGCGAGACTGAAGCACGCGCCGCCGATTCCCGCCAGCGCGCCCCCCGCGACGGTGTGGAGGTAGCGGTACCGCGTGACGTCGATCCCCATCGCGTCGGCCGCGGCGGGCGACTCGCCGACCGCCCTGACGTTGAGGCCGGGCCGCGTCCGCCAGAGGTAGAAGGCAACGGCCGCCACGGCGAGCCAGGACGCGTAGACGAGCCACGTCTGCTCGAAGACGACGGGCCCGAAGACCGGCAGGTCACCGAGCCCCAGCACATTCAGCGGCTCGAACGAGAACCGCGCCGGGTCGTCGGCGAGCTCGAAGTCGTTGCCGATGTACGACGAGAGCCCCGCGGCGCCGGCGAAGATCGTCAGCGCGAGCCCGGAGACGATCTGGTTTGCCCGCAGCGTGACCACGAGGAACGCGAGGATCAGCGCGCACCCTCCGCCGGCGACGGCCGCCGCTGCCACCGCGATCGGCAGCGCCACGCCCGCCGAGCCGCCGACGTGCTGGACGCAGAGAAAGCCGATCACCGCGCCCATCAGCATCATCCCCTCGACGCCGAGGTTGAGCACGCCGGACCGCTCCGCGAGCAGCTCGCCGAGCGCGGCGAAGAGGAGCGGTGTCCCGTACGCGACCGCGGCCGCGAGGACGACGACGACGATGCCGTCGTTCACGTCGTGGCCTCCGCAGCCCGGACGGAGCCCGACCGCTCGATCACCACGCGGTAGCGGACGAGCAGCTCGCCGCCGAGCATCGCGAACAGGATGATCCCTTGCATCATCCCGACGAGACCGGAGGGGAAGTCGGCGCCCTGGAGCGTGTAGCCCGCGTTCTCGAGCCCGCCGAGGAGGAACGCGACGAGCACCGTCGCGAACGGGTTGTACCGCGCCAGTGCCGCGACAACGATGCCCGTGTAGCCGTAATTCGCCTGCTGAAGACCGCGGGCGTCGAGGACGTGGCGGAAGTCGCCGTCCTGGCTCGCGCCACCGATCCCGGCGATCGCGCCCGAGAGGCAGAGCACGGCGACGATCTTCCGCCTCGTACGCATCCCGGCGTACCGCGCAGCCCGTGGGGAGTCGCCGATCACCTGCGTCTCGAAGCCGAACCGCGTCCGCGTGTAGAGCACCCACACGACGGCGGCGACGACGATCGCGACGACGAACCCGAACGGCACCGTGACCGACCCGAGCGTGAAGGTCGGCCAGGCCGCCGCATCCGGCAGCGTCTTCCCCTGGGGGAACAGCTGCCCGGTCGCCGACGTGTCCCGCCAGTAGGAAAGGCTGTCGAAGATCAGGTAGTTGAGGACGAGCGCCGCGACGTAGTTGAGCATCAGCGACGTGATGATCTCGTTGGTGTGGGCGAACGCCCGCAGCACGCCCGGGATCGCCCCCCAGGCAGCGCCGCACGCGGCGCCGGCGACGATCATCGCGGGGATGATCAGCCACGCCGACTGCCCCGCCAGGAGGAGTGCGATGCCGGCGGCCCCGATCGCGCCGAAGTAGAGCTGCCCTTCAGCGCCGATGTTGAACAGGCGCATCCGGAACGCGACCGCGGCCGCGAGGCCCGTGAAGGCGAGCGGCGTCGCCGAGATGAGCGTGTTCGTGAGCGCCCCGTCCGCGACGAACGCCGCGTCGAACAGGCGCCTGAACGTCGGCAGCGGCGCGTGCCCGGTGACGAGCAGCACGACGGCTATCGCTCCGAACGCGACGACGAGCGAGCCGATCGGGACGACGATGGGAAGCCAGCGGCGCTGGACGAGCCGGCGCTCGATCCGCACCGAGGGACGCGTCACGCGACGCCCGCCATGAGCAGCCCGATCTTCTCGACGCTCGCGGCACGCGCGTCGACCTCGCCCACGATCGCGCCCTCGTACATCACGACGATCCGGTCGGCGAGGGTGAGCAGCTCGTCGAGGTCCTCGCTCACGAGAAGCACCGCGACGCCGTCCGCCGCGGCGTCGCGCAGGTATCCGTGGACGGTCTCGATGGCGCCGACGTCGAGCCCGCGGGTCGGTGCCGCGACGACGAGCGCCTTCGGGCGGCTCGAGAACTCCCGCGCGAGCACGACCTTCTGCAGGTTGCCGCCCGAGAGGAGCCGTGCCGGCGCGTGCGGCCCGGCGCCGCGGACGTCGTAGCGGCGGATGAGCTCCGCCGCCCGCGCGGCGATCCGGCGGAGGAGGAGAAACGGTCCCCGGGAGACCTCCCCGCGGTACGACTTGAGCACGACGTTCGAGGCGATACTGAGGCTCGGCGCGACGCCGGTCCGGAGGCGGTCCTCCGGCACGTGCGCAACACCGGCCCGAATCGCGGATCGCGGATCGCCGTCGCGCAGCCGTTTCCCTTCGACCTCGACGACGCCCGCGCTCGCGGGGCGCATACCGGTCAGCACCTCGGCGAGCTCGCGCTGCCCGTTGCCCGCGACGCCTGCGACGCCGAGCACCTCGCCCGCCCGCACGGAGAACGAGACGTCCCGCAGCGCGTCGACGCCGCGGTCGCCGCGCGCCGAGAGCCCGTGTGCCTCGAGGATCACCTCGCCGATCTCGCCCGGCTCGCGTCGGCGCTCGGGCTCGACGTCACGCCCGACCATCAACGACGCGAGCTCGTTCCGCGTCACGTCGGACGTCCGGACGGTTGCGATCGACCGCCCGCCGCGCAGGACGGTCACGCGGTCGGCGACGTCCATCACCTCGTGGAGCTTGTGCGTGATGACCACGACGGAGTGGCCCTCGGCGGCCATCACGCGGAGCGTGCGGAAGAGCTCCTGCGCCTCCTGCGGCGTCAACACCGCCGTCGGCTCGTCGAGGATCAGCACGCGAGAGCCGCTCCTGACCGCCTTCATGATCTCCACGCGCTGCTGCTCGCCGACCGAGAGTTGCCAGATCTTCGCGCCCGGATCGACCGGCATGTGGAGCGCCTCGGCGGTCAGCTCGACCTGCCGTGCGGCGTCGCGTCCCCGAAGCAGGAACGGCGCCGTCCGGTCTGCGAGCGCGATGTTCTCGGCGACCGTGAGCGTCTCGACCAGACGGAAGTGCTGGTGCACCATCCCGATGCCCGCCTCGATCGCGTCGCGCGGCGAGTGAAGCTCGACTGGCCGGCCGCCCACCTCGATGTCCCCCTCGTCGGGCCGATAGAGACCCGTGAGGACGTTCATCAGCGTCGTCTTGCCGGCCCCGTTCTCCCCGAGGAGCGCGTGCACCTCGCCGCGCGCGACCTCGAACGAGACGTCGTCGTTCGCCACGACGCCGGGAAAGCGCTTCGTGACGCCGCGCATGGCGACGGCCGCCTCTCGTGGGGCGGCCGTCGCCATGTCCTCGGCTGCGGTAGTCACACCGTCCGGAGGAGCGAGCCTGAGGTACCTACCCCTTCGGGCTCCCCTCGATGCCCTTCACGAGCCAGTCCATGGTGAGGATCTGCGGGAGCGTCATCCGCTTCCCCTTCGGCACGCGGAGCTTGCCTGCCTGGTCGTAGAGCGGCCCCTGGAACTCGTAGAACGTGCCCTTGACGAGCTGTGCCCGCTTGGCCGCGATGGCCGCCTTCGTCTTCTTCGACACCTTCGGGCCGTACGGGGCGATGTCCGTGAAGCCGTCGGCGATGTTGCCGTAGTAGCTCCCCGTCTTCCACGAGCCGTTGGCGGCCGCCTGGATGCGCTTCAGGTAGTAGGGGCCCCAGTCGTACACGGCCGCGGTGAGCCACGACGTCGGCGCGAACTTCTTCGCGTCGCTGTCGTACCCCACCCACGGCAGCTTCTTCGACTGCGCGTACTGCCCGGCGGCCGGGCTGTCCACGTTCTGGCCGATCACGTCGGCACCGGCCGCGACGAGGCTCTCCGCCGCCTTCTTCTCCTTCGCCGGGTCGAACCAGGACTTCGTCCAGACGAGCTTGACCTTCGCGCCCGGATGCGTCGCCTGCGCGCCGAGCGCGAAGGCGTTCGCGTGACGGATGACCTCGGGGATGGGGAACGGGACGACGTAGCCGATGACGCCCTTCTTCGTCGCCGCGCCCGCCGCCATGCCGGACAGGTAGATCGCGTCCTCGCCCGCTCCGAAGTAGACCGCGAAGTTCTTCGCCGTCTTGTAGCCCGTGGCGTGCTCGAAGTAGACGTCGGGGTACTTCTTCGCCGCCGCCGCCATCGCGTCCATGTACCCGAACGACGTCGCGAAGATGATCTTGTTGCCGTCACGGACGAGGCTGTCGATGACCTGCGAGGCCTGCGGCCCCTCCGGGACGCTCTCCTTGAACGTCGTGACGACGTTCTTGCCGAGCTTCTTCTGGACGTAGAGGCGTCCGAGGTCGTGGGCCTGCGACCAGCCGCCGTCGTTGTGCGGCCCGACGTAGATCCACGCTGCCTTGATCGGCGCTGCGGGCGCGGACGTGCGCGCCGGCGCCGTCGCGGCCGCGACGAGCGCTGCGAGCGCGACGACCCCGATCGCCGCCCAGAGCGCCTGCTTCCCCTTCCTCATGTGCGTTCCCTCCTTCGGGTTCGGCCGGTTCGAGGGGGGCATTCTCCACGATCGGGCCGACGGCGTCAGCCCGTCCGTCTCAGGACGCGCGCACGGCGCGTTCGAGGACGTCGAGCGCGACGGCGACGTCCTCCTCGGAGACCGACTCGCGTGGGTCGTGGCTGATCCCTTCGGCGCAGCGGACGAACAGCATCGCCGCCGGGCAGATGCGCGAGAGGACCACGGCGTCGTGGCCCGCGCCGCTCACGAGCTCGCGCACCGGCAGCCCCAGCTCGCGGACGGCAGCGGCGAGTCGCCCGCGCAGCGTCGCGTCGAGAACCGCGGCCGGCGTGTCGTAGCGCGTCGTCCAGTCGGCGTCGACACCGCGCGCCGCGGCGATGCCCTCGACGTCGGCACGCACCTCCTCGGCCGTCCGCCGGCGAACGCCGTCGTCGGCGTGACGCATGTCGAGCAGCATCCGCACCTCGCCCGGGACGACGTTCCCGACGTTCGGCGACAGCGAGAGCGCGCCGACCGTCGCGACGAGCCCCGGCTCGGCGCGCCCGTGTCGCTCGACCGCGAGCACCGCCTCGGCCGCCGCCGCCAGCGCGTCGTGCCGCGCGTCCATGGGCAAGGTGCCCGCATGGCCCGCTTCGCCCGTGAGCACGATCCTCGCGCGGGTCTGTCCCGCGATCGCGGTGACCACCCCGACCGGGAGCCCCTCGCGCTCCAGCACCGGCCCCTGCTCGATGTGCAACTCGAGGTAGCCGAGGAGCTCGGGCGGGGACGCTTCCAGGGCCACATCCGAGTCGCCGCCCGACGCGCGGATCGCGTCGCGGAGCGTGATCCCGTCCGCGTCCACCTGGTCGAGCCAGGCCGGGTCGAGCGCGCCGATGTAGGCGGCCGAGCCGAGGTACGACGTCCCGAAGCGCGTGCCCTCCTCGTCCGCGAAGGCGACGACCTCGACCGGGCAGGAGGGCTGCGGCCCGCCCGCGGCCAGACGCTCGACGACCGCGATCGCCGCGACGATCCCGAGCGGGCCGTCGAACGTCCCGGCGTTCGGGACCGTGTCGAGGTGCGACCCGAGGACGAGGGGACGCTCCCCCGCGCCGTAGCGGCCGACGACGTTGCCGACCGCGTCGCGGCGGGTCGTCATGCCCGCGTCTTCCATCCAGCCTGCGACGACGTCTCCTGCCCTCGCGATGGCCGGCGTCGCGACGCGGCGCGTCAGGCCGCCCGGCTCCTCGCTGACCTCGCCGAGCATCGCGCAGCAGGCCAGGACGTCGGCGGCGGTGCCCGTCACGACGCCGGACGATAACGTCCGCCGGCATGCGGACGCTCTACGCGAACGGCTGGATCGTCACGATGGACGACGCGGGGACGGAGCACCGGGAGGGCTGGGTGCTCGTCGACGACGCGGTGGTCGCCGCCACCGGCGCCGGAGCGGAGCCGGAGCACGAGGAGCGCGTCGATCTCGGCGGCGCCGTCGTCACGCCAGGGCTCGTCAACACGCACCACCACCTGTACCAGACGCTGACGCGGGCTCGCGCGCAGCAGGCCGACCTCTTCTCGTGGCTGCGCGAGCTCTATCCCGTCTGGGCCCGGATCGACGCGGAGGCCGAGTATGCAGCGGCCCGCACCGGGCTCGCGGAGCTCGCACTCTCGGGCTGCACGACCGTTTTCGACCACCACTACGTCTTCCCCCGCGGCCGCGAGGGGATCCTCGAGGCGGAGGTGCAGGCCGCACGCGAGCTCGGCGTGCGGATCGTCGCCTCGCGCGGCTCGATGGACCTCGGCGTTTCCGACGGCGGCCTGCCGCCCGACGAGCTCGTCGAGGAGATCGATGCCGTCCTCGCCGAGACGGAGCGCCTCCACGGAGCGCTGCACGAGGCCGGCCCGGGCGCCCGCGTGCAGATCGCCGTCGCGCCGTGCTCGCCGTTCTCCGTCACCGGGCGGCTGATGGAGGAGTCCGCGGCGCTCGCGCGGCGCCTCGGACTGGTGCTCCACACCCACCTCGCCGAGACGGTCGAGGAGGAGGCGTACTGCCACGAGCTCTACGGCTGCAGCCCCGTCGAGTACCTCGACCGGCTCGGCTGGCTCGATCGCGACGTCTGGTGCGCGCACTGCGTGCACCTCTCCGACGACGAGGTGGCGCGGTTCGGCGGGACGGGAACCGGCGTGGCGCACTGTCCGACCTCGAACCTCCGCCTCGGCGCCGGCGTCGCTCCGGTGCGGGCGCTGCGCGACGCGGGCGTGCGCGTCGGTCTCGGCGTCGACGGCTCGGCCTCGAACGAGCGGAGCGACCTCTTCCTCGAGGTCAAGCAGGCGCTCCTCGTCGCCCGCGGACGCGGCGGCGGCGAGGCGATGACCGCTCGCGAGGCGCTTCGACTCGCGACGCGCGGCGGCGCCGAGGTGCTCCGCCGCGACGACATCGGCTCGCTGGAGCCCGGCAAGCAGGCCGATCTTGCGATCTGGCGGACGGATGGGCTCTCACTCGGCGGTGCCGACGACCTCGTCGCGGGGCTCGTCCTCTCCGGGCCGCACCGCGTCGACCGGCTCGTGGTCGGCGGCGAGGACGTCGTCCGAGGCGGCGCCCTCGTCCGGGCGGACGAAGCCGAGATCGCGCGCGCCCATCGGGTCCAGGCGCGAAGATTCGCGGCGTGAGCTGCTCGCTCTCCACCCACGTGCTCGACACCGCCGCCGGCAGGCCCGCCGATGGCGTGGCGGTCGAGCTGCTCCGCGACGGCGACACGGTGAGCAGCCGCCGAGACGGACGCCGACGGCCGGGCACGCCTCGGCGAGGATCTCGCCCCGGGGACGTACCGCCTCGTCTTCCATCCGCCGTCGCCCTTCTTCACGCGCGTCGAGCTCCAGGTCGAGCTCGCGGACGGCCACTACCACGTCCCGCTCCTCGTCTCTCCCTTCGGATGCGCAACCTACCGGGGAAGCTGAGCATGTGGGTCGCGGTCTACCTGGGTCGGTGCGGGACGCATTGCGGCCGGAGGACGGCTTTGCCGGCCGGGAGGCCAGGCGCGGCGTGAAAGGCCCCAACCCAGAGGAGGGGGCGCGTGGGGGAACCAGGGGTTCCCCCACGCGGGAGCTACCGGGGAAGCTGAGCGCGGAGGAGCTCGCGGAGCTGTTCGAAGGGCGGACGCGCTTCGTCGAGCGGCTCGCGGCGGAGCCCGACCCGTTGCTCCGTGCGCGGACGCTCGTGCACGAGCTTCCGCCCGACGAGAAGCGCGAGATCCTCGACGCGCATCCGGCCATCGGGCAGCGCGCGGGTCTGTCCGCGCGCTCGGCCGCGGAGCAGGGCGCGGACGCCGACCCGGTCGTCCTCGAGGAGCTCGCGCAGCTCAACGCGGACTACGAGGAGCGGCACGGCTTCCGCTTCGTCGTCTTCGTGAACCGCCGTCCGAAGGCGGAGATCCTCGAGGTGCTGCGCGACCGGATCGACAACCCGACCGAGACCGAGCTCGAGACGGCGCTCGACGAGCTCGTCGCGATCGCGGGCGACCGCTGGGTACACACGTGACCTGGGCGCTTCCCCTTGCGCTCTCCGACGCGGTCCGCGACTGGCTCGACCTGGGCCTGCGGTGGCTGCACGTGATCGCGGCGATGGCGTGGATCGGCACGTCCTTCTACTTCGTCCTGCTCGACCAGTCGCTCCGGGCGCCGAAGGAGGCGGCGGACGCCGAGGCCGGCGTCGGGGGCGAGCTCTGGGAGGTGCACGGCGGCGGCTTCTACCACGTTCAAAAGTACGTCGTCGCGCCGCGCGTGCTCCCCGAGCACCTCGCCTGGTTCAAGTGGGAGGCGTACACGACGTGGCTCTCCGGCTTCGGCCTGATGCTCGTCCTGTACTACCTCGAGGCCTCGAGCGCGCTCGTCAAGCCGGGCGACGACCTCGACCCGTGGATCGCCGTCGCGGTCTCGATCGGGCTCCTCGCGGCAGGGTGGATCGTCTACGACGTCCTCAACCGGCTCGTCTCGGATCCTCGCGTGCTGTGGCCGGTGCTCTTCCTGCTCGTGGCACTCGCCGCGTGGGGCTCGTCCGAGCTCTTCAGCCCGCGGGCCGCGTGGCTCCAGGTCGGGGCGATGATCGGGACGGTGATGTCCGCAAACGTCTTCTTCGACATCATCCCGGCGCAGCGCGAGCTCGTCCGCGCGAAGGAGGCCGGTCGCGAGCCCGACCCTGCTCCGGGCATCCAGGCGAAGCAGCGCTCGGTCCAGAACAACTACCTCACGTTGCCTGTTCTGCTGACGATGCTCGCGGGGCACTTCCCGTTCGCCTACGGCGCCGACCACGCGTGGTTCGTGCTGATCGTCCTGATGGCGATCGGCGCGTGGGCGCGGCTCTTCTACAACCTGCGGCACACGGGACGGACGCACTGGTGGATGCCGGTCGCCGGCGCGCTCGTGTTCGTCGCGCTGGCGGTCTGGGTCGAGCGGGCGGACGACACCGCCGCCGCACCGACCACGCCCGCGGATGTCGCACACGGCAGGCAGGTCTTCGCCTCGGCGGGATGCGCGGCCTGCCACACTCTCTCCGACGCCGGCGCGACCGGCACCGTCGGGCCCGACCTCGACGCGGCCCAGCCGTCCGCCGAGCTCGTCGCCGACCGCGTCACGAACGGGCTGGGCGTGATGCCCTCCTTCGCCGGGAAGCTCTCCCCCGAGGAGATCACCGACGTCGCGGCGTACGTCTCGGGCGCGGCCGGGAAGTAGGATCGCCCGGTGCTCCGGATCACCGCTGGCGGATACGAGCTCGCCGCGCGCCTCGAGGAGGCGGATGCGCCGGACACCGTCGCCGCGTTCCGGCGGCTCTTGCCGCTCGCGTCGCGGATCATCCACGTCCGCTGGTCGGGCGAGGCAGGCTGGATCCCATTCGGCGACCTCGACCTCGGGCTCGGTCCCGAGAACGCCACCTGCTACCCGCATCCGGGCGAGATCGTCCTCTACCCCGGCGGCGTCTCGGAGACGGAGATCCTGCTCGCGTACGGCTACGTCAACTTCGCATCGAAGGCGGGCCAGCTCGCGGGGAACCACTTTGCGACGATCGTCGAGGGCAACGAGCACCTCCGCGACCTCGGCAAGAAGTTCCTCTGGGAGGGCGCGCAGGAGATCGTCTTCCGCGAGGACTGAGCTCCCCTCGCTCAGAGCTCCGTTCCGACCCCTCGCTCGCGCGCCCGCTCGAGCACCTCGTGCCCGATCGCGAGGTCCCACGGCGCGATGCCGTTCGACTTGAAGACGACCACGTCGGTGTCCGCCTGCCGGCCGGGAAGCTCGCCGGACACGATCTGGTGCAGCTCCTGCACCTCGAGCCAGTCGAGCTGTCCCGCCGCGATGGGCTCGATCAGGTCGCCGGACTCGAGGCGGGCGTCCTCGATCGAGTCGCAGCAGACCACCGTCGCGCGGGCGATCACCTGCGCGTCGAGCTCGCGCGCGCGCGGATCGTTGGCCCCGATCGCGCAGACGAGCGCGCCGTCGGAGAGCCAGTCGCCGCGCAGCACGGGGTCCTTGGAGGACGTCGCGGTGACCACGACGTCGCAGCCGCCGGCCTCCGACGGTGATTCCGCGACGTCTGCGCCGTTGGCCTCCGCGAACGCCTCGGCGCGCTGGCGCGAGCGGCTGGAGACGACGACCCGCTCGATCGACGGCACCGCGGCGCGGATCGCGGCGAGCTGCGACTCCGCCTGCCAGCCGGCACCGATCAGCCCGAGGCTCGCGGCCCCTCGCCGCACGAGGTGCTTCGCCGCGACCCCGCTCGCGGCGCCTGTCCGCACCTGTCCCAGCCTGTCGGCGGCGATCATCGCGACGAGCGTCCCGTCCGCGAGGTCGAACAGGCAGACGACGAACTCGATCCGGCCCTCCACGAGGAGGTAGCTCTTCAGCCCGGCAACGCCGAGGCCGCGGTCGGCGGCGGCCATCACGGCGAAATAGCCGCCGTCGACGGTGAAGCGGCGTCGCGGCATCAGCTCGACCTGCCCTGCCGCCATGCGCCGGAAGCAGTCCTCGATCACCGGCACCGCCTCGCCCGGCGTCACGAGCGACCGGACGTCCTCCTCGGAGAGCCAGAGCGGCATCCGGGCGAGTCTACGGCGCGGTTCCCCCGGCCGTCGCGCCGGCCGTGTTCAGTCGCCGACCGGCAGCGTGAAGGTGAATGCGCTGCCGCCGCCTTCCGCGGGCTCCACCCAGATCCGCCCGCCGTGGGCCTCGACGACCCGCCGGCACACGGCGAGGCCGATGCCGCTTCCCTCCACGCGCCGTTCGATGCGCGAGAACATCGCGAAGATGCGTCGCGCGTTCTCGCGGTCGATCCCGATGCCGTTGTCGCTGACGCTCACGATCCACTCCTCGCGTCCGCGCTCGGCGCCGATCTCGACGCGAGGCGGGTCCTCACCGCGGAACTTCAGCGCGTTCCCGACGAGGTTCTGCACGACGCGCCGCAGCTGGCGAGGATCGGCGCGAACCTCCGGGAGGTCGCCCACGACGAGTGTCCCGCCGGACTCCGCGAGCTGCGGCCGGAGGTCGGCTGCGACGGCATCCGTCACGTCCTGGAGGGAGACGGTCTCGATGACGAGCTCGCCGGAGCGTGCGTAGTCGAGCACACCGTCCACCAGCTCGCGGGCGCGGTCGGAGGTCGCCCGCAGCTCCTGCAGCACGTCGGGCGCCGGCGGCTCGTCGGGCCGGAGCTCCAGGACCTTGACGAGCATCGCGATGCCCGCGAGCGGCGCGCTCAGGTCGTGGGCCACGACGTCGGCGTAGGCGACGAGCTCGGCCTCCATCCGGCGACTCGCGGTGACGTCGTGGAGGAACACGATCACGCCGTCGCCGATCCGCGCTGCGCGGTGGAGGAACGTCCCGAGCATGTAGCCGTCGCCGAACGGCGTGTCGTAGGTCACCTCGCTGACCCAGGGCTCACCCCTGTCGCAGACATCGACATAGGCGTCGAACGCATGGCTGCCCCGCATGCGTGGGAGCGCCTCCAGAAGCGTGTACCGGTCGGGTGTCTCGGCGGGGATCCGGAACCCGCTGACCATCGCCGGGTTTCCGTACCCGAAGGCGAAGTCGACCACCTCGCCGCCCTCCCGGATCGCCCACAGCAGGCCGACGGGCTCTGGGAATCCGTCGAGGAGCCCGCGGAACCCGGCGGCCCCCTGCTCGCCGAGCACCTCGCGGAGCTGCGGGTCGTCTCCCCAGGGCTCGGGCTCGAACTCGAGACGTGCGTCGGTCACCAGCGGAGAATACGAGCCGTCCGCGGAGGCCGTCCGGTCACCAGTGAGGCTCCGACGGCGGCCGGAGGCCGGCCTGGCGGCCGGAGGAGCCCTCGACCCGTGCGTGACCCAGAAGGAGGGGGTCGGCGGGGGAACCATGGGTTCCCCCGCCCCC
>CAVUMD010000012.1:0-64648 GCA_963742525.1 uncultured Actinomycetes bacterium
CATACAGACCCCAGCATCCAAGCCACAACCCGCATGGATGCTGGGGTCACGTGTGTCACCGGGGCCGGGAAGGCTCGTCCCGTGCGTACCCCGGTGCGTACCCGGGGCTCAGGCGAGGATCTTCTCGGGCGTGATCACGCCGGAGGGCGCCGAGGAGACGATCGTATTCGTCGACCAAGGCTCATCGAGCACGATCGTGACGTCGCGCCCGATATCGATGCCGAGCTCGGGCTCGAGATCTCCGAGCGTTAGCTCTGCGTCGTCGAACCACGCCTCAACCTCAGCATCAGTCTCAAAATGTGGAAGGTCGCTCATCTCGCTCACTTCACTATCGGACATTACTCCGAATTCGACGACCCTAACGTTTCTCCATACGCGGTTATCAGCCTTGCGGATCGACGTACGCCGGCCGGCGGCTCGGGCTCGTTCGTCCGGTTGGCACGGATACAAGCGGTCGCCGAGATCGAAACGCGCCGTCATCAGATATCGCAGGAGATTGTCGAGCTGACCCGGCGCGTGTCAACGAGCCGCACCGTCTCGCCGCAGAGCTCGCCGGCTGGATCGAGAGCGGCGAGCGCGGCGAGCGGCCACAGTCGCGCGCCGCGACGCTCGACGACCAGATCACGAGCCTCCAGGAGGAGAACGCGGCGCTCGACTTCCAGTACACGCAGCTCCTCGCGGAGCGGGTCGCGAACGTCGACAAGTGTCGGACGCGCATGGTCGACAATGTGGCAGACGCGAAGGACAAGACCGAGGCCGAGTATCTGGCGCTCGTCGACGAGCTCGAGGCGAAGCGCCAGGAACTCCTCGACCTTCGCGCAACCGAAGTGTGGGCGTTGCTCTACCCGAGCGGCACGCTGACGAGCGAGCCGTCGACCGCGAACATCGTCGGCGCAACGAAGAAACTGCAGGAACCCCATCTGCGGGCGGGCGTCCCGCCTCACCTCCGCCGAGCCGTCAGGCCGTGCGCCGGATCGGCACCGCGTACTTCTCGACGGACACGCGCCGACCCGGCGTGTCGCCGGCGGGCATCGCGCTCAGCAACGCGTCGCCCCGCGTGTAGTCGTCCTCGGTGTCGAAGAACACGATCACGAGCGCTGTCTCTGCGTCTGCGTCGTGGAGCACGACAATCTCCTTCGCGGGCAGCCCTTCGGGAGCCTCCTCGCTCTCGATGCCTTCGCGCATCTCCTCGATGCGATCCTGGCCGACACCCTCGAACCTCACGACGCGTGCAAGTGCCATCTCGAGACGACCTCCTTTGGCGGTGGCGGCGCAGGACCAGGCGCCGCCGGGAACACGACAGTGTCCCATGCCCGGCGATCGAAGTCACGTTCCAGCCTCGCCCACCCGGATGGCGCGGGTTTCAGCCGCGCCGCAGACGGGTAGCCGGTCTGTCATCATCCACCCCGGGAGGTGCCGACGTGCGTCAGACCCCGATGCAGAACGAGTCGCTCCCGGATTGGATGCGACCACAGGGATCCATGCTTTCCGTGTGCACGGAGCCCGGGTGCTCGACGTTGACGATGGGAGGGACGTGCGTCGAGCACGATCCGCCCGTAACGGTCACGTTCGCGCGCGGCCGCCCGTACGTCACGAAGGCTTCGGCCGACGCGGTGCGCGTCCCGGTCGCCGGCTGAACGCGGCGTAATCCCCCGCCCGAGGGATGCGGACCTGCCCGGCCATGCGGACGGTGAGCGCATGGGTGCTTCCTCCGGCTGGAACCTCGTGGCGCGTCGGCCGCCCCGCACTCGTGCAGCGACGAAGCGACCGGCGCGCCACCTCGAGAGCGTGCCTTCCGGGCACGCGGCGCCCCACGCACACGGGGACCCGTCGGGGAGCCCCGCTTCGCTCCGCGTCGTCGAGCAGCACGACGCCGACTCCCGCTGACCCCGCCGTCGCGTCGCCTTCAGACGAGGCGCTTCTCGAGGTACGCGGCCAGGCGCGTGAGCGGGAACGAGATCAGGAAGAACAGCAGCGCGACGAACGCGAAGATCTCGAATGCGTGGATCTCGCCGATCCCGGCGGGCGGGTAGAACGTCAGCCGCTCGGTCTGCGCCTTTCCCGCCTGCAGCAGCTCGATCCCGCCGATCACGGCGGCGAGCGTCGAGTTCTGGATGATGTTGACGAGCAGGCTGACGAGCGGCGGGAGCAGCCTCCGGAGCGCCTGCGGGAGAATCACCGAGCGGTGGCGGCCCACCCAGCCGAAGCCGAGCGCCGCCGCCGCCTCGTGCTGCTCCCGTGGGATCGACTGCACGGCGCCGCGTGTCGCCTCGGCGACCTGCGCGCTCCCCCAGAGGATCAGCGCGATCGCCGTCGCGGTGAGCGGGCTGAACTCGAGCTCGGGGTTGATCGAGGGAAGTCCGAAATAGACCATGAAGACCGTCACCAGGATCGGCAGACCGCGGAAGACCTCGACGTAGCCCCGGGTGAGGATCCGCGCGAGGGCGGCGTCGAGCGTGAGCACGGTGCCGAGCACGATCCCGACCACGGTCGCGCCGACCACGGAGATCGCCGACACCCGGAGGGTCGCCGGGAGCCCAACCTCCAGGATGTAGCGGACGACAGGCTCTGCCCAGTCGGGCATCGCTAGCGGGCCTCCGGGAGCGCCAGCCGGCCCTCGAGGACGCGGATCGCGGCCGACAGGCTCCAGACGAGCGCGAGGTAGACGATCCCGAGCACCGTCAGCGCTTCGAGCGTCTCGAGCGACAGGTTGGCGATGTTGATCGCAGTCGTCGTGAGCTCGGGATAGCCGATCACATACATGAGCGACGTGTTCTTGACCACCGAGATGTAGGTGTTGATCGACGACGGCAGGGCGATGCGGCCGCCGATCGGCAGCGTCACGTTGAGGAACGTGCCGAGCGAGCTGAAGCCGAGCGCGAGCGCCCCCTCCTCGTAGCGCTTCGGAACGGCCTCGAAGCCGGCACGGAAGTTCTCGCTGTTGAACGCGCCGCCCCAGAGCGTCACGGAGACCCAGGCGACGGTGAAGGCATTCAGGCGGATCCCCGCCTGCGGCAGCGCGAAGAAGATCATGAAGATCTGCACGAGGATCGGCGTGTTCCGGATGATCTCGACGTACGCCACCGTGAGCTGGCTGACGACCGGGATGCGGCGGGCGCGGGCGGCGCCGAGCACGAGACCGATCACGAACGAGCCTGCGATCGCGACCACGGAGACCTTGATCGTGTTGACGAGGCCGTCGAGCAGCTCGCGCCAGTTCTCGGCCACGAATGCCCAGAGGTCGTAGACGGCAAGCATGCGCAGGGTGCGCGGGTGGCGGCCGCGCGTCGCGGCCGCCACCCGGGACCGGAGTCAGGCTACGGGCACACCGTGTCGAGGCTCGGCAGGCTCGCGTCCCGGTACTTGAAGTCCTGGTTCGGCCGGAGGCTGTTCTTCAGGAACGCCGGCACGAAGCGGGGCGCGATGTTGTTCCTCATGATCGGCACGAAGAGGTCCTTCTGTTTCATCAGCCCGAGTCGCGCGTCGACCCATCGCTTGAGCTGGACGTTGCCCTGCTTGATCCCGATCCCGTACGGCTGCTCGAGAAACAGGTCGTCGGTCAGCTTCGCCGCGGGGTTGGTCGCTGCGATCAAGGCGAGCGACGTGTCGTCGAACATGACCGCGTCGACGCGACCCTGGTTGAACGCAAGGACGGCGTTGGTGACGCTGTCGACAACGACGGCCTCGGTGCCCGTGAAGCACCGCTTCATCCAGCGGTCGTAGATCGAGCCGCTCGTCGTCGACACCTTCCTGCCGCGGATGTCGGCGAGGCGTTGTATCGGCGAGTCGTTCTTGACGAGCAGCCGTCCCGTCGAGTTGAAGTACGGCCGCGAGAAGTCGATCCGGGTGTCGCGGTCGGCGGTGTACGTGAACGTCGAGATGACGAGGTCGACCCGTCCGGTGGTCAGGAGTGGCTCGCGTGCCGCCGTCGGAGCGCAGACGAAGGTCAGCCGCTGTGCGCGTCCGAAGGCGTACCGGGCGAACTGCTTGGCGATCTCGACATCGACGCCGGCGTTCTTCCCCCGCACGTCGATGTACCCGAACGGCGGCGTGTCGCACTTGACGCCGACGATCAGCCGCTTGCGGCTCGCGATGTCCGCGGGGAGCTTCGGGAGCGCGGGGGCCTTCGCCTCCGGCCGCGCCTGCGCGGTCGGGGCGGTGGTCTGGGCCGATCCGAGCGTCGCTGCGACGAACGCGACGACGGCGACCCCTGCCGTAGCCAGGACGATCCTTCTCATTCCTCTCCTCCTTCTGCCTCGGTGATGGTCAATTCGTCGAGAGATCCTGTGAGCTCGAGCGAGCGGCGGAGAAAGCGCCGCGTGCGCTCCTCGCGCGGGTTGTCGAGCACATCGGCCGGCCGGCCCTGCTCGACGATCTTGCCGCCGTCCATGAAGACGACCCGGTCGCCGACGTCGCGCGCGAAGTGCATCTCGTGCGTCACCACGAGCATGGTCGTGCCGGAACCGCGCGCGAGGTCGCGCATGACGACCAGGACCTCCCCGACGAGCTCCGGGTCGAGAGCGGACGTGACCTCGTCGAAGAGGACGACCTTCGGCGACATCATCAGCGCGCGCGCGATCGCGACGCGCTGCTGCTGGCCGCCCGAGAGCTGGTGCGGGTGCTGGCCTGCCTTCTCCGGGAGCCCGACGACGTCGAGCAGCTCCCGTGCGCGCAGCTCGGCCTCGGCCCGGGGGAGCTTCCGGATCCGCCGCGCCGCAAGCGTGAGGTTGTCGATCACGGTCAGGTGTGGGAAGAGGTTGAACTGCTGGAAGACGATCCCGATCCGCTGCCGGACCGCCGAGACGTCGACGCCGTCGCGCGTGATCTCCTCGTCCTCGAAGAAGATGCGGCCTGCCTGGATCGGCTCGAGGAGGTTGACGCACCGCAGCAGCGTGCTCTTGCCGCTGCCGCTCGGGCCGATCACCACGAGGACCTCGCCCGTCTGCACCTCGAGATCGATGCCGTCGAGGACGAGGTTGTCCCCGAAGCTCTTCCGCACGCCCTCGAGCCGCAGAATCGGGCCCAGGTGCCGGCTTGGCGTCTCGGTCTCGGGGGCGTGTGCGGTGCTCACGGGGATCCCTCGCAGTATGGATGCCCCGGGTCGACGGCTTTCGTCATCGGATGAGCGATTCAAGGCAGCTCCCGGTTGGAAAGTCAAGTGCGGGCGACGCGATCCGGGCCTCGGCACGAAGGGCTGTGTGTCGGCGCCGTGCGGCTGCGCAACGCAACGTAGGATCGACGCGTGAAGATCCGCGCCGCCGTCCTCGAGGAGTTCGGGCAGCCGCTCGTCGTCCAGGAGGTCGACCTCGCGGAGCCGAAGGCCGGTGAGGTGCTCGTTCGGCTCGTCGCCTGCGGCGTGTGCCATACCGACCTGTACACCGCCTCGGGCGCCGATCCGACCGGGTACGCGCCATGCGTCCTCGGCCATGAGGGTGCCGGCATCGTCGAGCGGGTGGGGGAGGGCGTCACGCTCCTCGCTGCCGGCGACCACGTGATCACCCTGTTCGCGCCGGAGTGCGGCGAGTGCGTCCACTGCCGCAGCGGGCGAACGAACCGCTGCGTCGCGATCCGCGACCAGCAGGCACTCGGCTACCTCCCCGACGGGACAACGCGGCTCTCACGCGGCGGTGAGCCGCTGCGCCACTTCATGGGCACGTCGACCTTCGCAGAGTGCACTGTCATGCCCGAGATCGCGCTCGCAAAGGTGAGCCGCGAGGCACCGCTCGAGGGGTGCGCTCCGTTTGCGTGCGGGCTCTCGACGGGGATCGGGGCCGCGCTCTACACGGCACGGGTCGAGCCGGGATCGACGTGCGTCGTCTTCGGCTGCGGGCTCGTGGGGCTCGGCGCGGTGATCGGCGCGCGGCTGGCGGGCGCCGAGCGGATCGTCGCTGTCGATCGCTCCGAGAAGCGGCTCGAGCAGGCACGGCACCACGGCGCGACGGACACGCGCGTGGCGGACGAGGATACGGTCGACTGGATCAAGGGGGAGACCGGCGGCTTCGGCGCCGACTTCACGTTCGAGGCGACCGGCAACGTGCAGGTGATGCGCCAGGCGGTCGAGGCGGCCCGCGAGGCGTGGGGGCTGGCGACGATGTGCGGCGTCGCGGGCAAGGGGGAGACGCTCGACATCGTCCCCCGCTTCCTCATCACCGGGCGGCGGGTCACGGGCTCGTCGTTCGGCGGCGTCAAGGGCCGGACGCAGGTGCCGCAGCTCGTCGACCGCTGGCTCGCCGGCGAGATCGACGTCGACGCGCTGATCTCGCACCGGCTCTCCCTCGACGACCTGCAGCGCGGCTTCGAGTTGATGGAGCGTCAGGACGGGATTCGCAGCGTCATCAGGTTCTGAGCCGTAGAAGCCGGGCACCTGGAGAAACGGTGTGGGTGCCGGGTTGAAACCCGGCACCCACGCTGTCTTCAGGCTGCGCTACGAGCGGCGGGACGCTGCCGTCGTATCCCAGTCGCAGCCCGAGGCGCACGAGCGCGGAAGCGACGGCCCGACGGAGCGGGCCGGCCGCGGAGCGCCCGGCGGAACGGTGCAGGGCGGCCACTCTGGCGGCAGCGAGCTCCTGCCTGATCTCCGGTGCAAGCGGTTCCAGCATGGTCGTCCTCCTCTCCATCAAGTATCTTGATGACGAACTACTTGGCGTGAAGATACACGGTCCCAAAGCTTGACGTCAAGAGACTCGAGATGGAGAATCAGCGCGTGACAAAAACCCGGTCGCCGGTCGAGCCCGATTCGGTGGACGTCAGCCTCGACGTCTGGGGTCGGGAGCTTCCCGACCTCGACCTCGGGATCGAGGGGATCGTCGAGCGCATCGACAAGCTCAAGCACTACGTCGACCGCACGATGCAGGAGACGCTCGAGGCGTTCGACCTGAGCCACGGCGAGTGGAAGCTCCTCGCGAACCTTCGGTGGGGTGGTCCCCCGTACCGCGGGAAGCCGGGCAAGCTCGCGAAGCGGTTGGGCCTGTCGAGCGGCGCGATGACCAACCGGCTCGACAACATGGAGCGCCGCGGGGTGATCCGCCGGATCGACGACCCCGACGACCGGCGCGGCGTGATCATCGAGCTCACCGACGAAGGTCGCCGCCTGTGGGACGAGGCCGTCGGCGCCCAGGCCGAGAAGGAAGCGGTCGTCGGGCACGCGCTGACCCTCGAGGAGCGCGACGAGCTCAACGATCTCCTGCGTCGCCTGATGCGCGCCTTCGAGGCCGAGCACGGCCCGGTCCGCAAGGGCGAGTAGCGCGCGGCAGCGCGGACTATCCTGGCCCGACGTGAACGTGACGCTCCCCGACGGGAGCGCGCTCGAGCTTCCCGAGGGTGCGAGCGCGCTCGATGCCGCCCGCGCGATCGGGCCGAAGCTCGCCGAGCAGGCCGTGCTCGCGCGGGTCGACGGCGAGCCGCGCGACCTTCGGCTCCCGCTCCCGGACGGCGTGTCGCTCGAGATCCTCACGACCCGCGACCACGACGACCCGGATGCCCTGTACGTCCTGCGCCACTCCGCGGCGCATCTCCTGGCCGAGGCCGTCCGCCGGCTCCACCCGGGCGTGAAGGTTGCGATCGGCCCGCCGATCGAGAACGGCTTCTACTACGACTTCGAGTTCCCGGAGCCGATCCGCGAGGACGACCTGGCCGCGATCGAGGCCGAGGTGGGGCGAGAGCTGTCGGAGGGTCGCACCTGGACGCGGGAGGCGACGAGCCGCGAGGACGCACGCGCGCGCTTCGAGGCTGAGGGCGAGCGGTACAAGGTCGAGCTCGTCGACAGCGCCGAGGGCGACATCACGCTCTACACGCAGGGCGCCTTCACCGACCTCTGCCGCGGGCCGCACCTGCAGGACTCGAAGCCGATCAAGGCGTTCAAGCTGACCGGCCTCGCGGGCGCGTACTGGCGCGGCGACGAGCGCAACACGCAGCTGACCCGGATCTACGGCACGGCGTTCTTCACCCAAGCCGACCTCGACGCCCATCTCGAGCGGCTCGAGCAGGCGCGCGCGAACGACCACCGGCGGCTCGGGCAGCAGCTCGACCTGTTCCACTTCGACGAGCACTCGCCGGGCTCGCCGTTCTGGCACCCGAACGGGATGGCCGTGATCAACGTGCTCGAGGACATTCGTCGGCGCGAGAACGTGCGGCGTGGCTACGACGAGGTGCGTACGCCGATCATCTACGACAAGTCGCTCTGGGAGACCTCCGGTCACTGGGAGAAGTTCCGCGAGAACATGTTCCTGATCCCGCTCGACGAGCACCACGTCTATGCGATGAAGCCGATGAACTGCCCGGGGCACATGCTGCTCTTTCGTGCGCGGCTGTGGAGCTACCGCGACCTTCCGGTGCGCTACGCGGAGGCGGGGCCGCTCCATCGCAACGAGCTCGCGGGCGCCCTCCACGGCCTCACTCGCGTGCGCTACGTGACACAGGACGACGCGCACATCTTCTGCACGCAGGATCAGATCGACGACGAGCTCGACGGCTCGATGGAGTACCTCCGCTACCTCTACGGACTGTTCGACATCGAGCCGCGCGCGGAGCTCTCGACGAGACCGGAGAACAAGCTCGGCGACGACGGCGAGTGGGACTTCACGGAGGGCAAGCTCGTCGAGGCGCTCGAGCGCTACGAGATCGAGTACTTCGTCGGCGAGGGTGAGGGCTCGTTCTACGGTCCCAAGATCGACCTCCACGCGACCGACTCGCTCGGTCGCTCCTGGCAGCTCGGCACGATCCAGCTCGACGCCCAGATGCCCGCGCGGTTCGGGCTCACGTACATGGGTGCCGACAACCGCGAGCATCCCGTGTTCGTCGTCCACCGCGCCCTCTACGGGTCCTTCGAGCGCTTCGTCGGCCTCGTGCTCGAGCACTACGGCGGCGCGCTGCCGGCCTGGCTCGCGCCGGTGCAGGTTCGCGTCCTGCCGGTCGCCGAGCCCCACCGTGAGGAATCCGGCGAGCTCGTCCACGCGCTGCTCGCCGTAGGGGTCCGCGCCGAGCTGGACCAGCGCGACGAGACGCTCGGCAAGCGGATCCGCGACGCCGAGCTGCAGAAGACCCCGTACGTGGTCGTCTGGGGCGACCGGGAGACGCGCGAGGCGATGGCGGTCCGCAAGCGCGGGGGAGAGGGCATCGCGACGATGTCACTCGACGCGCTCATCGACGAGATCCGGGCCTCAGGCCCTGGTGTCTAGTGGAAGGCGGCGCAGCCGGATTCCACCGCCAACGGAGCCGACGGTGCTACAGTGCCCCTCTGCAAGCAGGAGCGGCATCGCCCCTCACCTCGCCGGCCACGGGCCGCGCGAGGTTCAACCGAGTCGGAACCGACGAGGGAATGCCGCGGCTGCATGCAGTGGCGTTTCCACAGAATGAGGAGGATCGACTCGGCTTGGTGAACTGCCTTTGAGACCGCGGCGTCGTCCCGAGGACAGGACGCGTCCCGTCGTCCAGCAGGAACGGATCAACGAGCAGATCCGCGTGCCGCGGGTCAGGCTCGTCGGCGAGGACGGGGAGCAGATCGGGATCAAGGACACGAAGGAGGCGCTCGAGTACGCGTACTCGAAGAACCTCGATCTCGTGGAGGTGGCAAAGGACGCCGACCCGCCCGTGGCGCGCGTCATGGACTTCGGCAAGTGGCGCTACGAGCAGGAGCAGCGGGCGAAGCAGGCACGGAAGCACCAGTCGACGATCAACATCAAGGAGATCAAGCTCCGACCGAAGATTGGCGACCACGACTACGAGACCAAGAAGGGCCACGTCGTCCGCTTCCTGAACCAGCGGGCGAAGGTGAAGGTCACGATCATGTTCCGGGGGCGGGAGAACCTCCATCCGGAGCGGGGTCGGATGCTCCTCGACCGTCTCGCAGAGGATGTCAAGGAGCTCGGCCTGGTCGAGCAGCAGCCGACGATCGACGGTCGCAACATGGTCATGGTGCTCGGGCCGACGAAGAACGCAGGGGTGAAACCAGATGCCGAAGGTGAAGACAGGGAGCGGGGCGAAGAAGCGGTTCAAGGTGAGCGCGGCGGGAAAGCTGCAGCGCCGTCACGCGATGAAGAGCCACAACCTCACGAAGAAGTCGTCGAAGCGTAAGCGCGACTTCGGCAAGAGCCATCCCGTCGCCAAGGTCGACGTGAAGGCCGTGAAGAAGCTCCTGGGGATGAAGTAGCCGTGGCACGCGTGAAGCGATCCGTCCACGCGCGCAAGAAGCGCCGCAAGGTGCTCGAGCAGGCCAAGGGGTACTACGGCCGCAAGAGCACGCACTACCGCTACGCGAAGGAGCAGGTCGAGCACTCGCTCGTCTACGCCTACCGCGACCGGCGCAACAAGAAGCGCAACTTCCGCTCGCTCTGGATCGTCCGCATCAACGCGGCCGCGCGGGCGAACGGGCTCTCGTACAACCAGTTCATGAACGGCGTCCACAAGGCGGGCATCGAGCTCGACCGCAAGTCGCTCGCCGACCTCGCCGTCGCCGACCCGGCCGCGTTCACGGCGGTCGCCGAGAGGGCGAAGGCGGCACTCGCTTCGGGCGACGACGCGAAAGCGGCCTGAGCGAGCTCGCCGGGATCTTCCGCGGGCAGGCGGAGCATTTCGAGGCGCTCGGCTCGCCGGTCTACGCCCGGCTGGCCGAGCGTCTCGCCGAGGACCCGACACCGGCCCGCTCGGTCGTCGGGAGCGACGAGCGCTGGGATGTGCCGTTGCGGCTCTTCGCGGCCGTGCACTACCTCGTGCTCTCCGGCGTCGCCCCCGACGCGCTGAGCGGCCGCTTCGAGGACTTCGCCGCCGCCCTCGCCGAGCACGAGGACGCGCTGCGGGCTCGGCTCGAGACGCACGGCGTCCAGACGAACGAGGTGCAGCGCTGCACGATGTTGCTGCCGACGTTCCTCGCCGCCGGGGCCGAGACCGGACTACCGCTCGAGCTGATCGAGCTCGGCCCGAGCGCGGGCCTCAACCTCCTCGTCGACCGGTATCGCTACCGATACGCGAACGGGAGCTACGGCTCGGCCGACGCCCTCCTCGAGCTGACGGTCGCCGAGGGCGAGGGACGCGTTCCGGCGGCCCTCCTCGAGCACGAGCTCGTCGTTCGTCGTCGGCGGGGGATCGACCTCGCGCCGGTCGACGCGACGTCCGCGGACGGCTACCTCCTGCTGCGGAGCTTCGTCTGGCCCGGCCTCGACGAGCGCGTCCGCCGCCTGGACGCCGCGGTCGAGACGCTGCGCCGGGCGCCCGAGCAGCCCGAGCTGATCGCGGGCGACTACACGGCGGTCCTGCCCGCGCTTCTCGCGGGCCGCCCGGCGGATGCGCTGACGGTCGTCTTCGAGACCTTCTCGACCATCTACCTGCCCGAAGTGGCGGCACGGCAGCTCGACGAGGCGCTCGAGTCGGCCGCCGCCGACGGCAGGCCGCTCGCCTGGGCCTCGGTGCGCCGCTGGGAGCTCGGTGCAGGGAGGGACGCCGCGTTCGAGCTCGAGCTGCGCGTGTGGCCGGGAGCGGCGCACGTCGTCGCACGGGTCGACCCGCACGGAAACACGCTCGACTGGCGCGCGTGATCACGTCCCGCGACAACGAGACGCTCAAGCTCGTCCGCAAGGTGCTCGCCCAGCGCAAGCATCGCGAGGAGACAGGGCTCTTCGCCGCAGAGGGCGAGGACCTCGTCGAGGCGGCGAGCGGCGAGGGCATCGAGCCGGTGCACCTGCTCGTCGCCGGCGAGACGGTGGAGGAGGAGCTGCTCGCGCGGGTCTCGACGCTGCCCCATCCGGCCCGGGCGATCGGCGTGTACCGCCGCGCCGACCTGCCGACGATCCCGCGGAGCACCTGCCTCGCCCTGTGGCGGCTGTCCGACCCCGGCAACGTCGGCGCCCTGCTCCGGACGGCAGATGCGTTCGGCGCCTGCCTCGCGCTCTCGGAAGGCTGCGCCGACCCGCTTTCGCCGAAGGCGCTGCGTGCCTCCGCGGGCGCAGTCTTCCGAACGCCCGTGGTTCCGTGGGACACGCGCCCCGGCCGCTGCGTCGCGCTCGTCGCCCACGGCGGCGCCGCGTTGGCGGACACCGACCTCACGCCGCCCGTCACTCTGCTCCTCGGGGCGGAACGAGCGGGCCTGCCGGACGAGCAGCTGGCACGGTGTTCCACGGCGACGATCGCGGTGGCGGACGCGGCAGAGTCCCTGAACGTCGCGGCCGCCGGCGCGATCGCCCTCTACGAGGCGTCACGGGCGGGAGCGTAGGCGGCCCGGTGGAGCCCTGGCGCACGCGCTCGCGACGGACGATCCTCGATCGCAGCCCCTGGCTCTCGGTGGAGGAGCGCACGGTCGAGCTGCCGGACGGGCAGGTGATCGACGACTGGCCGTGGGTCGAGTCGCGGGAGTTCGCGAATGTCGTCGCCGTCACCGAGGCCGGGCTCTTTCTCGTCCTCCGGCAGACGAAGTACGCGGTCGCCGGGCCAACCCTCGGCCAGGTCGGCGGCTATCTCGAGCCGGGCGAGGATCCTCTCGAGACGGCAAAGCGCGAGCTCCGCGAGGAGACCGGCTACGACGCACCGGAGTGGACGTCGCTCGGGCGGTACGCCGTCGACGGGAACCGGGGCTGTGGCGTGGGTCACCTCTATCTCGCGCGAAGCGCGCGCAAGGTCGCGGAGCCGGCCGCCGACGACCTGGAGGAGCAGGAGCTCCTCACGCTGACGCGGGGCGAGGTCGAGGCGGCCCTGCTCGCGGGTGGGTTCGGCGTCCTCTCGTGGGCCGCGGTGGTCGCGCTCGCGCTCGTTGCGCTGGACCGCGGCTGAGGCCCTACCAGGCCCCGCCGCCTCCGCCGCCGCCGCCTCCGCCGCCGCCGCCCGAGAAGCCGCCGCCGAAGCCGCCCGAGCCGGAGGACGGCGGTGCGAGGGCGGAGCCGAACCCGGAGGCGAGGTCGCCGATCGACATCGCGGTTGCCCCGCTCCCCAGGTTTCCCTGGCCGGAGATCCAGTACAGGCTGCTCGCCTGCGCCATCGCCTCGGGCATCGCCATGTGGGCCGCCTGGAGCACCCGCTCGGCGATGCCGAACGCGATGCCGTAGACGAGCAGCCGCTCCCAGAGCGCGAGCGTCGCCGGCGGAGCCTCCTCGAGGCGCGGGAAGTCCTGCAGGTAGCGGCGGAAGGCGTCCCAGCGCTCGGCCTCGACCGCGGCGTCGCGGCTGCGACGGCGCCAGAGCTTGCGGCGGGTCGTCGCGCCGAACAGGACGGCGGCGTTGACGAAGGCGGCGAACGCGAGCGCGAGCAGCACGACGTCGCTCCACCGCGGGTAGACCGACCGCCAGCCGTCGATCGCGATCCACGCGAGGATCGCGCCGATCGCGGCGAACACGACGATCCCGGCGATGAGCGGCACGATGCCGATCGACCGGAACCAGGAGCGGTTCGTGACCTCCCCGGCGACGGCCGCCTTGAAGCCCTCGAAGCGCGGCGCCATCGTGGTCCGGTCGTCCTCGATCTCGCCGCGGAACTTCGACAGCCGCTGCGGGCCGTCGGCGAGGATGTCGTCGACGACGTCCGTGACGGATTTCTCCCACGTCGTGAGCTCGACCGGCGTCCCGCGCGAGAGCTCGAGATCGGAGATGTTCTCGTGCCGGAGGCCGCCCCAGACGCTGCGCTCGGTCGTGACCTGTTCCGCCTTGTAGTGGCCGCGCCGGATCAGGTCGAAGATCGTCGCGGTGAACTCGAAGGACCCCGCCTCGCCGCCCTGCCGCAGCAGCGTGGGCACGAGCGCCGCCTGGGTGTCGGTCGGCGGCTCCTGCTCGTACTCACGGTCGTAGCCGGTGCGGATCTCGCGTCCGAAGCGCCAGAAGACGAACGTCGAGATGGCGAGCGCGGGCAGGACGCCGAGCGCCAGGACGATGAGCGCCGTCCGCCAGGGATGCGCGATCGCGTTGTCGATCCGCTCCTTGTCGCGCTCGTACTGCTTCGCGTCGTCGAGCTCCTCCGCGACGATCTTGTCGAGCCCGTTGCCGTTCGCGACCCGCATGCCGGCCGTCGACGTGAAGGCACTCCGCGGGTAGAGCGTGCGCAGCTCGACGAACTGGTGCGGGGACACGTTCACGGCCCGGAGATTTGCGCTCTTCCCCTCGATCGTGACGTCGCCGCGCACCCACACGGGATGTCCCCAGGCGCGGACGACGTCTCCGGGGCCGGTGGTCGTCGCCGTGAGTTGCGCGAGCGAGGCGTCCCACTGCGACCCCCAGACCTGGAGGTTCACGTCGACGACGTCGTCGTAGGCGACCGCGACACCGCGCATCCGGTAGCGGATCTCGAACGTCCGCACCTCGTCCGCCGCGCTGAAGTGCCAGACGATGCGCTCCTTGTCGCCGTCCTGCGTGACGCCGAACGTCCCCGCCGGGCTCGAGCAGCCGATCTCGACGCAGCCGCCCGTCGCGAACGGACGGCCGTTCTCCAGCACGCTCACCCGATCGATCGACTCGCCGGAGCGCAGGGGGATGTCGCGGTTCGCGCCGCTGAACGGGCCGCTGAAGGCGTAGGTCAGCTTCTCGGTCACGAGCAGGCTGCCGTCCGCCTGCACGACGACCTGGACGTTCGCCTGCGGGAAGTCGAAGGACTTCGCGTGGACGCCGCCGGCGAAGGCGAGCGCGGCGATCGACGCCGCGAGGAGCGCCGCGCTACGACGCAGGTGGGTCACTCGGTGCGTCGCCACCCGGCGCCGCCGGCGCTGCGGGCGCCGCGGGCGGGGGCACGGACGGCGCGGCGGTGCCGGCACGGGGCGAGAAGTCGACGCGCGGCGCCTCGCGCTGCGTCTCGTCGGTCTCGAAGAACTCGCGCTTCGCGAACCCGAACGGTCCCGCGAGGACGACGCCGGGGAACGTCTGGATCGCGTTGTTGTACGTGAGGACGGAGTCGTTGTAGACCTGCCGCGACACGGCGATCCGGTTCTCCGTCCCGGCGAGCTCGTCCTGGAGCTGGCGGAAGTTCTCGTCCGCCTGGAGCTCCGGGTACGCCTCGGCGACGGCGAAGAGCCGGCCGAGGGCCGCACCGAGGATGCCCTCGGCCGCGGCAGTCTCCGCGGGACCCTGCGCGCGCTGGGCGTTCGCCCGCGCCTCCGTGACGGCCTCGAACGTGCCGCGCTCGTGCGCCGCGTAGCCCTTCACCGTCTCGACGAGGTTCGGGATCAGATCCCACCGGCGCTTGAGCTGCACCTCGATCTGCGCCCACGCGTTGTCGACGCGGTTCCGGTAGCGGACGAACCGGTTGTAGAGCGCGATCAGCGCGATGACGATCAGCGCGAGGATCACGAGGAGCACGATCAGCCAGACCATCGCTCGCGATCCTACGCGGGGGAAGGGGAGGCGTCCACCCGCCTCTGTAGCATCGCCCGCCGGGATGGCAGCCGCACGCGTCTCGCGCATCAACACGACACCTGTCAAGAGCCTGCGCCTGCACCATCCCGAGTCCGTCGAGCTCGGCCCGGACGGCGCGCTCGACGACCGGCGGTTCCTCCTCGTCGACGACGGGCGCCGGCTCTACAACGGGAAGCGCGACACGTCGCTCGTCCGGACGACGGCGAGCTGGGATCCCGGCTCGCGCGTCCTCTCGATGACCGTCCCCTCCGGCGAGGCGGTCGAGGACACCGTCGTGCGGTCGCGGCCCGACGTCGTCGAGGTGTACGGCCGGCACGTGCGAGGGCATGCGATCGAAGGCCCGTGGGCCGACGCGCTCTCCGACCTCGCCGCCCGGTCGCTGACGCTGATCGAGCGCGACGACGGCGCCTGGGCCACGGATGCGCGCCCGGCGACGCTCATCTCGCGGTCGTCGCTCCGCCTGATCGACGGCGACGGCCGGCGTTTCCGGATGCTGCTCGAGCTGGACGGGCTCGAGGCGCTGGCCGAGGAGGCGTGGGGCGGGCGCCGCGTCCGGGTGGGCGAGGCGACGCTGCTCGTCGGCGACCCGACGCCGCGCTGCGCCGTTCCCTCGGCGAGCCCGGACACCGGCTGCCGCGACCGGGACGTCCTCCGCGAGCTCCTCGAGACGCGCGGGGCCGATCGACGGCGAGTCGTGCCTCGGCGTCTACGCCGAGGTGCTCGAGCCGGGGATCGTGCGCGTGGGCGACGAGGTCGAGGTGCTCTGAGCAACGAGCGTCAGCGCGGACGCCTGCAGACCCAGATCTGGTCCTCGCCGCCCTCGTAGGGCCGGCGGTCGAACCAGCCGTAGAGCTCCTCGGCCACGAGGCCCGCGTCCTCGATCAGGGCGTTCCACTCGGGCGCCGACAGCCAGTGGAGCGTGAAGCTCGCGCTCTGCTCGGCGCCCCGGACGGAGAGCGTGAGCGTGCGGGCGCGCTCGTCCCAGTCGGCGCGCTCGAAGATGCCCGGCTCGCGCTCGAGCCAGATCCCGTCGGTCTCCTCGATGTCCTCGGCGCTCGGCGCGAAGACGTCGAACACGAACCGGCCGCCGGGCTCGAGGAGAGAGGCGGCCGCCGTGAGCGCGCGGCGCTTCTCCGCCTCGTCCGGCATGTGGAGGAGGGAGCGGAACGGGATCACGACGAGCGGGACGCGCTCCGTGACGGGCGGCTCGCGGAGGTCGCCGTGGCGCAGGTCGAGGAGCTCGGAGACGCCCTCGCTCTCCGCGTACGCCCGTGCGCCGGCGAGCATCTCGGGCGACTCGTCGACGCCGATCACCGGGATGCCGGCCTTCGCGACCGGTACCGCGATCCGCCCGGTCCCGATCGCCAGCTCGACGACCGGCCCGCCGGAGGCGACGGCTTGCTCGACGTAGAAGTCGACGTCCTCGACCACCGACCGCGACCAGGGGTCGTAGATCTGCGCGATCCCGTCGTACATCGCCTGGCCCGACCCGTCGTCCGCCACGCCCGCGATTCAAGCAGCGAGCGAGCCTTGTGACACAGTGTCACTTGCTAGCCTCGATCCTCCCATGGACGTCGAGGCGCTCGAGCAGGCGGCCCTCGCGGCGGTCGCCGCCGCGTCGTCGACGGACGCGATCGAGGCCGTTCGGGTCGAGTACCTGGGGCGCAAGAGCGAGCTGAAGCTCGCGCTCCGCGAGGTGCGCGACCGCGAGACGGGGATGACCTTGAACGCCGCCCGCGAGCGGATCGAGGCGGCGGTCGGCGCGCGCGAGGACGGACCTCGAGCGGGCCGAGCTCGACCGGCGCCTCGCCGAGGAGCGCGCCGACGTCACGCTCCCGGTCGGCGGCTACGAGCGCGGTCACCTGCACCTGATCACGCAGATCCGGCGGGAGGTCGAGGACGTCTTCCTCGGGCTGGGCTATCGCGTCGTCGACGGGCGCGAGGTGGAGTCGACCCACTACAACTTCGACGGCCTCAACTTCCCTCCCGGCCACCCTGCGCGGTCACCGCTCGCGAGCCTGTTCCTCGACGCCGACACGCTGCTCCGGACGGAGACCTCGCCCTCGCAGGTGCGGACGATGGAGGCCCAGGCGCCGCCCGTCTACATCGTCTCGCTCGGCCGCGTGTACCGCCGCGACACCCCGGATGCGACGCACACCCCGGTGTTCCACCAGGTCGAGGGGCTCGCGGTGGACGAGGGGATCACGCTCGCCGACCTGACGGGCACGCTCGACTTCCTGCTCAAGGCGCTGTTCGGCCAGGAGCGGCGGACCGAGTTCCGCACGCACTACTTCCCCTTCACCGAGCCGTCGATCGAGGCGTACGTGTCCTGCCACGTCTGCGACGGCGCCGGCTGCCCGGTGTGCCGCCACTCGGGCTGGATCGAGGTCGGCGGCGCCGGGATGGTCGACCCGAAGCTCTTCGAGTTCGTCGGCTACGACCCCGAGCGCTACTCCGGCTTTGCGTTCGGGTGGGGGCTCGAGCGCATCGCCATGCTCCGCCACGAGTTCCCCGACCTGCGCGAGCTCTGGCGCAACGACCTCCGCTTCTCGAGGCAGTTTTAGTGCCCCCTCGGTACGATGCAATCGAGGCAGCATCACATGAGGGGGCACTGATGCGCGTTCCGCTCTCCTGGCTGCGCGAGTACGTCGAGACCGCGGCGACGCCCGCGGAGATCGCGCGCCGACTCACCGTCTCGTCGCTCGAGGTCGACCGGGTGATCGACGTCGGCGTCGCCGACTCCGGCGGCAACCTCGGCCATTTCGTCGTCGGTCGCGTGCTCGCTGCCGACCCGCACCCGAACGCCGACCGGCTCCAGCTCTGCCAGGTCGACGTCGGCAACCCCGAGCCGCAGCAGATCGTCTGCGGGGCGTGGAACTTCGGCGCGGGTGCGACGGTGGCCGTCGGCCTGCCCGGCGCGGTTCTGCCCGGCTTCCCCGGCCCGCTCGAGGAGCGGCCGCTGCGCGGCGAGGTGTCACGCGGGATGATCCTCGCCGAGGACGAGGTCGCCCTCGGCACGGACCACTCGGGGATCATGCTCCTGCCCGACGGGCTCGAGCCGGGAACCCCGTTGGCAGACGTCCTGCCGCTCGTCGACCACGTGCTGGACGTCACGCCGACGATGAACCGCCCCGACCTCCTCTCGATGGTCGGGCTCGCGCGCGAGGTCGCCGCCCTGTGCGACGGCGCCCTACGGCTGCCCGCCCCGGAGGATCCGCCCGTCACGAGCCCGGAGCCCGTCCACGTCGCCGTCGAGGACTTCGGCGGCTGCCCGCGGTACATCGGGCGCGGCTTTCGCAACGTGCAGGTCGGCCCGTCGCCGCAGTGGCTCCGCACGCGCCTCCACCTCGCGGGCATGCGGTCGATCTCGAACGTCGTCGACGTGACGAACTACGTGATGCACGTGTGGGGGAGCCCGCTGCACGCGTTCGACCGCGCGAAGCTCGCCGGCGGCCGGATCGTCGTCCGCCGCGCGCACGAGGGCGAGACGTTGCGGACGCTCGACGGCACCGAGCGCACGCTCCTGCCTGCGGATCTCCTCATCACGGACGGCGAGAGGGCGGTGGCACTCGCCGCGATCATGGGCGGGCTCGACTCCGAGGTCTCCGACGAGACCACCGACCTGCTGCTCGAGGCGGCGAACTTCGAGCCGATCGGCGTCCTCCAGACATCCGAGCGGCTGGCACTCCGGACGGAGGGCTCGAACAAGTGGGAGAAGGGCGTCGACCCGTATGCGGCCGAGCCGGCGGCCGTGCTCGCGAGCCGGCTCCTGGTCGACCTCGCGGGCGCCGAGCCGACCGGCTCCGTCGACGTGAACGACGGGCTGCCCGAGCGCCCGGTGGTGACGCTGCGCCCCGAGCGCTCGCGGGCGGTGATCGGCCTCGACGTGCCGGACGCCGAGCAGCGGTCGATCCTCGAGCGACTCGACTTCGACGTCGACGAGGGATGGCACGTGACGGTGCCGACCTTCCGCGCGCGCGACGTGACGCGGGAGATCGACGTCATCGAGGAGGTCGCGCGAGTGGTCCTCGACCGCGTGCCGAACACGATGCCGCTCAGGCGCGCCGTCGCGGGCCACCTCTCGGCCGAGCAGCGGTTCCGCCGCGTGCTCGAGGACGTGCTCGTCGGCGCCGGGTACTCCGAGGCGTACACCTGGAGCCTCGTGCCCGCCGATCCCGACCCGGCGGCGTTGCGTCTTCCCGACCCGATGAGCGGCGAGCACGCGGTGTTGCGCACGACGCTGCTGCACGGCCTCCTCGAGGCGGCGCGCGTCAACGTCGACGCCGGCAATCCGAGCATCCGGCTCTTCGAGATGGCGCGGGTCTACCTCCCGTCCGACGAGCGACTGCCGAACGAACGCTGGACGCCTCGGGGGGATCGCGGAGGGCGGTTTCGCTGCGGCCCGCGGCGCGCTGGAAGCGATCTACGGGACGTTCCACCTGCCGCTCGAGACGAGGCGCACGACGCTCCCGCAGCTCCACCCGGGAAAAGCCGCCGAGACGGACGCCGGCTGGCTGGGCGAGCTCCACCCGGCGCTGCTCGAAGGAACGTGGGGCGTGTTCGAGCTGGATGTCGCGCGGCTGATGGCGCCGCGTCCGGAGCGGGTCCTCTACGAGGATGTGATCACGTATCCCGCCGTCCGGCAGGACGTGGCCGTCGTCGTCGACGAGGACGTCGCGGCCGGATCGATCGTCGCCGTCGCGCGCGAAGCGGGCGGTGCCGAGCTCCGCGACGCCCACGTCTTCGACGTCTACCACGGCGACCAGGTCCCGGAGGGGCGGAAGTCCGTCGCCGTGCACCTCGTCTTCCAGGCGTCCGACCGGACGCTCACGGACGAGGAGGCGGACGCGGCGCGTGCGCGGGTCGTCGAGGCCCTGCGGCACCGCTTCGGCGCCGAGCTGCGCGGCTAGAGCACCTTCCCGCCGACGTACCAGACGGGGCCCTGCGTCGCGACGTTGTCCGTGTCCGAGACGACCCGCAGCACCGAGACCGCTCCCTCGATGCCCTCGGCGTCGAGGCGCTCGAAGCAACGGCGCGCCATCGCCGGCGAGACGCCGTAGCCCTCGCGGCTCGCGCAGCGGAACGTGAACGCCACGGCATCGCCGTCGCGCGTCGGGTTGACGGGAGCGCAGAGCAGCGCGGCGCGCGGCAGCAGGTCGCTGGATGCGAGCTCGAGGCGGCAGAGGAGGTCGCTCCAGCCCGAGGGGAGCTCGGCCAGGGCCGCGTCCCACGCCTCGGCGACCGGCGCCGCCTGCGCTCCGGCCGCCGACACCGTGGCGTCGGGTGAGCGGACGCCGATTTCATCCTGCTCGAGCAGGCACCAGATCCGCGCCTGGTCGAGCCTCCCGAAGAGCCTGCGCGCTGCCTCGGGCCCCGCGGCGCCCCCGGCTCGCTGCACGGTGACCACCAGTTGGTCGCCGACACGCCCGACGTTCATCGGCCCGAGCACGCGGGCCGCCTCGCCGACCTCGTCCGGCTGCTCGGTACTGAGCCGGAGGCTGATGGTCTCCCAGTCGATCGGCAGCCGCCGTTCCAGCGCCGCCCACTGATCCACCAGCTTCACGGCGGTCAGCATAATGACCCCGTGATCCGGGTCGGAGGAGAGCCGCACGCCGCGCCGCCCCTCGTCGTCGAGCCACATCGGCTCCGCTGATGGCGACCGACGTCAAGCTTCCGCGCCTCGGCCAGGGCATGGAGTCCGGCGTCATCGTGCGCTGGCTCAAGTCCGAGGGCGAGCCAGTCGCGAAGGGAGAGCCGCTCTACGAGCTCGACACCGACAAGGTCACGCAGGAGGTGGAGTCCGAGCTCGACGGCGTGCTGACCAAGATCGTCGTGCCCGAGGGCGACGTCGAGGTGGGCGCGACGGTGGCCGTGATCGAGTCGGACGGCGCCTCCCCGGCGCCGGCAGAAGCGCAGGCAGAGGCCACAGCGAGGCACCCGCCGAGGATTCGCCTGCCGACGGCGCCGAAGCGCCGGCCCCGGCACCCGCAGCCGGCTCCCGCTGCGGCGCCCCCGGCCGCCGACGGCGGCGCGGCCCCGGCGGCTCCGGCACGTCTCAAGGCATCGCCGCTCGCGCGGCGCATGGCTCGCGAGCGCGGTGTCGACCTCGCGTCACTCCAGGGAACAGGCCCCGAGGGGCGAATCCTCGCCGACGACGTCGAGCGAGCAGCCTCGGGCGCCGCCGCACCCGCAACCCCGTCGACCGCACCCCCGGCGCTCCCCGCCGGCGAGGTCGAGATCGTCCCGCTCACCTCGATCCGCAAGACGATCGCGCGGCGTCTCACCGAGGCATGGAGCGCCCCGGTCTTCCAGCTGGGCGTCTCCGCCGACATGACGGAGGTGCTCGCCCTGCGGGAGCAGCTCGTCGAGCGCCTCGCGGAAGGCGACGTGAAGCCGACCGTCAACGACGTGCTCGTCAAGCTCGCCGGGGCGGCGCTCATGCGGCACATCCCGGTCAACGCGACCTTCACCGGCGAGGAGATCCAGCGCCACCCGAGCGCGCACGTCGGCATCGCCGTCGCCGCTCCGCAGGGTCTCGTCGTCCCGGTGATCCGGGACGCCGACCGCCGGACGGTGCAGGAGATCGCCCGGGCACGTGCCGACCTCGTCGGCCGCGCCCGCGACAACAAGCTCACGCTGCAGGACATGGAGGGCGGGACCTTCACGATCTCGAACCTCGGGATGTTCGGCGTCGAGCAGTTCACGGCGGTGCTGAACCCGCCGCAGGTCGCGATCCTCGCGGTCGGCGCGGTGAAGGACGAGCCGGTCGTCACGGACGGCGAGCTCGACATCGCCCCGATCGTCCGGATGATGCTGACCTGCGACCACCGTGCGATCGACGGCGCGGACGGGGCGCAGTTCCTGCAGACGCTCGTCGCGCTGATCGAGCAGCCCGCGCTGGCGCTGTGAGCGCGGACGAATCCGCCGAGACGTCGCAGATCGTCGTTCGCCGGGGTGGCGCGCAGGACGTGCGCTTCCTCCGCGACATGCTCCACCACGCCTACTACTGGAAGGAGCGTGCGCCGGACGCGGGGCCGGGGCCCGTCGCCCTCTACGTCAAGGCCTGGGGACGGCAAGGCGACACCGCCGTGATCGCCCTCGACCGGGGATTCCCGGTCGGGGCGGCGTGGTACCGGCTCTTCGACCGCGAGCGGCCCGGCTTCGGGTTCGTCGACGAGCGCACGCCCGAGCTCGCGATCGCGGTCGTGCCGAACGCGCGCGGCAGGGGCGTCGGCAGCGCCCTGCTCAAGGCGCTGCTCGAGCGAGCGCGCGCCGACGGCTATCCGACGCTCTCGCTCAGCGTCGACCGAGCCAATGCAGGCGCGATCGAGCTCTACGAGCGCTACGGCTTCCAGCGTGTCGCCGAGGACGACGACTCGGTCACGATGCTGGCGCAGCTTGCGTCGCAGCCAACCGTCTAGGGTTCCCGCCATGGATGTCGACGTCGCAGTTCTCGGAGGAGGGCCTGCCGGCTACACGGCGGCGATCCGCGCCGCGCAGCTCGGCGGCAAGGTCGCGTGCATCGAGGCCGAGCCGAAGCTCGGCGGCACGTGCCTGCGCGTCGGGTGCATCCCGACGAAGGCGTGGGTGCAGAGCGCGCACGCCTACCACGACGCGCGCGAGACGTTCGCCAAGCTCGGCGTCCGAACCGCCGACCCGTCGCTCGACTTCGCCACGGTCGCCTCGTGGAAGGACGCCGTGGTCGACCAGATGACCGGCGGCGTCGCCTCCCTGTTCAAGGCGAACGGCGTCGAGTGGGTCAACGGCAAGGGGACGTTCACCGGCGCGAACACGATCGCGGTCGAGGGCGGGGAGGACGTGAACTTCAAGACCGCGATCGTCGCCACCGGCTCGTTCCCGATCCGGCCGCCGATCCCCGGGCTCGACTCCCCGCGCTGCGTCGACTCGACGGGGCTCCTCGCCCAGACGGAGGTCCCGGCGCGCCTCGTCGTCCTCGGCGGCGGGATCATCGGCTGCGAGTTCGCGTCGATCTTCAACCGCTTCGGCACCGAGGTGACGATCATCGAGATGCTGCCGCACCTCATCCCGACGGAGGACGAGGACGCGGCGAAGGAGCTCGAGAAGGCGTTCCGCAAGCGCGGTATCGCGCAGCACCTCTCCAAGCAGTGCACGCAGGTCGACGACCACGGCGGCCACCTCACCGTCCACTTCGGCGAGGGGGAGACGGTCGACTGCGACCTCATGCTCGTCGCCGTCGGGCGTGCCGCGCTCGTCGAGGGCATCGGGCTCGAGGCGGCGGGCGTCAGCTTCGACCGCAAGGGGATCGGCACCGACGACCATCGCCGCACCAGCGTGGCGCACATCTACGCCGCCGGCGACGTCGCCGGCTACTGGCAGCTCGCGCACACGGGCTTCCGCGAGGGCGAGGTCGCCGCGGAGAACGCGATGGGGCACGAGTCGACGATCGGCGAGCCTGCGGTGCCGCGTCCGATCTACACCGACCCGGAGATCGCCGGCGCGGGCCTCACCGAGGCGCAGGCGCGCGAGAAGCACGGCGACGCCGTCGTCGTGGGCCGCGCGCCGTGGGTGGCGATCGCGCGCGCGGTGATGTCGGGGAACACCACCGGCTGGGTGAAGACGATCCACGAGTCGACCTACGGCGAGCTGCTCGGCGTCGTGATCGTCGGCCCGCACGCGACCGACCTGATCGGCGAGGCCGTCGTCGCGCTCGACGCGGAGGCGACCATCGAGACGGTGGCCGACGGCGTCGCACCGCACCCGACGCTCGCGGAGGGCATCAAGGAGGCCGGGCTCGTCGCGCTCGGCCGGGCCATCCACCTGCCGCCGCGGCGAAGGTAGGCTCGACTCGTGAAGCATCGCCGCAACGCGATTCTCTGGGCGATCGGCTGGTGGATCGTCCGGCGCCAGGTCCGCAGGCGGGCCGCGGTCGCCGTCGCGGGCGTCGGCGCGACGGCAGCGGCGCAGCGCGGGCGGGTCCGCGCCGTGCTCGGCGCGGTCCTCCTCGTCGGGCTGCTCGCGGCCGGTCTCGTCGCCGCGCGGAAGCTGCTCGCGAGCGGGGAGCCCGGCGAGGCGCCCTCCCTGGCGGACGTGCCGCCGCCGCCCTTCCCGGACGCGCCGGCTGCTCCGGCCGAGCCGGACCCGGGCCCAGCTCCCGCGTGACGCCGGTCGCGGGGCCGGGGCCGGGCGTCGTCCGCTCGACCCTCGACGGGATCGTCCCGTACGAGCCCGGGAAGCCCGTCGAAACGGTTCAGCGCGAGCTGGGTCTCGAGCATGTCGTCAAGCTCGCGTCGAACGAGGGACCTTTCGGCCCCTTCCCCGAGGCAATCGAGGCGGTCGAGCGTGCGCTCGCCGAGTCGAACCGCTACCCCGACGGCGGCTGCTACCGACTCCGCGAGGAGCTCTCCGCTCGGCACGGCGTCGACTTCGGCGAGGTGATCGTCGCGGCGGGAGCCGACGCCGTGATCGGCTATGCGTGCCAGGCGACACTCGACACGGGCGACGAGATCGTCACGCCGTGGCCGTCGTTCCCCAGCTACGTCCTCGACCCGCTGAAGGCGGGGGCGATCACCGCGCGCATCCCGCTCGAGCACGGGCGCGTCGACGTGGACGGGCTCCTCGGCGCCGTCACGGACCGCACGAAGCTCGCGTTCCTCCCGACCGTGAACAACCCGACGGGGACGATGACCTCGCGTGCCGACATGCTGCGCTTCCTCGAGGCGGTGCCGGAGCACGTGCTGACGGTGGTGGACGACGCGTACTTCCACTACGTCGACGACCCGGACTTCCTCGACGCGATCGAGGAGACGGCCAAGCAGGGGCGCCGCGTCCTCGTCCTGCGGACGTTCTCGAAGATCTACGGTCTCGCCGGGCTGCGCATCGGGTACGGCGTCGGCCCTGCCGAGGTGATCACGGCGATGCGCAAGGTGCAGCGCGCGTTCGACGTGACGACCCCGGCCCAGGAGGCTGCCCTCGCGAGCCTCGACGGCGAGGTCGAGCTCGCCCGGCGTCGCGCGGTCAACCGCGAGGCGATGGCCGCGCTCGAGACCGTCCTTCGCGCGCACGGCTTCGAACCGGTCGCGCCGGCCGTCGGCAACTTTCTCTACGTCGACGTCGGAGAGGACGCGGAGGCGCTGAACCAGTCGCTCCTGCGCCGCGGCGTGATCGTCCGGCCGATGGGGTCGTTCGGCGCGCCCACGGCGCTCCGCATCACGGCGGGCACGCCCGAGGAGATCGCCTTCCTCGCCGAGCAACTCGCGGCCGTCTTCTCGAACGCCTAAACGAGTCCCTCCGGGCAGTTGGCTACCGTTCAGCGCTCGGGCGCACGGCGCCCTGCTTCCCATGCGAACGACACTGAAGAGAGGAGTCGGCCGCGGCGCGACGCTGAACGGCAACGGCCGGGCCGCGATGCCACCGGCGCCGGTCGGGCCGGTCACCGTCTACCGCCAGCCGCCGCCTGCCGCGCGCAGCGGCCGCTCGCTGGCGCTTACGCTCCTCGGGTGGTCGGCGCTCGTGCTCGCCGTCCTCGTCGGCGGCACCGCGGGCGGCGCGTACCTTTACCTCCACGAGACGGTCGCCTCCGTCGCACCCCGGTCGGCCGAGGTGAAGAAGGCGCTCAAGTCGCTCGAGATCGCCCTCCCGGGCGAGCCGGCGACGGCACTCGTGCTCGGCTACGACCACCGTGCGGACGAGGGCAAGAACACGCCGTCGCGCTCGGACACGCTCATGCTCGTGCGCGCCGACCCGGGTGAGAAGACGATCTCGCTGCTCTCGTTCCCGCGTGACCTCAACGTGCCGATCGACTGTCCCGGCCACACGCCCTTCACGGCGAAGATCAACGCGGCGTACGCAACGTGCGGCGCCGTCGGGTCGCTGCGCACCGTCCGCGCCCTGACGGGCCTGCCGATCAACTACATCATCACCATCAACTTCCGCGGGTTCCGTCAGCTCGTCGACAAGCTCGGCGGTGTCTGGCTCGACATCGACCGCCGCTACTACAACGACCACGGCGGCCCGAGCGGCTACGCGAAGATCAACCTCCAGCCCGGGTACCAGCGCATGAACGGGACGCGGGCGCTCGACTTCGTCCGCTTCCGCCACACGGACTCGGACATCTACCGCACCGCCCGCCAGCAGCTGTTCGTGCGCTCGTTCAAGGACCAGATCGAGCACTCCGTCTCACTCACGAAGCTGCCGCAGGTGATCAAGGTGATCACGTCCAACGTCGAGGTCGGCCAGGGCGGCGGGAAGGACGTCAGCGCGAAGACCGTGCTGCGGTACGCGGCGCTCGCCTATTCGCTGCCGCCGGGCCACGTGTTCCAGGCACGCATCGACGGGCTCGAGGGGTTCGCCGACCTGACGACCGCGCCGGAGAACATCCAGCGCGCCGTGCGCGAGTTCCGTGACCCGGACGTCAGCTCGCCGGAGAAGGCGACGGCGGTCGCGCTCGGTGAGAAGGTGAAGGTGAAGACGCCGTCGCCCAAGGAGACGAGCGTGCTCGTCCTGAACGGGAACGGCGTCGAGGGCGCCGCATCGAGCGCGAGCTACATCCTCTCGCAGCGTGGCTACCGGATGACCGAGCCGTCGAACGGCCTTCGCGCCGACGCGCCGAGCTACGACTACTTCCGCACCCAGGTCTACTTCAACCCGAAGGTGACCGGCGCGAAGCCCGCCGCGAAGAAGCTCGCGGCGCTGTTCGGCTCGGCGGACGCCATGAAGCTCGTCCCCAAGATCCGCAGGCTCTCGAACGGCTCGATGCTCGTCGTCGTCCTCGGCCAGACCTTCCACGGGCGGCTCGCGTCGGCCCCGATCGACCAGACGCCGCAGCGCCAGCCCGCGAACGTCGTGTCGGGAGCGAGCGCGGCCGTCGACCTCCTGCGCCGCTACCGGAACCAGATCGACTTCCCGCTGATGGTGCCGACCCGGATCGAGCGCTCGTCCTGGATCGACTCCGAGATGCCGATCCGCGTCTACAAGATCGATCCGGACAAGGAGCACTCGGCGGTGCGGCTGACGTACCGCGTCGGCGACAACCAGTACTGGGGCGTCCAGATGACCGACTGGAAGGACGCGCCGGTGCTGGCGGGCCGCAACTTCGTCCGGAAGATCGGCGGCCGCCGGTACGAGCTCTACTACAACGGCCCGCACCTGCACATGGTCGTGCTCAACACCGACGGAGCAACGTACTGGGTCGTCAACACGCTGCTCGACCGGCTCTCGAACGAGACGATGATCGCGATCGCGAAGGGCCTCCGGCCGCTCGCGACGGTCGCGAAGTCGTAGCGGCAGAAGCGACTATCGTGCGGCCCGACATGGCCGACCAGGGAAAGCGCATCGCCGTCTTCGGCGCAGGGTACGTCGGGCTCGTCACGGGCGCCTGCTTCGCGGAGCTCGGGCACCGCGTCACCGTGAGGGACGTGATCCCCGAGCGGATCGAGGGCCTTCGCCGCGGCGAGGTGCCGATCTTCGAGCCGGGCCTCGACGAGCTGCTCGCGCGCAACGGGGAACGGCTGTCGTTCACGCTGGACGTGACCGAGGCGATCGACGGCGCCGAGTTCGTGTACGTCGCGGTCGGCACGCCGCCGACGTACTCGGGCGACGCCGATCTTTCCGCCGTCTGGACGGTGATCGACGAGCTGCCTGCGGTCGACCACCGCGTCGTCGTCGCGATGAAGTCGACCGTGCCCGTCGGGACCGGTGAGAAGGTCCGGCACCGCCTCGACCAGCGCGGGCTCGGTCACGTCGGCTACGTCTCCAACCCGGAGTTCACCGCCGAGGGCACAGCGGTCAGGGACTTCATGGAGCCCGACCGGATCGTCGTCGGGGCCTTCGACGAGGCCGACGGCGACGCGGTCGAGTCGCTCCACCGGGGCATCGACGCGCCGGTGGTGCGATCCGACGTGGCCTCGGCCGAGATGATCAAGCTCGCCGCGAACGCGGCGCTGATGACGCGGATCTCGTTCATCAACGAGATCGCCAACGTGTGCGAGGCGACCGGCGCCGATGTCGTCAAGGTGGCCGAGGGCATCGGCCACGACCGGCGGATCGGCAAGAGCTTCCTCCGCGCGGGTGTCGGTTTCGGCGGCAGCTGCTTCCCGAAGGACTCGCTCGCCCTGAAGCAGCTCGCCGCGAACTCCGGGTACCACTTCCAGGTGCTGAACGCCGTGATCGAGGTGAACGAGCTCCAGAAGCGGCGGGTGATCGGGAAGCTGACGCAGGTGCTCGGATCGCTGCGCGGGAAGCGCATCGCGCTGCTCGGCCTCGCGTTCAAGCCGAACACCGACGACACCCGCGAGGCGCCCGCCTTCGTGCTGGCCGGCAGGCTGCTCGCCGAGGGCGCCGACGTCGTCGCGTGGGACCCGGTCGCGCACGCCGACGGCCTGCACGGCGTCGAGCAGGTCGCGACGGTCGACGACGCCGTCCGTGGCGCCGACGCCGTCGTGCTCGTCACCGAATGGCCCGAGCTGGCAGACGTCGACTGGGCGGCGGTGGCGGCGCGCATGCGCACGCCCTTCTTCGTCGACGGCCGCAACATGCTCGACCCCGAGACGATGCGCGCGGCAGGCTTCACGTACGACGGCATCGGCCGCGCGGCCGCCGCCGAGCGCTGATGGAGGCGATCGTCCTCGCGGGCGGTAGGGCGGAGCGGCTGGGCGATGCCGCCGGAGGGCTGCCGAAATCGCTCGTCGAGGTGGGCGGCCGACCGCTGCTGGCGTGGCAGATCGGACGGCTCGCACAGGCCGGCGTCGACCGCGTCATCGTCAGCTGCTTCGGGGGGCAGGAGGACGCGTTCGTCGACGGGCTCGGCAATGTGGGCGTCGAGCTCGTGTGTGCGGGCGAGCCGGAGCGGCTCGGGCGCGGAGGCGGGATCCGCTACGCGGCCGGCTTCCGTCGCGAAGACGGCGACGTGCTGGCGATGAACGGCGACGAGCTCGTCGACGTCGCGTTCGGTGCGCTGCTCGAGCGGCATCGCTCGACCGGCGCCGCGGCGACCGTCACCGTCGCGCAGCCTCCGTCCCAGTTCGGCCAGGTCGAGCTGACCGACGACGACGTCGTCACGGGGTTCCACGAGGTCTCCCGCGTCCCGTACTGGGTGAACTGCGGGATCTACGTCCTCTCCGAGGAGGCGCTCGGGCGCTTCCCCGAGAAAGGGGACCACGAGAGCACGGCCTTCCCCGAGCTCGCCGGCGAGGGGAAGCTGCATGCCTTCCGGCACACGGGTCTGTGGTTGACGGTGAACACACCGAAGGAGCTGCGCCGCGCGGACGAGTACGTCTCCGCCCATCGGGAGTGGCTCGCGTGAAGAGCCGCTTCGCGGTCGAGCCGCGCCGGGTCGAGAAGCCCTGGGGCTGGGAGCTCGTCTGGGCCGAGACGGAGGACTACGTCGGCAAGCTCCTCTTCGTCCGCGCCGGCCAGTCGCTCAGCCTGCAGTACCACGAGGTCAAGGACGAGTCGTGGCTCGTCCAGGAGGGCCGCGCCTCGCTCGAGCTGGGCGAGGTCGGAGGAGATCTCGAGACGATCGAGATCGGGCCCGACGACGTCTTCCGCTACCGCCCGCGCACCGTGCATCGCGTGACCGCGATCGAGGACACGCTCGTCGTCGAGGTCTCCACGCCGCACCTCGACGACGTCGTCCGGCTCGAGGACCGGTACGGGCGTGAAGGAACGTCGGCGCCCTGAGCCGGCCCGCGGTCCACACCTTCACGTACGCCGAACGCCCCGATCTCGCCGCGCGCACGGGCGAGGTCGAGGACACGATGGCGTCGTTCATGGGCCACGGCGAGGTCGCCCTGCGCTACTGGCACCTCCTGCGCCCCGAGCTGCCCGAGTTGCAGCTCGTGCTGTGGGACGAGGAGCGCGACGCCGTCGTCGGCCATGCGCGCACCATTCCCGCACGGGTGGCCGAGGGCCTGCCGGACGGGGTCGACGACATGCTCGAGGCGTGGTTCGGCGGGGGCAGACGCCCGGAGCCCGACGTGCTCTCCGCGATGGTCGCCGTGGTCGACCGCGGCCGCCAGGGCGAGGGTCTCTCGACGCAGCTCGTCGAGGCGATGCGCGGCCTCGCCCGTGCGCACGGCTATCCGGCGCTCGTCGCGCCGGTTCGCCCGACGTGGAAGGAGCGCTACCCGCTCATCCCGATGGAGCGGTACGCCGGGTGGACGCGGGACGACGGCCTCCCCTTCGATCCCTGGCTGCGGGTGCACGCGAAGCTGGGCGCCGAGCTCCTCGAGGTCTGCCCGGCGTCGATGCGGATCGAGGGCAGCGTGGAGGAGTGGGAGGACTGGACGGGGCTCGTCTTCCCCGACGACGGCGACTATCTCGTCCCGGGCGCGCTCGTCCCGGTGCGCGTCGAAGACGCCCGCGGCGTCTACGTCGAGCCGAACGTCTGGATGCGACATGCGACCTGATCCGGGTTTCTCACCTTGACAAAACCGTGGTAAGGTTTGGCCGCGTTGCCGACCTTCACCGTCAGCCAGGCCGCCGCACGCACCGGCTGGTCGCCGCGGATGCTCCGCTACCTCGAGTCGACCGGGCTCGTCGTTCCCGCGCGAAGCGCGTCGGGCTACCGGCGCTACGGCGACCACGACCTGGAGCTCCTCCGCGGGCTGGCCGAGCTGCGCGGGCGGCACGAGGTCGAGCTCGACGACGTGGCGTTCGTCGTCCGGTTGCGACGCGACCCGAAGCTGCGGACCGCGGTCGAAGCCTGGCTCGACGGTGCGACCGTCCCGGCCGAGGGAGCGAGCGAGGCCGACTGGATCGCCTGGGAGCAGCGCAAGCACGAACAGCTTCTCGTAGCCTGATACGACAACAGAGAGAGGAACGATGGCCACGACCACCAAGCACGACGTCAAGGATCTCGCGCTCACGCCGGAAGGCGTGCGGCGGATCGAGTGGGCCGACCGGCAGATGCCGGTGCTCGCCGCGATCCGCGACCGCTTCGAGCGCGAGCAGCCGCTCAGCGGCTACCGCGTGTCGGCATGCCTCCACGTCACGACCGAGACCGCGAACCTGATGCGGACGCTGAAGGCGGGCGGGGCGGACGTCGTCCTCTGCGCGTCGAACCCGCTCTCGACCCAGGACGACGTCGCCGCGGCGCTCGTCGCGGAGTACGGGATCGGGACCTTCGCGATCAAGGGCGAGGACCACGACACGTACTACGCGCACCTCGAGGCCGCGATCGACCATCGCCCGCACGTGACGATGGACGACGGCGCCGACGTGATCGGGATCCTCCACTCGGCCCGGCGCGAGCAGCTCGGAGACGTGATCGCCGGCACGGAGGAGACGACCACGGGCGTGATCCGGCTCCGCGCGCTCGAGCGCGACGGCAAGCTGGGCTTCCCGGTGATCGCCGTCAACGAGGCGAAGACCAAGCATCTGTTCGACAACCGCTACGGGACGGGCCAGTCGACGATCGACGGGATCATCCGCGCCACGAACGTCCTGCTCGCAGGTCGCACGTTCGTCGTCGCCGGCTACGGCTGGTGCGGGCGCGGCGTCGCGATGCGGGCGAAGGGGCACGGCGCGCACGTCGTCGTGACCGAGGTCGACGCGATGAAGGCGCTCGAGGCCGTGATGGACGGGTTCCAGGTGATGCCGATGGCGAAGGCCGCGGAGATCGGAGACATCTTCGTCACGGCGACGGGCGACAAGCACGTCATCGCCCGCGAGCACATCGATCGCCTGAAGGACGGCGCGATCCTCGCCAACACGGGCCACTTCAACGTCGAGATCGACATCCCCGCGCTCCGCTCGCTCGCGACCGACACGCGCGAGGCACGCGCGTTCGTCGAGGAGTTCACCCTGGCCGACGGCCGCAAGGTGTACCTCCTCGCCGAGGGCCGGCTCGTCAACCTCGCCGCTGCAGAGGGCCATCCCGCGCAGGTGATGGACATGTCGTTCGCGAACCAGGCGCTCGCCGCCGAGTTCGTGATCCAGAACGCCGCCTCGCTCGAGCGGACGGTGTACGACGTGCCGAAGGAGATCGACGACGAGATCGCGCGGCTCAAGCTCGCGACGATGGGCGTCGCGATCGACGAGCTCACGGAGGAGCAGGCGACGTACCTCGCAAGCTGGGACGAAGGGACGTGATCGTGGGGGAACCCCATGGTTCCCCCACGAGGTGACCCTCCAGATCGAGATGCACGAGCTCGAACCGCACAGGATCGTCCGGCTCGAGGACGACGCCGTCGTCGTCCTCGACCAGCGGCGGCTGCCCGGTGAGGAGGTCGAGCTCCGCTGTGGGACGGCGGGCGAGCTCGCCGAGGCGATCCGGATGCTCGCCGTGCGCGGGGCCCCGGCGATCGGCGTCGCGGCCGCCTACGGGATGGCTCTCGCAGCCGAGCGCGGCGTGGACGTCGAGGCCGCGTTCGAGACGCTCGCGGCGTCGCGGCCGACGGCGGTCAACCTCCGCTGGGCGCTCGATGCGATGCGCGACGACCCGACCCGCGAGCGCGCCGAGCGCATCCACGCCGACGAGGTCGACCGGTGCCGCACGATGGGCGAGCACGCCGTCGAGCTGTTCCCGGCCGGCGCGCGCGTCCTGACGCACTGCAACGCCGGCGGCCTCGCGACGGGTGGCTACGGGACCGCGGTCGGTGCGATCCGGGCCGCACACGAGGCCGGGCTCGTCACGCACGTCTGGGTCGACGAGACGCGCCCGCTTCTCCAGGGTGCGAGGCTCACCGCCTGGGAGCTCGAGCAGCTCGGGATCCCGCACGCGGTGATCGTGGACGGCGCGGCCGCGTCGCTGATGGCGCGCGGCGAGGTCGACGTCGTCGTGACCGGCGCCGACCGCATCGCCGCGAACGGCGACACCGCGAACAAGATCGGCACGTACTCGCTCGCCGTCCTTGCACGGCACCACGGTCTCCCACTCGTGGTCGTCGCTCCGACCTCGACTCTCGATCCTGCCGCCGCGACCGGTGAGGAGATCCCGATCGAGGAGCGCGACCCGCGCGAGGTGAGCGGTCGCTTCCCGGCCCGTAACCCCGCCTTCGACGTCACACCGGCCGAGCTCGTCTCCGCGATCGTGACCGAGCGCGGCGTGCATCGAGCGCCGTACGCGGCGTCTCTCCCGCGCGAGACGGCCGCCGTGAGATGACCCTCGACGAGGTCGACGCGGGCACGCGAACGGTGTTGGACCGCTTCGGGTTCGACCCGGAGATGTTCGAGCTGCTGCGGGGAAGGGTCGCGTCGGGCGAGCTGTCCGCCGCGGCGAACGTCGCGCGCGGCTCGGTCGAGCCGCCCCGCGCAGACGACGTGGTCCCTCTTCCCGCGCCTGGATCCGACCACTGGCGAGATGCGCGCGCAGTCGGGATCGAGCTGCTCCGGGCCGGCCGCGTTGCGCAGGTCGTGCTCGCCGGCGGGATGGCAACGCGCTTCGGCGGTGTCGTCAAGGGCGCGGTCGAGGCGCTCGACGGTCGCAGCTTCCTCTCCTGGAAGCTCGGCGAGACCGCGCGGCTCGCCGAGGCCCTCGGCGTCGAGATCCCGGTTGCGCTGATGACGAGCTTCCAGACCGAGGACGAGACGCGTGCCCACGTCGGCGGGCTCGGTGTCCCGGTGCCGCTCTGGTTCTCGCAGTCCGTCTCGCTGCGCCTCACCGAGGACGGCGAGCTCTTTCTGGAGGCGGGGCACCCCTCGCTCTACGCACCGGGCCACGGCGACCTGCTCGATGCGATCCGCCGCTCGGGCACGCTCGCGTCGCTGCGCGAGCAGGGCGTCGAGCACGTCGCGGTGTCGAACGTCGACAACCTCGGCGCGCGCCTCGACCCCGTCGTCCTCGGCGCGCACGTGCTCGCCGGACGACCGATGACCGCAGAGGTCGCTCGCAAGGCGGGCGACATGGGCGGCGCCCCGGCCCGCGTCGACGGCCGGCTCGGCCTGCTGGAAGGCCCGCAGTTCCCTGCGGCCTTCGACCAGGACCGCATCACCGTCTTCAACACCAACACGACGACGTTCGCCCTCGACGCGATCGACCGCGAGTTCGACCTCGAGTGGCTCTACGTCCGGAAGTCCGTCGACGGCCGAGCGGCGGTGCAGCTCGAGCGGCTGTACCACCAGGTCGCGTGGGAGCTCGAGGCGACCTTCCTCGAGGTGCCGCGCTCGGGAGATCGCGGCCGCTTCTTCCCGATCAAGGAGCCCGAGGACCTCGGCCGCGCGCAACCCGCACTCCGCACGATGCTCGCCGCATCCGTGCTCGAGTGACAGATTCGGCACGAAGACGGCGCAGAGCCGTCACACCTCTCGACCTAGCGTCGGGTCATGGGGCTGCTCGGGCTGGTGCTGCCGACACGCTGCGCGGGATGCGGCGTCCCCGGAGACGCGCTGTGCGAGAGGTGCCTCGCGTCGGTCGTCCGAATCGGCCCGCCGGTGTGCGAGCGGTGCGGCTGCCCCGGGGCGTGGCCGGTGCGCCGGTGCGTCGAGTGCACCGGGCGGAGGCTCGGCTTCACGAGGGCGCGGGCCGCGATCGTCTACGACGGACGGACGAGGCCGCTCGTCTCGGCGTGGAAGGAGCGAGGGCGGCGCGACCTCGTCGAGCCGTTCGCCGCGCTCGTCGAGGAGGTCGTCGCCCGGCCACTCGTCGACGCGGTCACGTTCGTGCCCGGAGACCGGGAGCGCGGCCGCGACCGCGGACACGTCCCGGTGGCCCGCCTCGCTCAGGCGCTCGCCGACCGCTGGGACCTGCCGCTGGCTCGCCTGCTCGCCCGCAGCGGCCCATCGTCGCGGCAGGCCGGGCTCTCGCGGGCGAACCGACGTGCGAACGTCCGCAACCTGTTCGTCTCCCGCAGCGAGGCCCTCGGACGGCTCGTGCTCGTCGACGACGTGTACACGACGGGCGCGACCGCAGCCGCCTGCGCGACGACCCTGCGAGGGGCCGGAGCGCGGTCGGTCGAGGTCGTTTGTCTCGCGCGGGCGGTGCGCTAGCGTTGGCGTACAGGACAGACGACGAGGAGGTGCCATGCGACTCCAGGTCACCGTGCGGCGTGGACACGTCAACGACGATGTCCGGAGCTACGTGGAGGCGAAGTTCGCGAAGCTCGGCAAGCGCCTCCACGAGTCGACGCTCGTCGAGGTCGTCCTCGACCGGGAGCGCAACCCGCGGATCGCCGACGACCACGTCGTCGAGGCCGAGCTCCACGTGAAGGGACCGAACCTCCACGGCCGCGAGGCGGCCCAGACGTTCGAGGCCGCGACCGACCGTCTCGTCGATCGACTGGAACGGTCGATCGAGCGAGAGCGGGACAAGAAGGTGCAGGAGCCGCGGCGCCGCGCGCAGGCCGCCGAGCCTCCCGCGCCGGTGCCGGTCGAGGAGATCGAGCAGGCGCTCCGCACCGGCGACTGAGGTGCGGCTGCCGCACGATCCCGGGCCGCACTGGGGCGAGGTCGGGATCCACGGGCTCCACCGCCACCGCGTGTGGGATGCCGTCGCGACGGTCGCTGCGCCGGATCTCGTGGGCGACGACGTCTGGTTCGTCGTGCTCGAGTCAGGGGACGTCGTCGCCGAGGAAGGCAGCGTCGATGCCCGTCTCGTCTCGTCTGTCGCTCTCGCGGCGCCGTTTCGCGCGCACGCGGTCCGGCGCAACGCAGGGATCTGGGTGGTCGGAGCCTCGAGGATCCGGACGACGGCGCTCGTCGACGACCCGGGCGGCAGCTCGGTGGAGCTCGCCTGGGACGGCCGGGAGCGAAGCGTGCGGATCGACGGCGAGCCGACGCTTGCCGGGGTGCCCGAGCTCGAGCGCCTCGGCGCGGAGCGGCACGCGACCTACGTCGTGACCGCTGCGCGCCTCGACGGCTCGATCTGGGAGGTGTTCGTCGCGCCGCTATGAGAGCGGGCCGGACCGCCAGCTGACGGTCGCGCCCTTCGCCCACGCGGACCCGACGCTGTCGGTGGAGAACGGCAGCGTCTGCCAGGGCTTGACCGAGATCACCTGTAGCAACGAGTCGGCGCCGCTCGAGACGACGCGCGCGCGCACCTGGCTGCCCTTGCGGTAGACGATGGTCGCCTGCCGGTAGTCGAGCACGAGCGCGCCTGTCGGGAGGGTGACGGAGCTCGTGCCGACCGTCACGGAGCGCCCGGCCTGCACGACCGGCCCGGGCAGCCCGAGGGCGATTGCAGCGACGGTCGCGGGCTTTCGCTGATCCGTGGCCAGGACGTCGCCGGCGGGGGAGAGGGTCACGACGCGTCCGTCCGCGAGCGCGGCCGCGGCACGTCCCTGTCCCGCCCCCGTTCCCGCCGTCAGCAGCCGCACGGGACTACCGAGATCGGTGCGAAAGAGACGGGAGCCGTTCTCGGCGACGAAGGTGACGGTGCCGCCGACGGCGTACGGGACGCCGTCGCGCGTGCCGTTCCCGAGCACGATCGCAGGCGGCCCGCCGGTCTCCGACGACGCGAATGCGAGCCTGAGCGGTGTCGGGCGCGTCGGGGTTGCGGTCCAGAGCTGGTAGTCGGTGATGTTGCCGCCGACATTCGTCACCCAGAAGACGCGACGCCCCGAGGTCGCGACCTGCGCGATCCCGAAGCCGCCGCTGAACCCCTCCTCGCAGCCGACGATCGTCCTCGACCCGAACGTCCAGAGACCGCGGCTGGCGGTGTCCCAGAGCCTGACCGTCCCGCAGTCGGCCTTCGTCCGGCCGACGGCGTAGGCGACCGACCTGCCGGTGACGGACAGCGCGGAGACCGGCGCGGCGTTCGCGACGCTCCGTCCCGGCGTGAGCAGCGCAGCGGCGGTGCCGGTCAGCACGACGGCGCCGAGCGCAGCGAGAGCAGGGACGACCCTCTTCACGTGCGCATCATGCGCGCGGGCACGTGAAGAGCGCATGACGAATCCGTTCGGAAACGTGGGCGCCCGAGTGGCGCCACGCGAACCCGGTACCCTCTGTCCATGCCCACCGCGAGCTTCGGCCGGTTCGAGAAGGTCCTTCGTCTGGGCGAGGGTCGCCGCCTCAAGCGCCTTGCGGAGCAGGCGGCGTACATCACCTCGCTCGAGCCCGATTTCGAGGATCTGACCGACGCCGAGCTGCTCGCCAAGACCGCTGAGTTCAAGGAGCGGATCGCGAACGGCGAGTCGCTCGACGACGTCCTCTACGAGGCGTTCGCTGCCGCGCGCGAGGCGCGCAAGCGAGAATCCGGGCAGCGCCTCTTCGACGTCCAGCTGATGGGCGGGATCGCGCTCCACGAGGGCGGCATCGCCGAGATGAAGACCGGCGAGGGGAAGACCTTCGTGGCGAGCGCGCCGCTCTACTTGAACGCGCTCTCCGGCGAGAACGTCCATCTCGTGACGGTCAACGACTACCTCGCGAAGCGCGACGCCGAGTGGAACAAGCCCGTGTTCGACCGGCTGGGCGTCTCCGTTGCCGCGATCGAGAACATGATGCCGTTCGCGGGCCGGCGCGAGGCTTACGCGGCCGACATCACGTACGGGACGAACTCGGAGTTCGGATTCGACTACCTGCGCGACAACATGGCGGTCTCGCTCGACGGAACGGTGCAGCGCGGCCACACGTTCGCGATCGTCGACGAGGTCGACTCGATCCTCATCGACGAGGCGCGGACGCCACTCATCATCTCCGGCGAGCCCGAGACCGCGGCGAAGACGTACTACGACTTCGCGCGCGTGGTTCGCGACCTCGAAGGGGCCCCCCTCACGCGGAAGGTGATGAAGGGCGAGGACGAGACAGAGCTCTCGGGCGCCGACTACCTCTACGACGAGAAGTTCAAGACGGTGTCCCCCGCGCAGACGGCGCTCGACAAGGTCGAGCGCGCGCTCGGGATCGACAACCTGTACGACCCCCGCCATGTCCAGCTCGTGAACCATCTGTCGCAGGCGCTCAAGGCGGAGTCGCTCTACAAGCGCGACGTCGACTACGTCGTGCAGGACGACGAGGTGAAGATCGTCGACGAGTTCACGGGCCGCATCATGGAGGGGCGTCGCTGGAGCGAGGGCCTGCATCAGGCGATCGAGGCGAAGGAGGGCGTCGCGATCCGCGAGGAGAACGTCACGCTCGCGACGATCACGCTCCAGAACTACTTCCGCCTCTACGAGAAGCTCGCCGGGATGACGGGGACGGCGAAGACGGAGGAGAAGGAGTTCGTCGAGATCTACAACCTCCACGTCGTCGAGATCCCGACGAATGTGCCGGTCGCGCGCGCGGACGAGAACGACTTCATCTTCAAGTCGAAGGAAGCGAAGTGGGGAGCGGTCGCCGAGGACATCGTCGAGCGCCACGAGAAGGGGCAGCCCGTGCTCGTCGGCACGATCGCGGTCGAGACGTCCGAATATCTCTCCGAGCTGCTCACGCGGCGCGGCATCCCGCACAACGTCCTGAACGCGAAGGAGCACGAGCGCGAGGGCCAGATCATCACGGACGCCGGCCAGCCCGGCGCGGTCACGATCGCGACGAACATGGCCGGCCGCGGCGTCGACATCAAGCTCGGCGAGGGCGTGCTCGACCTCGGCGGGCTGTACGTGCTCGGGACCGAGCGCCACGAGTCGCGGCGCATCGACAACCAGCTGCGCGGCCGTTCCGGCCGCCAGGGCGACCCGGGTGAGACACGCTTCTACCTTTCCGCCCAGGACGATCTGGTGCGCCTGTTCGCCGGCGACCGGATCCACGGGATCATGGAGCGCTTCAAGATCCCGGACGACCAGCCGATGGAGGCGTCGATCCTCTCGCGTCAGATCGAGAACGCGCAGAAGAAGGTCGAGGAGCAGAACTTCGTCTCGCGCAAGAACGTCCTCAAGTACGACGACGTGATGAACACGCAGCGCATGGTCATCTACGAGCAGCGCCGCCGCGTGCTCGAGGGAGACGATCTGTCGGACGAGATCCGGGGCTGGATCGAGGAGGTCGTCGCGGCGAACGTGAGCCAGTTCACGGATGCCGAGGCGTCCGAGGAGTGGGACATCGCCGGACTCGTCGCGCAGATGCAGTCGCTCTACGGCACCGACGTCACGGTCGCGGAGCTCGGCGAGGAGATCGACGTCGAGAGCCGCGAGGCCCTCATCGACGAGTTCGTCGGTGACGCGCTCGACACGTATGCCGAGCGGGAGGAGTCGTTCGGGCCGGAGCTCACGCGCGAGATCGAGCGGTACGTGATCCTGCAGATCGTCGACACGCGCTGGCGCGAGCACCTCGAGTCGATGGACTACCTCCGCGAGGGCGTGCATCTGCGCGCGATGGCGCAGAAGGATCCGCTCGTCGAGTATCGCGGCGAAGGGCACGTGATGTTCGAGGAGCTCGGCCGCGTGATCCGCGAGGAGGTCGTGCTGACGCTGTTCCACGTCGAGGTGGAGCGGGACGAGGCCGAGCAGCAGCTCCAGCCCGTCGCCGCGCCGCAGGCGCTCGCCTACGAGCACGAGCAGCTCCAGGGCGCGGACGCGATCGCCGCGGCGGGCGGCGGGCTCGCAACCCTCGCGGCCCCGGCGGAGACGACCGCCATGGGCTCGCCGAGGCCGGTCGTCAACGAGCACCGCGACATCGGCCGCAACGACCCGTGCTGGTGCGGGTCGGGCAAGAAGTACAAGCGCTGCCACGGCGCCTAACGGCCGTACGGCACCGCACCCTCGGGCCTCGTGCCGGCCGTCGCGCGAAGTTCCCGTTACGAAGGCGGCACAGTGTCGGCACCGTTGCGTGACGATTCGCTCGATACCCTGACTCCAGGGGGCCATCCAGCCCCCCAGGGGGCGCGTGGGGACGCGGAGGCCGCGAGGGGGGCCGGCGAGACGTCGCCGAGCCTGGCGCGGCTCGACCTCTCGATGCGGCTCCTGCTCCTCGTTCTCGGCGCGGCGCTTCTCGCGTACGCGGCGGTCGCCGCGGACGTCGTCAACTCGGGACGTATGAGCGAGCTGGACGTCGACGTCGCCACCTGGGTCGCGCGCTCGATGCCGTCCTGGGCAGAGTGGCTCGCACGGCCGTTCACATGGCTCGGAGGCGCCGTCGGCTGCACCGCCGTCGTCACCGGTGCGACGATCTGGTTGCTCACACGACGCGCACGCGTGGAGGCCGCACTCCTCGTCGTCGTCGCCGTCGGCATCCAGATCCTCGTCTTCTCGGCAAAGGACGGGTACGCGAGGCCGCGACCCGATCTGGGGAGCGCCATCCGGCTCCCGTCGTCGTTCTCGTTCCCAAGCGGACACGCCGCGACCGGGATGGCCGTGTTCGGCCTGCTCGGCATGCTCGCGGCAACCCTCGCACGCACGCGTGCAGAGCGTGTTGCCGCCATCTGCGCCGGGTTTGCGGTCGGCGCTCTCATAGGAGTCAGTCGCGTCGTGCTCGGCGTCCACTACGTCACCGACGTCCTGGCCGGTGCGTTCCTCGGCCTGGCGTGGCTGGTCGCCTGTCTCGTCGTCGTCCAGCGCCTGCGTCGTTGATGCCGTGGAGCGCCTGCCCGACGATCTCGCGCTCGCCTACCTCGACAGGCTCGAGTGCGACCTCCGGCCGGGCGGTGTCGACGCCGACGCGCTGTTCGCCCTCCAGTCGGCACACGTCGCGCGCATCCCATACGAGACCGTCGACATCGTTCGCGGACGGGCGCCGGGCATCGATCCGCTCGAGTCCGTGAATCGGGTCCTCGCCGGCCGCGGGGGCTACTGCTACCACCTCAACGGCGCCCTCTCGGCGCTCCTCGCCTGGCTCGACGTCGACGTCACGCGTCACGTGGCGGGTGTGCAGGGAAGCGCGCAGGAGCCGCCGGGCCTCAACGCGAATCACCTCGGGCTGACCGCGAGAACGACGGACGGCCGGGAGTGGCTCGTCGACGCGGGCCTCGGGGACGGACCGTCCGGCCCGCTGCCGCTCGTCGTCGGCGACCACGAGCAGCTCGGCTATCGCTACCGGCTCCGGTCGTCCGACACCGCCCCGGGTGCATGGCGCTTCGATCACGACCCCCAAGGAAGCTTCGTGGGCTTCGACCTGGCGTCGGAAACGGCCCGAATCGACGACTTCAGGCCTATGCACGCGTTCCTGTCGACCCAGTCCGGCTTTGCGCGCACCATCACCGCGCAGCGACGGATCGGGAGCCGCATCGAGGTCCTGCGCGGCTGCGTGTACACGGAGACCACTCCCGATGCCACGAACGTGACCGAGATCACCGAGCGCGATGCGTGGTGGGACGTCGTCATCACGCACTTCGGGCTCGACTACCACGACCTCCCGGCCGACGAGCGCGAAACGCTCTGGCGCCAGACGCTCGACCGCCATCGCGCGTGGCGAGCCGGGCAGGACGACTGAAGGGACTCCCGTGCCTGTCGCTACGATCGCCCCGATGGCAGTCACGGACGACAGACCCGTCGCCGACCAGCTCGCGGAGCTCGGGGCCCAGCTCGCCTGGGTCCGTGACTACCTTTGACCCCGACGGGCTGAGGGGCCGACGCACCGAGCTCGAGGAGCGGATGGGCGCTCCGGGCTTCTGGGACGACCAGGCGGAGGCGGCCCGTGTGTCCACGGAGCATGCACGGGTGACGCGGAAGCTCGAGAGCTACGACGCGCTCCGCAAGGAGGTCGACGACGCGGCCGAGCTGCTCGAGCTCGACTCGAGCCTCGAGGCAGAGGTCTCCGAGCAGATCGTGCCCGTTCGCGACGAGCTCGCACGGCTCCAGGAGGAGGCGCTCTTCAACGGCGAGTACGACACCGGGGACGCCGTCGTCACCGTGACCGCCGGCACGGGCGGCACCGACGCGCAGGACTGGGCCGAGATGCTCCTGCGGATGTACCTCCGGTGGACGGCGGATCGCGGCTTCCAGACGGAGCTCGTCGAGGCGAGCCCCGGAGAGGAGGCGGGCCTCAAGTCGGCGACGCTGACCGTGCGCGGCGAGAACGCGTACGGCCTGTTCAAGGCGGAGCGTGGCGTGCACCGCCTCGTGCGCCTTTCGCCGTTCGACTCGGCGCACCGGCGTCACACGGCATTCGCGCAGGTCGTGGTGGCTCCGCTGCTCCCCGACAGCGAGGAGGTCGAGATCGACGAGGGCGACCTCCGCATCGACACCTATCGCGCGAGCGGCGCCGGCGGCCAGCACGTCAACAAGACGGACTCGGCCGTGCGCATCACGCACCTGCCGACAGGGATCGTCGTCCAGTGTCAGAACGAGCGCTCGCAGGCGTCCAACAAGCAGACGGCGATGCGCATCCTTCGCTCGCGGCTCGCCGAGCTCGCCGAGGAGGAGCGCGAGGCGGAGCTGGCGCGGGAGCGGGGCGCAAAGGTCGACGTCGGCTTCGGCAGCCAGATCCGCTCCTACGTGCTGCACCCGTACCAGATGGTCAAGGACCACCGCACCGACTTCGAGGCAGGGAACGCCCAGGGCGTCCTCGACGGCGCGCTCGACGGCTTCGTCCAGGCCTACCTCCTCGCGCGCGCCACCGGCAAGGCGTAGGTCGCAGGGCCCCGGGGCGACGCTCCGAGGCATTACGGACTGGCCCCCGAGGCAGTTGCGACCGCGAAGCGGGCGCCTTCAGGGGCGTGCCCCCGCCGTAGGCGGGGGATCAGCGGCGGGAATCCGCTCGGCGGATTCCCGCTTCGCGAGAAAGCAGGGTCTCGAGGCAGTTGCGACCGCGAAGCGGGCGCCTTCAGGGGCGTGCCCCCGCCGTAGGCGGGGGATCAGCGGCGGGAATCCGCTCGGCGGATTCCCGCTTCGCGAGAAAACAACAGGACTCGGCTACAATCCGGCGAACGTGAACCGGAGCGACCTCGGAGGGAGGTCGCCGTTCGAACGCTCTCTCCCGGTCATGGACGATCTCCTCATACCACCCGCCGAGTCTCCTGCCGCGCTCCTCGAGGGCCCGGACGCCTCCACGACGAACGGCGCGAGTGCCGCCGCCACGGCCGCGATGATCGTCTTCGAGGACGTCCGCAAGGTCTACGAGCCGGATGTCGTCGCCCTCCAGCGCGCCTCGTTCGTGATCGAGAAGGGCGATTTCGTGTTCGTCGTCGGCCCGTCCGGGTCGGGGAAGTCGACGATCATCCGCCTCCTGCTCAAGGAGCTCGAGCCGACGAGCGGGAGGATCATGGTCGGTGGGCGCGACCTGACCAGGCTGAAGCGCTCGAAGGTCCCACTCCTGCGCCGAAACGTCGGCTGCGTCTTCCAGGACTTCAAGCTCCTCCGCGACCGATCCGCGTTCGAGAACGTCGCATACGCGCTCCGGGTGCAGGGCGAGTCGTCGACCGCGATCCGGCGCAAGGTGCCCGAGGTGCTCGCGCTCGTCGGGCTCGCGCACAAGTCCGGCTCCCGGCCCGACGAGCTCTCGGGCGGCGAGCAGCAGCGCGTCTCGATCGCGCGCGCCGTCGTCAACCATCCGCCGCTTCTGATCTGCGACGAGCCGACGGGCAACCTCGATCCCGACACGTCGGTCGGGATCATGCAGCTGCTCCACCGGATCAACACCGCCGGCACGACGATCCTGATGGTCACCCACGACCGCGAGATGGTCGACAAGATGCGCAAGCGGGTGATCGCGCTCGACAGCGGCAAGGTCGTGCGCGACGAGCGCCGCGGCGGATACGAGACCGAATGAACCGCTTCAAGCTCGTCGTCTCCGAGGCGTTCCGCTCGATCGGGTCGAACATGTCGACGTCGTTCGCCGCGACGATGACCGTCCTGATCGGGATGTTCCTGCTCGGCCTGCTGATCGCGCTCGGCTCGTGGGTCGTGTCCTGGTCGGATCACGTGAAGGACCAGCTCGAGGTGAAGGTGTTCTTCGCCGAGGACGTGAAGCCGAAGCAGATCAACGCCGTCGGCGGGTATCTCCGCACGCTCGAGACCAACGGGAAGATCAAGGACTACCAGTTCATCTCGCGCGCCGAGGCGCTCCACCGGATGCAGAAGAAGTACCCGGAGCTGACCGCCGACCTCCCGTCGAACCCGCTGCCGGACTCGTACGAGGTCACGCCGAAGCACGCGGAGGAGGTCAAGCAGCTGTCGGCGTCGATCCGCGGTCAGAAGTTCGCCGGCGTCGACCGCGTCAAGGACGGACAGCAGACCTCGAAGCGCATCCTCCAGGTGGCGCGCGTGATCGAGGTCGTCTTCCTCGTCGCCGTCGTGGTCCTGCTCGCGGCGTCCGTGCTGCTGATCGCCAACACGATCAGGCTCTCGATCTTCTCCCGCCGTCGTGAGATCGAGGTCATGAAGCTCGTCGGTGCGACCAACTGGTTCGTCCGCGGGCCGTTCATGGTCGAGGGGCTTCTGTGCGGCCTCGTCGGCGCATTCGCGGCGGTCGTCCTGCTCCTGATCGGCAAGGAGGCGGCGCTGCCGGCGATCCTCGGGCACATCGACTCGTCGAACGACGTCAAGGCGCTCGGCTTCACCGTCACCGCGCTGATCCTGCTCGGCGTCGGGCTCGTCGTCGGCGCCCTCGGCTCCGGCATGACGCTGCGCCGGTACCTCAAGGTCTGACCTCGTTCCGCAGCTCGATCCCCGCCTGACGGCGGGGCACATCCCCTGAAGGGCGGGCGCCCCGCGCCACACGTCGTCGCCGCAACTGCCTCCGGTCGTCGCGCGGCTACCGTTGCGCGATGCCCCGTAGTCGCCGTTCGCGTCCGCCTCGGCGACCGTCCCGGGCCGCACGACACGCACGCGCCACCGGTGCCTACAAGCGCGCGGCCGTGAAGCGCGCCGAGGGACAGATCGAGATCCGACTCCCCGAGCGGCGGCGACAGCCCGAGACCGTCGTCGCGCACCTCGGGCCGACGAACTCCGGCAAGACGCACGACGCGCTGGCGTTCCTCGCCGAGCAGGGGCGCGGCGTCTACGCCGGCCCGCTGCGGATGCTCGCGCAGGAGGCGCACCGCCGGCTCGGGGCCCTGCTCGGCGAGGAGCAGGTCGGGCTGATCACGGGCGAGGAGCGGATCAACGAGCACGCGCCGGTGCTGTGCTGCACGGTCGAGATGGCGCCGGGAAACGGTGAGGTGCTCGTCCTCGACGAGGTGCAGTGGGCGGACGACGAGGAGCGCGGCGCGGCGTGGACGGAGCTTCTGCTCGCCGGGGATTACCGCCACATCCGCCTGCTCGGTGCGCTGGACGCGCTGCCACTCGTGCGCCGCGCGTTCCCCGACGCCGAGCTGCGCGTCCACGAGCGGAAGCTGCCGCTCGAGTTCGTCGGCTCGCGGCAGCTGCGCGCGCTCACGCCGGGCTCGGTCGTCGTCGCGTTCAGCCGCAAGGCCGTGCTCGCGCTCGCGGGCGATGTCAACCGGCTCCGGCCCGACCGCGTCGCGGTGCTCTACGGGGCGATGCCGCTCGCGTCGCGCCGGGAGGAGATCGACCGCTTCCTCGCGGGCTCCGCCGAGGTCTGTGTCGCGACCGACGTGCTCGGCCACGGCGTCAACCTGCCGTGCGAGACCCTCCTCTTCGCCGAGACGACGAAGTTCGACGGGGTCGAGCGACGGAATCTGCTGCCGTGGGAGCTCGCGCAGATCGCCGGCCGCGCCGGCCGCTTCGGGCTCGTCGAGCGCGGCCACGTCGGCGTGCTCGTCGGCGTGCCCTGGGCCAACGCGGACCCGGACATCGTCGAGTCCGCGCTCGAGCCCCACGTCGAGCTCCCCGAGGGACATCGCGGCTACCGGATCGTCGACGAGGCGCGGATCGGCCCGCGGCTCGGCGACCTCGGCGTCGACGACGCCCGCGACCTCGATGCCGCGCTCGGCGCGTGGCACCGCGTCGCGACGCGCGAGTGGGCGCACGAGAGCTGGCTGGCCGTCGAGTCGCTCCAGCCTCTCCGTGGTCGACTCGCCGTCGTCCAGCGGCACCTTCGCGAGCGAGGACGGAGCCTCGGGCTCGACGACACCTGGCGGCTCGCGAACGCCCCGATCGATCCGGACGGAGCGGAGCTCCTCGGCGTCCTCGCGCTGGCCGTCTCGGGCGACCGTGCCCAGCGGCCGCTGCTCCAGTTCCTGCTCGACACGTCGCGGCTCCGCGACGCGCGGCTCGAGGAAGCAGAGGAGGCCGGACGCGTGGCGGCGATCCTGCGGTGGTTCGCGCTCCAGTACCCGGGTGTCGGCGGTGTGACGATCGAGCGCGCGGCCGAGCTCGAGCGCGCCGCTGCCGAGCGGGTCGTCAGACGGCTCGCCGTCGAGGTGCGCGACGGGACGATCGGCCGCTGCCGCTCGTGCGGGCGGAGCTGTCCTCCGTGGTTTCCGCTCTGCGACCGGTGCGCGCGCACCGGTCGCCGCTGAGATCTACCGCAGGCGCAGCACCGCAGCCGTGGTGATCGCGTACGACGTGATCGCGACGGCGTTCGACACGATCAGCGCGGTGTTTCCGAGAGCCACGCCGTAGGCGAGCCAGAGGACGAAGCCGACGAGGAGCACGAGCAGGAACGGGAGCGACACGTCCGCGGACGAGCCGCGGGCGACCATGTGCCTGACCTGCAGGAGCGGCGAGAGCCCCATCGCGACGCCGAATGCGGCTGCCGCGAGCCCGAGCGTGGTGGTGACGTTCACGAGGACCTCCGTGGTGGACGACGAGAACCGGGCGAGCCGGCCCGGTCAGTCGCGGAGGTCGCCGCGCTCGCGGTCCTCGCCGTAGAGCGGGAGGCGTGTGTCGAACGCGCGCACGAGGCAAGCGTACTGGTATAGACACGTCCCATGGATGTCGACGAGCTGCGCCGCCTGCCGCCGTTCGCGGGCCTGACGGACGTCGGGCTCCAGCGACTCGCGATGCGCGCGGCCGAGCTGCGGGCCGCCGGCGGTCAGGTGCTCGCGCTCGAGGGCGACCCGGGCGCCGGCATGTTCGTGCTCTGCGACGGCAACGTCGAGGTGGAGCTTCGCTCGGGCAGGCTCGAGCTCGGGCCGGGCGACTTCTTCGGCGAGCTCGCCCTGCTCGTCGACGACGGCGCGCGCGTGGCACGCGTGCGCGCTACGACGCCGGTGCGCTGCGTCTCGATTCCCCGGGACGACTTCATCGCGCTCGTCGAGACCGAGCCGAGCTTCGCGCTGCACATGCTGCGCGAGCTCGCCCGCCGGCTCGCCGAGGCGCGCGCCGCGGTCTGAGGCCGCCCCGACGACGCGCCCTACAATCCGCCGCGTGTCGGAGACGAAGCTCATCACCGAGAACCGCCGCGCGCGGCACGACTACCACCTCCTCGAGCGCATCGAGGCCGGTCTGCAGCTGACCGGGACCGAGGTGAAGTCGCTCCGCGACGGCGGTGCCCAGCTCGGCCAGGCGTACGCGGAGATCCGCGACGGCGAGGCGTGGCTGGTCGGCGCGTCGATCTCCGAGTACGCGGGCGGGAACATCGCCAACCACCGGCCGGAGCGCGACCGCAAGCTGCTGCTCCACCGCCGCGAGATCGACTCGCTCTACGGGAAGGTGCGCGAGAAGGGTCTCACGCTCGTGCCGACGCGGCTCTACTTCAAGGACGGCAGGGTGAAGGTCGAGATCGCGCTCGCGCGCGGCAAGGAGCGGATCGACAAGCGGCGCGACCTCGCCGAGCGGGATGCGAAGCGGCAGATGGAGCGCGCGCTCAAGGCGCGCCGCTGAGCGCCTCGGGGAGAGGCCCGCGCACCGTCACCGAGCCCGGCGTGACGACGTAGCCGAAGCGCTCGTTGAGCCTGCGGATCGGCTCGTTGCGCTCCTCGTTCTGCGTCTCGAGCCGCTCGTAGCCGGACTCCTTCGCCCACGCGATCTCGGCCGCCTTGAGCGCCCGCGCGATGCCGCGCCCGCGCCACGCCCGTCGGACGCCGGTCATGTCGTGCATCGCAACCGTGGGACGCGCGCGGGAGAGCGACAGCTTCGCGTAGGCGACGACCTCGCCGTCCGCGAGCGCGAGAAACGTCGCCTCGGGCCGGTCGCCGGCACCCTGCATGTCCATCGAGAGCCACTCCTCGAACGGCGCCATCACGGCGTCGTCCTCGCCCGGCACGTCGGGGTACGCCTCGCGGGCGACCTCGTACATCGCGGCCTCGGCGCCCGGCCGCTCCGCCCAGGTCACGATCTCGATCCCGTGGGGCGGCTCGACCCGCGGCGCCTCGATCGCCGTCAGATCGAGCACGAGCAAGGAGTTCCGCCCGACCTCGGCGAACCCGCGACGCGCGGCCCACGCCAGCGAGGCCGGGTCGTCCTCCTTCACCGGCCCGGTGAGCTCGGCGTAGCCGAGCCCGCGCGCCCAGCCGGACAGCTCGCCGAGCAGCGCCGACCCCACGCCGCTGCCGCGCGCTTCCGCCACGACCCGAACCTCGCCGCGGGCGACGCCCTCGGGTGAATGCCAGCCCCCGACCCCGATCGCCGTCCCGACGTCGCGCCCCTCGTCGGACGCGAGCAGCCAGATCGTCTCGCGCGCCTGGCGCTTCCAGTCGAGGTAGCCCTCGACGGTGTCGGCCTCGTCCAGCGCCGCCTTTGCGGTCACGATCCAGCGCTCGAGCTCGTCCTCGGCGATCTCGCGGATCTCGGTCATCGCGGCAGCCTACGTGCCGTGCCGAGCCGCGCCGGAGGCGTAGTAGGCTGGACACGAGTCTCAGTCGACGAAGGAGGCCCTCGCGATGCGTCAGGTTGCGTTGACCGTGAACGGGACGAGGCACGAGCTCGAGCTCGAGCCGCGGGAGCTGCTCGTCTACGTCCTCCGCGACCGGCTGCGGCTGACCGGGACGAACGTCGGGTGCGACACCTCGTCGTGCGGCTCATGCACCGTGCTCGTGAACGGCGAGTCGGTGAAGGCGTGCACGATGCTCGGCGTCCAGGCCGACGGGACCGACATCACGACCATCGAGGGCCTGGCCACGAACGGGACGATGCACCCCGTCCAGCAGGCGTTCCACGACCACCACGCGCTCCAGTGCGGCTACTGCACGCCCGGCATGGTGATGGCGGCTGTGTCGCTGATCGAGCACGGCGAGGCGACGAGCGAGGCCGCCATTCGCGAGGGCCTCGAGGGAAACCTCTGCCGCTGCACCGGGTACCACAACATCGTGGTGGCCGTTCAGGACGCGGCAGCCACGATGGGACGGGCGTCGTGAGCGCCACGGCGGAGAAGACCGGGTACGTCGGCTCGCCGGTCAAGCGCCGCGAGGACGCCTCGCTCCTCACCGGCCACGGCACGTACGTCGACAACATGGCCCCGGCAGGCACGGTCACCATGGTCGTCGTCCGCAGCCCGTACGCACACGCCCGCGTGAAGAGCGTCGATCTCGACGCGGCGCGGAAGGCCGACGGCGTCGTCGCGGCGTTCTCCGCCGCCGATCTGCAGGACGACTGGAAGGCGGCGATGCCGTGCGCCTGGCCGGTCACCGAGGACATGAAGAACCCGCCTCACTATCCGCTCACCGACACGGCGCGCTACCAGGGCGACGGCGTCGCCGTCGTGATCGCCGAGTCGCGCGCACAGGCGAAGGACGCGGCAGAGCTCGTCGAGGTCGACTACGAGCCGCTGGACGCCATCGTCGACGTCGCGCACGCGCTCGCAGAAGGCGCGACCCTCGCGCATCCCGATCTGGGAACGAACGAGTGCTACGTCTGGACGCTCGACACCGACGCGACCGGGCAGAAGCTCGAGGACGCCGAGGTCGTCGTGACGCGAACGTACTACCAGCCGCGGCTGATCCCGAACGCGATCGAGCCGCGCACGGTGCTGGCCGTCCCCGGGCCGACGGGCGACCTGACCCTCTATGCCGCGACCCAGATCCCGCACATCCTGCGGCTGCTCGCGGCTGCCACGCTCGGGCTGAGCGAGACGAAGGTCCGGGTCGTGGCGCCGGACGTCGGCGGCGCCTTCGGGTCGAAGCTCGACGTCTACGCCGAGGACCTGCTCGCGCTGGCGCTCGCGCGGCGCCTCGACCGGCCCGTGAAGTGGACGGAGGAGCGCTCGGAGAACTACGTCGCGACGATCCACGGTCGCGACTTCGTCACCGAGTACACCCTGGCCGCGACGAAGGACGGCACGATCACGCACTGCCGCGCCCGCGTGACCGCCGCCATGGGCGCCTACCTCCAGCTCGTCACACCCGGGATCCCGCTGCTCGGCGCGTGGATCTACGCGGGGCCGTACGCGATCCCGAACTACAGCGTCGAGTTCAAGGGTGCCTTCACGAACACGACGCCGACGGACGCCTACCGCGGAGCCGGGCGACCCGAGGCGACGTACGTGATCGAGCGGACGATGGACGCGCTCGCCGACGAGCTCGGGATGGACAAGCTCGAGCTGCGGCGCAAGAACTTCATCGCGGAGTTCCCGCACACGCTCGCGTCCGGCCTGACCGTGGACTCGGGCGACCATGGCGCGTCGCTCGACAAGCTGCTCGAGCTGCTCGACCTGGACGCCCTCCGCGCGGAGCAGGCGAAGCGGCGCGACAACAAGAGCACGAAGCAGCTGGGCGTCGGTTTCTCGACCTACCACGAGATGTGCGGCCTCGCGCCGTCACGGATCCTCGGCGCGATCCGCTACGCGGCGGGCGGGTGGGAGCAGGCCACGATCCGCTACCTGCCGACCGGCTCGGTCCAGGTCATCACCGGCACCTCGCCGCACGGCCAGGGCCACGAGACGGCGTGGGCCCAGATCGTCGCCGACCAGCTCGGCTGCGACATCGATGCGGTCGAGGTGCTCCACGGAGACACGTCGATCTCGCACGCAGGGCTCGACACCTACGGGAGCCGAAGCCTGCCCGTCGGCGGCGTCGCCCTGACGTTCGCCGCGGACAAGGTGATCGACAAGGCGCGCCAGATCGTCGCGCACTCACTCGAGGTCGCCGCCGAGGACCTGGAGTACGACAGCGGCACCTTCACGGTCAAAGGCTCGCCCGACAAGGAGATGACCGTGGCGGCAGCCGCCTGGGCGGCGTTCGCCGCGCACGACCTGCCGGACGGGATGGAGCCCGGTCTCGAGGCGACGGCGACGTACGACCCGCCGAACTTCTCGTGGCCCGGCGGCGCGCATGCGTCGGTCGTCGAGGTCGACACCGAGACGGGCGACGCGCGGCTCGTCCGCTACGTGGCGGTGGACGACGTCGGCAAAGTGGTCAACCCGCTGATCGTCGACGGCCAGGTGCACGGTGGGATCACGCAGGGCATCTCCACGGCGCTGTACGAGGAGGGCGTGTACGACGACGAGGGCAACCTGCAGACGGCGAACCTCGTCACCTACCTCGTGCCCTCGGCGGCGGAGCTCCCGTCGTTCGAGCTGGGTCGGACGGAGAGCCCGAGCCCGACGAACCCGCTCGGGGTGAAGGGCGTGGGGGAGACCGGGACGATCGCGGCGGCGCCCGCGGTGATCAACTCCGTCGTCGACGCGCTCTCCCACCTCGGTGTGAAGGACATCCAGATGCCGGCCACGCCCGAGCGTGTCTGGCGCGCGATCCAGGAGGCGAAGGCGTGATCCCAGCACGGTTCGACTACGACGTCGCCGAGAGCGTCGAGCAGGCGATCGAGCTCCTCGCCGCGGGCGGGGGTGACGCGAAGCTGCTCGCGGGCGGCCATTCGCTGATCCCCGCCATGAAGCTCAGGATCGCGCGTCCGGAGAAGCTCGTCGACATCGGGCGCCTCTCCGATCTCGCGTACGTGAAGGACGGCGGCACGCACATCGCCATCGGCGCGCTCACACGGCACGCCGCTGTCGCCTCCGACGGGCTGCTCGCCGAGCACTGCCCGATCGTCTCGTACACGGCCGGTCAGATCGGCGATCCCCAGGTGCGACACCGGGGGACCCTCGGCGGGACGCTCTCCCACGGCGATCCCGCCTCCGACATGCCGGCCGTGATGCTCGCGCTCGGCGCGGACCTCGTTGCGCGGGGGAAGGGCGGCGAGCGCGTCGTGCCGGCGGCGGAGTTCTTCACCGGTGTGTTCGAGACGGCGCTCGCGCCCGACGAGGTGCTCGTCGAGGCGCGCGTCCCGAAGCTCGGCGCGTCGACGGGCTGGGCCTATCTCAAGGCGAACCGGCGCGCGCAGGACTGGGCGACGGTGGGCGTCGCCGCGCTCGTGCACCGCGACAACGGCTCGGTGGCCGGCGCCTCGATCGGCCTCGTGAACATGGGCGCGACGCCGCTCCGCGCGAAGGCCGCGGAAGATGCGCTCGCAGGTGGCTCGACGCCCGCGGACGCTGCGGCGCACGTCACCGAGGGGACCGAGCCGCCGAGCGACCAGGCGGGCTCGTCCGAGTACCGGGCGCACCTGGCGCAGGTCATGACCCGCCGCGCGCTCGAGCAGGCGCTCGGAGCCTGAGCTTCGGAGCCGGGGAGCGGGCCGGGCCCGCTCCCTAGGGCTCCGACAGGATCGGGTTGTCGAGCGCGTACTGCAGCGCGTCGGCCGGCGAGACCTCGTCGTCCTCGATGATGAGACGGTGCGGCAGCACGTACTGGGCCATCGTGCGGACGTCGTCGATCGTCACCGTGTCGCGCCCTTCGAGGCGCGCGTTCGCCTTCGTCGCGCTCATCAGGTGGATCGCGGCGCGCGAGCTCGCGCCGAGCATCACGCCCTCGAGCACGCGGGTCTTCCGCACCACGCCGACGACGTAGCGCGCGACCTCCTCCGGCACGATCGTCGCGTCGAGCTCGATGCGGGCCTTGTCGAGGCCGACGATCCCGAGCAGCGGCATGATCTCGCCGAGCATGTCGGGCGTGACGCCCGTGTGCGGCAGCCGGAGCATGTCGACCTCGTGCTCGAGGTCGGTGTAGTCGATGTAGATCTTGAACAGGAACCGGTCGAGGTTCGACTCCGGGAGCGGGAACACGCCCTCCTGCTCGAACGGGTTCTGCGTAGCGATGACGAGGAAGGGGTCGGGGAGGCGGTGGACACGACCCTCGATCGTGACGCTCCGCTCGGCCATCGCCTAGCTCGAGCCGCGGGAGCTGCTCGTCTACGTCCTCCGCGACCGGCTGCGGCTGACCGGGACGAACGTCGGGTGCGACACCTCGTCGTGCGGCTCATGCACCGTGCTCGTGAACGGCGAGTCGGTGAAGGCGTGCACGATGCTCGGCGTCCAGGCCGACGGGACCGACATCACGACCATCGAGGGCCTGGCCACGAACGGGACGATGCACCCCGTCCAGCAGGCGTTCCACGACCACCACGCGCTCCAGTGCGGCTACTGCACGCCCGGCATGGTGATGGCGGCTGTGTCGCTGATCGAGCACGGCGAGGCGACGAGCGAGGCCGCCATTCGCGAGGGCCTCGAGGGAAACCTCTGCCGCTGCACCGGGTACCACAACATCGTGGTGGCCGTTCAGGACGCGGCAGCCACGATGGGACGGGCGTCGTGAGCGCCACGGCGGAGAAGACCGGGTACGTCGGCTCGCCGGTCAAGCGCCGCGAGGACGCCTCGCTCCTCACCGGCCACGGCACGTACGTCGACAACATGGCCCCGGCAGGCACGGTCACCATGGTCGTCGTCCGCAGCCCGTACGCACACGCCCGCGTGAAGAGCGTCGATCTCGACGCGGCGCGGAAGGCCGACGGCGTCGTCGCGGCGTTCTCCGCCGCCGATCTGCAGGACGACTGGAAGGCGGCGATGCCGTGCGCCTGGCCGGTCACCGAGGACATGAAGAACCCGCCTCACTATCCGCTCACCGACACGGCGCGCTACCAGGGCGACGGCGTCGCCGTAGTGATCGCCGAGTCGCGCGCACAGGCGAAGGACGCGGCAGAGCTCGTCGAGGTCGACTACGAGCCGCTGGACGCCATCGTCGACGTCGCGCACGCGCTCGCAGAAGGCGCGACCCTCGCGCATCCCGATCTGGGAACGAACGAGTGCTACGTCTGGACGCTCGACACCGACGCGACCGGGCAGAAGCTCGAGGACGCCGAGGTCGTCGTGACGCGAACGTACTACCAGCCGCGGCTGATCCCGAACGCGATCGAGCCGCGCACGGTGCTGGCCGTCCCCGGGCCGACGGGCGACCTGACCCTCTATGCCGCGACCCAGATCCCGCACATCCTGCGGCTGCTCGCGGCTGCCACGCTCGGGCTGAGCGAGACGAAGGTCCGGGTCGTGGCGCCGGACGTCGGCGGCGCCTTCGGGTCGAAGCTCGACGTCTACGCCGAGGACCTGCTCGCGCTGGCGCTCGCGCGGCGCCTCGACCGGCCCGTGAAGTGGACGGAGGAGCGCTCGGAGAACTACGTCGCGACGATCCACGGTCGCGACTTCGTCACCGAGTACACGCTGGCCGCGACGAAGGACGGCACGATCACGCACTGCCGCGCCCGCGTGACCGCCGCCATGGGCGCCTACCTCCAGCTCGTCACACCCGGGATCCCGCTGCTCGGCGCGTGGATCTACGCGGGGCCGTACGCGATCCCGAACTACAGCGTCGAGTTCAAGGGTGCCTTCACGAACACGACGCCGACGGACGCCTACCGCGGAGCCGGGCGACCCGAGGCGACGTACGTGATCGAGCGGACGATGGACGCGCTCGCCGACGAGCTCGGGATGGACAAGCTCGAGCTGCGGCGGAAGAACTTCATCGCGGAGTTCCCGCACACGCTCGCGTCCGGCCTGACCGTGGACTCGGGCGACCATGGCGCGTCGCTCGACAAGCTGCTCGAGCTGCTCGACCTGGACGCCCTCCGCGCGGAGCAGGCGAAGCGGCGCGACAACAAGAGCACGAAGCAGCTGGGCGTCGGTTTCTCGACCTACCACGAGATGTGCGGCCTCGCGCCGTCACGGATCCTCGGCGCGATCCGCTACGCGGCGGGCGGGTGGGAGCAGGCCACGATCCGCTACCTGCCGACCGGCTCGGTCCAGGTCATCACCGGCACCTCGCCGCACGGCCAGGGCCACGAGACGGCGTGGGCCCAGATCGTCGCCGACCAGCTCGGCTGCGACATCGATGCGGTCGAGGTGCTCCACGGAGACACGTCGATCTCGCACGCAGGGCTCGACACCTACGGGAGCCGAAGCCTGCCCGTCGGCGGCGTCGCCCTGACGTTCGCCGCGGACAAGGTGATCGACAAGGCGCGCCAGATCGTCGCGCACTCACTCGAGGTCGCCGCCGAGGACCTGGAGTACGACAGCGGCACCTTCACGGTCAAAGGCTCGCCCGACAAGGAGATGACCGTGGCGGCAGCCGCCTGGGCGGCGTTCGCCGCGCACGACCTGCCGGACGGGATGGAGCCCGGTCTCGAGGCGACGGCGACGTACGACCCGCCGAACTTCTCGTGGCCCGGCGGCGCGCATGCGTCGGTCGTCGAGGTCGACACCGAGACGGGCGACGCGCGGCTCGTCCGCTACGTGGCGGTGGACGACGTCGGCAAAGTGGTCAACCCGCTGATCGTCGACGGCCAGGTGCACGGTGGGATCACGCAGGGCATCTCCACGGCGCTGTACGAGGAGGGCGTGTACGACGACGAGGGCAACCTGCAGACGGCGAACCTCGTCACCTACCTCGTGCCCTCGGCGGCGGAGCTCCCGTCGTTCGAGCTGGGTCGGACGGAGAGCCCGAGCCCGACGAACCCGCTCGGCGTGAAGGGCGTGGGGGAGACCGGGACGATCGCGGCGGCGCCCGCGGTGATCAACTCCGTCGTCGACGCGCTCTCCCACCTCGGTGTGAAGGACATCCAGATGCCGGCCACGCCCGAGCGTGTCTGGCGCGCGATCCAGGAGGCGAAGGCGTGATCCCAGCACGGTTCGACTACGACGTCGCCGAGAGCGTCGAGCAGGCGATCGAGCTCCTCGCCGCGGGCGGGGGTGACGCGAAGCTGCTCGCGGGCGGCCATTCGCTGATCCCCGCCATGAAGCTCAGGATCGCGCGTCCGGAGAAGCTCGTCGACATCGGGCGCCTCTCCGATCTCGCGTACGTGAAGGACGGCGGCACGCACATCGCCATCGGCGCGCTCACACGGCACGCCGCTGTCGCATCCGACGGGCTGCTCGCCGAGCACTGCCCGATCGTCTCGTACACGGCCGGTCAGATCGGCGATCCCCAGGTGCGACACCGGGGGACCCTCGGCGGGACGCTCTCCCACGGCGATCCCGCCTCCGACATGCCGGCCGTGATGCTCGCGCTCGGCGCGGACCTCGTTGCGCGGGGGAAGGGCGGTGAGCGCGTCGTCCCGGCGGCGGAGTTCTTCACCGGTGTGTTCGAGACCGCCCTCGCGCCCGACGAGGTGCTCGTCGAGGCACGCGTCCCGAAGCTGGGCGCATCGACGGGCTGGGCCTATCTCAAGGCGAACCGGCGCGCGCAGGACTGGGCGACCGTGGGCGTCGCCGCGCTCGTGCACCGCGACAACGGCTCGGTGGCCGGCGCCTCGATCGGCCTCGTGAACATGGGCGCGACGCCGCTCCGAGCGAAGGCCGCGGAAGATGCCCTCGCGGGCGGAGCGACGGCCGCGGACGCTGCGGGGCACGTCACCGAGGGGACCGAGCCGCCGAGCGACCAGGCCGGCTCGTCCGAGTACCGGGCGCACCTGGCGCAGGTCATGACCCGCCGCGCGCTCGAGCAGGCGCTCGGGGCCTGAGCTTCGGAACCAGGGAGCGGGCCGGGCCCGCTCCCTACTCCGACAGGATCGGATTGTCGAGCGCGAACTGCAGCGCTTCCGCCGGCGAGACGTCGTCGTCCTCGATGATCAGACGGTGCGGCAGCACGTACTGGGCCATCGTGCGGACGTCGTCGATCGTCACCGTGTCGCGCCCTTCGAGGCGCGCGTTCGCCTTCGTCGCGCTCATCAGGTGGATCGCGGCGCGCGAACTCGCCCCGAGCATGACGCCCTCGAGCACGCGCGTCTTCCGCACCACGCCGACGACGTAGCGCGCGACCTCTTCCGGCACGATCGTCGCGTCGAGCTCGATGCGCGCCTTGTCGAGGCCGACGATCCCGAGCAGCGGCATGATCTCGCCGAGCATGTCGGGCGTGACGCCCGTATGCGGCAGCCGGAGCATGTCGACCTCGTGCTCGAGATCGGTGTAGTCGATGTAGATCTTGAACAGGAACCGGTCGAGGTTCGACTCCGGAAGCGGGAACACACCCTCCTGCTCGAACGGGTTCTGCGTCGCGATGACGAGGAAGGGGTCGGGGAGGCGATGCACACGGCCCTCGATCGTGACGCTCCGCTCGGCCATCGCCTCGAGCAGCGCGGCCTGGGTGCGCGGCGGCGTACGGTTGATCTCATCCGCGAGCAGGACGTTCGTGAAGATCGTCCCGGAGACGAACTTCGTCTCGCCCGCGCGGGTGATGTTCTCGCCGACGAGCTCGGTCGGCGTCGTGTCGGGCGTGAACTGGACGCGGTTGAAGTCCGCGCCGAGCACGTAGGCGGTCGCGCGCCCGAGCAGCGTCTTCGCCGTCCCCGGAGGGCCTTCCAGCAGCACGTGGCCGCGCGCCATGGCCGCGATGAGCAGCAGCTCGACCGCGCGGCCCTGACCGACCACGACCTTGCCGACCTCCTCCTTCGCGCGCTCCCTGAGCGTCGCCAGGCTCTCGTACTGATACGTGATGGGCACGCCGGCCGTCCTCCTGAGTCGTTCCCGGGGTCGTCCAGACGATAGTCGGCAGATCGGCGGAACTCCTGAACCCGCCGCGAGCGCGGAAGGGCGATGCGCGGCGGGCCGACCGACCGGGCGGGCCTGTAGCCTCGCCCGGTGGCGTTCCTGCGACGGCTGGTGGACGATTTCCGGTCGGGCGAGAGCTACGCCCTGGTGCTGGCGCTCCTGCTCGCCTCGCTCGTGGTCGGGATCGCCGCGCCGGAGACCACGTGGGCACGTGTTATCCGCGACGTCGTGCTGTCGGTGACGATCGTCGTCTCGTACTGGACCGCGACCCGGCGACGGGCGTCCGTCCTGCCCGGCGCGCTGTGGCCGAGTATCGCGCTGGTGTTCGTCCTCGTCGGTGCGCTCGAAGGCGCGAGGACGCATGCCGTCACGGCGGCGATCGGAGCCGTGCTCGTCGGGATCGTGGCCTTCCTCGTCACGCGCGACCTCCTCCGGCGTGGACGCGTGAGCCGGCAGACGGTGTTCGGTGCGCTGTCGCTGTACGTATTGCTCGGGATGTTCTTCGGCTTCGTCTACATGTTCATCGCCGACATCACCGACGCCGCATTCTTCGCGCATGGCGACGACGGCACCAGCGGCGAGCATCTCTACTACAGCTTCGTCGCGATCTCGACCACCGGGTTCGGCGACCTCGCGCCGGCGACCGGCATCGGCCGTGCCCTCACCGTGCTCGAGATCGTGCTCGGCCAGCTGTACCTCGTCACGGTCGTCGCGGTGCTCGTGACGACCGCGGCCGACCGCCGGCTGACGGCAGTCCGCGGCCAGGGCGCCGACGACTGAGCGCGGCGACGGGCGTAGACTCAGGCCCGTGCGCCGCTACTGGAACCGCCCCCTCGGCTCCAAGCTGATCATCCTCGGCGCCATTGCGTTCCTCGCCTCGATGCTCGGCCCGTGGACACGCGTCTGCGTCGCCACGGCCGACGTCGGGGCGCGCAAGTGCGGCTGGACGACCGGCTACGAGGGCTCGGACTTCGGGATCTACGCCGCGCTCTTCGCCGTCGCGATTCTCGTGTTCGAGCTCCTGCCCGTCCTCTGGCCGAGGCTCTCGATGCGGGGCTGGCCCACGGCGGTGATCACGGCGATCCTCGGCGTCGGCCTCGCGCTCTGCACGCTGGTCAAGCTGATCGAGGACAACGAGTTCCAGACACGCTGGGCCTGGGTCGGCTTCGCGATCGCGCTGTTCGTGATGCTCGTGGCCCTTCTCCGCGTCCGGCACCGGTGGGGCATCCGGGGCCGCGACGCCGAGCCGCCTCCGGCCGGCTCGCCGTCGAGTCCCGACCCGCCCGCCGCCTGAGCCGCGCGCCGGCCGCCCGTCGCGGCTATCCTGTGAGGACAACATACGGGGGCGACCAGGTCTCGACGTGGTCGGTTCTCCGGTCGAGCAGCGAGCCGAGGTCGCCGGTCGGCCTCGTAAATCCACCGGCAAACAAAGCAAGTGCGAAGAACGATCTCGCACTCGCCGCCTAGCAAACACTAGGTCAGGCGACGTCCCATCCCGGTTCGGCCCGAGGCCGGGAGACGGGGCGCCAACGATCGGGCTAGGAGCCGACGGAGCGCCAATCGCCGGAGGCTCGACATCCAAAGGATAGGCTGGCCCGCCGGTAGGGCGTCCGCCCCCGGCCGTCGGGTGAGATTCAAGCGCGGACTACGCTCGTAGACGTTCGTTCGGTACGACCGCGGACGCGGGTTCGATTCCCGCCGCCTCCACTTTCCGGCTCAACCAAGCCGATTCAGGGGTCAGCCTCGGGAGGAACGATTCCGTCCTCCCGTTGCTGTTCCAGCCAACGCGCGTAGGTGTCCATCGCCGCCTCGAGGTCGCTCTGATCCTGGTGCCCGTAGATCGCAAGCGTCGTGTTCAAGTCGGCATGGCCCAGCGCCTGCGAGGCGGCGTCGATGCCGGCGACGCGGCGGAGCTCGGTGGCGAACGTGTGGCGGGCGAGGTGCATGTTGAGTCCGTGAGTGATCCCCTGGCCGACGAGCCCTGCCGCCTGCAGCTGGCGGTACCACCAGCGATGGACCGCCTGCGGACTTGGGCGCTTCTTCGGGTAGGCGCGGACGGCGAGCTTCTGCTGGCCCTCGGAACCGCGGCCGGCGTAGACCTTCTTGGTCGGGATGGAGGAGGTAGTCGTCGGCCTCGGGCGGTCTGCCAACGTGGGGGAGATCGCTGCTCAGGAACAGCTGCAGCTCGGCGAGGACAGGCCCGCGTAGAGGCAAGACGCGTTCCTTGCGGCCCTTCCCGTAGACGCGGAGCGAGCAGCGATGCGCGTCGAAGTCGCGGACCTGGATTCCTGCCAGCTCGCCTCTACGGACGCCGAGCAGAAGCAGGCAGAACAGCGCCAGGCGGTCGCGCGGATGCTTCGCGACCGTGAGCAACCGAGGGCGGGCGTCGGCCGGCAGAAGTGGAGCGACGCGCTTCTCGGCGCGTGGGCGTCTGATCCGCGCCGCCGGTGAGATCGCGATGTGGCCCTGCTCCTCAGCCCAGCTCCAGAATGCGCGGACGACGGACGTGACCTTCTGACGCGTCCGCGGCGAGCGCTCGCCCCAGAGGTCGATGACGTCGCGCAGGTCGTCGACGGAGACGTCGATCGGCTCCCTGTCGGCGAGTGTGATGCTCATGCGCGCGAGCACGGCCTCGTAGTCGCGGAGCGTCGACGGAGTCGCGCCGTACTCGTTGCGGAACCAGCGCAGGTAGCGACCGACGAGCTGGCCGAGCGACGTCGAGCGGTACGACTTGTCCTTCACCGCCTCGCGGATGATGCGGGCGGCCTCGCCGAGCGTCAAGCTCGCGCGCCGGCCGTTGGGGCCAACGTCACCGTTGACGGCGGGATCGGCCCGCGCTCGAGCGACGGCACGCGCGTCGCCAAATAGCACGAGCTGATGTCCCGGGAGCTCGTCCCGGGTTTCGTCGCTCGGGTTGGGCACGGCCGTCAAGCTGCCATGGCGAGGTCGCCAATGACTCGCCAATCGCTCGCCACCCTGTCCGCGGATCCGCGGTGATGCGTGTCGTCCACGCCCTGCAGGGTGCAATGCGGATGTCCGCGAAAAGTCCGCAAACTGTCCGCAGACCTGTCTCACGGAGCGTCGTGATCGCGCTTGAGAGGGTCGATTGCGGGACGATCAACCAACTCGCGTTTGCGCCGCGGCCCGGAGATTGCCTCTCAGCGCCTCAGCGGAGGCGCTCGAGGCGCCGATCGGCTCGAAACCGGACGTCTCACCGGCAGAACGGCTTCGGAGATTGGCGTCGCCGCCTCTCAGCGGCTCTCGGCACGCTACGACCAACCCCGGAACCATCGCTCCTCAACCGCGACGAAGCCCCGATAACCAGCAGCACACAGATGCACTTTCGCGAAAGTGCGAGCCGAAGCGGCGCGGAACATCGAAGGGAACGAGGTGCAACTCGCTCGTTCCCTCGGTACTCTCGACGGGATGGAGCCGGATTGCGAAAGCCTCCGCGATCTACGCAAGCTCGAGAGCCGCATCCGCGATCCGGAGTTCCGAGCCAGGTGGGAGCGTCTCCACGCGGAGATGTTCGAGCGACTCGGCCCCCCCGACGGAGGGCCCAGTGGTGAATCCTGGCCGCAAGCGCCGCGGCCGGCTCGTCTTCGGTGACGCGAGCGAGTAAGTGGGACCCGTTCGCTGTGGGTACCGTGCTCTACGTTCCTGCGCTACGCGTCGCTACGCGTATGGAGAGCGCACGGGTTCCGGTAAGTGGTCTCGATAGTCCGCGATGAGCGGTCCGTAGACTCCTTCAGCCAAGGCGTCTTGGAGCTGCGAGTCGTTGAAGGTGCCACTGCCGCGGGCTTCCTGCAGTGCGACGAGGATCTCTGACCGCGTTCCCTCGATTGCGGCGCCCAGGATGTGGGCCGCACTCAGAAGGCCGGCATTGGTCAGGGCTGTCGACTTCGCATAGGTGGTCAACGGTTCCAGCCGGATCGGTTCGGGCTCGCCGCGCTCGTGCGGGAAGAGATGCGTCTCGATCTCGTCGGTCTCATTGATCGTGGCGGAGTAGATGAGGTCGCCGCCAAGGAGTCCGAACTTGAACGAGAACGGCCAGAGATTGAAAGGGGCTTTCGACGTCGACTTCGCGCGGATGTTGAAGTAGTAGTCGACGAGGGCATAGGCGAAGCCGCGTGATCGCGGGTCGACCTTCCAGATCCGAGCATTGATCAATCGCGGATCTCGGAGGTCAGCGAAGTCGAACAGCACTAGGTAGAACGACTCGGGTCCCCAGAGGTCGGCGAGTTCGGCCTCGGTCCGCGGCCCGATAAGCCATTTCGAATCATCCTTGCGGTTGATTACGTCGGCGCCGCACAAGGGGCACACGAGTTCGATGCTGGCGACGGCCTGTCCGCAGTTCGAACAGGAACCGAGTTGATCCACGCGGTAGCACGTCTTGATCTCTGCGTGCTTGTCGTCCGGAAGCAGGAGGTCCTTTCCTCGAGCGCCCGATCGCCCGCCTGGAAACCCGGTGACGACGCTGGTCAGGTGCTGCCCGATGTAGCCCATGCGCGCCTGCGGCGTCTGCTGCGTGACGGCGGCCCACCGAGCGATTGCTCGTCGGAGGTTGACGTAGAGGTCTGTGAGGACGGCTTCGGAGGCGGCGACCGTGCCGAGTTCGTAATGGGGCATGAGCGGTCCTTCGCGTCGCCCGTTCGACTCCCTTTCGGCGACAACGTCCGCCGAGCGAGCTAAAATCTTTCTGACGTGGGTTTGATGATCCAGGACGAGCCTCTGTGGATGGACGCGCGCGCGCGTCGCGAGGCGCTCTTCCGCGTCCACTCGACCCTTCGGTCAGCGGATCGACTGAGGCCTGACGAGGCCTTCGATGAGCTGGTGGCGCTCTACGACGTGTGGGTAGAGCACGGTCCGCTGGAGCTCGACGAGATCAAGGCGCTTCGCCCGAAGCTTCGGCTCTCGCAGGCTGCCATCGAAAGCGCTGCGCCTGCGTTGTGGCGCATCCTTGGCGAACGCAACGGCGCCGTCGGCGCCGATCTCTTTCAAGAGCTCGTGGACGTCGGGATCGGTCCGGGCTCGGCCAGTACTTCACGCCCAGGCCCGTCGCACAGGCGATGGCCGCGTGTCTCCGCCCGCGCTCCGACGAGGTCTGGCTTGACCCCTTCTGCGGTAGCGGACTCCTGCTGGGCGAGGTGGCACAGACAGCAGCCGGGAAACTCACGCTGCTCGGGATCGACGTCGACAGGCGTGTGCTCCATCTCGCAGGAGTGGAAGCGAAGCTGCGTCATCCAGAGTCCGAGCTGCGCGTTACTCACGGGTCGGCACTCGACGCCCCACACGCGGTACTGGCGGCACTCGCGGCACCAGACGAGGGCGTCGACGGGATCGTCACGAATCCGCCCTTTGGCGCGGTCGACCTCCGGGGGGATGGCGCGCGGCACGCCTTCGACCTCGCACGGAAGGGGCCAACGGAGATTGAGATCCTCGGGCTCGAGAAGTCGATTCGTCTGCTCCGCACGGGCGGGCGCATGGGAATCGTCCTCCCGCAGAGCGTGTTCTCCAACAAGAGATCTCAATACGTTCGGGCGTATCTGCGAGACCGCGTGACCGTAATGGGCGTGCTGAGCCTCCCTCCGGAAACGTTCGGGATGTTCAAGGGCGTTGGCAAAGCCTCTGTCCTGTTCCTCAAGAAGACGGACGACGGACCGTCGAGGCAAGTCTGGTTCGGGTTGTCCGCTTGCATCGGATCGGACGGCACGGGTCGCGAGAATGGGCCCGCAGACGTGGTCGAGGTCGCGAGCGCGATGCGCGACCATCGTGCCTCGGCTGGAAAGGTCGAAGGTCGCAGCGGCGCCGACCTGATCCGAAACATGAGCGCCGAATGGAACCTTCGCAAGGAGACGGCGGGAGTCCGTCTTGCCGATCTTGTCGGCGCTGCCTTCACAGGCCGGACCGCGCCGAGGAGTGCGTACTGCGAGCCAGATGCCGGGGGCGACGTCTATCGAACGATCAAGGTCGGAAACCTGACGGGAGCCGGTCTCGACTGGTCTCCAGGAGAACGGGGCTTCGCGACCTTCAGAGAATGGCTCCCGATGTCGCGATGCAGATCAACGACGTAGTGCTTACGGCAGCAGCGCACCATCCTCGCTACATCGGTGCGAAGGTCGACCTCGTCGACGGGTTGCCCGAGGGTTGGGAGTCGCGCTGTATTCCCTCAGGTGAGCTCCTTCGTCATTCGCCCTCGTCCGGGTGGCATTGATCCGCGGGTGCTTCTCTTGTGGTTGCGGAGTGATGAAGGTCGAGCCGCCGTCCAGGCATGCGTCACCGGGCAAACGGCCCATCTGCATCCGGAGTACGTGGTTGACGTAGTGGTTCCCGCACGCGGTACTCGCCGCCGACGCATCCGAGGCAGCGGCCGATCCTGATGGCTGCGCTCGCTGCGAGGCGCGAGGCCGAACGACTTGGAGCGCAGGCTACGTGCGCGTTCGATCACGCTCTCGCTACGGCTTCACCTGTGAGTCGTCAGGCTGCCTAGGCTCCCGAACAATCGGCGGCGTGTCGCCACGCTCTCGTGTGACTGACGTCTATGAGCTGATCCGTGTGGCGACCCTCGCTAGGCGGCAAGTGGTCGCGACGTACAACGGCCACCGGCGTGAGCTGTGCCCGCATGTGCTTGGAACGAAGAACGGGCGCCGCCAGGCGCTCTTCTTCCAGTTCGCCGATGGTAGTGCGTCGGCGCTGCCGCCTGGGGGCGACTGGCGCTGCATCCCGGTGGACGGATTGAATGACGTTGTGATCCGAGACGGCCCCTGGCACACGGGCGTCGGGGACCAGCAGGCAGAGAGGTGCGTAGACACGATCGACGTCGAGGTGCCTCGCGGCTAGACGGGTACCTCCGACCGGAGGAACCTTGCGCGGGTTCGATTCCCGCCGCCTCCACTCTTCGGCTCAACCGAGCCGATTCACCGGTCAGCCTGAGGGGGAACCCCTGACCGCGTTCATTGGTC
>CAVUMD010000013.1:0-329835 GCA_963742525.1 uncultured Actinomycetes bacterium
GGGCGTCAGCTCCTTGAGCGCGAAGTAGATCGGCCACATCGCGCCGTCGTCGAGGCTCGCCTCGTCCGTGAACCCGAACGACGCGTAGCGCGAGCCGAACTTGTCGGCGCTCTGGAAGAAGCAGAGGACCTTGCCGTCCTTCGCGTAGGCCGGCATCCCGTACCAGGTCTTCGGCACGAGGCCCGGGGCGTTCTTCTTGACGATCGCGTGGAGCTTCTCGGCCATCGCGCGATCGGAGCCTTTCATCTCCGCGACCTTCGCTAGCAGGGCGGCCTCGCCGTCGGCCTTCTGCGCCTCGGCCTTCAGCTCGCGGGCGCGCTCCTTCATCGCGGCCTTCTCCTCGGCCGAGAATCCGGCGGATTTCTTCGTGGCGGTGGACTTCTTCGCGCTCATGGTTCCCTCCCACGCAGACGTCGTCGTATCGAGAACACATAGCACCGGACGCGTTGTAGGCTCGCGACGACCAGCGAAGGAGGACGCGTGGCCGTCAGGGAAGCAAGTGCCGACGAGACGCCGTACGGCCGCTACATCGGGTCGGACGGCTGGTTCGTCCTGAACCTCGCCGACGCGCTTGCCGTGCGGAACGAGGAGAAGGGCGGCGCCACCTATCCGCTCGAGTCGCGCGACCATCCGTTCGCGGACGTCGGCGTCCGGGTCTGCGTCCTCTGGCCGGGTGACCCGAACGCGCTCTACCACTCCGAGGAGGCGCAGGAGGGGTTTCTGGTGCTCTCGGGCGAGTGCCTGCTGATCGTCGAGGACGAGGAGCGGCCACTCGGGCAGTGGGACTACTTCCACTGCCCTGCCGGCACCGCGCACGTGATCGTCGGCGCCGGCCGAGGGCCGTGCGCGATCCTCATGCTCGGAGCCAGGCCCGAGGTCGAGAAGATCCGCTACCCGGTGAGCGAGGCGGCGGCGAGGCACGGCGCGTCGGTCGCAACGGAGACCACGGTCCCGGACGAAGCCTACGCCGACTGGCCCGGCGACTACGAGCCCGTGCGGCTGCCGTGGCCGCCGAGCTAGGCAGCGACGCCGGACCGCCGGCGCCGGGCGCGGAGCGCGCGCGGGTCGAGACCCTCGGGCAGCTCGAGAACGGGCTGCGCCAGGCGGGCGACTGGTACCTCTGGGGCCCGTACGTGAGCGAACGGCAGTGGGGCACCGTGCGCGAGGACTACAGCGCGCACGGGACGGCGTGGGAGTACCTCTCGCACGACGATGCCCGCTCGCGCGCATACCGATGGGGAGAGGACGGGCTCGCCGGGTTCTGCGACGTCGAGCAGCGCCTCTGCCTCGGCCTCGCGCTCTGGAACGGCCGCGACCCGATCCTGAAGGAGCGGATCTTCGGCCTCACGGGCAACCAGGGCAACCACGGCGAGGACCCCAAGGAGTACTGGTGGTACCTCGACGCGACGCCGAGCCATTCGTGGAACCGGTGGCGCTACCACTATCCGCAGTCGGAGTTCCCCTACGCGCGACTCGTCGACGAGAACGCCGCCCGCACGAAGCTCGATCCCGAGTTCGAGCTGTTGGACACGGGCGTCTTCGACGACGACCGCTACTGGATCGTCGAGGCGCACTACGCGAAGGGCGATCCCTTCGACGTCCTCCTCACCGTGCAGGTCACCAACGCCGGCCCCGAGGCCGACACGCTCCACGTGCTGCCGACGGCGTGGTACCGCAACACGTGGGCGTGGGAGGTCGACGCCGACGCCCCCGTGCTGCGCGCCGGCGCGGACGAGTCGCAGATCGAGACGGAGCATCCCTTCCTCGGCACGCTCGCGATCGTCGCGGACGACGGGCCCGGCGGCGAGGCACCCGAGCTTCTCTTCTGCGACAACGAGACGAATGACGAGCGGTTGTTCGGCACCGGGGGTGGGTCGCCGTATCCGAAGGACGGGATCAACGATCACGTCGTCTCGGGCCGGCGGACCGTCAACCCGGAAGGAACGGGCACGAAGGCAGCGTTCCATTACCGCATCACCGTCGCGCCGGGCGAGACCGTCGAGCTACGTGTCCGCCTGCGTCCGGCCGGAACGACCGCGTCGCCGTGGGCCGGCTTCGACGACGTCGTGGCGGCGCGTCGCCGCGAGGCCGACGAGTTCTACGAGGAGCTGACGCCGCCCGCGTGCTCGGACGACGAGGCGAACGTCATGCGACAGGCGTTCGCCGGGATGCTGTGGGGGAAGCAGCTCTACTACTACGACGTCAAGCGCTGGCTGGCCGGCGACCCGACCCAGCCCCAGCCCCCGGAGTCGCGCCACGCCGGCAGGAACCGCCACTGGATCACGTTCGAGGCGTTCGACATCATGTCGATGCCCGATCCGTGGGAGTACCCGTGGTTCGCCGCGTGGGACTCGGCGTTTCACTGCATCGCGCTCGCCCACGTCGATCCGGCATTCGCGAAGTACCAGCTGACCCTCCTCTGCCGCGAGTGGTTCCAGCATCCGAACGGCGCGCTCCCCGCGTACGAGTGGGCCTTCGACGACGTCAACCCCCCGGTGCAGGCGTGGGCTGCACTGCAGGTCTTCGCGATCGACGGCGGCCACGACGTGGCATTTCTGAGCCGTATCTTCGACAAGCTGCTGGTCAACTTCACCTGGTGGGTGAACCGGCTCGACGCCGACGGCTCGAACGTGTTCGAGGGGGGGTTCCTCGGCCTCGACAACATCGGCCCGATCGACCGCTCCCACCTCCCGAGCGGCTACACGCTGGAGCAGGCGGACGCGACGGGTTGGATGGCGGCATATGCGCTGACCATGGCGGCGATCGCCGCGGTGCTCAACCGGACCCTGAGGCCGACGACCGACTTGATCGTGAAGTTCCTCGAACACTTCTCGCTCATCGCCGAGGCGATCGAGCAGCAGGGGCTCTGGGACGAGGAGGACGGCTTCTACTACGACCAGCTGCGCCGGCCCGACGGATCGGTCGTCCCCATCAAGGTGCGCTCGATGGTCGGCATCCTGCCGCTGACGGCGTTCGCCGTCGTGGACGACGCGACCGTCGACCGCACCCGGGCGATGGGGAAGCATTTTGCGCGGCTCCTCGAGCGGCACGACGGCCGGCTGCGCCGCCCGGACGAGACGATCGCGGACAACGACCTGACCCTCGTCGGCGTCGTCGGCGTCGATCATCTGCTGCGCGTCTTCTCGCGGTTGTTCGACGAGAACGCGTTCCTCTCGCCGTACGGGCTGCGCGCGGTGTCGCGCTGGCATCTCGAGCATCCGTTCAGCCTCGACATGGGCGGGTACGAGACGACGATCGACTACGAGCCGGCCGAGTCGACGACGGCGATGTTCGGCGGCAACTCCAACTGGCGCGGGCCGATCTGGTTCCCCGTCAACTACCTCGTCGTCGACGCCGTGTTCCGCTACGCCCGGTACTTCGGCGACGAGCTCGAGCTCGAGTATCCGACGGGGTCCGGAGAGCGCCGGACGTTCACGGAGATCGGGGAGGACCTGCGCGGGCGCCTCATCTCGCTCTTCCTCGTCGGCGAGGACGGCCGCAGGCCTTGCTACGGCTGGGTCGACAAGCTCCAGAACGATCCTGCCTGGAAGGACAACATCCTTTTCAACGAGTACTTCCACGGCGACAACGGCGCCGGGCTCGGAGCGAGCCACCAGACCGGCTGGACGGGGATCGTCGCCGACATGATCCGTCGACAGCGTGGTGCCGACGTGCCGACGCTCGGCGAGCTCCTCTCGAGGCTCGTCGCGCCGGTACCGGAGTGATCGCGCTCGGTCCGCAGGCCTGCGGGAGCCTCGCAGAGGCCGCCTCGCGCGAGTGGCTCGTCACCGACGGGCTCGGCGGGTATGCGATGGGCACCGTGGCGGGGCTGCGAACGCGCCGCTACCACGGGCTGCTCGTCCAGGCCGCCGGCGGGCCGTCGGCCCGGATGCTCGGGCTCGCGGCGCTCGATCCGGTCCTCGTCGTCGGCGACGCTCGCTATCGGCTCGCGACCGACGAATGGGCCTCCGCCGTCGACCCGTGTGGCCACCAGCTCCTCGTCTCGTTCACGCTCGACCGTGGCGTGCCGCGGTGGCGCTGGCAGGTCGGGAACGTCGTCCTCGAGCGCGAGATCGCGATGGCGCACGGCCGCTGCGCGGTCGGGGTCGTGCACCGCCTCGTGTACGCCGACCGGCCGGTCGGGCTCGAGCTCACGCCGCTCTGCACGTGGCGGAGCGTCCACGGCGAGCGATTCGCGAACGGGGACCCGGCGGTGGAGGGGACGACGGACGGCTTCGCCTTCGAGGGCGCGTACCGCGTGGAGGGCGCCGGCTGGCGGGCCGGCGGCGAGTGGTACCGCGGCGTGCGGGCGAGAGAGGAGGCGGCCCGCGGGCTGAACGACCGCGAGGACCTCTGGGCGGCGGGAGCCTTCGCCGTCGAGCTGCGGACAGGCGACACCCACGAGGTGACGGCGGCGGCCGGCCCGGGTGGCGGTTCGCCCCCGTCCGCCGCGGCGATCGTCGCGGGCGCGCGCGAGCGAGCAGCCGGGCTCGTTCGACGGGCGGGCGTCTCGGGCGAGGTCGACGAGCAGCTCGTGCTTGCGGCGGACCAGTTCGTGATCGACCACGACGGGCCGACGGCGGTCGCCGGGTACCCGTGGTTCGGCGAGTGGTCGCGCGACCTGATGACGTCGTACGAGGGGCTGTTCCTCTCGACCGGCCGGGCCGAGGAGGGTCGCGAGGCGCTGCGCCGCGCAGCAGCGACGCTCTCGGAGGGGATGCTCGCGAACACGGCCGACACCGGGATGCTCGAGTACAACACCGTGGACGGCACGCTCTGGTTCGTCCACGCGCTCGGGCGCCACGTCGAGGTGACGGGTGACGACGATCTCGGGGCCGAGCTCTCGACTGCGCTCGGAGAGATCGTCGAGCGGCACCTCGCCGGCACGCGCTTCGGCATCGGCGCAGACGCCGACGGGCTGCTTCGCGGAGGCGAGGACGGCTGGGCGCTGACGTGGATGGACGCCCGCATCGACGGCGTCCCGGTGACCCCGCGAATCGGCAAGCCGGTCGAGGTGAACGCATTGTGGATCCGGGCCCTCGACCTTGCGGGGCGGCTGGGCCGCGCCGATCGCTGGCTCCGGACGCTCGAGACGGCGCGCGCGTCGTTCGTCGAGCGCTTCGTCCGCTCCGACGGCCGCGGGCTCCTCGACCTCGTCGACGGACCGGGCGGCGACGACCGGGCGTTGCGTCCGAACCAGTTACTCGCGGTCTCGCTGCCGGCCGGGCCGCTCGCCGGAGCGGCCGACAGGGACGCGGCCCGCGCCGTCGTGGACGCATGCGCACCGCTCCTGACACCACTCGGCCTACGGTCGCTCGCGCCGGACGATCCCGCCTACCGACCGCTCCACCGCGGGAGCCCTGCGGAGCGGGACTCGGCCTACCACCAGGGCACCGTCTGGCCGTGGCTGATCGGCCCCTACGTCGACGCCGCCCGCCGCGTCGGCGTGCCGACCGACGACCTGCTCGAAGGTCTTTCGGGCCACGTCGGCGAGTGGGGGCTCGGCTCGGTCTCGGAGACGGCGGACGGAGCGGCGCCGCACGCCGCGACCGGCTGCCCGTTCCAGGCCTGGTCGGTGGCCGAGCTGCTTCGCGCCCGCCGCGTCGTCTGACCGGCAGGAGACCCGCGCGACGGCGCGAAACCGCCGTGGCACGGCAACGACCCCTCCTCGAAAGGACTCGACATGGCTGCCGAGACCACTGACAAGCCGTTCGCCATCGTGGGCAAGGGGACGCTGTTCGACGGTGCCGCCTACTGGGCCACGCTCGTCGGCGTCTACCTCATGGTCGGCGGGCTGATGTTCTACTCCGGCAAGGAGAAGCTCTTCGACGACGACGGCAACGCCCCGCAGGGGATCAAGGACCAGTTCAAGGGGACGTTCCTCGACACGTTCCCGGGCACGGATGCCGCCTGGGTGATCCTGGGCCTCCTGGAGTTCGGCGTGTTCCTGCTGCTCCTCGCGAGCGTCTGCTTCCTCGAGTTCCTGCCCCACCGACCCAAGTGGTTCCTGCAGCTGGGGCTGGCGGTGGCGCTCCTCACGTTCGCCTGCCTCGCGTTCGGCCAGACGGCGACGAACCAGTTCTCGGGCACAGCCTCGCTCTACACCTACTTCGGCTCCACGGTGGTGATCCTGATCCTTGTGAGCCTCATGCCGCCGAACAGGTCGGACCGCTGGCTCGGCGGGCTCGGCGCCTCCCGCGGCTCGTAGAGCGGTGACATCTGCGGCCGGGCGCGCGCCCTCAGCAGGGCGCGCGCCCGGCCGCAGTCATCGTCGCCCGGGCGCCGCGCGACACGAGTAGCGTGTCGCCAATGCGGCCCTGGGAGCGCCTCGCATGGTGACCGCCGACGAGATCGCGGGGGTCTCGATCTTTGCCGGCCTCGATCCCTCGGACCAGGAGCGCCTGGCGCGCGCGGCGGCCGACATCACCCTCCCAGCTGGCGAGTACGCCGCGAATCCGGGCGACGAGCGCGCGCTCTTCGCGCTGCTCGAGGGCCGCATCGAGGCCGTCAAGATCGAAGACGGGATCGAGACGGTCGTCGGGGAGCGAAACCCCGGCGACGTCTTCGGCGAGGTCCCGATCACCCTGGGCACCGTGTTTCCCGTCGGGTTCCGCGCGGCGGAGGAGTCGCGCGTGATGCGGGTCGAGCCGCGGGACTACCACGCGGTCGCAGCTGTTGCGCCGGATGTCGCGCTCGAGGTGGGGCGCCTCGCCGCGTATCGGATGAGCGGCCCCGGCGGCCTCCAGGGTCTTGCGGCGAAGCCGCCGCGGCCGCGCGCGATCGTCATCGGCCACCGCTGGGACGCCGCCTGCACCGAGCTGCGCCGGTTCCTCGAACGCAACCAGATCGTCCACCGATGGCTCCGGCCGGACATTCCCGAGGATGCGGAGCAGTGGTGGGGCGCCCTTCCCGCCGAGGGCGACTACCCCGCGCTGCGGGTCGTCGACGGCAAGACCGTGGTCAGGCCGCAGCCCCGGAGGATCGCCGAACTCCTCGACCTCGCGACCGAGGCGGAGTACGCCGAGTACGACGTCGTCATCGTCGGGGCCGGCCCGGCCGGGCTCGCCGCGGCGGTCTACGGCGCCTCGGAGGGACTTCGGGTCATCGCCGTCGAGCGCGAGGCGCCCGGCGGCCAGGCCGGCACCTCGTCCCGCATCGAGAACTACCTCGGCTTCCCGTCCGGCGTCTCCGGCGACGACCTCTCGAGCAAGGCGCTCAACCAGGCGAGGCGATTGGGGGCCGAGATCCTCGTCACCCGCGCGATCCACCGGATCGACGCTGCAGCACGCCATGTGCACCTCGACGGAGGGGACGTGCTCCGGGCCCGCACGATCATCGTCGCGTGCGGTGTCACCTGGCGGCAGCTGGAGATTCCCGGCTTCGACCGTCTTGCGGGAAAGGGCGTCTTCTACGGCGCCTCCCGAAGCGAGGCACCGAACACGCACGGCCTCGACGTCCACATCGTCGGAGCCGGGAACTCCGCGGGTCAGGCGGCGATGTACTTCTCGACGCATGCCCGCAGCGTCACGATCCTCTGCCGTGGCGACGGGCTCGAGAAGAGCATGTCCCGATATCTCGTCGACCAGATCGCCACCCGGCCGAACATCGCGGTGCGCACGCGGACCCAGCTCGCCGGAGCGCACGGCGAGGCGTCGCTCGAGGCGATCGACCTGCGCGATGCCGACACGGAGGAGTCGACGCGCGTCGAGTCGGGCGGGCTCTACATCTTCATCGGCGCGGACGCCGAGACCGGATGGCTGCCGCCCGAGATCGCGCTGGACGGCCGCGGCTTCGTTCTAACGGGCGCGGACGTGCGCGCTGCGGGAAGGTGGCCGCTCGACCGCGACCCTTATCTCCTCGAGACGAGTGTCCCCGGCATCTTCGCCTGCGGCGACGTCCGCTACGCGCCGGTGAAGCGCGTGGCGGCCGCGGTCGGCGAGGGGAGCATGGCGATCGCCTTCGTACACCAGTACCTGAAGGACGCCGACCCCCCCGCGCTCGCGGGCGTCGAGCGCCAGTAGCCGCTGACAGCAGTCGTATCACTCGGATGGGGGACGCCTCGCTCCCGCCGCGACGAGACGATCAGAGCGAACGTGGGGGAGAGGGTGCAACGTCTCGGTGGTGCGGCTGGCCCGGGTTGGCCTCTGTCCGGCCGTGCGCACCTCAACGTGGTGACCGGGCTGCTCAGCCTCTCGTCGCTCGAGGCGCGCCTGGCGGCGCAACCCGAGCCCTGCGGCGTGGTCTTCGTCGACCTCGACGGGACGAAGGACGTCAACGACCGGCACGGCCACGAAGTCGGGGACCGCCTGCTCCAACGGGCCGCCGTTCGGCTTTCGAAGGTCGTGCCGTCGGGCTTCGCCGCACCGATGGGCAGCGACGAGTTCGTGCTGCTCGTCCCGGGTCTCGACGACGCGCTTGCGCTCGAATGGGTCGTGACGCGTGTGGGTGACATTCTCGCGGTGCCCTTCGACATCGGCCTCGACGAGCCCGTCGAGGTGAGCGCCACTGCGGCCGGCGCGCTCTGGCGTCCGGGTGACGATCCTCGCTCGGTCTTCGGATCCGTCGAGGAACGGGTGACGGTCGGAAAGGTCTACCGGCGCGAGGACGGCTTCGGCAGGCTCGCCGACCTCGTGGCCGGGGTCCTCGACCGGGCTCCCGGCGTGGAGCTCCTCGACGCCGTGGCGGCCGCGATGATGCGTCTCGCCGAGGCCGATCTCGGGCTCGTGCTCGTCGCGGGCGAGGTCGCCTTCGCGCCGGACCTGGCGGCCGCCGGGGCGGTGGAGATCGCGTCCCGCGCGGCGACGGAAGCGGCAAAGGAGGGCCGCTTCGTCGACATCAACGACGCACAGTGGGAGGCGGTCGCCGCGCCGCTCGGAGCGCCCGATGCTCTCGTCGGGGCCGTCTCCGTGCTCCGGCACGGGTGGCGCTTTGGCCGCCGGGACCGCGTGCTCGTCGCCCAGGCCGGACGGTTGCTCGGCCCCAGCATCAGCGCCCGGCGCACGCTCGAGGACGCGCTCGAGCAGATCGCGGAGCTCTCGGAGCAGGCACTGCGTGACGAGACGACCGGCCTTCCGAACCGGCGGGCGCTTCTCCGCTGGCTCGACGAGCTCGGGAACGAGCCGGCGCTGGCTGTGCTCCTCGTCGACTTCGACGGGCTGCGGGCGGTCAACAACGTGCTCGGGCACCAGGCCGGCGACACGCTCATCCGACGTGTCGCCGCGGGGATCCGCGAGTCGACGCGTCAGGACGACCTCGTGGCACGGCTGCACGGATCGGGCGGCGACGAGTTCGTCGTCTGCTGCCCCGGTCTCGGCGAGGACGAGGCGATGGCACGCGCCGTCGAGCTCGAGCAACACCTCGTCGAGCTCCGCATGCCGCGGGCGCTCCGGCACCTCTACCGCGGCGCGTCGGTGGGAAGCACCGTGCGGGAGCCGGGGGAGGAGCCGATCGCGTTCCTCGAGCGCGCGGCGTCCTCGTTACGGCAGCGGAAGGCGGTTCGCCGGGCCCAGCAGGGCTGAGGCAAGGACCGGAGAGCGAGGCGCGTCTCGCCGCGGGCCCTTCGAGGTCAGACCGCGACGACGCTGAACGGGGTGTCGACCGCGTCCTGGCGCCCCGGCACCCAGAGGCTCACCCGGAAGACGCCGTTGCCGACGTACCCGATCGTCGTTTCCGCTGTACCGGAGCTCACCGTCGCCACGACCGTCGCATTGCCCGGGAAGCGAACCTCGTACACCCCGACGTTGACGCGCCGTGCCTGCGGCGCCGCACCTGCGCAGTTGAAGCGGGCGCCGATCAGCGGCTTCGCGCTCGTGAACTGGTCGGGGAAGTTCGCCATGCCCTTCGCGGGGTCGCCGTTGACCGCGGCATAGCCGCGGACGGCGCCGGGCTGGCATCGCGCCTGGGGCCTGACGGCCTCGTTGACGGCGATCGCCGAGCCGCCGAGGGCGAAGAAGAGCGCGGTGGCGGCGAGGGCTGTGGACGGGCTGACTCGCATCGGAACCTCCCTGGAGCAGGCGACGTCGGGCGCATCCTGGTCCAAGCGTCGGACGGCGTCAGCCGGCGCCGTCGACGACGAGGTCGGCGCAGGCGACCGGGTCGTCGCGCTCGACGTAGCGGTCCTCCATCGGCATCCAGCGCTCGACCCAGGTCGCGCGCGCGGCCTCCCCGTCCCGGGCGAGGCCGCGCGCGAGCCGTGTCTCGTACGGCGCCTCCACCCACACGCGCACGTCGTAGGCGTCCCGGAACATGCGGTGGAGCGCGCAGACGCCCTCGACGACGACGAGGCCCTGTGGCTCCACCGTCCGCTCGCCGCCGGGACGTCGCGCATCCCAGTCCCAGCGGGCGTATCGCGCGGCACGGCCGGAGAGCAGCGGCTCGAACACCTCCGCGCGGAGCCGCGAGAGCTCGAAGCCCTCGCCGTCCCAGAACTCGTCGGTGCCCACCACCTGCGCGCCGGCGATCCGGGCGGCCAGGGTGGTCTTCCCCGAGCCGCCGCGGCCCCCGATCCCGACGAACGTGAAGGGTCGCACCGCCTGCGCCGCGCCGATCAGCTCGAGCACCGGACGGGCGTCCATCGGGCCACGGTAGACGATCGCGCCGGAACGGCCGGATGGACTACGCTCGGACGGACCACGCGCGTCCACCGGAGGAGCCATGAGCGAGACCACCCGTGTCGTCGTCCCCTACGAGTCGATGGATCCCCTCGCGATCGGAGCGACCGACGACGAGTCGAAGAAGCACCGCGACACGCTGGAGGTCGAGATTCCCAACGCGAACCTCGTCACGGTCGTGCAGCCGGACGAGCCGGCGCCGGTGGAGGATCCGACCGAGGCCGCACGCCGAGCGCTCGCCGAGCCGGTCGACGGCCCGACGTTCGCCGAAATCCTCGAGGGCAAGGGCAGCGTTGCCGTCATCGTCGACAACCAGTTCCGCCCGACTCCCTCGTCGAAGCTCCTGCCCGCCGTCTTCGACGCGATCGAGGCGGCAGGCGTGACCGACGTCCGCGTCTGCTGCGCGAACGGGAAGGTCTTCCCGATGTCGGAGACGGACACCGAGCAGAAGCTCGGTCGCGACAACCTCGCCCGCATGGAGCGGAACGGCTGGTCCTTCTCGCAGAACGACCCGCAGAACCCTGACGCGTACGAGTTCGTCGGTGTCTCGTCGGGCGGCACGCCCGTCTGGCTGCTGAAGGAGGTCGCGTCCGCCGACGTGAAGATCACGATCGGCCAGGCGCAGGCGAACCACTGGGGCGCGGGCGGCGGTGGGAAGCTGATCCTCCCCGGCGTCGTCTCCGACGAGACGATCGAGTCGAATCACTGCGCGTTCGTCACGTCGCCGCAGACGCACTACGGCGCGTACGTCGGGCCGATGCGCTCGGACATCGACGAGGTCGCGACGATGTGCGGGCTCGACTGCACGATGAACGTCCTGCTCGACACGCATGGCCGCGTGATGGACGTCGTGTTCGGCTCGCATCCCGAGGCGCACCGTGAGGCGATCCGGCGGTTCAACGACGTCTACGCGTACGAGTCGTTCGTGCCCGAGCACGGCCAGGCCGACATCGCGATCTGCGGCGTCTTCGCCCCGACCGACCACCTCTTCTTCCACACCGGCTGGGGCTGCATGTCCGCCGATCTCGTCGTCAAGGACGGCGGCACGCTCATCTACACGAGCCCGTCGCCGGGCGTCTCGACGGCGATCGGCGACTTTCCCGGGTTCGCGCTCATGGACCTGATGAAGCCGTACATGCCCGCGACGCCGGAGAACTACCAGCGCGTGCTGCGGGACATCCACGCGCGGGCGATCCAGATGTGGGCCGGCTGCATCTGGGTCCCGATCTACGAGGTGATGACGCGCAAGCACCTGACGGTCGTGACGCTCGAGGAGAACCTCGAGATGGCCGCCGACATCGGCCTCGACGCGACGACGTCGCTCGACGACGCGCTCGCGGCGGCGCTCGCCCGGCACGGCGATGACGCGAAGATCGTGGTGCTGCCGTTCGCGAGGTACCAGCTGCCGCGCAACGCCGTCCGCATGGAGCCCGCGGACGACCGCGTCTTCGAGTACGCGGGACGCACGTAGCGCGATGTCGGAGACCGCTCGCCGGACGATTCCCGGGCTCCGGGCGTCCGGCGTGGCGGCGACCGACGAGGTCGGCCGGGACATTCGCGGCTCGACGACGATCCTCCAGCTCCTCCGCATGTTTCCGGACGGGCGCGCGGCGAAGCTCATGAGCGACATCCAGTTCCCGTGCGCCCACTGCGGTGGCGCGGTGCGCGAGCCTCTGACACTCGCCGCCAAGCGCCATCGGCGCGATGCGCGGGCGGTGATCGACGCCTTCCGGGCGCTCGAGGAGGGCTACCCGGCCGAGGCGCTCGTCGAGGCGGCACGTGTGAGGCACGTCGCGGGTGCCCGGGCCTCCGTGCCGCCACAGTAGATTCTCGCCGTGGGCTTGGCGACCGAGCGCGAGACGTGGGTCGGCCGCTCGGTCCTCCGCGTCGAGGACGAGGCGCTGCTCCGGGGGAAAGGGCGCTTCATGGACGACCTCGAGCCAGTTCCGCACGCCTGGCATGCGGCGATCGTCCGCTCGCAGCTGGCGCATGCGCGCGTGACCGTGGACACGGCCGCGGCGCTCGACCACCCGGGCGTCCGCGGCGTGCTCACCGGCGACGACGTCGCCTCGCTCTCGCGGCCCTTCCCGGCCGGGATCGAGTCACCGGTGCCGCACTACGCGGCCGCCGTCGGCACGGCCCGCTACGTCGGCGAGCCGCTCGCGCTGGTGGTCGCGAAGGATCGCTACCTCGCCGAGGATGCCGCCGAGCTCGTCGCCGTGGAGTACGAGCCGCTCGAGCCCGTCGTCGAGCCCACGGCCGCGGAGGCGATCCACGACCGCAGCTTCCACTACGGCGATGTGGACGAGGCGCTCGCGAGCGCCGACCTGGTGGTGCGCGAGAGCTTCCGCGTGCCGCGCTTCACCTGCCTGCCGGTCGAGTGCTACGGCGTCGTCTGCGACTGGGACGAGCCCGGGGGACGCCTCACCGCGTGGGCCAACTTCCAGGGGCCCTTCACCCTGCACGGGGTTGCTGCGGCGGCCCTCGGCCTCCGGGCCGACCGGCTCCGGCTCCTGACGCCGCCCGACTCGGGCGGGTCGTTCGGCGTCAAGGCGGCGATCCTGCCGTACGTCGTCCTCGTCGGTCTCGCGGCGCGTGCGCTCGGGGTCCCCGTCCGCTGGACCGAGGACCGGGTGGAGCACCTCGCTGCGAGTTCCGTCGCCACCGGGCGTGTCACCGGTTTGGAGGCGGGCTTCACGGCCGAGGGCGAGCTCGTCGCGCTGCGCTACGACGCCCTCGAGGACGTCGGCGCGTACGTCCGCGCTCCCGAGCCGGCGACGCTCTACCGGATGCACGGGTCGCTGTCCGGCGCCTACCGCGTCCGGAACGTCGCGGCCCGGAACCGCGTGGTCCTGACGAACACGGTCCCGTCGGGCCTCAACCGCGGCTTCGGCGGCCCGCAGCTCTACTTCGGCCTCGAGCGCGCGATGGCGATCGCCGCCCGGCGGCTCGGGATCGACCCGGTCGAGCTGGCGCGGCGCAACCTCGTTCCCGCGGGCGCGATGCCGTATCGCACCCCGAGCGGTGGCCTCTACGACTCGGGCGACTACGCGGCCTGTCTCGACCGCGCGGTCGAGCTCGCGGGATACGAGGAGCTCAGGGCCGCGTGTCGACGCGGCACGCGAGGCGGGGCGGATCGCGGGGATCGGGCTCGCGTGCGTCGTCGAGCCGTCGATCTCGAACATGGGCTACATCACGCTGGCGCAGACCGCGGTCGAGCGCGCGGCGGGGCTGCCGAAGTCCGGCAACGCCGAGGGCGCGTCGGTCGCCGTCGACCCCCTCGGCGGCATCACGGTCCGGCTCGGGACGACGCCGCAGGGCCAGGGCCACCGCACCGTCGTCGCGCAGGTCGTCGCGGACGAGCTCGGCTGCGATCCCGGCGACGTGACGGTCCTGTCCGAGCTCGACACGGCGACCACTCCCTGGACGGTCGCGTCGGGCAACTACTCGTCACGGTTCTCGGGTGTCGGCGTCGGCGCCGTCCAGGCGGCGGCGCGCCGTGTGCGGGAGAAGATGGACACGGTCCGGACCCACTTCGGCGAGCCGGAGCTGTCGCTGCGAAAGGTCGCGGGGGCGATCCACTGGCACCCGGAGGGCCTTCCCGACGGCACGGAGCCCGGCCTGTCCGCGGTCGCCTTCCACGCCGTCCCGAACCTCGACCCACCGGACGCCGAGGACCGCGTCGCGTCATCGGGGGCGCACGGCTTCGTCGTCGACATCTGCGCAGTCGAGATCGACCGCGCGACCGGGGCCGTCAGGGTCACCGACTACGCGAGCGTCCACGATGCGGGAACTCTTCTCAACCCGCTGCTCGCCGACGGCCAGGTGCGAGGGGGGTTTGCGCACGGCGTCGGCGCGGCGCTCTTCGAGCGCCATTCGTACGACGACGACGGGAACCTCGTGACCGCCTCGCTCGTCGACTACGTGACGCCCACCGCGCCCGACCTGCCGGCGCTCGTCGTCGATCATCTCGAGTCGCCGTCGCCGTTCACCGCGCTCGGCGCGAAGGGGCTCGGCGAGGGGGCGACGATGTCGGCGCCCGTCGCGATCGCCAACGCGGTCGCGGACGCACTCGGTGTGGACGACGTCGAGCTGCCGCTCACCGCACCCCGCGTCTGGGAGCTGCTCAACCGCCCGGGAGGGAACGGGGAGTGAAGCCGGCGGCGTTCGGGTACGTGAGGGCGGAGTCGCTGGGCGAGGCGCTCGCGGCGCTCGCGGACGGCGGCGAGGACGCGAAGCCGATCGCCGGCGGCCAGAGCCTCGTCCCTGCGCTCAACCTGCGGCTCGTCCGGCCGACCCTGCTGGTCGACCTGAACCGCTCCGGCCTCGACGGTGTAGCCGCGAACGGGGCGCTGACGGTCGGCGCGACGACCCGGCAGGCAACGCTCGTGGGCGACGAGCGCGTGCATCCGCTGGTGCGCGAGGCGCTGCCGTTCGTCGGTCACTTCGTGACGCGGAACCGCGGGACGGTCGGCGGCTCGATCGCCCACGCGGACGGAGCGGCGGAGCTGCCGCTCTGCCTCGTCGCCCTCGGTGGAACGGTCGTGGTCGACGGCCCGGGCGGCCGGCGCGAGATCCCGGCCGAGGAGTTCTTCGTGACGCACTTCACGACAGCCCTCACGACAGGCGAGCTCGTCGTCGAGACCGTCTGGCCGGCCACGGCGACGGGCGAGTCGAGCGCGTTCGAGGAGCTCGCTCTCCGCGCGGGCGACTTCGCGCAGTCGATGGTGGCGGTCGTGCTCCGCCGCGATGCGAGTGGGACCGTCGTCGACGCGTCCGTCGCCGTCGGCGCGGTGAGCGACCATCCGCTCCGGCTGCGCGAGGTCGAGAGGCTGCTCGTCGGATCGTCCGGTGCCGAAGCCGCCGCCGACGCGGGATCGCTCGCCGCGTCGCTCGTCGACCCGCCCGGCTCCATCCACGCGAGCGCGCGGTACCTCCGCGCCCTGACCGGGGCGCTCACGAGCCGCGCGATCGAGAGGGCGGCGTGAGCGAGATCGAGCTCACGGTCAACGGCCGCGTCGTCCGCGAGGCCGTCGAGCCGCGGCTCCTGCTGACGGACTTCCTGCGGCATCGTCTCGGGCTCACCGGAACCCACGTTGGCTGCGAGCACGGCGTTTGCGGCGCGTGCACGCTCCTTCTGGACGGCGTCTCCGTGCGCGGGTGCTGCGTGCTGGCGATCCAGGTCGACGGCAGCCGGGTCGACACCGTCGAGTCGCTCGCGGAGGGCGACGCGCTCACCGCGTTGCAGGAGTCGTTCCGCAGGCACCACGCCCTCCAATGCGGGTTCTGCACGCCGGGGATCCTGATGGCGGCGACCGACCTGCTCTCCCGCGGCCGCCCGACGCGCGCCGAGATCGCCGACATGCTCTCCGGGCACCTCTGCCGCTGCACGGGCTACACGCCGATCGTCGACGCGATCGAAGCGTGCGTCGAGCCGACACGAGGTCGGGGCGGGAGCACGTGAACCTCGCGGCCTCGCTGCTCGCGGCCTGCGAGCGTCACCCCGAGCTCGAAGCGTTCCCGGGCGTACGGTACGGCGACCTGCTCGGCCGCGTCCGGCGGATCGCCGGCGGCCTCGACGTCGAGCCCGGGGAACGGGTCGCCGTCGTGCTCGACAACCGGCTCGAGACCGCGCTCCTCTACTGGGCGGCGCAGTGGGCCGGCGCCGTCTTCGTCCCGCTGTCGTGGCGGGTCTCGGGGGAGGAGCTCGACTACTGCCTCGGCGACTGCGGGGCGAGGGTCGTGATCCGCGAGGGCGACCCGCTGCCCGACGGCCCGGCGCACCCGGGTGCGCTTGGGCGCGACGAGCGCGAGATCTCGCTCCTCCTCTACACGTCGGGCACGACCGGACGGCCGAAGGGCGTGCCGCGCTCGCACGCCGCCGATCGTGCCGGCGGGTGGTCGCAGGCGCTCCAGCACGGCTACGGCTGGGCCGACCGCACCCTCGGCGTCATGCCGCTGTACCACACGATGGGAATCCACTCGCTCGTCGCGATGCACCTCGTCGGCGGGTGCTTCGTGCCGCAGCCGCGCTGGGACGCCGGGGAGGCGCTCCGCCTCGTCGAGGAGCAGCAAGTGAGCTCGCTCTATCTTGCGCCGACCCTCTTCCACGACCTCGTCCACCACCCGTCGCTGCTGTCGACCGACGTCGGCTCGGTGCGGGCGCTCGGGTATGCGGGCGCCGCGATGACTTCGACGCTCGTCCGTCGCTGCGCCGACGTGTTCTCGCCCGAGGTCTTCGTGAACCACTACGGCTCGACCGAGGTCTACACCTTCTCGATCGGGCGAGACCAGCTCGCGAAGCCCGGCTGCGCAGGGCGGCCCGCGGTCAACACGCGGATGAAGCTCCTCGAGACCGGCGAGATCTGCGTCGAGCTCTCCTCCGCCGAAGCCTTCGCCGGCTACTGGAACCGCCCCGACGCCGACGAGCGGGCGATCCGCGACGGCTGGTACGCGACGGGCGACACCGGGCGCCTGGACGAGGACGGGGACCTCTGGATCGACGGCCGGGTCGACGACATGATCATCTCGGGCGGCGAGAACGTGCACCCGCTCGAGGTCGAGGACGTCCTGGCGGCGCATCCGGCCGTCCGGGAGGTCGCGGTGATCGGAGTTGCGGACGAGCGCCTCGGCCAGCACGTCACCGCGGTCGTCGTCGGCACGGCAACGGAGGACGAGCTCGACGCCCATTGCCTCGCCTCCCCGCTCGCGCGCTTCAAGCGGCCGCGCGAATACCGCTTCGTCGGCTCGCTTCCGAAGAGCGCTTCGGGGAAGATCCTCCGCAGGATGCTGCGGGACGGGACAGGGGACGGCGCGTGAGCGGGCACGACGGGTTCGGGGTCGTGCGCGACGGTCCCGTGGCGACGATCACGCTGGACGTGCCCGGGAAGCTCAACCGCGTCTCGATGGCCGCGCGCGACCAGCTCTCCTCGGTGTTCGCGGAGCTCGACGCCGACGACGACGTGCGGTTCGTCGTCCTGACCGGTGCGGGCGGGCAGTTCACGGCGGGCGGCGACGTCGCGGGATTCCTCGAGCGGTCGCCCTGGCAGGTGTCGCAGCTCGCGCGGAATGTCGCCGCGCCGGAGCGATGCTCGAAGCCGGTCATCGCGCGTCTCGAGGGGTACGTGTTCGGCGTGGGGCTCGAGCTCGCGCTGGCCTGCGACTTCCGCCTCGCCGCGTACGACGTCCAGCTCGGCCTGCCCGAGGTGACGATCGGGATGATCCCCGGCTCCGGCGGGACGCAGCGGCTCGCTCGGATGGTCGGCCTCGGGCGGGCGAAGGACATCGTGATGCGCGGCCGGCGGATCAAGGCGGACGAGGCGCTCGCCCTGGGCCTCGTCGGCGCGATCATGCCCGCCGACGGGCTCGACGCAGCCGTGGCGGGCCTGGTCGAGGAGCTGTCCAGGCATTCGCCGCTCGCGCTCGCCATGGCGAAGCGCGTCCTCAACACCGCGTACGACGGCCCGCTCCACCTCGGGCTCGAGCTCGAGGGGCTCGCATACGGTCTCCTCCGCCAGACGCACGACTTTCGCGAAGGTGTCGAGGCGTTCGGCGAGAAGCGGCCGCCCGAGTTCACGGGCGAATAGCCGAGCCTCAGGTGAGACCATGCGCCCGCAGCCACGCGCCGACCCGCGTGAACATGCCGCGGGCGTAGCGGTCGGAGCGGAGCATCTCGGACGTGAGCCCCGTCTTCGTCTCGACGAGCGCGTGGTTCGCGCGTGGGAACGTCCAGACGGTGAAGTCCCGGCGCGGCTCTGCGGCGAGGGCGCCAAGGCGCTTCGCGGAGAGACGCGATGGGACGATGTGATCGAGGCCCCCGTACAGCCAGAGCGCGGGGATCCGGAGTGCGCCGATCCAGGGCACAGGATCCACCCCACCCGGACCGGCCCGCTCGACCTGCGCATCGATCGCGGCATCGGTCATCCGTTGCGGCCGTTCGCCCTCTCCGGCGAGCGTCTGGTAGAGGTCGTTCTCGTCCGCCGTCACCGCCGGCCCCGAGAAGGTGACGAGGAAACGGATCCCCGGCTCCCGCATGGCCGCGAGGGGCATGATCCAGCCGGCCTGGCTGTGGCCGGCGAGCCCGATCCGCGCCGGGTCGACCTCGGCGCGCCCGGCGAGGAACCGGGCGGCCGCGGCCGCGTCGCGCGCCAGCCGGTCGATCGCGGTCGCCGTCGGCGAGTCGCCCGGATAGGCGCCCCCCGAGGCGCCGACCCCTCGCTTGTCGTACGCGAGCACCGCGACGCCGTTGTGCAGCAGAAGCGCCTGGAGCTCCGGCAGGTACTCCCGGGTGGTCGGCCCCGAGCCCGTGACGTACGCGACGGCGGCTCTCCGGCCGCTTCCGGGAGGGACGAGGAGCGTGCCGGCGAGCGTCGCGCCGTCGCTGCGGAAGCGCACTGGGATCGAGCGGAGCCGCAGGAGCGACACGCGGCGGCCCGCGATGCGTGGCGCCGCGCGCATCGAAGAGCGCCCGACCACGTGTCGGGGCTGGGGCTGCAAATCCCGAGCCGAGCGAGAACGACCGCCCGGCGGGGTACAGGGCGTGCACGCGTCCGGCCGCGAGATCGACGAGCCTGGGCGGGCCGTACGGGTCGTCCACGACGGCGAGCGAGCCGCTGTACAGGCGAACCGAGCCTGCGGCGACCGGCGCGAGCGCCAGTGCGAGGACGAAGACGAGGAGGGCGCGGGACATAGTGCGTTGACGCAACAGTTTAGTGCGTCGACGCAGCATCTGCAACACTGCGGCGGTGCGCGACGACAGGCTCTTCCTCGAAGTGCCCGTCGCGAGCCGCTACGTCGTCCGGATCCTCGAGCACCAGCTCGGGTCGACCGGGATCCCGCCCTACCAGCTCGGGCTCCTCACGCATATCCGGCACGCGCAGCCGGTCACGCCCACGGAGATCTCGGCCGCGTCCGGCGTCCCGCTGACGACGCTGCGCGACAACATCCAGCGGCTCGTCGACGGCGGGCTCGCGCGGCGGATCCCGCACCCGACCGACGGTCGTTCGTATCACCTCGAGCTGACCGGTCGCGGCGAGCAGATGACGCGCGCCGCGGATCCGATGCTCGCCGACTGCTACGCAGCGGTCGAGCGCCTGCTCCCGAAGCCGTTGGCCGACTACCAGGCAGCCGTCGAAGAGCTGAACGCCGCGCTGGAGCAAGCGCTCGCGGAGCTCGAGGAGCGAGACGCGGCATCGGAGCGGCGGTCCGAGGCTCGCTCACTCGACGACCGCCTTTCCGGCTAGAGGTGGCCGCGCCTTGCCCTGCGACGGGCGCTGCATCACATCAGCCCCGGGTCACATCCGAAAGATGCCGAAGGTCGTCTCGGGCACCGGCGCGTTCGCGGCTGCGGCGAGCCCGAGTGCGAGGACGCGCCGGGTGTCGCGCGGGTCGATGATCCCGTCGTCCCAGAGCCGCGCGGTCGAGTAGTACGGCGAGCCCTCGTGCTCGTACTTCGCGCGGATCTCGTCGGGGTCGGCGTCGCCGACCGTCGTGAGCACGGTCGCCGCCTGGTCGCCGCCCATCACCGAGATCCGGGCGTTCGGCCACATCCACAGCTGGCGCGGCCCGTACGCGCGTCCGCACATCGCATAGTTGCCCGCTCCGAACGAGCCTCCCGTCACGACCGTGAACTTCGGGACGTCGGCACAGGCGACGGCCATCACGAGCTTCGCGCCGTCGCGCGCGATCCCGCCCTCCTCGTACTCGCGCCCGACCATGAAGCCGGTGATGTTCTGGAGGAAGACGAGCGGAATCCGCCGCTTGCACGCGAGCTCGACGAAGTGCGCGCCCTTCTGCGACGACTCGGCGAAGAGGATCCCGCGGTTCGCGAGGATCCCGACCGGGAAGCCCTCGATGCGCGCGAACCCGCAGACGAGCGTGTCGCCGTAGAGCGCCTTGAACTCGTGGAAGCGGCTGCCGTCGACGACGCGCGCGATCACCTCGAGCGGGTCGAGCTCGTGGCGGAAGTCCTCCGGGACGAGGCCGTAGAGGTCGGAGGGGTCGACGACGGGCGGCTCCGGCCGTGCGAGCTGCCAGGGGACGGGCGGAGGGTCGCCGAGACTCCGCACGATCTGCCGCGCGAGCGCGAGTGCGTGCTCGTCGGACGTGGCGTAGTGGTCGGCGACCCCCGAGCGGCGCGTGTGCACGTCGGCGCCGCCGAGCTCCTCGGCGGTCACCTCCTCGCCCGTCGCGGCCTTCACGAGCGGGGGGCCGCCGATGAAGATCGTCCCCGTGCCGCGGACGATGATCGTCTCGTCCGACATCGCGGGCACGTACGCGCCGCCGGCCGTGCAGGAGCCCATCACGACCGCGATCTGGGCGATGCCCTTCGCGGACATGCGCGCCTGGTTGTAGAAGATCCGGCCGAAGTGCTCCCGGTCGGGGAACACCTCGTCCTGGAGCGGGAGGAACGCCCCGCCGGAGTCGACGAGGTAGATGCACGGGAGGTGGTTCTGCTCGGCGACCTCCTGCGCGCGGAGGTGCTTCTTCACCGTGAGCGGGAAGTACGTGCCGCCCTTCACGGTCGCGTCGTTCGCGACGATCACGCACGCTCGCCCCTCGACGATCCCGATCCCGGTGACGATGCCCGCCGACGGCGCCTGGCCCTCGTAGACGTCCCAGGCCGCAAGGGCGTTCAGCTCGAGGAAGGCCGAGCCGGGGTCGACGAGCCTGTCGATCCGCTCGCGCGCGGGAAGCTTCCCGCGCGACCGGTGGCGCGCGACGGAGGCCTCGCCGCCGCCTGCTGCGACGAGCGCCGTCCGCTCACGGAGCTCCTCCACGAGCGCGGCCATCAGCGCTTCCCGCTCTGCGAAGGCGGCGTCGCGGACGACGTGCGTCGCGAGAACGGTCACGTCGTCTCCAGCGTGACGAGCACGGTCCCGGTCGTCACCTGCTCGCCTGGCGCCACCTCGATGGATCCCACCGTTGCGTCGTACGGAGCGCTCACGATCTGCTCCATCTTCATCGCCTCGAGCACCACGAGCGGCTGGTGCGAGGCAACGCGCGCTCCGGCGTCGACCCTGACGTCGATCACCTTGCCCGGCATCGGCGCAGTCACGCGGCCGTCACCGCCCGCCGCCCCGGCCGTGTGCGCCGCCGCCTCGACCTCGAGCGGGCCGAGCGCCGGCGCGGGCGCGAGGTTGAGGCGCCAGCTTCCGTCCCACGGGCCGGGCGGCGGCGCAGACGGCGGCGCCGAGAGCGGCGGGAACCGCGTCAGGAAGTCGGTCGAGAGGTCGGCGTCGCGGAAGGCGGGGTGCGCGACGAGCCAGCGGAGGAAGGGCAGGTTCGTGATCACACCCTCGACGACCGTCTCCTCGAGCGCGGCGGCGAGCCGGTCGAGCGCGTCGCCGCGGTCGGTGCCGTGCGCGACGAGCTTCGCGATCAGCGGGTCGTAGGCGCCTCCGATCTCGTCGCCGTCGGAGATGCCCGCGTCGACGCGGATCGTCTTCGGGAGACGCAGCCTCGTGACCACACCGGGTTGCGGCAGGAACGTGCGCGGATCCTCGGCGTAGAGGCGCGCCTCGACGGCGTGCCCGTGGGACTCGACCTCGAGATCGGCCAGCGAGCCGCCGTCGGCGACCATGAGCTGCAGCTCGACGACGTCGAGCTGCGTCACCGCCTCGGTGACCGGGTGCTCGACCTGGATCCGCCCGTTGAGCTCGAGGAAGAAGACGTCGTCGCCGTCGACGAGGAACTCCGCCGTGCCCGCGCTCTCGTAGCCGATCGCCTCGCCGAAGGCGACCGCATGCCGCGCCAGGAGCGCGCGCACGCCTGCCGGCAGACGGGGCGGGGGAGACTCCTCGATCACCTTCTGGTGGCGTCGCTGGACGGAGCAGTCGCGCTCTCCGAGCGCGACGACGTTGCCGTGCCGGTCGCCCATGAGCTGCACCTCGACATGTCTGGGGCGAGGCAGGAACCGCTCGCAGTAGACCGTGCCGTCGCCGAACGCCGCCTCGGCCTCGCGTGCCGCGGCCTCCATGGCCTCCACGAGCTCGCTCGCGTCCCGCACGACCCGCATCCCGCGCCCTCCGCCACCGGCCGCCGCCTTGACGAGCAGTGGGTAGCCGAGCTCCTCCGGGTCGCCGGTCGGGAGCGTCGGAACGCCCGCGGCGTCCGCGATCCGCTTCGCCTCGAGCTTGTCGCCGCCGCGGCGGAGCGCCTCCGGCGGCGGCCCGACCCAGGTCAGGCCGGCACCGAGCACCGCCTCCGCGAACGACGCGCTCTCGGCCAGGAAGCCGTAGCCCGGGTGGACGAGCTCGGCGCCGCTCCCGCGCGCGGCGTCCACGAGGGCGTTCGCGTCGAGGTACGACGGCACCGGGACGACGCTGTCGGCAACGCGCGTGTGCAGCGCGCCCTCGTCTCCCGGCCCCGCGACCGCGACGGTGCGCAGGCCGAGACGGCGGCACGTGGAGAAGATGCGGACGGCGATCTCGCCGCGGTTGGCGACCAGCAGCGTCCGTCGCACGCCCATCGGCCGCCGACACTAGTGCATCCCGGCCGGGGGATGGCGGAGTCCGACCCGGCTCGTACGATCCCGCACGAGATGAAGGCGGTGCCCGTCCTCGTCGCGGTGGCGATCGTGACTGCGCCGGGGGCGGCGGGGCAGGGCCGCCTGCCGGCAGCGGCGCGGCTCGTGGATGCCCGCGCGTGCGGAGCATCGCCGGTGGCGCTGGGAGCCGTTGTGGCGATCACTCCGAACGGCGACGGCGTCCGCGACTGCGCCGCGCTCCGCATCCGGATCGAGCGGCCCTCGAGCGTCGAGCTCGTCGTCCTGCAGCGCAAGCCCAAGCCCGGCGTCGTCCATGTCGAGCGGGTGACGGTGTCCGCCGGGCTGGCGACCCTCGTGTGGCGGCCCGCTCCGGCAACCGCGGCCAGGACGTATCCGACGCGGATCGTCGTGAAGTCGGACGGCGCAGCGGCCTTTTTCACCGGGCCCGTTGTCCGGGTCAGCGCGCTCACGGCGCGGTTCGAGCGCGAGACCTACGCGCCGGGCGCCGTCGCCCGTCTCCGGCTCGAGGGCGGCGGCCGGGCGTCCTCTCTCGAGATCGTCGACGCCGCGACCGGCGTCTCGGTGCGGAACGCCCGTGCCGTCGGCGGCCCGGTGGTGGGCGTCCGCGTGGGAGCCTGGCGGCCCGGCGTCTACGCCGCGCGGCTCGACGACGGCGGCACGATCGTCCAGGCGCCGCTCGTCGTGCGGGCGCCCGCGCGGGGCCGGCCTCGGGTCGCCGTCGTCCTTCCCACGAGCACGTGGCAGGCGTACAACCTCGCCGATGCCGACGGCGACGGCACCGGCGACACGTGGTACGCCAGCCGGCGCCGCGAGAGCGCGCGTCTCGACCGGCCGTTCATGGGCGAGGGGATGCCGCCGTTCTTCAACCGGTACGACCTGCCGTTCCTGCGCTGGCTCCGCGCCTCTGGCCACGACGCGGACTTCCTCGGCGACGACGACCTCGACCGCGTGGGCGACGCGGCGACCCTCCTCAGCCGCTACGACCTTCTCGTCTTCCCCGGCCATCACGAGTACGTGACGCTCCACGAACGCGACCTCGTCGAGCAGTACCGCGACGGCGGCGGCAACCTGGCGTTCCTCAGCGCCGACGCCTTCCACTGGCGGGTCGAGCGCCACGGTCCCGTGCTCCGGCGCAAGGAGCAGTGGCGGAGCCTGGGGCATCCGCGGCCCGAGTCGGCGGTCGTCGGCGTCCAGTACCGGGCGAGCGACGACGGCACGCACCGCGCTGCGTACGTCGTGCGGAGCACGCGGTGCGCGCCGTGGCTCTTCCGCGGGACCGGTCTCGAGAGCGGCTCGCGCTTCGGGTGGAGCGGGGTCGAGATCTCCGCCACGACCGCCGACTCGCCGCCGGGCACCTGCGTCGTCGCCGAGATCCCGAACCTGCTCGGCGCGGGACGGACGGCGCAGATGACCTACTACGCGACCGAACGGGGCGCAAAGGTGTTCGCGGCGGGCGCGTTCTGTCTCGCGAACCGCTCTGCCACGGTGGCCACGCTCCTCGACAACCTCTGGAGCCGACTCGCGCGGCCGTGACGCGGCGCATGCGCATCGGTGTCGCCTCGGTGGCGTTCGCCGTCCTTCTCGGCGGGGCGGGCCACGGTGCGAGCGGCGCTCCGACGGCCACCCCGCGGATCACCTGCACGCTCCCTCCGGGCACCTCGCATCTGCCGGCGACGGCGCGGCGGGGTCTGATCGGTCACCTCGAGCAGTACCCCGACGTCTCGCGTGCGACGCCGGCGCAACGGGCGGCGGCCAGACGGATCCTCACCCTGGTCGGCCGTGAGGCGCGCCGCTGGACGACGCTCGCGGCGGCGAAGCGCGCCGGCTTCGAGACGCGGACAGCGCGTCGGAAGGCGGGCGACGTCACCGCGCACTACCTCCACGCCGAGAAGCTGCGCGAGCGTCGCGGCGGGCCGGTGTTCGACCCGCGGCGGCCCAAGGCGCTCATCTTCGCCCGGCAGCCGGGCCGGCCCGCGGTGCTCGTCGGGGCGATGTACAGCGTGCAGCGGGGCGAGAGAGGGCCGTCGCCCGGAGGGCCGATCACGCGCTGGCACTCGCACGTCGTCTGCACCGTCGGGAACAAGCGGGGGCGACGGCCGCAGGACGACGGGCGGTGCCCTGCGGGTGCGAGGGCGTTCCAGGGCAGCGAGATGATGCACGTCTGGTTCACGCGCGACCTTCGCAGCGCGTTCGCCGTCGGCGCGCCCGAGCCCGAGCTCTGCCGCGACAGCCTGCTGTCCGGAGCCTTCTGCCGCAGCCCGGGTGCGCGTCGGGCGATGTGAGGCCGCGGCTACCGTGGCCGCGTGCAGGGATTCGTCGACGTCCACAGCCATGTTGTCCCTTCGGGCGACGACGGCGCAGCGACCGTCGATGAGGGCATCGAGCTGTGCCGCATCGCCTTCGAGGCAGGGACGCGTGTCCTGTTCGCGACGCCGCACGCGCACGCGGACTGGGATCAGTTCCCCCGCACCGCCGAGCGGCGCGACCTCTACGAGCAGGCGTTTCCGCTCGTGCGGGACGCGGTCGCGGCGTGGGGGCTCGAGCTGCGCCGTGGGTGGGAGGTGTATCCGTCGCTGGTCGCCGACGGTGCGGACCCACACGGGTACGTCCTCGAAGGGACGCGCGCGGTGCTGGTCGAGTTCCCGGGGTGGTGGCTCGAGGTGGACGGCGCCGTCGGCCTGGTCGCGGACGCGGCGCGCAACGTCGAGCGGGCAGGGCTCGTGCCCATCCTCGCCCACCCCGAGCGCTGTCCCCCCGTGGCAGCGGATCCCGGCTCCGTCCGGCCCCTCGCAGAGGCCGGCTGGCCGCTCTGCCTCAACGGGCCCTCACTGACGGGCGACCACGGGGAGACGGCCGAGCGGACGGCCTGGCGGCTACTCGAGGACGGAGTGGTGTCGATCGTCGCGTCCGACGCACACGGCTTTGCGCGACCGCCCCGCATCGACGCGGCGTTCGCGGCCGTCTCCGCGAAGATCGGGCGCGCTGCCGCGCTGCCGCTGTTCGACGGCAGCGCGGTCCCCTGGGCCGCCTGATCAGTCCTCGGGCTCGGGCTTCGCAGCGGGCGGCTTGCGGGTGCCGGCGTCGTCGCCGGGCTCGAGCATGCGGCGGGGATCGACGTCTCCCACCGCGCCCTTGAGCTCCCGCATGCCCGTCCCGAGCTTCTTCGCGACGTCGGGCACGCCCTTTGCGCCGAAGAGCAGCACGAGCAGGCCGAGCAGGATCAGGAGCTCCCAGGGGCCGACACCGAAGGGCATGCGCCCAGTGTACGCGCGTTCGGGCCGGACGAACCGCCGGATTCACCCGGACGGGGCATTGCGCGATTCGTCACTTCGCGCCGACGCTGCACGGAGGCCCATGCGGATCCTGAAGCGCAACGGTCGAACGCCGCTGTACGACGAGCACCTCACGTTCTTCACGCTGGTGGAGGCGCGGGAGTTCCGTCGGCTGGTCGCGTCCGCGTTCTCCAAGGTCGGGCACGACGTCACGATCTACCCGGACCGGGTCGAGAGCCGCGACGGGACGACATTCGGCCTGCCGAACATCGCCGCACTCTGCGCGGGCGTCGACCGGGGCGAGTGGGCCGACCTCGTCGAGCGACACGTCGAGAGCGTCACGACGCCTGCCCGCACTCTGGGCGAGCTGACGCCGGAAGAGATCCGGGCCGGCCTCTACCTCCGTCTCGTCGACGCAGCCTCGGTCTCCGAGCCCGGGTACGCGCGCCAGGTGGTGCCCGGGCTCCTCGAGGTGCTCGCGGTCGACCTTCCGGAGTCCGTCGTCACGCTGTCGAAGAACGACCTGTCCGGCCTCGGGAGCCTTGCGGAGCTCCTCGAGCGCGGGCGCGCGAACCTTCGCGCGCTGGTCGCCGGAGACGTGTCGCTCGGGGCCGTGGCGGACGGCCGCGGGGCGTACACCGCGGTCACCGATCGCTCGTTCTTCACGGCGAGTCTCGCGCTCGTCCTCTCGGAGGCCGTGGAGCGAATCTCGGGCGAGCGCGACCACGGAAGCGGGATCCTCGTGGCCGTTCCCGATCGGCACCAGCTCCTGTACCGCGTGATCGACGCGCCGAGCGCCTCGTCCGCGCTGCGCGGCATGTTCGACGCCGCTCGCTGGGCCTTTCACGAGGCCTCCGGGCCGTTGAGCCCGAACGTCTACTGGGTGCGCAATCGCCGGTGGTCGCAGGTGACGTCCGTCGACGGCGGCAAGCCACGGGTGTGGCTCCGCGGCGAGTTCGCGGGCGCGATCAAGCGCTCGGCCTGACCGGCCGGAGGGCGCGCCTCACGAGAGCGCCCAGTCGACGGCGTGCCGGCCGTCCGCCGTGAGCAGCGCATTCGCGCGCGAGAAGTGGCGGCAGCCGAAGAACCCGCTCGCCGCGCTGTACGGGGACGGATGCGAGGCCGTGAGCACGTGGTGGCGGCTCGCGTCGACCACGGCGCCTTTCTGCTGGGCATACCGGCCCCAGAGGAGGAACACGATGCCCTCACGGCGCGTCGAGAGCTCGGCGATGACGCGGTCGGTGAAGCGCTCCCAGCCCCTGGACGCGTGGGAGGCCGGCTTGCCCGGGGAGACGGTCAGGACCGCGTTGAGGAGGAGCACGCCTCGCTCCGCCCACGGCGTGAGGTCGCCGGTCGCGGGCCGCGGCAGCCCGAGATCGGTCTCCAGCTCCTGGTGGATGTTCTGCAGGGAGGGCGGCGGGCGGACGCCGGCGGGAACGGAGAAGCAGAGGCCCATCGCCTGGCCGGCGCCGTGGTAGGGGTCCTGGCCGAGGATGACGACACGCACGTCGTCGAACGGCGTCAGGGCGAGGGCGTTGAAGACACGATCGGCCGGCGGGTAGAAGCGGCGCCCCGCCGCGACCTCGGCGACGAGGAAGTCGCGCAACTCCGTCATGTAGGGCTGCTCCAGCTCGTCGCCGAGCACCGCGAGCCAGCTCTCGTGCATGCGCGGCTGCACGGGATCGAGCCTACTGCGTCAGGGCGGTCACCCTCCGGACGACGTCGCGACACCACGCGGCGTGGCGCGACGGGTCGTCGATGAACTGCGACGGCTTGATGCAGATCGACGTGAAGCCTCGCTCGACCTGCGCCGGGATAGCGGCGAGGGCGTCGTCGAGGTCGGCGACGGAGTCGGCGTCGGGGAAGCGGCCGCGCGTGCCGCCGACGAGCTCGAACCCGTCGACGTCACGGCCGGCGTCCGCGAGCGCCCGGCGGAGGCGGTCGACGTCCTCGTCGCTCGGTGAGCCGAGCGGATTCCAGCCGTGTCCGAACCGGACGATGCGGCGCAGCAGGCGCTCGTGGAGCGTGCTCGAGCCGAACCAGAGCCGCACGCCGTCGGGGCGCCACGGCTTCGGCTCGACCCAGACGTCGCCGAAGCGGTAATGGTCGCCGTCGAAGGAGGCCGGTGACGGCCCCCAGGCCGCCCCCCACGCGGCGAGATGCTCGTCGAGGAGCGCGCCGCGGTCTCCGTACGGGACACCGAGCGCGCGGTACTCGGGCTCGTGCCAGCTGACGGTGGGGAGGACGACGAGGCGGCCCTCGGAGAGGAGATCGAGCGTCGCGAGATCCTTCGCGAGGAGCAGTGGATGGCGGAGCGGCGCGATGATCGCGGCCGCGGCGAGCCGCAGCGTGGTCGTGGCGGAGGCGACGGCCGAGAGGACGACGAGGGAGCTCGGCCACGGCATCGCCGGGTCCTGGTTGCCGGGGAGCGCGTAGTCCCGCGGGTTCGGCATGAGGCCGTCGGCATCGGTGCCCCGGCCGAGGACGACGTGCTCGCTGACCATCACGGCGTCGAAGCCGGCGTCCTCGGCCTCCTGCGCGATGCGGACGAGGGCGCGGAGGTCGCGCGGCGGCGTCAGCGTCCAGTTCTCCGAGAGGACGTGGACGAGCCGGACCCGGCTCACCCGTCGGCTCCTGCGGGCGTGCGGCGAGCCCAGTGCCGCCACGCGCTCTCCACGTGGGCGCGCATCAGCGACTCCGCGCGCTCGCCGTCGGCCTCCTCGATCGCCTCGAGCAGCTCCTCGTGCTCGGCGACGTCCGCCTCCTGCCAGTCGGGCTGCGAGCGCCGGCTTGCAAGGAGGCGCCGGCCGACGTCGGCGATCCAGAGCGAGTCGAAGATCCGGGTCAGGGCGTCGTTGCGCGTCGCGCCGGCGAGCGCCGCGTGGAAGGCGCGGCTGGCGTCGTGGGCGGCGGCCGCGCTGCGCGCCGTCCGCTCGCCGGCGACGGCTCGCCGGAGCGCGTCGAGGTCGGCGTCGTTTCGCCGCTCCGCGGCGAGGCGCGCGATCCCGGGCTCGAGCAAGAGTCGCGCCTCGAGCCGCTCGAGCACCCGCTCGAGGCCGGCGTCCGCGACGAAGAAGCCGCGGTTCACCTCGAACACGACCATGCCGTCGCCTGCGAGCCGCCGGAGCGCCTCCCGCACGGAGCCGCGCGAGATCCCGAGCGCCTCCGCCAGCTCCGCCTGGCCGACGCGAGCGCCGGGCTGGAGCCGCCCGTCGACGATCATGGCGCGCAGCTCGTCGTAGGCGAGCCCGACGACGGAGCGGACGCGGAGCGGGCCGGACGCCGTCTCGCTCACGCGGCGGTACCTGCCTCGTCACTCATTCCCATGAGAGTTGACATTCGATGTTCGAACCTTGTATACCACCAATCGTCCCCGGCGCAAGGGGCGCCGGATGCCTGAGGAGGATCCATCGGCATGAGCCAGACCGACACCGCCGGCGGCGCCGGATCGTTGGGGGACAAGAAGCTCTCGACACTGCACGCCGTCGCGCAATCTCTCGCGATCGGACCGATGTTCTCCGTGGCACTGATCCTCGGCGGGATCTCGCGGCCCGACATCGGCGCGGGCTGGAACGCGGCGCTCGCGGTCGTCGTCGCGACCCTCGGCGTGCTCGCGATCGGCTACGTCGTCGCGCTCTACGCCCGCCGCTTCGCCGGCGCGGGGGCGGTGTACGAGTACCTCACGCACGGCGCCCACCCATGGCTCGGGGTCATCACGGCCGGGTTCTTCTTCATGGGCGTGCTGTTCCTCGGCGGAGGCGGGATCTACCTCGGGCTCGGCATTCTCGCCGACCAGTTCTGGACGACGCACATCTCGACATCCGGCCCGGATTGGTGGCTCTGGGCGCTCGTCGCACTCGTGATCGTGCTCGCCCTGAACTACGTCGGCATCCGGATCGCCGTCGGCGCGATGCTGACCTTCGCGGCGGTCTCGTTCGTTCCGATGCTGATCCTCGGGGTCGTGATCATCGCGAAGGGCGGGAAGGACGGCATCACGTTCTCGATGTTCGACCCGGGGCAGACGTCGTGGTTCGGTGTCGAGGGAGGTGGCGTCCTCGGCGGCGTGCTCCTCGGCATCCTCCTCTTCGTCGGCTTCGAGGCGGCCGCGTCCATCGGCGAGGAATCCGAGGACCCGCATCGCTCCATCCCGCGCGCGGTGCTGTTCACGATCGCGGTCGCAGGATCATTCTTCGTGTTCATGGCGTTCGCCTTCTCGATCGGCTACGGGAAGCCGGCCGTGTCGGAGGGGCGATGGGCCTTCTCGCCTGCACCGGTCAGCGAGATGGCCACCGAATACGTCGGCAAGTGGTACGCGACGCTCCTCGAGCTCGTGATTATCCTCGACGCAATGGCACTCGCGCTCGCGATCTGTGTCCTCATCGGGCGCGGCTTCTTCGCGCTCGGTCGCGACGGCCTCCTGCCGCGCGTGTTCGCAAAGACCTCGCGGCACGACACGCCCTGGGTCGGCAATCTGATGGTCGTCGTGGGGTGCGTCGGGCTGATCCTCCTCGTCCAGGCCACCGACTACGCCGCGCAGTTCGGGGCCACCGGCCCGGATGGGAAGTTCGTGCCGTTCTTCCCGAACGACCAGTTCGCGACGTTCATCCTCTCGGCGACGATCGGGTCGTTCGCGGTCGAGCTCGTCTACCTCATCCTCGCGGTCGCGGCGTTCAGGCTCGCGAAGCGGTGGTGGCAGTACCTCGTCGTCGCCGTCGCGGTCGCGACGCCGATCCTCGGCTTCTACGGCGCCCTCAACCCCGACCCGCACGACTCGTCGAACTACAACTGGGTCGCCGCCTACTGGACGATCGGGCTGATCGCCGTCGCGCTCGTCTGGTTCGTCCTCGTCCTCCTCCTGCGCCGCGAGAACGTCGCCAATGCGGCGGCCCACGCGGCGGAGCACCACGGCGTCGCTCCCCTCGACGAGACGCTCGGGTACGAGCCACAGGGGTGACGGCCGTCGAGTGGCACGACGTCGGGCGTGCCGACGACGCGTCGGAGGGTGACCTCCGGCGCGTCGAGGCGAACGGCCGCGCGGTGTGCGTCGGCCGGACGGCGGCGGGCTGGGTGGCGTTCGACGACACCTGCACGCACGAGGAGTGCTCGCTCGCCGACGGCGAGCTCGACGGCGGCGTGATCGTCTGCCCGTGCCACGGCTCGGAGTTCGACGTGCGCACGGGAGACGTCCTCACGCCGCCCGCGCTCGACCCGCTCCCGATCTACGAGGCGCGCGAGGAGGGAGGCGCGCTGCTCGTCCGCCTCGGGCCGCCGCCTCTCGCCGAGGCGGCGGTGCACGCACGCGACGACCACGTCCCCGAGACCGCCGCGCGCGAGGCGACGGTGCCCGGCCCCTCGCTCGATGATCTCGTCCTCGACGACATCGATCTCACCGACCTCGACGTCTGGGAGGAGCGGGTCCCGTACGACTGGTTCGCACTGCTGCGCCGGGACGCGCCGCTGCACTGGCAGCCGGAGGAGGACGGACGCGGGTTCTGGGCGCTGACGCGCTACGACGACGTCCTCGCGGTGTCGAAGGACTGGCAGACGTTCTCGTCCGAGCTCGGCGGCACGTCGCTGCAGGACCTGACGCCGGAGGAGCTCGAGGCGCGGCGGTCGATGATCGACACCGACCCTCCCCCTCACACGCGGCTCCGCGCGCTCGTGAACAAGGGCTTCACGCCGCGCGTCGTGAACACCTACGAGGAGCGCATCCGCGGGCTGGCGCGGGACATCCTCGGCCGCGCATTCGCCCAGGACGAGTTCGACTGGGTCCACTCGGTCGCCGAGGAGATCCCGATGTGGGTCTTCTCGGACATCATGGGCCTGCCGGTCGAGGACCGGAAGCTGATCATCGAGCTCGGCGACAAGATCCTCGGCAACACCGACCCCGAGGTCGTCGGTCCCGAGAACGTCGCCGAGGTCGCGCTCAAGGACCCCGAGCTCCGCAAGCTCCCGTTCTCGAGCCCGTTCTCGCTCGACCTGATCGAGTACGGACGGCAGCTCGGCGAGAAGCGGCGAGGGGAACCGCGCGAGGACATCACGACGAAGCTGGTCGAGGCCGAGATCGACGGCTCGAGGCTCTCCGAGCAGGAGTTCGGCGTCATGTTCATCCTGCTCACGACGGCGGGCAACGAGACGACGCGCCACACGATCTCGCTCGGCCTCCACGACCTTCTCACGCACCCCGAGGAGCTGCAGCGGCTGGTCGCCGACCCGTCGCTCGCCGGGACCGCCGCGGACGAGCTCCTGCGGCGCGCGCACCCCGTGCACCACTTCCGCCGCACTGCGACCAGGGACGTCGTCATGCACGGCCGCCGCATCAAGGAGGGCGACAAGGTGACGATCTGGTACGCCGGGGCGAACTACGACGACGCCAAGTTCGCCGACCCGTACCGGCTGGACGTGGGGAGAACGCCGAACCGTCACCTCACCTTCGGCCTCGGCGGGCCGCACTTCTGCCTCGGGATGCACCTCGCAAAGCTCGAGATCAAGGTCTGGCTCGAGGAGATGATCGCGTACCTTCCGAGGGTGGAGCTCGCCGGAGACCCCGTTCGGCTTCGCTCGTGCTTCTTCAACGGCGTCAAGCGGATGCCCGTGCGGGTGCGCGGGTGAGTCCCGAACGGGAGGCAAGCGAGCGATGACGATCGGTCACGACGCGGAAGCGACCGTGTCGTCCCTTCGGGGCCAGGGCGTGAAGGCGATCCGGCTGCTCTATACAGACCTCCACGGCGTCGCGCGCGGCAAGGACATCCCGATCGGCTACTTCCTCGAGATGCTCGAGGAGGGCGTCGCCTTCTGCTCGGTGATCATGGGCACGGACCTCCGTCACACGCCCGTCGTCGGCGGCGAGCAGGGGTACGTCGACTTCGCGATCCGCCCGGATCCGGACACGCTGCGCATCGTCCCGTGGCAGCCCGAGGTTGCCTGGTGCCTGGGAGAGGCATGGACGCTCGACGGCTCCGACCACTGGCCCTCGTGCCCACGGGCGCTTCTGCGGCGGGTCGTCGAGCGCTACGCGGGCCGCGCGCTCGTTCCCGTCGCCGGACCGGAGCTCGAATGGTTCCTGTGCAAGCGCGATCCCACCGCGCCGAACGGGCTCGGCCGTTACGTCGACGAGCTCTCCCGCGTCTACACCGTGGGTGCGATCTCCGACCCGCTGCAGGTCAATCTGAGGACGCTCCTGTGGGCGGACGAGCTCGGCCTCAAGGCGTTCGCGGGGAACCACGAGTTCATGAACTCGCAGTACGAGATCAACCTCAAGCACTCGGAGGCGCTCGACGCGGCCGACCGCGCCTTCATGCTCAAGGCGGCGGTCAAGGAGGTCGCTGCGACGGAGGGGCTCCTCGCGACGTTCATGGGGCGGCCGTTCACCGACCAGGGCGGCTCCGGGTTCCACGTCCACCTGTCCGTGGCGGACGCCGAGGGTGGCAACGCGTTCGCCGCCGACGGCGCGGAGTTGAGCAGCCTCGGGATGCATTTCGTCGGAGGCGTCATCGCGCACGCGCGCGGGCTGCAGGCGCTGCTCGGCCCGACCGTCAACGCGTACAAGCGGATCCTCCCCGACAGCCTCGCCCCGACCCACGCGAACTGGGGGCACGACAACCGCACGGCCTTCTGCAGGGTTCCGAACGAGCGCGGGTCGCGGACCCGCGTCGAGATCCGCACGGGCGACGGCTCGGCGTGCCCGCATCTCATCATCGCCGCGCTCCTGCTCGCGGGGATCGACGGCATCGAGCGCGAGCTCTCCCCGCCGGAGCCGGTCGTCGGCGACGCCTACCGCATGGACGAGGCGCACGCGGGGACCAAGCTCCCGGGGGACCTCGGCGCCGCGCTCGACGCGCTCGAGGCCGACACCTGGCTCGTCGACGAGCTGGGCCGGGAGCTCGTCGCGACGTTCACGGCGATGAAGCGCTTCGAGGTGGAGCGGTTCGCCGAGGCCGTCGGGACGTTCGATCCCGAGGTCGTGACGGCGTGGGAGGTGGAGGAGTATGCGGCCCATCTCTGAGCTCGTGGTCTCGGAGCGGCGCGTTCGGGTCGAGGTCGAGGGCGCGCCCCGGTGGGGTCGGCGCACCGGAGAGGCAATCATCCTCGACGACGGCACCGAGCTCTCGGAGGCCGATGCTCTCTACCTCGCGCCTGCCGAGCCGACGAAGATCTTCGCCGTCCACCTGACGTACCGCTCACGCGTGGAGGAGTACGCGGCGCGAACGCCGCCCGAGCCTTCGTACTTCGTCAAGCCGCCCACGACGCTGAACGGCCACCGCAGGCCGATCCGGATGGCCAAGGACGCGAGGTTCCTCAACTACGAGGGCGAGCTCGCCGTCGTCGTCGGGCGACGGATGAAGGGCGTGCCGATCGACGACGTCCTGGCGTACGTCGCGGGCTATGCGTGCGCGAACGACGTCGGGATGCACGACTTCCGCCACGCAGACCGCGGGGCGATGCTGCGGGTCAAGGGCCAGGACGGGTTCCTCCCGCTGGGGCCCGAGCTCGTTCCGGCGTCCGACTTCGACCCGACCGACTTCACGATCCGGACGTACCTGAACGGCGACGTGGTGCAGGAGGCGACGGCGGGCGACCTGCTCTTCGGCGTCGCGTACCAGCTGGCCGACCTCTGCCGGGTGATCACGCTCGAGCCCGGGGACGTCATCCTCACCGGAACGCCTGCGAACTCGCGACCGATGCGGCCGGGCGACGTGGTCGAGGTCGAGATCACCGGCCTCGGGCGGCTCACGAACACCGTCGAGGAGTGGGACGTCGACCTCACGGGCCCGGGCGAGCAGCTGCAGGTCTCCGCGCAGACGCTCCACGTCGCGCTCGCGATCCCGGAGGACGAGGCCGAGCGGATGGTGGCGGAAGGAGGTACGCCGGCGTGATCCGCCTCGGCCGGATCGACCACGTCGGGCTTCGGGTGGCGGATCTCGACGAGGCGGCCGCGCGGTGGTGCATCCAGCTCGGGCTGATCGAGCGGGCACGGGACGACCGACGCGCCTACCTCGCCTGCGACGACGAGCCGTACTGCCTCGAGCTCGAGGCCGGAGACGAGCCGGGACACGACCACACGGCCTTCGAGCTGCATGCGACCTGCTCGCCCTCCGACGCCCGGGCGCATCTCGAGGAGCTTGGCGTGCCCCACGAGGAGCGGGAGGGCTCGATCTGGCTCGCCGACCCGGACGGTCGCGCGATCCAGCTGCTCCCGCACCGCCCGCCCGCGGCGGAGGTCGATCGCTGGCCGCAGCACGCCCGTCCCTCCTCGACGGTGCATCTCGGCGGCCCGCGGCGGCTCGGGCACGTCAACTGCCTGACCGGAGACATCCGCGCGAACGCGACCTTCTACCTCGACGTGCTCGGGATGCAGCTCTCCGACTGGCTCGGGACGATGGGCGTCTGGTTCCACGTCGACTCCGAGCACCACGTGATGGCGCTCGTCGACACGGGCTCTGCGCACTTCCACCACCTCGCATTCGACGTCGTCGACATCGGGAAGATGCGCGACCTGCTCGACCACCTCGCGCGGCACGGCCGCTGGGTGTCGTGGGGGCCGGCACGCCACGGGATCGCCGGGAACATCGCGACGTACGTGAGGATCACCGAGGAGCCCTGCCACGTCGAGCTCTACTGCGACATGGAAAGGCTCGCCGACGACCACGTGCCGCGGACGTACCCCGACGACCGCTACTCGTCGAACACCTGGGGTCCACTCCCACCGCGGTCGTACTTCCGCTTCGACCCGGTGGCGCTCGAGTGGGAGAGCGAGAGCTGGGAGACGCGCGGCCGGCCGCTGCCGCCGGCGGAGGTGGAGGCGTGACGCTCAAGGGCTACACCGTCCCGCGCACGCCCGAGGGACGCTCGTCGCTCGTTCCCTATCCGCCGTGGCACTACGTCGGCGCGTTCCTCGTGGTCGACTACTGGGCCGATCCGGAGAAGGCGGTCGGGTTCCTCCCCGAGGGGATCGACCCGCACCCCGACCCCGGCCGCTGCGCGTTCGTCGCCGCCGACTGGCAGTCGTGCTCGGAGAGCGGCGACGAGCTCGTCGACCCGTCGCGGTCGCAGTACAAGGAGGTGTTCGTCGTCTGTAGCGGTCTGCTCGACGGCGAGGAGGTCACCGTGTGCTCGTACATCTGGGTCGACCGCGACTTCGCGCTCACACGCGGCTGGATCCAGGGCTTCCCGAAGAAGCTCGGCTCGGTCTGGATCACGCGGAGCTTCGGCCTCGGCGGGCCGGCCGACCCCGGCATGGAGCCGGGCGCCCGCTTCGGCGCCACCTGCGCCGCGTACGAGCGGCGCGTCGCGCAGGCGACGGTCACGCTCGAGCACCCGTCGGAGGGCGGGCCATTCCACAACGCGCCGCCGATCGTGAACGTGCGTCACTTCCCGCGGCTCGGCGCCGGGCAGCACGACGCGCCCGCGGTGCACGAGCTCGTCCGCGCGGTCTCGCGCGACCGGTCTGCGTCCGAGGTATGGGAGGGGAGTGCGACGCTCGAGCTCTTCGGCGCCGCGCACGAGGAGGTCGACGCGCTCGCGCCGGTCCGGATCGGCCGCGGCTACCGCTTCACGTTCTCCTATACCGTCGACGACCTCGAGACCGTGCGCGAGCTCGGCCCGTGAAGGTCGCGCTCGTCACGGGCGGCGGAACGGGCATCGGGGCGGCGACCGCACGGCGGCTCGCCGCGGACGGCTGGGCGGTCGCGATCACGGGGCGTCGCCCCGAGCCGCTCGAAGCTCTGGCGGACGAGCTCGGCGCGCTCGCGCTCCCGGGCGACGTCGGCGAGCGTGCCGACGCCGAGGCGGCCGTCGCCGCGACGGTCGAGCGCTTCGGCGGGCTCGATGGGCTCGTGCTCAACGCCGGCCGCGGCGGGGCGCCCGGGTCGCTGCTCGAGGTGGATCCCGACGGGTTCGCCGACGTGCACCGCGTGAACGTGCTGGGTTCCCTCGTGACCGCCAGAGCGGCCATCCGGCCGTTGCTCGAGCGGAAGGGCGCGCTCGTTGCGGTCTCGTCCGTCGCAGGGCTCCGCGCCGCGCCCGACTCGGTCGCGTACTGCTCCTCGAAGGCGGCGCTCGTGATGCTCGCGCAGTGCATCGCAGTCGATCACGGCCCCGCCGGCGTGCGGGCGAACGTCGTCTGCCCCGGCTGGACGCGGACGCCGATGGGCGACCGGGCGATGGAGGGCCTCGCGGGCGGTCGGGACGAGGCGTACGCCGAGGCGACGCGACACGTGCCGCTTCGGCGGGCGTGCGACCCCGAGGAGGTCGCGGGCGCGGTCGCCTGGCTGCTCTCCGACGACGCGTCGTACGTCAACGGTGCAGTGCTCACCGTCGACGGCGGCAGCACGGTCGTCGACATCGGCGCGCTCGCGTTCGCGGAGTCGGGCCCGTGACCCTCGTCGCCGGCGTCGAGGTCTCGACCGACCACTTCATCGGCGGCGAGCGCGTCGGCAGCCACTCGACGTTCACCGACATCAGCCCGATCGACGCGCAGCCGCTCGCCGAGGTCGCTCGCGGCGGTGAGCGGGAAGCCGCTCTCGTGGTCGCTGCGGCGCAGGACGCCTTCCCCTCCTGGGCGGCGCTCGGGACGTCGGGGCGCGGCGAGGTCATGCACCGTCTCGCCGACCTGATCGACGCGAACGTCGAGCGCCTGGCGGCCGTCGAGTGCGCCGACATGGCGATGCTGCTCCGCTCGCTCCGCGCGCGCGTGATCTCGCGCGGCGCGCGGAACTTCCGCGCCTACGCCGACCTCGCCGTCGCGTACGAGGAGCGCGTCTGGGAGTCGAACGGGACGCGCAACCGGGTCGTGCGCATGCCGAGCGGCCCCGCGGTCGTGATCACGCCCTGGAACGCGCCCTTCATGCTCTCGACGTGGAAGACTGCGCCGGCGCTCGCGGCGGGCTGCACGGTGATCCTCAAGCCCGCGGAGTGGTCGCCGCTCTCCTGCTCGCTGCTCTGCGACCTCGTGACCGAGGCCGGCTTCCCGCCGGGCGTCTTCAACGTCGTCCAGGGGATCGGGGAGGAGATCGGCGCTGCGCTGACCCGCCACGACGGCGTCCGCCGGATCTCGTTCACGGGCTCGCCCGAGACCGCGGTGCACATCGGCACGGCGGCGGCGCGGAACGTCGTGCCGTTCACCGGCGAGCTCGGCGGCAAGGGCCCGTTGCTCGTCTTCGCCGACGCCGACCTCGAGGCCGCCGCGCGCAAGGCTGCGGGACAGTACGACGACGCGGGCCAGGTCTGCCTCGCCGGGACGCGCCTCCTCGTCGAGCGCTCCGTCGAGGACGCGTTCCTCGAGCTCTTCCACCGCTTCACCGACGAGCACGTGCTCGGCGACCCGCGCGACGACGCGACGACGGTGTCGCCGCTGATCCATCCCGACCACCTGGCGCGCGTCGAGGGGTTCGTCGACCGTGCCCGTGCCAACGGCGACGAGGTCGTCCGCGGCGGCCGGCGCCGCGAGGACGTCGGCCCGCTCTTCTACGACCCGACGCTCGTGATCCCGCGCTCGAACGACTCGGAGATCGTCCAGCGCGAGGTGTTCGGCCCGGTGCTCACGTTCCAGACGTTCGCCGACGAGCAGGAGGCCGTCGCGCTCGCGAACTCGACGCGGTACGGACTCTCGGGCATGGTCTACACGGGCTCCGAGGAGCGCGCCGGCCGGGTCGGCCGTGCAGTGCGCGCGGGCACCGTCTGGGTCAACACGTTCCTCGTGCGCGACCTCACGGCGCCGTTCGGCGGCGTCGGCATCTCGGGCATCGGCCGTGAGGGCGGCGACTACGCGCTCGACTTCTACTCCGACCTGAAGACGCTCCAGATCCTGGACGGGACGACGGCGTGAGCGCCGTCGAGGCGTACGCGTCGTCCGTCACGGTCGAGGATCTCGATCGCGACCCGTATCCCGTGTACGCGCGGCTGCGCGCCGAGGCGCCCGTGTGCTTCCTGCCCGCTGTCGGGCTCTGGTTCGTGACCCGCTGGGAGGACGTCGAAGCAGCTGCGACGCGTCCGGACGTGTTCTGCGCGCGCGTCGATCCCTCGCCGCTCGAGCGGACGATGGGCGGGGAGAGCATCCTGCTCCTCGACGGCGAGCCGCAGAAGCGGCTGCGCGCGATGCTCGACCCGTCGCTGCGGCCCCGCGTCGTCGAGGCGGCGACGCCCGAGCTGATCGAGCCGCTCGCCGCGGAGCTCCTCGACGGGCTCGAGGGTCGCGGCGAGGCGGAGCTGATGAGCGAGTACTTCGAGCCGATCTCCGTGCTCGGGCTCGGCCGTGTGCTCGGGCTCGGGCACCTCGACGGCGACACGCTGCGCCGCTGGTTCCACGGGCTCGCCGAGGGCGCGATCAACTTCGAGGACGATCCGGCGAAGTGGAAGGTCGCCGACGCCACGGCGGCCGAGATCGACGTCGAGCTCGCGCCGGTCTTCGAGCGCCTCTTCACCGACCCCGACGGGTCGACGATCGCCACCATGCTGCACCTCGCCGACGGCACGCTCGAGGAGCGCGTCGCGACGATCCTGCCGACGCTCAAGGTGATCCTCCTCGGCGGGATGCAGGAGCCCGGCCACGCCGCCGGGACGACGCTCGTCGGGCTGCTCGAGTCGCGGCAGGTCGGTGCCGTCCTCGACGATCTGGCGCTCGTCCGCGATGCGGTCGAGGAGGGGCTTCGCTGGATCTCGCCGATCGGCACGCAGACCCGGCGTGCGCTCGTCGAGACGGAGCTCGGCGGGACGACCGTGCCGGCGGGCGCGAACCTCGGCCTCCTCGTCTCGTCGGCGAACCGCGACGAGGACGTGTGGGGGCCGACCGCCGACGAGTACAACCTCTTCCGGGCGAAGCGAACCCACGCTGCGTTCGGCTTCGGGACGCACTACTGCTCGGGCCACCACTTCTCCCGTGTGCAGATGCGAATCGCGCTCACGCGGCTGCTCGAGCGGCTGCCCCGGCTCCGGCTCGACCCCGACCGGCCGCCGCTCTTCACCGGGTGGGAGTTCCGGGCACCGCGGCACCTGCACGTCCTCTGGGACGCATGACCTGGATCGACGCGGCCGACGCCTCGCTGCCGGACGAGAGCGTCGTCGCCTTCCAGGCCGACGGGACGGCGATCGCCCTCGCGAAGGTGGACGGGGCGTGGCACGCCGTCGAGACCTGGTGCACGCATGCGGAGTGCCCGCTCTCGGACGGATGGGTCGAGGCAGCTGCGATCCGCTGTCCGTGCCACGGCTCGCTGTTCGACCTCGCGACCGGCGACGTGGTCGAGGGCCCGGCGGAGGAGCCCGTCCGGGTCTTCCCGACCCGCGTCACGGGCGACCGCGTCGAGATCGAGGTTCCGTGAAAGCCCTGCGGCATCCGCGGGCGGCTCGGGTACTACTTCGCGCCGATGAGCGCCGCGTCCGAGCTTCCGTCGCTCCGCCTCGACGCCGGCCGCGAGCAGGCGCTGGAGCGCGCGGCGGCGATCGTCGCGCGCGCGTGGCAGAGCTTCGACCGCGCACGGCCCGGCCAGCCGGACGTCGACGAGCGGCTCCACGACCTGCTCCGCGCGGCGCTTCCCGGGGACGGGTCGAGCGCGCTCGCCGCGCTCGACGACGCTGCACAGCTGCTCGACGTGTCGATCGCCCAGCCGCGCCCGCGCTTCTTCGCCTTCGTCGGCTCGTCCGGCCTCGAGATCGGCGTGCTGGGCGACCTGCTCGCGTCGTGCTTCGACGTCAACCTCGCCGTCTGGGCAGGGGCGGCGTCCGAGGTGGAGGACCAGGCCGTCCGCTGGGTGAGCGAGTTCGTCGGGTTCCCCGCCGCCGCCGGGGCGTTCACGAGCGGCGGCACGATCTCGAACGTCACGGCGCTCGCGGCGGCCCGCGAGCGCGCGCTTCCAGGGTCGCGGCGCGAGGGCATGACGGGCGCCCGCGCGGCGCTCTACTGCTCGCAGGAGGCGCACTACTCCGTGGTCCGAGCGGCGGAGCTGCTCGGGATCGGCTCCGACCACGTGCGCTCGCTGGAGATGGACGACGCGCGGCGGCTCCGCCCGGATGCGGTCGACGCCGCGATCGACGCAGACCGCGCGGCGGGTGTCACGCCCGTCGCCGTCGTCGCCACCGCCGGGACGACGCTGACCGGCGCGGTCGACCCGATCGACCCGCTCGCCGACGTCTGCGAGCAGCGCGGCGTCTGGCTCCACGTCGACGGCGCGTACGGCGTCGCGGCCGCGACCACGCACGTCCGCGGGGCACCTCTTCGCGGGCCTCGACCGGGCCGACTCGGTGACGCTCGACGCGCACAAGTGGCTCTTCCTGCCGAAGGCCTGCGGCGTGGTGCTGGTGCGGCGGCACGAGGACCTGCACGGCGCGCTCGCGCACGAGGAGGACTACATCCCGCACGAGCGGCCCGATCACCACATGGTCGACATCACGCTCGAGTACTCGCGGCCGTTCCGCGCGCTCAAGCTGTGGCTCGCGTTCCGCGCGCACGGGTCGGAGGCGATCCGTGCCGCGATCGAGCGAAACCTCGGCCAGGCGCGCCTCCTCTACGACGCGGTCGCCCGGCACGCCGAGCTCGAGCACCTCTGCGGTGAGCCGCAGCTCTCGATCGTCCCCTTCCGCCACGTCCCCGCGGGCATCTCCGAGGGGGAGCTCGACGAGCACAACGCCCGGCTCGTCGAGGCGCTCCAGCAGCAGGGCGACGTCTGGGTCGCGCCGGCGCGCGTCGACGGGAAGGTCTGCCTGCGCCCGTGCGTCGTCAACTACCGCACGACCGACGACGACGTGCGGGCGTTCGTCGACGCCGTGCTCGACGCCGGCCGGGCGATCGCCCAGCCGGGGGACTAGCGCTTCTTCTTCGCGCCCTTGCCGCTCTTGCGGCCCGACGCACCGGGACGGTCGGAGGCCGGCTTCGTCCGTACGGGCATGCCGGCGCCGCCGTGCTCCATCCGGCGGCGGAGCTGGCGATTCGCTGCGTCGGGCGTCTCGGTCTCCTGGCCGACCGCTGCCATGTAGGCGCGGCGCTCTGCGGGGGTCAGCAGGTTGAGCATGCGCTGGGCCTGCTCGGGGCTCTTCGGCTCGCCGAAGGCGGTCATCTTCTTCATCGCCGCGGCGAGCTCGGGGTTCTCGCGCTCGAGCGCCGCGATCGATGCCTTCTGGAACCACTTCTTGAAGAGCGGCACCTTCGAGAGGAACGTCACGACGGGCCGCAGGTACTTGCCGCCCCTGATCCGCCCGAGCAGCACGAAGACCCCGAGGAGCACCGCGAGGAAGAGCAGCACGAACAACGGAATCCAGGCCCAGAACGGCATCGCGCGATAATAGCCGGGTCTCGGACGGAAGCCCGAGGCCAGGCTTAGAGTGCGCGCGTGACCACGCGGACGCGGAAGACCCTCGTCGGCCTCGGGATCGGGCTCGCGCTCGCGGACTCGTCGGTCGTGACGCTCGCGCTGCCGGACATCCTGCGGCAGTTCGACGTGGAGATCCCGACGGTCGCCTGGGTGCTGACGTCGTACAACCTCTGGCTCGCGCTCGCCGCCCTCCCCGCCGCCTACGCTGCGCGTCGCCGTCCCGTGCCCGCGTTCACCGCCGGGACGCTCGTGTTCGCGGCGGCGTCCCTCGCGTGCGCCCTCGCGCCGTCGTTCGGCGTGCTCGTCGGCGCGCGCTGCGTCCAGGCGGTCGGCGGCGCGCTGCTCGTCTGCGCGGCGCTCGACCTGCTGACCGAGATCCAGGGCTCGGACGGCAGTGCCGTGCGCACGTGGGCGGCCGCCGGGATCCTCGGCGCGGCGCTCGGCCCGGCGATCGGCGGGATCCTCACCGAGACGCTCGGCTGGGAGTCGATCTTCTTCGTCCAGGCGCCTCTGGCCCTGCTGACCCTCGTCGGGGTGCTCCGGCTGCGCGTCCGGCCGGTCGTCGAGCCCGCTGGACGGCCGAACGTCTCCGCGAACCTCGCGCTGCTGCTGCTCTCGGGTGCGCTGACGGCGGCGCTGTTCCTCCTCGTGTTGCTCCTCGTCGACGGCTGGCGAATGGATCCCGCCGTCGCCGGCGTCGTCGTGACGGTGATGCCGGTGGCCGCGATCGCGACCGGAAGCCTTGCGTCCCGCATCGGCAACACCGCGACGCGCGCGGCGGCGGGGGTCGTCCTCGTGACGGGCGGCCTTGCCGCACTCGGCGTGCTCCCCGGCTCGGCGTGGTGGTGGACGGTGCTGCCGCAGATCCTCGTCGGCGCCGGTCTCGGGCTGGCGCTCTCCGCACTCACCGAACGCGCCCTCTACGGCCGGTCGCCGCAGGCCGTGCACGGCGGCTGGACGATCGCGGCCCGGCACGCGGGCGTCGTCCTCGGGCTGCTGCTGCTGACGCCGGTGTTCACCACGGCCCTCGACCGCAACGAGGAACGAGCGCTTCGGGCGGGGGCGGCGGCCGTCCTCGACAGCGGCATTCCGCCGCTCGAGAAGCTCGCGGTCGCGCAGGACGTGCTCGCGATCGTCCGTGCATCCGATCGAGAGGTCCCGGACGTCCGTGGGGCGTTCGTCGACCGACCGGACACGCCCGAGTACCGCGGGCTGGAGGACGAGCTCGTCGCGCAGCTCGACCGCGCGGTGACCGCAGCCTTCTCGCGGCCGTTCCTGCTCGCCGCGCTGCTCGCGCTCGCGGCTCTCGTCCCGATCGTGCTCTCCCGCAGGGCGGTGAGCGTGTGAAGGCGCTGCCGATCCTGGTCGCGGCCGTGCTTGCGTGCGCGCTCGTCGCCGGCTACGTCGCGCTCGGTGGCACGTCGTTCGAGCCGAGCCCCGTCGCAGACCCGTGCGCGCCGCGTCCGCCCAGGCAGACGGAGGACACGGGGGAGCGGATCGAGGTCGTCCTCCTCGCCGCGGCGGACGGGACGGCCTGTGAACTCGGCGTCTCGCGCGAGGAGCTCGTCCTCGCGCTCCGCAGCGTGGACGACCTGGACGCGCTCGCGCAGAAGGAGGGGAAGTCCCGCGACGACCTCGAGGAGGCGCTGCGGTCGGGTCTCGGCCGGGCCGTCGACGAGGGGGAGTCCCAGGGGCTGATCGGCGGCAGGACGGCCTCGGGGCTCAGGTTCGCCGCAGATCACCTGCCGCTCGGGCTCCTGCTCTCGGTGCTGCGCGGCGCGTCGTCCCTGCTCGGGTGACGCAGTAGGGTGCGCCCGTGAAGGGGCGGCGCAAGCAGATCGTGCTCGGAGCGCTCGGCCTTGCGGTCGTCGTCATCACGTTCGCCGTCGTCCTGCCGCGGATCGCGAGCTACACCGACGTCTGGGCCGTCGTGAAGCAGCTCGACACGGCGTGGCTGCTCGCGCTCGGTGCCGCGGTCGTGGTCAACGTCGTCACGTACGCGCCGCCGTGGATGATCGCGCTGCCGGGCCTCCGCTTCCGCCAGGCGCTGCCGTTCACGCAGGCCTCCACCGCGCTGACCTACGTCGCGCCGGGGGGCGGGATCGTGGGGATGGCGGGCTCGTACGGCCTCCTGCGCATGTGGGGCTTCGGCTCGAGCGACGTCGCGCGCGCGGTGACGCTCACGGGGATCTGGAACCAGCTCGCGAACCTGCTGCTCCCCGTCATCGCTGTGCTGCTCCTCGCGCTGGACGAGGAGCGAAGCGCCCTCCTGACGACCGTCGCAGTGATCGGCGCGAGCGTGTTCGCGGTCGCGGTCGTGCTGCTCGCGCTCGTCTTCTGGAGCGACGCACTCGCGCGCGGGATCGGAGACGCCTGTCAACGGGCGCTCAACCGGGTGCTGCGCGCGCTTCGCCGCGACGCGGTGGTCGAGTGGGGCGAGCGCCTCGTCCATTTCCGCCGTGCCACCGTCGATCTGATCCGGCGGCGCTGGGCGTGGCTGACGCTCGCCGCGATCCTCGGCAACGTCACGGTGTTCGTGGTGCTGCTCGTCTCCCTGCGCGCCGTCGGCATCGGCGCGGGCGAGATCACCTGGGTCGAGGCATTCGCGGGCTGGTCGCTCGCGCGGGCGCTGCAACTGATCCCGCTGACCCCCGGCGGGGTCGGACCCGTCGAGCTCGGCATGACGGGGATCCTCGTCGGCTTCGGCGGCGCGAACGCCGAGGTCGTCGCGGCCGTGCTCATCTACCGCGCCTTCACCGTGGTGCCGACGCTGCTCCTCGGGCTCGCGACGATGGCGGCGTGGCGCTGGCTCGGCCCGGAACGCCGCGAGGAAGGAGTCGGCGGGCCTGCGGGGAATCAGCCCGGCGGGTGAGAGAGCAGAGCCACAAGGACGAGATGTCCGCGGCGATCCGCGGCGACTTCCAACGGCTCCGCGATCGCGGTGTCGCCGCGACGCTCGCGCCGCGCGACGAGGAAGCGCCGGGCGCGGCGGACGTGATCGCCGACCACGAGGAGCCGGCGGTCCCCGTGGTCGCCGCGGTACTCGCGGAGCCCGTGACGCAGCCGGAGGCGGAGCAGTCAGACGACCTCCCGGACGCAGACCGGCCGGGCTTTCTCGCGCGCCTTCTCGGCCGCTGAGAGAGGTACGGGAAGCCGCACCGCGCGACGCCTGGACGTGGCTAGCGTGCGCGTCGTGCGCGCCGTCCGCCACGTGATGCGCCTCGTCTGGGGCGACGACCTCGACCCCGCTCTGCGCCCGGTCCTCGGCGTGACCCTGATCGGCAGCGCCGCGGGCTCGGCGATGTGGACGTTCATGTCGATCTGGGCCGTCGAGGAGCTCGGCGCCAAGGCGGCCCTGCCATTCGCGCTGCTCGTCGGCGCCGTTTTCTCCGCCCTGAGCGGCTTTGCCGGCGGCTACCTCTCCGACCGGATCGGCCGGCGCCGGGTGATCCTGATCGGGAACGGGGTGATGGTCGGGTACCCGCTGCTCCTCTTCGCGCTGTCGGACGCCAAGTGGGCGGGACTGGCGGCGCTCGCGTTCGCGGGCGTGTTCGGCGCGCTCGGCGGCTCGGTCGGCCAGGCGATGGTCGCCGACCTCGTCGCGCCGGAGCGACGTCAGGCGGCCTATGCGTCGGTGCGCGTGGCGGCCAACATGGGCGTCGTCGTCGGGCCGCCGATCGGCGGGCTCCTGCTCGTCCTCGGGTCGTGGCCCGCGCTGTTCCCGTGCGTCGCGGTCATGTCCGCGACCGCTTGGGTGGTCGCATACCGGTACCTGCCGCACCGCGGCGACTTCGCCCCCGACGGCCCGCCGGAGCACGGCTCGCTCGGCGTCATCCTCGCCGACAAGCGCTTCCTGCTCTTCCTCGGCTCGGCGGTCTTCGCGTGGCTGACATACGTCGCGTACGAGGTGGTGCTCCCGGTGTCGCTCGTCGACGGCTACGGCTACCAGCCGGCGGCCTGGGGATTCCTCGTCTGGGTCAACCCGCTGCTCGTCGCCCTCTTCCAGGTGCGGCTCACACGCGTCACGGCGCCCCTGCCCGCGGCGCCGAAGCTCGTCCTCGCGCTCCTGGTGATGGGGCTTCCCTTCCTGCTCCTCGTCTGGACGCACAGCCTCGCCGCGATCCTCTTCGTCATCGTCGTGTTCGTCGTGGGGGAGATGCTCTGGGTGCCGACGTCCCAGGCGGTCGTGGCCGAGCTCGCCCCGGCGGACATCCGCGGCGCCTACATGGGTGCGTTCGGGAGCGCACCGGCGATCGGGTTCGCGCTCGCGCCGCTGATCGGGCTCCAGATGCGCAACAGCGTCGGCGACGAGGCGACGTGGGCGATGTTCGCCGTCATCGGCGTCGTCGCCGCCGCCTTCGGCGGCCTTGCGCTGGCCGGCTTCGACCGGAAGGCGCGGGGCGAGCGGTCTGCTGTACTGGAGGCGTGAGGCCCGAAGAGCGGGAGGCGATCCTTCGCGAGGACGCGCCGCGTCCGCAGACCGCACGCGAACGCCGCCAGCTCGGCGATCTCGAAGAGGATCTGCGCTCGAGCCCGCTGCGCTCGAAGCCGTTGCCGCTCCGCCTGCGGAACTTCCGTCCCACCGCCGAGGGCTATCTCGCGTCGCTCGGCGGGCCTCTGCCGTACATGACGCGGCTGCGGGAGATCGAGGCCATGACCGCCGCCCACGAGCAGGCGCTCGCGGAGGAGCGGCGGCGCCTCGCCTCGGAGGTTCCACCGGAGCGGTTCGAAGAGGCGTGGCACGAGGTCGTCACCCGGTGGCGCTTCGACGAGGTCAACGACCTGATCGAGCGGCACAACCGCTGGTTCCCGGCCGAGTCGCGGCTTCCCATGGATCCTCGGCGGCGTGACTACGCGCTCGTCAACGGCCGCGACTACCGGCTGCAGCCGCTCGACTCGCGCTGGGCGCTCGAGCGCTTCCCGGCCGCCGCCTGATCACGTCGGCCGCGGCAGCGCCGTGCCGCGCCGGGCGGCGAGGAGCGTGAGGGCGCAGAGGGACGCCGCGAGAAGGTAGGGGACCGGATCCCCGAAGACGTCCGCGAGTGCGCCGCCGACCGCGGGGCCGATCAGAGCCCCCACGGCCCACGCGGTGTTCGTGACGCCGAAGCCGATCCCCTGGGAGAGGCCCGCCCGCTCGGCCCGGTCGGCGACGAGCGCCATTCCCGGCGTGTAGAAGCCGCCGAACGTCACCGACGCCGCCACGACCAGCACCGCGACGACGAGGGGCTCCGTCGCAAGCGCGAAGGCGACGGCGACGGCGATCGACGCTGCGAGCGCGACGCGGACGGGGAGCAGGCGGCCGCGGCGGTCGGAGATCCGGCCGACGACCGGGTTCACGACCACCTCGACGGCGCCCGCGGTGACGAAGACGGCGGCGATCGCGAGCGCTCCGTAGCCGGCCGCGTCGAAGAGGAGTGGGACGAGGACGTCGAGCGTCCCGAAGAAGAGCGCGGGCAGGGTGTTGAGCCAGAGCCCGCCGAGGAAGGCACGGTCGCGGAGAGCTCGGCGCACCGCGCCGGGGCGGGCGAGCTCGCGTGGGGGTGCACCGACCGCGGCGAGCGCCGCAGCCAGCACCGCGGCGACGAGCGCCACACCGACGAACGAAGCACGGATGCCGACCAGATCGGCGACGCCGCCGAACATCGGCCCGCAGACGAAGCCGAGCACGGCGAGGCCGAAGACCGTTCCGAGCGCCTGGCCGCGCCGCTCGCGCTCGACGCTGACGGCCACCCAGGCGAGGGCGCCGGCCCAGGTCGTCGCGCTCGAGAGGCCCTGCACGAAGCGCGCGAGGCCGAGCGCCAGCGGCCCGCCGGCGAGCGCGAAGGCGAGGCTCGCGAGCGAGAGCACGACGAGGCCCGCGAGGACGCCGCGCTTCGGCCCGACCCGGCTGACGAGCATGCCGCCGGGGACACCACCCACGAGCGCGCCGCCGCCGTAGGCCCCGAGCAGCAGTCCCGCCTCGAGCTTCGACAGGTCGTACCGGTCGGCGAAGTGGGGGAGCAGCGGGATGATCGCCCCGAACAGCATCGCGTCCAGGAAGACGATCGTCCCGGTGATCGCGACGATCCTGCGCATCGGGCGAGGATAGGGACCGGCGAAGAACGCCGGTCGTCGTGGCACGGCCGCTCGACCGCTCGCACACGTCCCCGACGCCAACGCGCGGCAGTTGCGGCGGCGAAGCCGACGCCTTCAGGGACGTGCCCCACCGCAGGCGGGGATCCGAGCGGCAGGATTCCGCTCCTGCGGAATCCTGCTCGCGGACCAAAGAAAATGCACCGAGTCGGTCTCGCCGTCGTCCAACTCACCCGATCGACCTTCGCCGAAGCGACTGCCGGGCGGGAGAGCCTTCAACCTTCGGCGCTCCGTGCTCGGTGCACTCGGAAATCTAGTTCCTCATTCCGCGACTGTCAAGTCTGGCAAAGCGAAATTGTCGCAAACACCGACAAATCATCGATCTCGGGAGAATTCCCATGGGTCGACGTGTTGCGCATCGCCATTCCACGCAGAAATGCACCGAGACCGGTGCTCCTTCGTCCGGCTTCCCGACTGACCTCCGCCGAAGCGACTGCCTGTCGGAGAGCCATCAACCTCAGGCGCTCCGTCCTCGGTGCAATCAGGACACTACGGGCTCGAGGCGCCGGCGTCAAGCGAGCGCGAACTGCAATTCCCGCTCTTTGCGGATTTTTCTTTACAATCCGCACATACTTGCGTTGAACGCCGTGTGCTCTACCTAAACAGGACCAAGGTTTCGCCGAGCCGGGTGCGCTTTCGTCCACTTCCCCGACTGACCTTCCGCTTCCGCGTACGGCCTTCCGGGAGAGCTTCGTCCTACTCGCGTCCCGTGCTCGGCGCAGCGGCAATCTACGCTCTGGCACGCACCCTCGCAAGGGGATCCGACGACGGAAAGGCCGCAAATTGCGAACGACCGGGGACTGGTTGAACGGAAAGCACGTGGTGGTGACGGGCGCGGGCACCGGCATCGGGCGCGCGATCGCCCTGCGCCTCGCCCGCGAGGGCGCCGCGCTCACGCTCGTCGCGCGCGGGCGCGAGCGGCTCGAGGCGACCGCCGCGTCGATCGACGGGCCGGTCCGCGTCGAGCCGTGCGACGTCAGGCAGCGTCGGCGGGTGGAGAAGGCGATGACACGGGCGGCGGGCGCGCTCGGGCCGATCCACGCTCTCGTCGCCGCGAGCGGGATCGGCGGACCGAACGGCGACGACGACGAGGGCGGCGACCGCTTCGACGACATCGTCCAGACGAACGTCAACGGGACGTACTACTGCGTCCGGGCGATGCTCGAGCACCTGGCGCCCGGCCCCGACGCGCGACACATCGTGGTGCTGTCGTCGATCCTCGCGCGGATCGCGGTCCCGCGGTACACGGGCTACAGCGCGTCGAAGGCGGGCCTGCTCGGGCTCGTGCGCTCGTTCGCCGCCGAGCTCGCCCCGCGCGGCGTCCAGGTGAACGCGATCTGCCCGGGGTGGGTCGACACCGACATGGCCTGGCTGGGCCTCGACGCGGCGGCGGAGGCAAGCGGCGGGACGCGCGAGGACGCGTACCGCGACGCGATGACGCACGTCCCGCTCGGGCGGATGTCCCAGCCGGAGGACGTCGCCGGCACCGTTGCGTGGCTCCTCTCGCCGGACGCGCGCAACGTCACCGGCCAGGCGATCGACCAGAACGGCGGTGCCTGGACGGCTGAGCGGGCTAGGTTGGCCCCCGAACGTCGCAGGCATCAGCGAGGAGGCGGAGTGCGGGACAGGGCGAGGGCGGTGGTGATCGGCGGCGGGGTCGGGGGCTGCTCGATCCTCTACTGGCTGACGCGCCTCGGGTGGGACGACGTCGTCCTCGTCGAGCGGGCCGATCTGACCAGCGGCTCGACGTTCCACTCGGCCGGCCTCGTCGGCCAGCTCCGCTCGTCCCTCTCGCTCACGAGGATGATGATGGAGAGCGTCGACCTCTACCGCACGCTCGAGGAGGAGGTCGGGCTCGAGACGGGCTGGCGCGAGGTCGGCTCCCTGCGGCTCGCCTCGTCGGAGGAGCGGATGGAGGAGATCGCCCGCCAGGCCGGCTGGGCGAAGACGTTCGGCCTCCCGCTGGAGCTGATCTCGCCCGCCGAGGCCCAGGCGCTCTTTCCGCCGATGACGACCGACGGCGTGCTCGGCGCCGCCTTCCTGCCCACGGACGGGTACATCGACCCGAGCCAGCTGACGTTCGCGCTCGCGGAGGGCGCACGGCGGCGCGGGGCGGAGGTGAGCACGAACACGCGGGTCACCGCCGTCCGGACGGAGCGCGGGAGCGTCACCGGAGTCGAGACCGACCGCGGGACGATCGAGACGGACATCGTGGTCAACGCGGGCGGGATGTTCGCGGGCGAGATCGGCGCTCTCGCCGGCGTCACGGTGCCCGTCGTCCCGATGGCCCACGAGTACCTCGTCCTCGAGCCGTCGGGGCTCCCGCTCGACATGCCGACGATGCGCGACCCGTCGCTCCTCGTCTACTTCCGCCCGGAGTCGGGCGGGCTGATCATGGGCGGCTACGAGCGGCATTGCGCGCCCTGGTCGCTCGACGGCATTCCCGCCGACTTCAACGGAAAGCTGCTCGAGGAGGACTGGCCACGGTTCGAGGAGCTGATGCAGAACGCCGTCGTGCGCGTCCCGTCGCTCGAGGAGATGGGCGTCGTGCGGCTCATCAACGGGCCCGAGGCGTTCACGCCCGACGGCGAGTTCATCCTCGGCCCGAGCGACATCCGGGGCTTCTGGGTCGCCGCGGGGTTCTGCGCGCACGGGCTCGCCGGCGCGGGCGGCATGGGCAAGCTCGTTGCCGAGTGGATCGTCGAGGGCACGCCGTCGCTCGACGTGTGGCACATGGACTCGCGTCGCTTCGGGGCCGCGTACCGCTCGCGCGAGTACACGCTCGCCCGGACGAAGGAGATCTACGAGACGTACTACGACGTGAAGTACCCCGGCCACGAACGCGAGGCCGGTCGCCCGCTGAGGGTCTCGGCGGCCAACGGCCGGCTCCGTGAGCTCGGCGCAGCCTTCGGGGAGAAGTCGGGCTGGGAGCGCGCGAACTGGTTCGAGCCGAACGCGGAGGCGGGTGATCCGTCGCTCCGGCCGCGCGGATGGGCGGGGAAGCTGTGGTCGCCCGCGGTCGGCGCAGAGCACCGCGCGTGCCGCGAGACGGCGGCGCTCTTCGACGAGTCGTCGTTCGCGAAGCTCGACGTCGTCGGTGCGGGCGCCGCCGACTTCCTCGAGCGCCTCTGCGCCAACCGTGTCGCCCGCGAGACGGGCCGCGTGACGTACACGCAGATGCTCAACCCGCGCGGCGGGATCGAGTGCGACTTCACGGTGACGCGTCTCGGCGCCGAGCGGTTCCGCATCGTCACCGGCACGGCGTTCGGTCAGCACGACGCGGCGTGGATCCGCCAGCATGCGCCGGCCGACGGCTCGGTGCAGGTCGTCGACGTGACGTCGGCGTACGCCTGCCTCGGGCTCTGGGGGCCCGCGAGCCGCGCGATCCTCCAGCCGCTCACGGTCACCGACCTCGCGAACGAGGCCTTCCCCTACATGGCCGCGCGGGAGCTGGCGGTCGGGCCGGTGCCGTGCCTCGCCGTGCGCGTCACCTACGTCGGCGAGCTCGGCTGGGAGCTCTACTGCCCGACCGAGTTCGGCGCGCGACTCTGGGACGAGCTCTGGGCCGCCGGGCGGGATCACGGCCTCGTCGCGGGCGGCTACAAGGCGATCGACTCGCTGCGGCTCGAGAAGGGCTACCGCGTCTGGGGGGCCGACATCTCGCCGGAGGACACGCCGTACGAAGCCGGGCTCGGCTTCGCCGTCAAGCTCGACAAGGGCGACTTCGTCGGCCGCGACGCGCTCGTGGCGGGGGCCGAGCCGGACCGCCGACTGCGGTGCCTCACCCTCGCCGACCCACGCGCCGTGGCGCTCGGCTCCGAGCCCGTCCGCGTCGGCGACGATCCCGTGGGGCGGGTCACGAGCGGGGGGTACGGCTACACGGTGGGCGCGTCCATCGCCTATGCGTACCTTCCGGCGGAGCACGACGTCGGCACCGAGGTGGCGGTCGAGATCTTCGGCGAGTGGGTGGCGGGCGTCGTGGCCGGGGAGCCGCTCTACGACCCGACGGGCGAGAAGATCCGCGCATGAGCGAGGCGCTCGCCGAGGCCGTCGCGCGCGTCTGGCCGGACGGCCGGTCGACGTGGGAGGTGCTCGGCGGCGGGATCACCAACCACAACGTCAAGGTCACGCGCCCCGACGGCGTCGTCGTGCTGCGCGTCGCCGGGAAGGACACCGACCTGCTCGGGATCGACCGGACGGTGGAGCTGGCGGCGACCCGCGCCGCGGCAGAGGCCGGCGTCGGACCGGAGGTCGTCGACTTCGTCGAGCCCGAGGGATGGCTCGTCACGCGCTTCGTCGACGGATCGACCCCGCCGCCGGAGAGGCTTCGCGAGCCCGAGCAGCTCCTTCGCGTCGCGCGGGCGCTCCGGGCCTTCCACCACGGGCCGGCGATACCCGGAAGGTTCGACGGGCTCGAGGTCGTCGAGGCGTATCGGGACACGGCCGTCGAGCGAGGAGCGGTCGTTCCCGACGCGTTCGCCTCGGCACACGAGCTGGCACGGCGGATCGCCGAGTTGCGCGCCGACCAGCCGCCTCGTGCGTGCCACAACGACCTGCTCAACGCGAACTTCATCGACGACGGCGAGCGGCTCGTGATCGTCGACTGGGAGTACGCGGGCATGGGCGATCCGTTCTTCGACCTGGCGAACTTCTCGATCAACCACGAGCTCGACGCAGAGGGGCGCGCGGTGCTCCTCGCCGCCTACGCGGGCGACGCGCACGCCGCCGGGCTCGCGGCGCTCGACCTCCAGCGCTTCATGTCCGACTTCCGCGAGGCGATGTGGGGCGTGGTGCAGGGCGTCGTGTCGGAGCTCGACTTCGACTTCGCCGGCTACGCGGCCGAGCACTTCGAGCGCATGGAGCGGACGGCCTCCGAGCCGGCCTTCCGCCGCGCGCTCGACGCCTGAGACGCGGAGGGGCGCCCGCCCGGGCGCCCCTCCTGATGCGGCGTTCGGCGGTTCGCTACGAGGAGTAGCCGGTGTCCGCCGGAACCTCGTAGGCGGTCGCCGTCCGCTCCTCCATCTGCTCGAGCTCCTCCGCGGTGCCCATCCGCACCGGGCCCTTGAACCAGTTCTTCGCGGAGATCAGCCACCACCCGCCGAAGAAGAGGAGCGCCCCGCCGACGGTCAGCGGCGCGTAGTTCGCGACGTCCCAGTTGAACCCGTCCTTCCACGGGATCCCGGTCGGCGCGATCGGGCCGAGGAAGAGGATCGTGATGATCCCCACCCAGATGATCGAGATGACGTCGATCCACTTGTAGTGCTTCCCGAGCGTCCACGCGCCCGGCTCGAAGCGGTCGCCCATCCGGAAGCGGAGGATGACCGGGAGGATGAACGCGATGTAGAGGCCGATCACTGCGATCGACGTCCCGACGAGGTATCCGGTCGCGGCGTTCCAGTAGGTGGGGATCATCAGCGCCCAGGCGAGCGTTCCGATCGCCCACACGGCCACGACCGGCACGCGGTTCGGGGCGACCTTGCGCCAGAGCCGATGCCCCGGCACGGCGCGGTCGCGTGAGAACGCGAACATCATCCGGGACGCGGACGTGACGGACGCCGTGAGGCAGAACATCTGCGCGACGCAGCAGATGAAGAGCAGGATCTCCGCCCAGGTCTCGCTCATCGACGTCGTCCAGATGTAGGTGACGGCGCCGCCGACCGCGTCGAGGACGCCCTGCGTGTCCGGGACGGCGAACGTCACGGCGAGCAGCAGGATCCACCCGAAGATCACCGACACCACGACCGACATGTACATGCCGACCGCGGCCATGCGCGACGCCTGGTGCGTCTCCTCGGCCATGTGCGCCGAGGCGTCGAAGCCCGTGATCGTGTACTGCGACATCAGCAGGCCGAGGCCGAACACGTACCAGAAGACGATGCTCCCGAAGTTCGTGCCAGAGAACCCGGAGTTGTTGATCGTCTGGGTGAAGACGTAGCTGACCGACTGGTGGTTGTCGGGGACGATGATCAGCACGAGCACGATGAAGAGGACCCCCACCATGTGCCAGTAGGCCGAGATCGTGTTGAGCATCGCCGTGATGCTGACCTTGAACATGTTGAGCACCACGGCGATCAGCATCACCACCGTGTACGTGAGGAGCGTCCACTCCTTCGTGTTCGGGTAGTCGAACCAGAGGTTGATCAGCGACGTCGCGAAGATCGCCAGCCCGTAGCCGATCGCGGCCGTGACCGCGATCTGACCGACGAGGTTGAACCAGCCCGTGAACCAACCCCATGCCGGGCTACCGAGCTTGGACGACCAGTAGTAGAGGCCGCCGGCCGTCGGAAACGCGGAGGCGATCTCGGCCATCGCGAGTGAGATGAGCGTCGACATGAGACCGACCAAGAGCCAGCCCCAGGAGATCGCGATCGGGCCGCCGTTGTTGAACGCGATGTAGTACGACGTCAGGCAGCCGGCCAGGATCGAGATGATCGTGAAGCTGATGGCGAAGTTCTGGAAGCCGCCCATCGCACGGAACAGCTCCTGGGCGTAGCCCATCCGGTGGAGGATCTGCTCGTCCTCCGAGGTGTGGTACCCGCCGCCTGCGGGCCCTGTGCTCATTGCCTGCCTCCTTGTGGGGATCGATCCGAGGAGTGGTATTCACCTACGCGCCGCGCCGCGTGTCAAGACATGTCAGCGATCAGCGAGTCTCCTCCGCTCACCGGATCGAGCGTCGCGGAATAGGATCGCCGCCATGCTGACCTACGCCGAGCTCAAGGATCTCGTCGCCACCGGCGAGGTCGACACGGTCGTCGTCGCGTTCACCGACATGCAGGGACGCCTGCTCGGCAAGCGCCTCCATGCCGAGTTCTTCGTCGACGAGATGGACGCCGGGCACCCTGTCGAGGGCTGCAACTACCTGCTCGCGCTCGAGATGGAGATGGACCCGGTCCCCGGCTACGAGATCGCGAGCTGGGAGCAGGGCTACGGCGACTTCGGGGTCACGCCCGACATGGCGACGCTCCGGCGGATCCCGTGGCTCGAGGGCACGGCGCTCGTCCTCGGCGACGTCGGCTGGCACGACGGCTCACCCGTCCAGCCCTCGCCGCGCCAGGTGCTGCGCGCCCAGATCGAGCGGGCGGAGACGTCTCGGCCTGACGCCGATGGTCGGCTCGGAGCTCGAGTTCTATCTCCTCAGGGAGACGTACGCCGAGGCGCACGCGCAGCGGGTACACCGGCCTCACTCCCTCCGTCCCGTACATCCTCGACTACCACATCCTCGCCACGACCTACGACGAGCCGCTGATGCGCGCGCTCCGCAACGGGATGCAGGCGGCCGGCATGCGCGTCGAGACGTCGAAGGGCGAGGCGTGGCCGGGTCAGCAGGAGCTCAACTTCCGTTTCTCCGACGCGCTGACGATGGCCGACAACCACACGATCTACAAGAACGGCGCCAAGGAGATCGCGTTCCTCCACGGGTGCGCGATCACGTTCATGGCGAAGCCGTTCGAGGACTGGATCGGCAACTCGTGCCACATCCACTCGTCGCTCTTCCGCGGCGACGAGGCGGCGTTCGCGAGCGACGACGCGCTGTTCGGCCAGTGGCTCGCGGGGCAGATCGCGTGCGCGAAGGAGCTTGCCGTGTTCTTCGCGCCGACGGTCAACTCGTACAAGCGCTACGCGGCCGGCAGCTGGGCGCCCACGACGCTCGCCTGGGGGAACGACAACCGCACGTGCGGCTTCCGCGTCGTCGGGCACGGCAAGGCTCGCCGGGTCGAGACCCGGATCCCCGGCGGCGACGTCAACCCGTACCTCGCGTTCGCCGCGCTGATCGCGTCGGGTCTCCACGGGCTCGAGCAGGGGCTCGAGGCGCCGCCGCCGCTCGAGGGCAACGCCTACGAGTCCGACGCGGAGCGGTTCCCCTCGACGCTGCGCGACGCGATCGCCGCGCTCGAGACGGGAACCATGGCGCGCGCCGCGTTCGGCGACCAGGTCGTCGACCACTACCTCAACTACGCGCGCACCGAGCAGGGGCTCTTCGACCGCTTCGTCACGGACTGGGAACGGAAGCGGTACTTCGAGCGGATCTGACGGCATCACGACGCTGCGGGCGAAGCGGGCGCTGGACGTGGCGGTCTCCGGCTCGCTGCTCGTGCTGCTCGCTCCGGTGTGGGCCGCCGTGGTCGGTGCCGTCGGGCTCGACATGCTGCGCTGTCCGCGCGACCGGGGGCCGCTTCTCTACCGCGAACCGCGCGTGTCGGCCGGTCGAACGTTCGGGCTCCTGAAGTTTCGGACGCTGCGCGGCGACGTCCTCGCGGTCGCGGCCGGGCACGTCCGGCCGTACGAGGCGGACGTCGCGAACCTCACGTGGGCCGGCCGACGGGTGCTGAAGCCGATGTACCTGGACGAGCTGCCGCAGCTCGTCAACATCCTCCGCGGTGACATGAGCCTGGTCGGCCCCCGTCCGTGGCCCGACGAGCTCGTGGAGCGGCAGGTCGCCCGCGGCGTCGACTACCGGCTCCACGTCCCCGCCGGCTGGACCGGACCCGCGCAGGTCTCGAAGGGTCAGGACGTGCGGTTCGAGCAACTCGACCTCGACTACGTGGCGCTGCTCGAGAGCGGCTCGTCCTGGGCCGTCGTCCGCCGCGACCTCGGCATCCTGAAGAGCACCGTGCGGACGATGCTGCGCGGCGAAGGGCTCGCATACTGAGCCGATGACGCACGAGAAGCGCATCGAGATCCGCTGGCGCGACCTGGACGCGCTCCGCCACGTCAACAACGCCGTCTACGCCACGTACCTCGAGGAGGCGCGCGACGAGTGGTTCGTCCGCGCGCTCGGCCCGGGCGGAAACTTCTGGGACTACGTCCTCGCCCGCGTCGCGATCGACTTCCGCCGCGAGCTGACCCAGGACGACGACGCGCTCGTCGTCCGGACGCGCCTCGTCCGGATCGGCACCTCGAGCCTGACGTTCCGCGAGGAGATCGTCTCCCTCGCGGGCTGGGTCGCCGCGGACGCGGAGTCCGTCGTGGTCGCCCGCGACTCCGACACCGGGCGCTCCCGGCCGCTGACGGACGCGGAGCGGTCCGCGCTCACCGCGGTGCTCGCGGCCGCCTGACGTCGACCGCTCCGGTCGCACCGCTTCGCTACGTTCTCTCCGTGAGCGCGCGGCCGCTGATCGGGATCACGTCGTACGCGCAGCCCGCGCGCTGGGGCGCATGGGAGCTCCCGGCCGCGCTCGTGCCGTACCACTACGTCGAGTCCGTGGAGCGCGCCGGCGGGCGCGCGCTCGTCGTTCCGCCGAGCGTGGACGGAGTCGACGAGACGCTGGACGTCCTCGACGGAGTGGTCTTCTCCGGCGGGATCGACATCGATCCCGACACGTATGGCGCGGACCGGCACGAGAAGACCGATCCCGCGCAGGCGCACCGCGACGCGGGGGAGATGGCCCTCCTCCGGCGGGCGCTCGAGCGCGACGTTCCGACGCTTGCCATCTGTCGCGGATTCCAGCTCCTGAACGTCGTCCGCGGCGGCGATCTCGTCCAGCACCTGCCGGACTCGGTCGGCCATGAGGGCCACCGCGAGGTGCTCGGCACGTTCTCCGAGCACGCGGTCGAGGTGAAGAGCGGCACGCGGCTTTCGGAGATCATCGGCGCGCGTCACGACGGCGTGCAGTCGAGCCACCACCAGGGTGTGGGAAGCGTGGGAGAGGGTCTCGTCGAGACGGCCTGGGCCGAGGACGGGTCGCTCGAGGGCCTGGAGGACCCCGACCGGCGGTTTGCCGTCGGCGTCCTCTGGCATCCCGAGATGGAGGACGACAAGCGCCTGTTCGAAGCCCTCGTCGCCGAGGCCAGGCGCTATCGCGCGGAGCGCTCGGGCTAGGACTACACGCCGGCGTCTGCGCCGTGGTCGTCCGAGGCACGGAAGCCCATGCCCGGGCTGTGTTTCAATCGGGCCGATGAAGCCGTCCGTCACGCCCTTCAGGTCGCAGCTGCCCGTGAAGATCGCCTTCGGGGACGGGACGATCGCGCTCCTCCCCGACGCGCTCGCCACGCTGGGTGTGACGAGCGCGCTCGTCGTCGTCGAGGAGCCCGTCGCGGAGCATTCGGGCGTCACGGCAGCGCTCGCGGCCGCGGAGAGCGGCGGGCGTCCGTCTCGAGCGGGTGGTCAAGGGGCCGGGCGAGCCGACCTTCGCGCTCGCGGACGAGCTCGCGGCTCGCGTGCGCGACGGTGGTCTCGAGGCGGTCGTCGGCGTCGGCGGCGGCTCGGCGCTCGACGTCGCAAAGGCCGCCCGGATCGCCGCCGACCAGGGCGGAGCCACGGGCGAGTACGCGAGCGGGGCGCGCGTTCCCGCACCGCCGCGCATCGGTCTCGTCCTCTGCCCGACGACGTCGGGTACCGGCAGCGAGGTCTCGGGTGCGAGCGTGCTCACGGACACGGAGCGCGACCGGAAGATCGGCTTCGGCCATCCGGACATGCGCGCGCAGCACGCGCTCGTCGATCCGGAGCTCACGTACGGGCTGCCGGCGGCGCCGACCGCGCACTCCGGGGTCGACGCCATGGCGCAGGCGATCGGCGCCTGCACCGTGACGAACTCGTCGCCGCTGTCGGTCGCCTTCGGGCTGGAGGCATGCCACCACGTCGCGCACTCGCTCCGCGAGGCGGTCGCCGACGGATCCGACGCGGAGGCGCGACGCCGCCTCTCCTGCGCGAGCCTCACGGCCGGCCTGGCGATGAACCTCTCGGACTGCGCCGCCGACCACGCGCTCGGGCAGGCGCTCGGGAGCGTCAAGCACCTTCCCCACGGTCTGACGATCGGGCTCGTCCTCGCGGAGACGCTCGAGTCGACCCGCGCCGACTGCGCCGACCGGCTGGAGCGCGTCGCGGACGCGCTGGGAGAGCCGGGGGACGGGACGGCCGACGGCTCGCGTGCCGTGCGCGCCGTGCAGCGTGTCCTCGCCGACGTCGGGTTCCCGACGCTGACCGACGTCGGCGTCACCGCGGACGACCTGCCGGCCCTCGTCGCGAGCGCGACCGGCGAGCAGTCCTACAACCTCGACGTCGACTGCCACGACTGGACGCCGGCCGAGGTCGAGCAGGCCTTCCGCGCCGCGCTCGCGCTCGAGCGGCGGTGAGTCAGCTCTCGGTCGAGACGAAGACGCTCTTCAGCTCGGTGTTGTGCACGAGGCCCTCCATGCCGAGCTCCTTGCCGACGCCCGAGGCCTTGTAGCCGCCGAACGGCGCCTGCGGGAAGACCGAGCTGTTCGAGTTGACGCCGATCGCGCCGGTGCGAAGCGCGCGCGCGACCCGGAGCTGGCGGGCGCCGTCCCTCGTCCACAACGAGCCGGAGAGGCCGTACGGCGTGTCGTTCGCGAGGCGGATCGCCTCGTCCTCGGTCTCGAAGGTGATCACGGACACCACCGGGCCGAAGATCTCCTCGCGGGCGACGACCATGTCGTTCGTGCAGTCGTCGAGGATCGTGGGGAGGAGGTAGTACCCGTTGTCGAGCCCGTCGGGCCGTGACCCGCCCTCGAGCACGGTCGCGCCCTCCGCGTCTCCACGCGCGATATACCCCTCGACCGTCTCGCGCTGGCCGGCGGAGACGAGCGGTCCCATCTGGGTGTCGGCCGACTCCGGGTCGCCGACGACGATCCCGCGGGTCGTCGCGACGTAGTGCTCGAGCAGCTCGTCCTTCGCAGAGGCCTCGACGAGGAGCCGCGAGCGAGCGCAGCAGTCCTGCCCCGCGTTCTCGAAGACCGAGAAGGGCGCATTGCGTCCTGCCTTCTCGAGATCGGCATCCGCGAACACGACGCACGCGCTCTTGCCGCCGAGCTCGAGCGTCACCCGCTTGATCGTTCCCGCGGCCTTGCGCGCAATCTCGACGCCGACCTCGGTCGACCCCGTGAAGCCGACCTTGCCGACGAGCGGGTGCTCGACGAGCGCGTCCCCGACCGCGGCTCCAGGCCCGGGCACGACGTTGAGCGCACCTGCGGGCAGCCCGGCCTCTAGCCCGAGCTCCGCGTACCGCAGCACGGAGAGAGGGGAGAGGCTCGCAGGCTTGAGGACCACCGTGTTCCCCGCCGCGAGCGCCGGCGCCGTCTTCCAGTTGCCGATGTTGAGCGGGAAGTTCCACGGCGTGATGAGCGCGGTGACGCCGATCGGCTCGCGGAACGTGAGCACGATCCCGTCCCGGTCGACGGGGATCGTCGAGCCGAAGAACTTGTCCACGGCGCCGGCGTAGTAGCGCATCACCGCCGCGGCGTTCCCTGCACACCAGCGCGCGTCGCCGATCGCCATGCCCATGTCGCGGGTCTCGATCAGCGCCAGCTCCTCGGCGTGCACCTCGATCAGGTCCGCCCACCGGTGGAGAACCTTCGCGCGCTGGATCGGCGTCCGCGCGCCCCAGTCCTCGAACGCGCGGGCAGCGGCCCGGACGGCCCGGTCGGCGTCCTCGGCCCCCGCCTCGGCCACCGTCCGGAACACCTCGCCGTTCGCAGGATTGACCGTCTCGAACGTGCGCCCCTCCGCGGACGGGACGCGCTGCCCGTCGATCAGGAGCTGTTCGACCGCAGTCATGCGGGAAGCCTAGACCCGCACAAGCTGTTCGATCGGCTCTCTCGTCATGCCGGCCCCAGGAGGAGGTGGCTCGTGGGGGAACCAGGGGTTCCCCCACGTTTTCAGACGCCGACGACGTGCACGAGCCAGCGCCGGTCGCGCTCGCGGTCGAGCTCGAGGAAGAGCACCCTCTGCCAGCGCCCGAGGCAGAGGACGCCGTCGCGCACGGGGATCGACTCGCCCGCAGGGCCCATCAGCATCGACATGCAGTGCGAGTGACCGTTCGAGGCCTCCATGTCCTCCTCGGAGACGTTCTCCGTCCTGCGGTCCCAGTCGTCGTGCGCGTAGTAGTGCTCGGTGGGCACGAGCCGCCGGAGCAGGACCGAGAAGTCCTCGAGGAAGCCGCGCTCGTACTCGTTCACCCGCACGGAGCAGGTCGTGTGCGGGGAGTAGACGCAGCACACGCCGTCGCGTACACCGCTCTCCTGCACCGCCTCCTGGACATGGTCGGTGATGTCGGTCACGGAGAGCCCGCCGGCGGTCCGGAAGTGGGTCTCGCGGTGGAAGGTCTTGAGCGAGCCGCCGTTCGCGCTCTCGGCCGTCTCGGGTCCGCTCGCCATCCCCATCATTGTGTCAGGAGGAGGCGGGTGCGGTGCGACAGAGGTGCGCTCACATCGCGCGGAGCACTGCGTACCAGGTCCGGTCCGCAACCCGGAGCAGCGCGTGCTCGATGTCGGAGTAGCCGCGGTACACCTCGAGCGCGGCGGTCCTGTCCCAGGATGTGCCGTCGCGCGGCAGCGCCGCGAACGCCGCCAGCAACCCGTGCTCGACCGTGCGGGCCGCCTTGATCATCAGCTCGGCGTGCTCTCCCGGGTGCTCGCCCTTGCCCGAGAGGGAGCCCACCGCGTCGTTCAGGTGCCGTGTCGCCTCCTCGACACTCGCTCCCATGGCGGCCGTGTGCTCGTCGGGTCGCCACTGGAACGCGTCGGCGACCCGCACGGTGTCCTTCGCGCGGTCGAGCACCTCGTCGATGCGCTCGGAAAGCGCGTAGGCATCCTCCTGCTCGATCGGCGTCGTCAGCGCGGTGGAGAGCGCCTGGAGAAGCTCGTGACGGAGGTCGTCGCCCTCGTGCTCCGCGTCGCGTACGGCGCGTGCGTCTGCGGCGTCGCCCGTCGCCGACCAGCGACGCGAAGGCCGCCATCCCACGCGTCGTGACGTCCGCCTGGCGGCGCAGGAGACCGAGCACGTCCGGGTGGTGGGGCAGAAACCAGCGGAGGCGGTCGCTCACGTCCCCAGACTCGCACAGAGATAGAGCAGTGCGCCGAGAATCGCGCAGACGGGGATGGTCAGGACCCAGGCGGAGATCGTGTCCGCGACGCCTGCCCAGCGCACGTGCCTCGGGTGGCGGTCGGCGCCCACGCCGACGACGGCGGATGTCACCACCGTTGAGGTGCTGACGGGCGCGCCGACTGCCGTCGCACCGAGGATCACGGCCGCGGCCGACGCCTGTGAGGCGAGGGAGTCGACGGGCGTGGGCCGGAAGTATCCGCGGCCCACGCGTCGTACAACCCGGCCACCGCCGACGACCGTGCCGAGCGCGAACACGAGCGCGACCGACCAGCGCACCGAGGGCGGGATCTCGAAGGTGTCGATGGCGCCGGTCGCGAGCAGCGTCGTCGCGGCGACGCCCATCGCCTTCTGTCCGTCGTTCGTCCCGTCGGAGAGCGCGACCGCGCCGGCGGAGACCCAGATTCCCCCGCGCACCGGCCCGAGCATGCGCCTGGTGCCACGCGAGAGCGCGCGTACGGCGACGCGTCGCGATGCCCAGCCGGCGGCGAGGCCCACGACCGGCGAGAGCACGAGCACCGCGAGCGCTCCCACGACGCCGACCGGGTGGATCCCGTCGAACCCTCCCCAGTTGACCGCGTGGATGCCGCCCGCGGCGAGCCCCGCGCCGGCGAGGCCGCCGATCATGCCGTGCGTTGCGCTCGTCGGGAGCCCCAGCCGGGCTCCGACAGCTACGAAGGCGATCGTCGCGATGCAACCCGAGGCATACACCGCGGCGACCTCGTCGTCCGGCACCGCCACGAGACCCGCGATCGTGAGCGCTACCGCCGTTCCGCCGAGCAGCGCCCCGAGCGCATGGAGGACGAACGAATATCCGAGCGCGACCCGCCACGGCGCGGTGCGGGAGGCGACGAGCGCCGACGCGGCGTTCGGCGCGCTCGAGATCCCGAGCACGAGCGCAAGCCCGAGCGCCGCTCCGATGGCGACGACGTCCACCGGCCGACCCTACGCCGCGCGACGTCGGAGGCTCTACCCTGCCTTCGTCGGGCCCGTAGCTCAGCTGGTCAGAGCAGCCGACTCATAATCGGTAGGTCCCTGGTTCGAGTCCAGGCGGGCCCATTACAACCCGAGTAGGCATGCGGGATCGGCATGAAACCTTGGGTCAGTCGTGCCGTAGAGGCCGTGAAAGAGCACCTGGTGCTGGGTCGGTGCTGGGTCGGGATCGCTCGCCAACGCGGCGCACGGCGCGATACGTTGACGGACGATGGCGATCAAGGACGCGGTCCTCGGCTGGCTTCGCCGTCCGCGCGGGAAGGACGAGGAGCAGGCCGAGATCGACGCCAGGCCGGGGCGTAAGTCGTCCGACAAGGAAGACTTCATCGCCGCCGAGAAGCTCGGCATGAGGAGCCGCGAGTTCGACCAAGACCAGGACAGGCCTCGCCACTGACCGCCTAGCCGATGCTCAGGCGGTTATCGACGAGCACGACGACACGCCGCGCTGACGCCAAGGGCGCACGACAACACCCCAGTAAGATCGCCGGGTGCCGCAGGTCATCATCGACCACTGCGTGATCGCCGTCTCCGACTGGGATCGCTCGAACGCCTTCTATCGGGACGTCGTGGGCGCGGTGATCGTCGAGCGGGGTAGCGGCTACGTCTACCGCTTTGGTGATCAGTACCTCAGCGTTCACGGCCCGGAGTCCACCGCGATGCTCACTGCGCGTGATCCAGTCAGGCCCGGAAACAGCGACCTCTGTTTCGAGTGGCCGGGGACGATCGACGACGCGGTCGCCCACCTCGTAGCGCACGGGGTCGAGGTCGAAGCCGGACCCCTTGACGCGAAAGGCTCGCTCGGTCGTGACGGCCGACACGTCTACTTCCGCGATCCCGACGGGAGCCTGCTGGAGTTCGTCTCGTACGTCTGAGATGGGCGCGCGACTCGCCGACGCTCGGGCGATCGTGGACGAGCACGACGACCTACGCCTGTCGTAGAGTCGCCCGATGGAAGGGCGACGGTTCGACGAGGTCCGGATCGAACTGCATCGCGGGATCGTGTCGATCCCCTGGTCGTCGTGTGAGGCCCTGCTAGATCAGTTCCGGACTAGGGATCCGACGAAGGTGGGCGATCGCGAACAGCCGCGAGCAGGCAGGCCTCCTTCTCGGCTACGTGAAGACGATCGTTGAACGGAGCCCGTTGCTTCGCTCGCAGCTTGCCTCGGCCAGGGACGACCGGCTCGTCTTCCGAGGGAACCCCGTGCTCGTTGCGGCTCCCTGCCAGGACCGGCTCGTCCGTGGCGTCTCGGCTTCGGCGCTCGTCTTCGATGAGGCATCGCACTTCGTCTCGGAGTCCTGGGGGCCGCGCACGCTCGAACGGATCTGGCAGGCCGCACGGCCGCTGCTCACGATCTACGGCGAGCAGGGACGGACGCTCGGGATCTCGACGCCGAGCGACGGCCAAGACTTCTACGGGCAGCTGTACGTCCAGGCCGAGACCCCAACGTTTACTGGACGATCCCCGAAGGCGGCGATCACCGCGGCCTGCTAGACACGCAAGGAGAACGTACTCAGGGCCCCGTCTGGCCCAAGCGCGCGTAGATCGCGTGTCCGCGGTGCGTCAGGCCCTGCGGTGATCGTGGCGGTGCGACGCACCGACGAGGTCTCGGATTGATGCTCACCGCATCGTCTCTGGCGATGGGCCGCCGCTAGTCTCGCGGTGTGCCCGAGTTCAGCTGGCGACCAGCCAACGAGGCGACGAGGGAGGATCTAGAGGCGGTGTTCGACACCGGCGGCGCTCGTAAGTGTCGCTGCCAGGCGCTCAAGGTCCCGGGCTGGATCTGGCGCGACACCACTCAGGAGGAGCGCGACGCGGCGCTGCTGGAGCAGACCGGCTGCGGCACGAGCGGCCCGACGTCCGGCCTCCTCGGGTACGTCGACGGCGAGCCGGGCGGCTGGGTTGCCGTCGAGCCGCGGGAGAACTACCCGAGGATCTGGGCGCGACAGAAGGCGTGGATGCGGATGGACCCTGAGCTCGAGGGCGTCTGGTCGGTCACCTGCTTCGTCGTGCGGAAGGGCTTCCGTCGACAGGGACTGATGTACGAGCTCGCCGCAGCAACCGTCGAGTACGGCCGGCAGGTCGGTGCTCGCGTGCTAGAGGGCTATCCGACCGAGCCGACGCCGGGGAAGGCCGTGATCTGGGACGAGGCGTCGGTCGGGCTGCTCCAGGTCTTCATCGACGCCGGCTACGAGGTCGAGGCGTCGCCCACCCTGCGCCGCAGGGTGGTCCGACACCGACTCGGCGCAACGTCCTGACGCTAGGTTCTGTCCGAACCGACATCTTCTCGAAGCGGCCGGTGAGGCGAGGTTCTTCTACTGCTCGGGGCTGCGAAGGATGACCGCCAGCGACCGTTCTGGTCCCGGCCACAGGTCGCGGATCAGCGGTTCGCCGCCCGCCTTCACGAGGTGGCGAAGGACCAGCGCGACGATTACCGCGTCGTCCAGCTGTCCCGCGACGGGGATGAAATCGGGAACCAGGTCGAAGGGCAGGGACAGGTAACCGACCAGCGCGAACAGCAGCAGCTTCCTGCGACGCGGAACCCGCGGATCCCGGGCAAGTCGCGTCACCAAGACGATGCAGTCCGGGATGAACGTCGCCATCGCCCGCGCGTCTTCGCGTCGCCCGCAGGCATACAGCCAGCCGACGAAGGCGGCGTAGATCGCAGCGGCCATCGCGAGCGATACCAGCAGCCATCCGAACCAGCCCACGGCACGACCCTACGTCGGTAGACGCGTGACCCGAAGCTAATGCGGGCGGCATCGGCTAGCGGAAAGACCGCAGTCCCTTCCAGCAGCCGTCCCCCCGACGATTGGGCCACTCCTCGACCGTAGAGGCGGCGGGATTTGACCCGATCGTGTCCTATGCCGCCCCGTCGGTAGCACCTACCGTGACCCATGCGAGCCCGGTGCCGGACAACCTGGGGGAGCGAGGTGAGTGGTGCCACCAAGCCAGGGGGTAGTGGCGGCATACCCCGGTCGCAGGCGGGGCTTGCGGCGGGCTCGCGATCCGCTGCGCGAGAGACTCGTACCCCACGTGCGAGTCTCTCTCGCGCGGCGTCCCTTTTCTGGCGCTTGTGGACTCCTCGACGGCGTCAACCTGTGCGCTCAGACGGGTCTCAGCGTACAGACGTCGCGGTCGAATCCGCGCTCCCTTTTGATGGCCGAATGTCCAGCCCAGACCAGGACCCTCGTGGGGGTGAAGGCCAGTGGCCGGCGGACTACCTTCCGGTCTAGCACCCGGGGGGAGGATGGGGGCGGGGCACCAACGGTGCTTCGCCCCTCGCGCGCTACAGGCAGAAGCCTCGACCGACCACAGTGGCGCGAGACGGCCGGTCTCTCAGCACCCGGGGGGGAAGGATGCGGAGAAACGCGAAACGACGCCGCCCCGCGCCACATGTGTCGGGTACCCGGCGCGCCGACCCGCCGAACCTTCCGGTTCACTCCCTGACCGTCGACCCTCTCGAGACCCGCCGCGAACTCCCGGATCTCGTCGAGCGAGTAGCGGTCCAACTACCAGTCGCGCATCGCCTGCGTGACCTTCGGCGCCTGGTGTCCGTACGTGCATCGCCGGCACCTGGGCTTCGTGCCACGCTGACGGTGCAACCGGGCGTTTCTGGCGGACAGCTCGAAGCGCCGCCGCAGTCGCCGCACTCGACGAGCAGAGGAACCTCTACTGCCGGAACACCGACTCTCCCGTCCGTGATCCGCGGATCGCTCCGCTGCAACCCCTCCCGATCGCCGGGATGCCGCGCAGCCGGTCGCCGGGTGCGGCGGCGCCGGCAACGCTCGCAGGCTCCTCGTCGCCGACCTCGCGGAGGATCCGCGCGACCTTCGCCTCGTCGGCGGCTTGACGCTGTCGACGCAAGGCCCGGGGCAACGGTTGAGCCATCAGCCGTGAGCGTAAAGACTTATACGTCCTCCGCAAATATAAGCTTTGGCTATGACGACAACGCTCGCGCCCCGGAAGGTGATCGTGACCGCAGTCATCGACGAACAGGAACGCGACGAGCTCCGGAGGACACATGAACGTCTTCGGCAAGCTCCGCCGCGGCCAAGGCATCGGCGGATGCAGCCAAGGGTCGGCGGCGGCTCCCATGCCTCCACCGGACGAACGGTGTTAGATGCGGCTATGGCGCAGCAGCCGCCGCTGCCGGCGGGTTCAGAGCACATCGACACCGCAGGCGAACCGCGTCCAGCTCTGACGTCGCCGTCCGATCTCGATCAGGAGCGGCGTACGTCGATGGCTGCGGAGCGCACCTGGCTGGCGTGGTGGCGCACCTCGCTGGGCGCCAGCGCCGGGGCGCTCGCTGTAGGCCGGTTCGCCCCGGAACTGCTCGGCGTCGCCGCATGGCCGTACATTCTGCTCGGCTGCGGCTACGCGTCTCTCGCGGTCGGGCTGTTGATCGTCGGCGCACAACGCCAGCGCGAGTTGGAGCATGCGCTGCGAACCGGCGGCCACCGACCGCTCAGGTTCCGCACCGTCGGGCTGTTCACCGTCGGCGGCGTCGCGCTCGCCGTCATGACCGTCGTGCTCGTGATCGCGCAAACCTGACGGCTTCACAGCTCGGCGGCGTCTCCCGGAAGCTCGATCATGCCGGTGTCGGCTCTAGCGTCGGCTGTCGGCCAGCCGGTGCCAATCGTCATTGCGCGCGTCGACGGTCCGCTCTTCTTCGCCGACGCCCGACCCGTTCCGCCGCCAGCGCTTGGACGAGCTCGTCCCGGAGGGGAAGCGCCGACGCGCATCGTCGTCGATGCCGAGGCAGTCCACTTGACTGACACCGACGGCGCCGACATGCTGATCCAGTTCGAGGAGGAGTTGCGTTCGCCCGGCCTGGCACTTGCACTCGCACGCGTCCATCCACCGGTACTCGCGCTCTGGAAACGTGCCGGAGTGATCGACACGATCGGCGAAGCAACGTTTTCGACACCCTGCACGACGCTGTCCAGACGCTGACCGACGGGCGTCCGCTAGCGCGGCGGGCACCTGCGAAAGGAGCAGGACGATGACAAACATGGACGACAACATCCACCGCGTCGACCAGCGTTCCACGACAGCTTCCGACGAGACAGAGACGCATGTCCTCGACGAGCACGACACGATGGGTGAAGAGTCGTCTCCACCGAAGACGGCACCGCACTTCACGCCGGTCGAGCGTGCTGCCCGGGGCAGGGCCGCCCGCGGCGAGCTACCGCGCGCAGCGCACGCGGACTGGGAGCCAGGGCCGAGGCGCAGAGACCCGATCGATCTCCTCGAGGAGCAGGCGCAGACGCGCCTGCCTGAGCTCGGCCCGATCCGGTACGGCCGCATGCTCGTGTCGCCCTTCACCTTCTTCCGAGGCGGCGCCTACTTAATGGCGGCCGATCTCGCCGATGGGCCGCGGACGGGGTTGCACGCTCAACTCTGCGGCGACGCGCACCTCTCCAACTTCGGCCTCTTCGCCGCACCGGATCGGAGGGAGGTCTTCAGCATCAACGACTTCGACGAGACGCTGCCGGGGCCCTTCGAGTGGGACGTGAAGCGGCTCGCCGCGAGCTTCGCGGTCGCGGGCCGGGATCGCGGCTTCAAGGATGCGATCCGCCGCTCGGTCGTCATGGCGACGGTGCGTCAGTACCGCCAAGCGATGGCGCGTTTCGCGGCGATGCGCAACGTCGACGTCTGGTACACACGCCTCGACGTCACCGACATCGCCGAACGCCTCGGAGCAGTGGTGTCGAGGAAGCAGATGAAGCGCTTCCAGACCAACGTCGCCAAGGCGCACACGAAGGACAGCCTGCGAGCGCTCACGAAGCTGTGTCGGACCATCGATGGCGAGCTACGCATCGTCGGCAACCCTCCGCTCGTGACACCGATCGAGGACGTGGTGCCGGGTGTGGAGCAGGCCCACCTCGAGGACGTCGCGCGGCGCATGATCCGCACGTACCGGCGCACGCTGCCGCGCGACCGGCGCAACCTGCTCGAGAGCTACCGGTACGTGCATGCCGCCCGGAAGGTGGTCGGCGTCGGCAGCGTCGGGACCCGCGCCTGGATCCTGCTCATGCTCGGCCGCGACAACAACGACCCGCTCTTCCTTCAGTTCAAGGAAGCACAGGCGTCGGTGCTCGAGCCCTTCCTCGGGAGAAGCCAGTTCGCCCAACACGGACAGCGCGTCGTCGAGGGGCAGCGGATGATGCAAGCGGCGCCCGACATCATGCTCGGCTGGGAACGAATCGAGACGATCGACGGCGAGAAGAAGGACTTCTACATCCGGCAACTCTGGGACGCGAAGGGCTCAGCAGAGGTCGAGCTGATGGACGCATCGGCGCTCAAGGCTTACGGCCAAATCTGCGGCTGGACGCTCGCCAGAGCCCACGCCCGCTCGGGCGACAGGATCGCGATCGCCGCCTATCTCGGCAACGGCGACGCCTTCGATCGCGCCACAGCGACCTTTGCGGAGCGATATGCCGACCAGAACGATCGCGACTACCGCGCATTCCAGGAGGCAGCGGCGTCCGGCCGCGTCGCGGCGGAGATGGGGGTTTGACCGCCTCCGCACCACTCGACGCGCCGGCCCGCCTCGGCGGCTTCGTGACGTCCTCGAGCAAGGTGCCTTCGGACGAAGCTGTCCCCGGTGCTGTCCTCCGCGAGCGAAAGTGCGTTGGGCAGCCTGCTCTGAACCAGGCGGGCCTATTCCACTACCGTCGCGCCGAATGTCACGAACCCCACAAAGGGGGGTCGGGACGGCGCGGAGGGAGCGATGTGGCGAGCATCACAACCGTTGACCACGACTCCAGCGAGACGCCGTTCGAGGATTGGGGGACGATCACGTCGCCGCGCGGCACGGCCACGGTCTTCCCGGGCGACGGTCGCTCCGAGAGCGATCCGTCGGTCATGCTCGGCCTCGTGCTCGTCCTCGTGGCCAACACCGTCGTGGTCGCTGCGCTCGTCGCGGCCGTGGTCTGGATCCTGGCGTAGCCCGACGACCCGTACGGGCCGGGGAGGAGTCGGCCGGCCCGCGCGGTATCTGCCCCGAGCGGCCTGTCCGGTGACAGCCGCATTGAGGGCCGGGGACCCCGACCCTCGAGAAGACGGGCGCGGTGCCGCCGCCACCCCCTCCCCTGAGGTGCGGCGGCCCGCGCTCCGTCGATTCGGATGCCGGAGAGGACTTTCCCGATGGTGGTGGTATCCGTCGGCTGCCCCCTTCACAATGGGAGCGTCCCCGCCCCCTCGGAAAGGAAGCGCCGAGCACATGGACATCTCGAAGCTGTCGCACGGAGCGAAGCTCATCATCGGCGGCACGGTCGCGTTTCTGATCGTCTCGATCTTCAACTGGCAGGAAGTCGACATCAGCGGCATCGCCTCCGTCGGTCGCAGCATGTGGCACGGGTGGGGCGTCCTCGCCGGGCTGCTGGCGATCGCGCTGCTGGTCTGGGAGGTGATCCGGCTCGCGAACATCAACGTCGCCATGCCGGTCACGCCGGCCATGACGAGCGCGGCACTCGCCGTCCTGCTCGCGATCTTCACCGTCATCAAGTTCCTCGCCGACAACGAGTTCCGCACCTTCTGGGCGTGGCTCGGCCTGATCCTCGCGATCGCGATCGTCGTCGGGGCGTGGCTCAACATGCAGGCGGCAGGCGAGGGACTGGCGGACATCCGCACCCAGGTCGGCTCTGCGGCGTCCGCGGCCAAGGGGGCCGTGGACCGCGACGACAAGCCGGCGGCTCCGGCCGTGCCCGCACCGGCGGAGCCGACGCCGGTCGAGCCGAGCATACCGCTCTCCGACCCGCCGCCCGAAGCAGAGGCGCCGAGAACGGACCCCACGTAGCACTGTGCCAGGCGCTTCTCTCCCGGGACGCCCGGGAGAGAAGCGCGGCTACACTCAGCGCATGGCCGAGATCGGCACGTTGCGGGTCAAGACGGGCCTTGCCGAGATGCTCAAGGGCGGCGTCATCATGGACGTCGTCGACGCCGAGCAGGCGCGGATCGCGGAGGACGCGGGCGCCTGCGCGGTGATGGCGCTCGAGCGCGTCCCGGCCGACATCCGCCGCGACGGCGGGGTCGCGCGCATGTCCGACCCGGAGATGATCCGCGAGATCCAGGAGGCCGTCTCGATCCCCGTGATGGCGAAGTGCCGGATCGGGCACTTCGTCGAGGCGCAGATCCTCCAGGCGCTCGAGATCGACTACATCGACGAGTCGGAGGTGCTGACGCCGGCGGACGTCGAGCACCACGTCGACAAGCACGCGTTCACCGTCCCGTTCGTCTGCGGTGCGACGAATCTCGGCGAGGCGCTCCGCCGCATCGCCGAGGGCGCGGCCATGATCCGCACGAAGGGCGAGGCGGGCACGGGCGACATCGTCAACGCCGTCACGCACATGCGCTCGGTCTTCGGCGCGATCCGCGCGCTCCAGGGGCTTCGCGAGGAGGAGCTCTACGCGGCCGCGAAGGAGCACCGCGCCCCGTACGAGCTGGTGCGCTGGGTTGCGGAGAACGGGCGCCTGCCGGTCGTCACCTTCACCGCCGGGGGCATCGCGACACCCGCCGACGCGGCGCTCTGCATGCAGCTCGGCGCGGACGGGGTGTTCGTCGGCTCGGGCATCTTCAAGTCGGGCGACCCCGATCGGCGCGCGAAGGCGATCGTCGAGGCGACGACGCACTACGAGGACGCGAAGATCCTCGCCGACGTCTCCGCCGGTCTCGGAGAGCCGATGGTCGGCATCTCCGCGAGCACGCTCCCCGACGCGGAGCGGCTCGAAGTGCGCGGCTGGTAGCGACCACCCGGATCTACACTTGGTCGCGATGGATCGGCGGCCACGGATCGGCGTTCTCGCCCTGCAGGGGGCTTTTCGGGAGCACGCGCGCGCGCTGCGCCACGCCGGGGCGGACGTGGTGGAGGTCAGGCTCCCCGAGCAGCTCGACGGCGTCGACGGGCTCGTCATCCCCGGCGGGGAGTCGACGACGATCACGAAGCTCGCGAGGCTCTACGGGCTCGACGAGGCGATCCGCGCGTTCGGGCGACCGATCTTCGGCACCTGTGCGGGGATGATCCTCGTCGACCGCAATCACCTCGGCCTCGCAGACATCGAGGTCGACCGGAACGCCTACGGGCGCCAGGTCGCGAGCTTCGAGGCAGACCTCGCGCTCGACGGCGACGGGCGCCCGTTCCGCGGCGTCTTCATCCGCGCGCCGCGCGTGCGCGACGTCGGCCCGGGGGTCGAGGTGCTGGCCGAGCTCGACGGTGAGGCGGTGCTGCTGCGCGACGGCCTGGTGCTCGCCGCCGCGTTCCACCCCGAGCTGACCGACGATCCGCGTGTCCACGAACGGTTCCTCGAGCTGGTCACGGAGGCGATGAGTGTCAGGGCATAGCAAGTGGTCGACGATCAAGCACAAGAAGGGCGCCGCCGACGCGAAGCGCGGCAAGCTCTTCTCGAAGCTCTCCCGCGCGATCATGGTCGCGGCGAAGGAGGGCGGCGCGGATCCCGGCTCGAACCTCGCGCTGCAGAACGCGATCGAGAAGGCGCGCTCGTATTCGATGCCGAAGGACAACATCGAGCGCGCGATCGCAAAGGGCACCGGGGAGGGAACCGACGGGTCGACCTTCGAGACGGTCGTCTACGAGGGCTACGGGCCCGAGGGCGTCGCGGTCATCGTCGAGGCGCTCACCGACAACCGCAATCGCACGGCGTCCGAGGTGAGGCACCTCTTCACGAAGCACGGCGGCAACCTCGGGGCGACGGGCGCGGTCGCGTGGCAGTTCGAGCGCCGCGGCGTCGTGCTCGTCGAGGCGGACGGCGTCGACGAGGACGACCTCGTCATGGCCGCGGCAGACGCAGGTGCCGACGACGTCGAGCTCGACGGAGAGACGTTCGTCGTCTCCGCCGCACCGGAGGGGCTCACGGGTGTTCGTGAGGCGCTCGAGGCCGGGGGCTACCGGCTCGAGTCGGCGGGGCTCTCGATGGTGCCCAAGACGACGGTCGCGATCGCGGACGAGTCGACGGCGAAGCAGGTCGTGCGCCTGGTCGAGGGGCTCGAGGAGAACGACGACGTCCAGGACGTCTACGCGAACTTCGACATCCCCGAGGCCGTGCTCGAGGCCGTCGCCGGCTGAGGCACCGTGTCCGACTTCAGTCGGACACCAGACGCGTCAGGTGTCGGCCTGGAGCCCGACACCCGTGGCCCGGAAGTCCGTCAGCCCCAGCCCGCCGCGCCTGCGATGCACGGTCAGGCAGCGGAGCCCGTCCTGCCCTGCGACGATGCTCCGCGCGGCCCCGCGCGGAACGATTGCGAGCGTGCCGGCTGTGAGCTCGTGCTCCGTGCCGTCGACCGAGAGTCTCCCCGACCCGGCGAGCACGACCACGGCCACGTCCCGCCCGTCGTTGACGTGCTCCGGCTGCCCCTCACCCGCGAGCCAGACGAGCAGCGTCGCGTTCAGCTCCTCGCTCGCCGTGCCCCACGCCGGCCCATGTCCTTCGAGCGCCGCGAGGTCGACGATCTCCATGCGGCCACGGTAGTCGTCCGAATGCCTGCGTACCCTCTCCACGTGAAAGTCCTCGGCATCGATCCAGGGACGGCTGCGTGCGGGTACGGGATCGTCCACGAAAGCGACGGGCGTATCAGGGCACTCGAGCACGGGTGCTGGACGTCAAGCGCCAGGGAGCGGCCCGAGATCAGGCTGCGGGCGATCTTCGACGGGGTCACCGGCCTCATCGCAACTCACGGGCCGGATGCCGTCGCCCTGGAGGAGTCGTTCGTCGGTGCAGACGCCCGCATCGCGCTCTTCGTCGGTCAGGCACGCGGCGCCGCGCTCGTCGCGGCCGCGTCGGCCGGAGTCGAGTGCACGGAGTACGCCCCGGCGCGGGTCAAGCAGGCGGTCTGCGGCTACGGCCGGGCCGACAAGGGGCAGATCGGGCGCATGGTGCGGATGATCCTCTCTCTCGACGCCGAGCCCCCGACCTCCCACGCGGCGGATGCGCTCGCCGTCGCCATCTGCCACGCCTCGATGCCGCCTCTGGCGCGGATGGCGTCCTGAGGACCGCCCCGTGATCGCACGTCTCAGAGGGCGACCGGCCGGGCGCTCCGCCGACGGCCTCGTGCTCGACGTGAACGGCGTCGGCTACCTCGTCGCGGCCACGCCGTCCGTACTGCGCCGAGCGACGACCGGCGCCGAGGTGACGGTCGAGACGTACCTCCACGTGCGCGAGGACGCGCTCCAGCTCTACGGATTCGCCGACGCCGAGGAGCGCGAGCTCTTCGTCCATCTCCTCACCGTCTCTGGCATCGGCCCGAAGGTTGCGCTCGCCGTGGTCTCGGGATCGCCTGCGGCGGAGCTGCGCAAGGCGATCGCGATGGGCGACCACGCACGCTTCCAGGCGATCCCGGGGATCGGCAAGAAGACCGCAGAGCGCATCGTCCTCGAGCTCAAGGAGAAGATCGGCGCGGTGACGGAGCCGGCTCTCGCCGCGGTCGGCGATGGCCCGAGCCACCTCGTCGCCCGGGATGCGCTGGTCGAGCTCGGCTACTCGGTCGTCGACGCGGAGCGCGCGCTCGCCGACGTCGATCCCGAGCTTCCCGCCGAGGAGCGCGTCCGGCTCGCCCTGCGAGGGGCCGCGGCGTGAGCCAGTTCCTCGCTCCTGCGCTCCGACCCGAGGAGGAGGAGGCGGAACGGTCGCTCCGGCCGCGGCGGCTCGACGACTTCGTCGGCCAGGAGCGGATCAAGGAGCAGCTCCGCATCGCGCTCGACGCCGCGAAGGCGCGCGCGGAGGCGCTCGACCACGTGCTTCTCGCAGGCCCCCCGGGCCTCGGCAAGACGACGCTCGCGCAGATCGTCCGTGAGGAGCTCGGGGTGGGGCTCCGCACGGTGGCCGGGCCCGCGCTCGAGAAGAAGGACATCGCCGCGATCCTCACCGCGCTCGAGCCGCGCGACGTTCTCTTCGTCGACGAGATCCATCGGCTCAATCGCTCCGCGGAGGAGATCCTCTACCCGGCGCTGGAGGACTTCCGCCTCGACATCGTCTTCGGGCAGGGCGCCGCTGCGCGGACGCTGACGCTCGACCTGCCGCCGTTCACCCTCGTCGGCGCCACCACCCGCACCGGCCTCCTGACGACGCCGCTCCGGGACCGCTTCGGGATGACGTTCCGGCTCGGCTACTACGACCCGGGCCAGCTCGGCACCATCGTCCGACGCTCGGCCGCCATCCTCGGCGTCGAGATCGCCGACGACGCCGCCGAGGAGATCGCCGCGCGCTCGCGGGGGACGCCGCGCATCGCGAACCGCATCCTCCGTCGTGTACGCGACGTGGCCGAGGTCAGACATGCCGGCGCGATCACGACGGCCGTGGCCCAGGAGGCGCTCGAGCTGCTGGAGGTCGACGGCCAGGGGCTCGAGCGCATCGACCGCGAGCTGCTCGAGGCCGTGGCCCTGAAGTTCGGGGGCGGCCCGGTCGGGCTCTCGACGCTCGCGGTCTCGCTCGGCGAGGAGCCCGACACGATCGAGGACGTCTACGAGCCGTACCTGCTCCAGCTCGGCTTTCTCCAGCGGACGCCTCGCGGCCGCGTGATCACGGAGCTCGGTCGCGGCCACATCGGTTCGACGCGAGACGACGGGAGCCTCTTCTGAGCGGCGCGATCTGGACGCCTGCGATGGCAGGCCCGCTGGACGAGCTCGTGCAGCGGATCCTGCGCCGGGTCGACAACTTCAAGGTCGAGCACGGGCTCGAGGAGGCGGAGGTCAGCGTCGAGCTCGTCGACGGCTCGCTCTACCGGCTGAAGACGATCTCGGCCGAGCCGGGGTTCGGGTTCGTCAGCATGTGCCCGCATTCCGACGAGGGGGACCCCGAGGAGGTCATCGTGCCGCTCGGCGCGATCCGCGAGCTCCGTATCGCCGCACCGTCCCACGAGCAGCCGCTGGGCTTCGCCGGCTCGGCGGCGGACACCTAGGGGTCGCGGCTCCGGAACTGGAGCGCCCGCCACGACGGCGTCGGCGCCAGCTCGAGGAGCGCACGGCCACCCGCCGGCTCCGCGTAGGCGAACTCGCCGCTCTCGTCCTCCCACACCACCGAGAGGAGCCCTTCCTTCACGCGGTGGTCGAGGTACGCGCCGCGGAAGACGAGCTTGCGGAGCCAGTAGACGAGCGACTCCCCGTCCACGAGCGCGAGTCGCTCCCAGTGGCGCACGAGGTACGAGCCGAGCGGGCTGCGCGCGCCGGCGATCCGTCCGTCCGCGGCGAGCTCGACGAGATCGCCGATCTCGTCCTCGTCGAGGTCGTTCGACGGCACGAGCCCGAGCTTCACTGCCGCTGCCTCGACGCGCTCCTCGAAGTCGCGCGCGCCGAAGGAGAAGCGGTAGCCGAGGAACTCGAGCACGTAGTCCTCGCCGGAGCAGTAGTTGGAGGCACCGTCGGCCATCCGCCTCAGGCTAGCCTCAGGGTGTGAAGAACCGCGCCGTCGTGATCGGGGTCGTCGTGGCCGTGCTCGCCATCTGGCTGGTCGGCGCCGCCGTGACCAAGTACTCGCTGGAGCAGATGGCGTTCTTCGCTCCGATCGCGGTCTGCGTGATCGGCGCCACCGCCGCCGTCGTGATGCTGTGGGTCAAGATCGTGCTCCAGCTCCGCCGCGAGCGCCGCGAGCGCCGCGCCGCCTGAGCGTCAGGCGGCGAGGTACCCGTCGTCGACGGCCACGATGTGGCCGCTCACCCGACCCGACGCCTCGCTCGCCAGGAACACGGCCGTCCCCACCAGATCCCGGGGAAGAAGCAGCGTGTCGGTGAGCATCCGCCCGTCGATGAAGTCGCTCGTCACCGACGACTGCGTGGCGAGCGTCCGCGTGAGCGGCGAGTCGCAGCGGCTCGGGGCGATGCCGTTCACCCGGACGCCGCGCGCCGTCCACTCCACGGCGAGGACGCGCGTCAGCTGGACGACGCCGCCCTTGCTCGCGACGTAGGCGCTCGCGTGCGGGAACGCCGCGAAGCCGCCGATCGAGGCGAGGTTGACGATGCTCCCGCTCCCCTGCGCGAGCATGTGGCGGCCGATCGCCTGGCACGGGAGGTACGTGCCCTTGATGTTCAACGCCAGGATCGCGTCGAGGCGCTCCTCGGGAAAGTCCTCGGCGGGACAGCGGAAGGCGGTGCCGGCGCTGTTGACGAGGATGTCGACCCGGCCGAGCTCGTCCACGAGCGTCCGCGCGAGATCGTCGACGCTGGCGCGCCGGACGACGTCGCAGTGCACGGCGATCGCCTGGCCGCCCTGTTGCTCGACCGTCGCGACCGTCCTCGCCGCGCCGTCGTCGTCGAGGTCGGCCACGACGACGCGCGCCCCCGCCTGGGCGAGACCCTTTGCGATCGCGGCGCCGATCCCGTTGGCGGCACCCGTGACGCAGGCGACGCGCCCGTCGAGCCGGAACAGCCGGTCGACGAAGCCTGCGGGGACGTCGAAGATGTCCTCGGCCGGGATAGCGCTCGGGTCGGTCACGCTCATGTCGCCTCCTCGTCGTCCTGCGTTGTCGCCGAGAGCTGCCCCCACGGCATGGGGATCGTCGCCGGTCTGCGGTGCCGGTCGCGTCGCACGTCCTTGGGACGTTCCTTGAACCAGGTCACGAACCGGACGAGCTGTGTCACGGCCTCGTTGTACGCGCGCTCGCCCTTCTCCACCGAGGCCAGCTCGGGCTCGCCGAGGACGCCCGTCTCGCTGTAGCTCGCCGTCCACGAGATGACGGTTGCCGGCCCCGTGGCGAAGCAGTCGACCCAGCTGAACGGGCTCTCCTCCTCGTTGAACGAGATCGTCCCGTTGGCGATCTTGTCCTCGCGCACGTTGTCCGCGTCGAGATAGAGGTAGAGCGACGTCTCGAGCTCGCAGGCGTGGGCGCAGCCGCCCGGAAAGGCGCTCTCGCGCCACGAGGGCAGGAAGTCCTTGTCCACCGTGAGCAGGTTCGTCCAGATCGTCGACACGCACTCGGCGTCGGTCTCGAGGTTCGTCCGGCGGGCGACGAGGTCGAGGTTCGGCACGTTCGAGCCGTGCCCGTTCAGGAGGATGATCTTCTTGAAGCCGTGGTACGCGAGCGACTTCGTGATGTCGAGCATCAGATGCATGAAGTGCTCGAAGTGGCCGTTGATGGTTCCCGGGAAGTCCATCACGTGCCCGGTGTAGCCGTACGACATCGTCGGCAGCACGAGCAGCTTGCCGGGAACCGAGCGCGCCGCGCCGAGCGCGATCTCCGTGGGGCAGATGAGGTCGACGTCGAGCGGGAGGTGCGGCCCGTGCTGCTCGACGGCGCCGACGGGGACGATGCAGACCTTTCCGAGCTCGACCGCGTCCTCGATCTCCGGCCACGTCAGCTTCTCGTAGCGGTACTCCGTCTCGGCTCGGCTCATGGCCGTGGTTCTCCTTCCGTCTGGACGCGCTTGATGTGCTGCTCGAGCGTCTCGAGCACGGTCTTCCGGTCACCGCCGCGGAGCGCCTCGAGCAGCGCTCGATGCTCGTCGACGACCGAGTCGAGGTCGCGTGCCAGGCTCTCGCGGCGGAAGTACACGCGGATTCGCGGCGCGATGCCGTGCCAGATCTGCACGGTGTGGAACTGCGGCACGACCTGGAGCACCGCTTCGTGGAACGCGATGTCGGCGTCGACGACGGCGTCGACGTCGCCGGCGGCGGCCGCGGCGGACATCACGCCGAGTTGCTCCGCGATCGCCTCCAGATCGGCGGGGGTCATCACGTCGAGCGCCTTCGAGAAGGCGAAGCGCTCGAGCATCAGCCGGATCGGGATCAGGACCCCGTGGACCTCCTCGGGGGAGACGCCCAGCACCTCGACGCCACGGTAGGGGTAGGAGATCAGGAGCCCCTCGTGCTCGAGCTGGCGGAAGGCCTTCCGTGCGCCGCTCCGCGTCGCGCCGAGCCATTCCATCACCCGGTCCTCGACGAGCCGGTCCCCCGGTGCGAGTCGACCGTCGAGGATGGCCTCTCGTAGTGCGTCGGCGACCTCGTCGCGCCGGATCGCGCTCTCCGACATCGCGGCATTGTAGATTATGCGTTGATTATTGACAATTTGACCATCTTGTCGGCAACGACGCCGTCCGATCGCGTCCGTACCGTCGAGCGGCGATGCAGGAGGGCCGCTGGACTACTCGACCGTGCGACTGGAGTCGCGTCGAAGCACTCGCCGAGGAGCTCGGGGTGAGCGAGACGACGGCGACCGTGCTCGTCCGGCGGGGGCTCGACGAGCCCGATGCCGCACGGGGATTCCTCGCCGCCGAGGCGCCGGCGCACGACCCGCACACGCTGGGCGACATGGCCGTCGCAGTCGAGCGGATCCGCGCCGCGGTCGCGGCGGGAGAGCGCATCTGCGTCCACGGCGACTACGACGTCGACGGGATCTCCGCGACGGCCGTTGCGGTGCTCGTGCTGCGGGAGCTCGGCGCGAACGTGGAGTGGCGGCTGCCGAGCCGCTTCGAGGAGGGATACGGCCTCGCAGCCGAGACGATCGAGCGCCTCGCCGAGGACGGCGTCGACCTGGTGCTCACCGTCGATTGCGGCATCACCGCGGTCGACGAGGTGCGCCGGGCGCAGGAGCTCGGCCTGGACGTGATCGTCACAGACCACCACCGCCCGGGAGAGACGCTGCCGGACTGTCCCGTCGTCGCCACCCGGCCGTCGGCCTATCCGTGCGTCGACCTGTGTGGAACCGGAGTCGTGTACACGCTGGCCCGTGCGCTGCTCGGAGGCGACCACCCGGCCGTCGCCCGTCTCCTCGACCTCGTCGCGCTGGCGACGATCGCCGACGTCGTCCCGCTCGTCGACGAGAACCGCGCGCTCGCGGCGGCCGGGCTCCGCGCCCTGGCCCGCACCAGCCGTCCCGGCCTCCAGGAGCTGATGCGCTCGGCACGCGTCGACCCGGCGACGGTCGATGCGACGTCCGTCGGATTCCGGCTCGCTCCGCGTATCAATGCAGCCGGTAGGCTCGGTCGGCCGGATCTCGCGCTCGAGCTGCTGCTGACCGACGACCGAGCCACCGCGCGCGAGCTCGCGGGCACGCTCGAGGATCTGAACCGCGAGCGGCAGGGCGTGGAGGAGCGGATCCTTCGCGAGGCCGTGGCGGCCGTCGAGGCGTGGCCCGCAGAGACGAGGGCGCGGCGCGGATACGTCCTCTGGAACGAGGGCTGGCACGAGGGCGTCATCGGGATCGTCGCCTCGCGGCTCGTCGAGCGGTTCCACCGCCCGGTCGTGCTCATCGCGCGAAGCGGTGAGGGCTGGAAGGGGTCGGGACGCTCCATCTCCGACTTCGACCTCCACGGCGGCCTCGCCGCCTGCGCGGAGCATCTCGAGCGTTTCGGTGGGCACCGTGCGGCGGCCGGCCTCACGATCGCGGAGGAGCAGCTCGACGGCTTCGCAGCGGCGTTCGGGCGGCACGCCGACGAGGCGCTCGCCGATGTCGACCTCCGTCCGCTCACGACCGTCGACGCGATCGTCCCGGCGGGTGCGCTGACACTCGACCTCGCCCAGGAGCTCGACCGCCTCGCTCCGTTCGGGCTCGGCAACCCGGAGCCGACGCTGCTCGTCGCGAGCATCGAGGCGACAGGGGCGAGCACCGTCGGCGAGGGAAAGCACCTCCGCTTTCGCGTCCGGCAGCAGGGCCGCGACGGCGGCTCCGCGATCGCCTTCGGGCAGGGGTCGCAGCTCGATCGCCTTCAGCCGCCGGGCCGCTTCGATGTCGCGTTCCGGCTCAAGGAGAATCGCTGGAACGGGACGGTCGCTCCCCAGCTCGTCGTTCGGCGCGTGTTCGATGCGCCCGAGGCGTACGACGAGCTCCGCGACTGGCTCGCCGGGCAGTGGCGCGCGGGCGAGGAGGCGCGGACGCCGGAGGCGAGCCGCATCTTCGACGAGCTCGGTCTCGCCGCGGGGGCGCGACGGCAGCTCCTCGAGTCCGAGAGCTTCCGCGCGCTCCTCGCCGGCGTCGACGTCGAGCTGTCGCTGCCGCAGGCTGCCTAGATCGGTCGGGCGCGCAGCATGTGCTGGGCCGCGCGCCCGGGCCCGGTCCTATGCGTCGGCCTGGTGGTGCGCCTCGACGAACCAGAGGTGCTTGTCGATCGCGCGCGAGATCTCGGTGAACAGGTCCGAGGTGTCGATGTCGCCGAGCTCCGAGTCGGCCGTCTCGATCGCCTCACGCACAGCCGCGCCGTAGGCGGCCAGTCGGTCCGCGACGACGTCGACCGTGTCCGGCCCGGACGTGGCGTCCAGCGGGTACTCGTCGAGCGTCGTCGCCTCGGCCGCCATGCGCACGGTCCCTGTCGCGAGCCCACCGAGCGATGTTGCGCGCTCCGCGATCTCGTCGACGAAGCCGAGCACGCTCTCGGCGACGGTGTCGTAGAGGAGGTGCAGCTGGATGAAGTCCGGGCCGCGGACGCTCCAGTGGGCCTGCTTGATCTGGCTGTAGAGGTCGAAGGTGTCGGCGAGCCTCGCGTTCAGCAGCTCGACGAGCTTCTCGCGGCTCTCCGCCGGGAGGTCGTTGCGGGTCTCGAACATCGTGGGTGTCTTGGTCGCCATGCTGCTCCTTCTCTTCGCGGGTGCCACCGAAGCCTCGCCCGCGACGCGCCGTCGGCGCATCGGGGGATGCCCGTACCGGTACCCGCTCGGAGACGCCGACAACCCTCGGCGCGGACCGAGATTCAGCGCCGCGTCGAGGCGGCGAGCATGAAGAGCATGCGCCGCAGGCGCCGTCGCTCGAGATAGTCCCGCAGAAGCCGCATGCACTTCATCCTTCGTCCGTTTCCCCATGCTTCCTCCCCCCGATGGGGGGAATCTGCAACCTCTGCCCGTACACTGAGCCTGTGGCGGTCGTCGACACCGAGCAGCACCACGAGAGCCTCGTCGAGGAGCTTCTGGCCTCGATCGAGACCTACAACAGCGGGGTCGACCGCGACCTGATTCGCCGGGCGTTCGCCTACGCGGAGCGCCAGCATCGCGGCCAGCTCCGGCGTTCGGGCGAGGACTTCATCCACCATCCCTACGGGGTCGCCCGGATCTGCGCCGAGTTCCACCTCGACGAGCAGACGATCGCCGCGGCGCTCCTCCACGACGTCCTGGAGGACACCGAGACGGAGCTCGACGAGCTGCGCTCGGAGTTCGGCACCGAGATCGCCCAGCTCGTCGAGGGCGTCACGAAGCTGACGCGGACGCAGTTCAAGAGCCGCGAGCAGGCGGAGGCGGAGAACTACCGGAAGATGATCGTCGCGATGGCCCACGACGTGCGGGTCATCCTCATCAAGCTCGCCGACCGGCTCCACAACATGCGCACGAGCGAGTACTGGGGGAAGCAGACGCAGATCCGCAAGGCGAAGGAGACGCTCGAGGTCTACGCGCCCCTCGCGCACCGGCTCGGGATCCACGCGCTCAAGTGGGAGCTCGAGGATTTGTCGTTCCAGATCCTCCACCCGCGCAAGTACGCGGAGATCAAGGCGATGGTCGCCGACCGGCGCGCCGACCGCGAGTCGCAGGTCGACCAGGCGGCGACGATCCTCGGGCTCGAGCTGGAGAAGGCCGACATCCCCGCCGCGATCTCGGGGCGCGCGAAGCACTTCTACTCGATCTACGACAAGATGGCCAAGAAGGGCCGGGAGTTCAACGAGATCTACGACCTCACGGCCATGCGCGTGATCGCCGACCGCTCGGGCGAGGAGGGGACCCGCGACTGCTACGGCGCGCTCGGGCTCATCCACTCGCTCTGGAAGCCGATGCCCGGCCGGTTCAAGGACTTCATCGCGATGCCGAAGCTCAACCGCTACCGCTCGCTGCACACGACGGTGATCGGGCCTTCCGGCACGCCGCTCGAGATCCAGGTGCGCACCCGGGAGATGCACGAGGAGGCCGAGCTCGGCGTCGCCGCGCACTGGCTCTACAAGCGCGGCAAGGCCGGGAAGGGCGACGACGAGTGGCTCACGTGGGTTCGGTCGCTCATGGACTGGCAGGGAGACGAGCAGGACGCGTCCGAGTACATGCGAACGCTGCGGACGGATCTGTTCGACGACGAGGTGTACGTCTTCACGCCGAAGGGCGAGGTCAAGACGCTGCCGGCCGGGGCGAGTCCCATCGACTTCGCATACGCCGTCCACACGGACGTCGGCCACCGAACCGTCGGCGCCAAGGTGAACGGCCGGATCGTGCCGCTCCACTACCACCTGAAGAACGGCGACTTCGTCGAGATCCTCACCTCGAAGTCGGGGCGTGGGCCGTCGCGCGACTGGCTCTCGGTCGCCCGGTCGTCACGTGCCCGCAACAAGATCCGGCAGTGGTTCCAGCGCGAGACCCGCGGCGAGACCGAGCAGAAGGGGCGCGACGCGCTCGACCAGGCGCTCAAGGCGCAGAATCTCCCGTACCGCAAGCTCCAGGGCTCGAGCGTCCTCGCCTCGGTGATCCGGGACCTCGGGTTCAAGAAGGCGGAGGACTTCTATCTCGCCCTCGGCTCGGGGAAGATCGGTACCGGCCAGGTCGTCAACAAGGTTCTGCAGCGCCTCAAGATCGACGACGTCCCGGAGGAGCCGGTCGTCCAGACGAAGCCGGCGGCCCGCAAGCGCATCGTCAGCGGAGACTCGCTCGGTGTCGTCGTCCCCGGCGTCGACGACGTCCTCGTGCGCCTCGCGAAGTGCTGCACACCGGTGCCGGGCGACCAGATCCGAGGCTACATCTCGCTCGGCCGCGGGATCACGATCCATCGTGCCGACTGCCCGAACGTCAAGGCGCTGATGCGGAACCCCGAGCGCTTCACGCCGGTCGAGTGGGAGGGCGACGCGACGTCGTCCAGCTTCCGGGTCCAGATCGCGGTCGACGGCTGGGACCGCGCCCGGCTGCTCGAGGACGTCGCCCGGACGTTCTCCGAGCACGGCGCGAACATCGTCGCGTACGGCGGCACCGTGGAAGACGGCATGGCGCGCAACTGGTACACGGCCGAGCTCGGGGACGTGAAGGCGCTGCGCTCGCTTCTCGGCGCGCTGCGCAACCTCGACGCGGTCTTCGACGCCTACCGGATGACGCCGGGCGGCTAGTGCCTGGGGAACCCCTGGTTCCCGTACGAGCCCCTGTTCTGCGCTGCTACCGGAGAAAGCCGTCAGCCGGCAGAGATCCGGTCGTGGATCGACGTGAGGTCGTCGTCGCGGAGCGCCCACTCCCGTGAGCGCGGGTCGAGCTCGATCGCGCGCCGGAGCGTCGTCCAGGCGTCGTCGGGTCGACCGGCCAACGCCTCCCAGCACGCGGTCGAATAGAGGACGCCGGCATGGTCGGGGAACCGCTGGTTCGCCTCGTCCATCAGCCGCAGGGCCGCCTCGGGATCGAACGGGTCGCGAAAGCGCTCGGCCTCGAAGTACCACTCCCAGGCAGACGGGGTGTACGCCTCGCCGGGCCTGCCGCCGACGGCGAGCACGGTCGTGTTCGGCTCGGCCGCGGTCGCGTACCGTCGCACCGAGGGGTCGCGGAGGAACACGATCGTCCCCGCGGGAGCGTCCAGGCTCTCGCCGTCGAGCTCGAAGCTCGCGCGGCCCGAGAGAACGACGTACACCTCCTCGTGGCGAAGGGTCTCCTCGCTGTGGCGCTCGACCACGTCGTCGCCGGGCTTCTCGCCCGTGTAGGCATTCATCCCGAACGCCTCGATCCCGAGCGTGCGGCGGACCGGCTTCCAGCGCAGGTCGCCCGCCACCTTGATCGCGGGCAGCTCGTCGACGCGGAGGCTCGTCCAGCGGTCGCTCATCGGATCGACGCTACAGGAACCTCGGCGCCGCGCCGGGTGTAGAAGGGGCGAGTGGGGAGCCGACCACGCGGCGAGGAGACGCTCGTCGCGCGCGCCAAGCGCGGCGAGACGACCGCCTACGAGGAGCTCGTACGCATGCATCAGGGAATCGCGTTCCGGGTCACGCTCGCCGCAGCGGGCGATCGCCGCGATGCGGAGGAGGCCGCCCAGGATGCCTTCGTCAAGACGATCCGCGTCGAGGGCGCGCTCGATCGCGCCGACGCGGTCGACGTCGTCCGCGCGATGCCGGCCAGTCCCTCGTCCGAGGGACAGGGCGGCCAGGCCGGGGGTACCCCGTTCGGGGGATTGGATCCCTGAAACGAGGGATGACGCACCTGCGGATGGCAACTACAAGGCGTATGGGGGAGGGGAAGCCGTGCCGCGCCCGCCCGGCGACCCCGGGCGGGCGCGCCGGCATGGGATCATTCGAGGAGGTCGGCGCCCTCGAAGGCGCGGATCGCGATACGGGCCTGCTCGGGGATCGGCACCGGGCGGCGCATCGCGACGTCGACCAGGACGACGGTCTGGCTCGCCGTCACCATGAGCTCGTCGTCGGGGAGACGGACCGCGACGCACTCGTAGGTCGCGCTGGTACGCCCGAGGCGGCTCACGCGGACGAAGCACTCGAGCAGGTCGTCGAAGCGGGCCGGCGCGTGGTACTCGACGCTCGAAGCGCGCATCACGAACTCCGCGCCGTCCACGCCCAGACTGCCGAGGTGCCGGTGGTACTCCGTTCTCGCGTGGTCGAAGTACGGCAGGTAGCGGCCGTAGTAGACGACGCCCTGCGCATCCGTGTCCGAGAACCAGACGCGCGTCAGCGCCGCGTACTTGAAGGGCGGGCGCCGGCTCGTGACGCGCCCGAGCTCCAGGCTCGGCTGTCCGCTCAGACCGGACCGCCGTTGATCGCCGTCAGCGGCTCGTTGACGTGGAACAGCCTCGCGCGAACGTCGCTGATGCCGAAGCCCTCGAGCCGCGAGGTGTGCTCCTCGACGTACGCGAGCGCCGACTCGTCGTCCTCGAAGAGGTAGATGCCGCCACCGGTGCCCTCCTCCTCGTTCTCCGTCCAGATCTTCCAGCGCAGGCCCGGTGTGCGCCCGATGATCCCGGCGAGGTCGCCGAACGCCGCGGCCATCTCGTCGCCCCACGGGCCGGCCATCGGGAAGTCGAATTGCACGAGCGTCGGCACGGCGTTCCCTCCAGTCAGGATCGGATCAGGTCGAGCACCTCGTCCCGCCGGCGCTCCATCAGGCGCTCGTCGAGGGCCTCGAGGTTGAGGCGAAGGAGCGGCTCGGTGTTCGAGGGGCGGACGTTGAAGTGCCAGTCGTCGAAGTCGACCGAGACACCGTCGAGATGCGAGATGCGCCCACCGACGGCGGCGTAGCGCTCCTCGATCTCCCGGAGCTTGGCGTCGACGTCCGCGACCGGCGTGTTGATCTCCCCGCTCAGGAAGTACCGCTCGCGGAACGGCGCGAGCAGCTCCGACAGCTTCCGCCCTTCGGTCGAGAGGAGCTCGAGCATGACGAGGAACGGGACGAGCCCGGTGTCGGCCCGCGTGAAGTCGCGGAAGTAGTAGTGCGCGGAGACCTCGCCGGCGAACAGCGCATCGACCTCGCGCATGCGCTCCTTGATGAACGCGTGGCCGACGCGGTTGACGAGGGCGACGCCCCCGGACTCCTCGATCGTGCGCGGCACGGCCCAGCTCGCCCGCACGTCGTAGAGGACGGTCGCGCCCTGCTCCTTCTGGAGCATCGCGCGCGCCAGGAGCGCGGTCACGAAGTCGCCGGGGACGAACTCGCCGGTGTCGTCGACGAAGAAGCAGCGGTCGGCGTCGCCGTCGAAGGCGACCCCGAGGTCGGCGTCCGCGGCGCGCGTCCGCTCGACGATGAACTCGCGGTTCTCGGGCAGCAGCGGGTTCGGCTCGTGGTTCGGGAAGGCCCCGTCCGGCTCGAAGAAGCACCGCACGACGTCGAGCTGCGGGAGCCGCTCGAGCAGCGGCGGCAGCATCGTGCCGGCCATCCCGTTCGCGGCATCGACGACGATGCGGAGCGGCCGGAGCGACTCCGCGTCGACGAACGAGAGCACCTTCGCGACGAAGCCGTCCCAGATGTCGGTCGGCGTCACCTCGCCGCGGCGCGCGACCTCGCCGAACCCCGCGTCCGCCGCGCGCCGCACGTCGTCGAGGCCGGAGTCGCCGCCGACGGGCAGTGCGCCGGCGCGGACGATCTTCATCCCGGAGTACTGCTTCGGGTTGTGCGACGCGGTGACGACGATGCCGCCCTCGAGGGCGAGCTCGCCGACGGCGTAGTAGAGCATCTCGGTGCCGATCATCCCGAGGTCGAGCACGTCGGCACCGCCGTCCGCCGCGCCGTCGATCACGGCGGCCGTCATCGTGGGAGCGCTGACCCGCATGTCGCGGCCGACGGCGATCCGGCCGAGCCCGAAGTGCTCGACGAACGCACGACCGATGCGGTAGGCGCCGTCCTCGTCGATCTGCGTGGGATGGATCCCGCGGACGTCGTATGCCTTGAACACGCTGGGGTCGAGCATCGCGCCGGACTCTAGACGGTCGCCGGGTTCGGTAAACCGCCCGCTCGGGGGCGACCGCCGAACCTAGACTTCGAGGCATGGAGCGCAAGCTCGCGACGGCGCTGTTCGTCGACCTCGTGGACTCGACCGCGCTCGTCGCCTCGCACGACCCGGAGATCGCGAGGCGGCGCGTGACGGGCTTCTTCGACCGGGTCCGGACGCACATCGAGACGTACGGCGGGACGGTCGAGAAGTTCGCCGGCGACTCCGTGCTAGCCGTCTTCGGCGTGCCGACCGCACACGAGGACGACGCCGAGCGTGCGGTGCGTGCCGCGGTCGCGATCGTCGAGTCGGGGGACGGCGAGCTCCCCGTCCGCGTCGGGATCGAGGCGGGGGAGGTCGTCGTCGACGAGGGCGACTCGACCTTCGCGACCGGCGAGGCGCTCAATGTCGCGGCACGGCTCCAGCAGTCCGCGGAGCCGGGCGAGATCCTCATGGGCCCGACCGCGTGTGGGCTCGCGGCCGGAGTGGTGACGGAGCCGCTCGGCGAGCGGCCGCTCAAGGGCTTTCCCGGCGGCTTCGAGGTGAGGCGGGTCGTGTGCGCGCAGCGCCCGACGGGCCGTCCGCTCAACGTCGTCGGACCGTACGTCGGTCGCGAGGAGGAGCTCGAGCTGCTCGAGAACGCGTTCGCGCGCGCCGTCCGCGACCGCCGTGCGCAGCTCGTCACGATCTTCGGGGAGCCCGGCATCGGGAAGAGCCGTCTCGCCCGCGAGTTCTTCGCCGGCCTCGAGCGGACGACCGTGCTCGCCGGGCGGTCGCTGCCCTTCGGCGAAGGCCTCGCGTACAGGCCGCTGGCGGAGATGGTGCAGGCGGCAGCCGGGATCTCGCCCGACGACTCCCCCGAGGAGGCGTTCGAGAAGCTCCGCGAGGCGTGCTCGAGCGACGCGGTCGCCGATCTCCTCGGTCTCGCGTCCGGAGTGCTCGACACCGTCTCGGGCGGGCGACGCGGGCAGGAGATCGCGTGGGCCGCCCAGGAGTGGGCGGTGAGCCTCGCCGAGGCGCAGCCGCTCGTGCTCGGCTTCGAGGACGTCCACTGGGCCGAGGATCCCCTGCTCGACCTCGTCGAGCACCTCGCGGACCGGATCGACGACGCGCCGGTGCTCATCGTGTGTCTTGCGCGCCCCGAGCTGCTCGAGGCGCGCCCGGCCTGGGGAGGAGGGCGGCGCCGGTCGATCGCGATCGACCTCGGGCCGTTGCCCGAGAGCGAGATCGAGGTGCTCGTCGACGCTCTCGCCGGGGACGCGGTACTGCCCGACGACGTCCGGCGCTCCCTCCTGGAGAAGACGGAAGGCAACCCGCTGTTCGTCGAGGAGACGATTCGCATGCTCGCCGAGCGGCGCGAGGGAGTGTCCGTGCGGATCCCGGACACCATCCAGGCGCTGATCGCGTCGCGCATCGACAGGCTGCCGCCCGACTCGAGGTCGGTCGTGCGCCACGGCGCGCTCATCGGGCGCGTCTTCTGGCGCGGCGCCGTCGCCGATCTCGATCCGGCACTCGACGTCGACACCGCGCTCGCCGACCTCGTCGACCGCCAGCTCCTCACGCGCGAGCCGATCTCGACCGTTTCGGGGGAGACCGCGTTCCGCTTCCGCCATGTGCTGATCCGCGACGTCGCGTACGCGGGCCTCGCCAAGGCCGAGCGGGCACGGCTCCACCGCGTGTTCGCCGAATGGCTGCGCGCGCGGTCGGCCGACGAGCTCGTGGAGGCACAGGCGCATCACCTCGAGCGCGCCGCGTCGCTCGCCGCGGAGCTCGACGGGCAGATCCCGGCCGACCTCCGGGCGGAGGCGGCCGAAGTGCTCGAGCGCGCCGGGTGCCGGGCGCTCGACCGCGAGGCCAACCGCACCGCACGGCGGCTCCTGCTGCGCGCAATCGACCTCGAGCCGAGCCTCGAGCGCCGGTTCTATGCCGCCCGGGCGGCCTGGCGGCTGTGGGAGCTCCCCGCGGCGTCCGTCGAGATGGAGGACGTCCGCTCTCTGGCGGAGTCGGCGGGAGAGCGGACGATCGAGGGCCTCGCCCTCACGCAGCTCGCGGATATCGACCTCAACCGCAACGCCGACGTCGAGCGCGCCCGGAGGCTCGCGCTGGAGGCGCTCGCGCTGCTCTCGGACGCACCGGGCGACGCGCGCTCCGAGGCACTGACGCTCCTGTCGGGCATCGGCTGGTGGGGCGGCGACCTCGGGAGCGTCGAGCGGTACATGGCGGAAGCGCTCGAGATCGCGCGGGAGGCGGGCCGCGCCGATCTCGAGAGCCTTGCGCTGAGCGAAGTCGCCGCGGCGCATCTCGCACGTCTTCAACTCGCGCGGGCCGACACCGCGCTGGAGGCGGCCGCAGGTCTCGCGACGGCCAGCGGCAGCCTGTCGGCGGCGGCGTGGGTCGCCCGCGTCCGGGGCTCGATCCACCTGCGCCGGGGACGCTTCGACGACGCCGAGCGCGAGTTCCGTGCGGCACGTGAGCTGTTCGACGAGATCGGCGCGGCGTCGGACGCGGGACGGACGCAACAGCTCGAGGGCCTGGCCGTCTGGCAGGGCGGGGATCCCGACCGCGCCGAGCAGATCGTCCGGGAGGCCGTCCGGTCGCTCCTCTCGCTGCAGGAGCGCGCGAAGGTGATCGAGGCGCAGCGGACCCTCGCCGAGCTCGTCCTCGCGAAGGGCCACGTCGAGGAGGCAGAGCGCTGGGCGCTCTCCGCCGTCGAGACGGTGGGGATGCAGGACACGATGTCGCGGTCGAACGTGCGGATGGTGCTCGGCATGGTTCGCGCGGCGCAGGGGCGCGACGACGAGGCCGAGCTCCTGCTGCGAGACGCGATCGACTCGCTCGCCGCCACGGACTACCGCAACGCGGAGCCGGAGCCGCTCGCGGCCTACGCCCGTTTCCTGCGCGACCGCGGCCGCGACGACGAGGCGTGCCAGGTCGAGGAGCGCATCGCCGAGCTGCTCGAGCCGGAGGGCGCGGCCGGGATCATCTGAGCGCGGCGCGGATCGCCTGGCTCGACGCCTCGTCGGGCGACTCGGAGATCACCGTCGCCGGCCGCTCGAAGCCGTCGAGCGCCGCGCGGAGCGGGTCGGCGCGGAGCGTGCCGTCGCCGTAGGGCAGGTGCTTCGTCTCGTTGCGGTTGGCGTACGCGATGTCCGAGAAGTGGATGTGGAACGGGGCGTCCGGGGCGAGCACCGAGTCCACGAGCTCGAGGGCCTCGCGAAACGGCTCGGGCTCGACGAACGCGCCGTCGCTCGTCGCGTGCATGTGCGCGAAGTCGACGACCGGCCGCACCCAGCTCGTGCGGCGACTGATCTCGACGCAGTCGTCGAGCGAGCCGAGGTCGCGCACGCGGCCCATGACCTCGATCCCGAACGCGACGGCCCGGTCCTTGCCCTCGAGCCGCTCCCGGACGAGCGCGAGCTGTTCCACGACCGCGTCGATCGAGTCTTCCCGGCTGCGGCCGAGCAGGAAGCCCGGGTGGAAGACGACGACCTCGGCGCCCGATGCGGCGGCGATCCCGGCACTCCGGTCGAGCGCCCCGAGCGCGGACGACCACTTGCGCCCGCTCGCCTCGAGATGCCCGACCCAGCCGAAGAGCGGCGCGTGCACCGACAGCGCGACGTCGTGCTCGCGCGCGAGCTCGCCGAACCGCTCGGCCCACGGGTAGTCCATCCAGAAGCCCGACTCGAAGTCGATCTCGCAGGCGTCGTAGCCGCGCTCGAGCACGAGCTCGACCGCCCGCTCGGGGCTGTCCCGCTCGGGCACGCGCGCGGGCCCGACGCGGATCCTGCCCATGGAGCGGACTGTACGGGACGCGCGCACCGTCGGTGACGGGGTGGGATGATCGCGACATGAGCAGGGAGCAGCTCCAGTGGCTCGTCCTCGGGCACCGGACGGCGGCCGCGATCGCCGCCGCCGTCGAGCTCGGGCTCGTCGACCTTCTCGCCGAGCGGCCGCGGACGGCGACGGATCTCGCAGAGGCGGCCGGCACCGATCCCGATGCGACGAGCCGATTGCTGCGGGCTCTCGTGGCCGTCGACCTCGTCGAGCAGGACGCGGAGCGCCGGTTCGCCCTCACCGAGCTGGGCGCGCCGCTGCGATCGGACGCCCCCGCATCGCTCCGATCCCAGGCGCTGCTCCAGGCCGACCCGGCCGTCTGGGCGGCGTGGGGGCACCTCGCACACAGCGTCCGCACCGGCGAGAACGCCTTCACCGCGAAGCACGGCACCGACGTCTGGGCTCACCGGGCCGAGCATCCGGAGCACAACGCGAACTTCAACGCGCTGATGGCCTCGCGCTCGGAGGAGGTGGCAGGCGCCGTCGCCGCGTCGTACGACTTCTCCGCGTTGGCGCACGTCGTGGACGTCGGCGGCGGCCGAGGCACGCTCCTCGCCGCGATTCTCCGGGCGTACCCGCACCTGACCGGCACGGTGTTCGACCAGGAGCACGCGGTGGCCGACGTGCCGCCGCCCGGGCTCGAGTCGCGCTGGTCGGCCGCGAGCGGGTCGTTCTTCGAGTCCGTGCCGTCCGCCGACGGGCTTCTCCTGAAGTCGATCGTCCACGACTGGCCGGACGAGGAGAGCGTCGCGATCCTCGGTCGCTGTCGGGAGGCCCTTCGCCCCGGAGGCGTCGTGCTCCTCGTGGAGATCGTGCTCGGCCGGCCCGGTCACGAGCGCGAGGCGGCGTTCTCCGACCTCAACATGCTCGTGGGGCCCGGAGGGCGGGAACGCTCGGAGGAGGAATACCGCGCGCTGTTGGAGCGTGCAGGGCTGCGGCTGACCCGGGTGATCGACACCGGAACACGCGTCTCGGTGGTCGAAGGCCGGCCGTGACCGGGCTGCGGATGCCTTTCCCCTGCAAACGGGTGACGTCGTCCGACCGCGCCCGTACCCTCGCCGTATGCCGCAGCCAACCCGAATCGACCTTCTCGAGCTCGATATCGACCTCCGCCTGACCGACCTCTGGCGCGAGGCGGCGGACATCGCCGAGTGGAATCTCGAGGTCGTCTCCGCGTTCATGCGCGCCGCCTACGGCAAGGGCTACTGCGACGCGCTGACCGAGGACGCACCGGGGTCGCTCTGCCTCGAGCACGGCTACGAGGTTCCGCGGCGCCGCGACCGCGACGCCGCCGAGGCGTAGGGCTCTGGCACCAGAGGTGCCTGACCCCCCTCGGAACACCTGTCTCTAGACTGTCTGGCGTGGCGCGGTCATCGTCACCGGCGCGGCTCGTGATCGCACTCTCGGTCGCAGCGGTCCTCGCGGTGTTCCTTCTCTACACGTCGCTCGCCGGCGGCGGTACGCCGTCCGTCTCGCCGAGCGAGCTCGCGTCGAAGACGGGCGAGGTCTCGCTCGCCGGGCGCGTCGTGGGCACCCCGACGGGCGATCCCCATGGAGCAGGGATGCACTTCGTGCTCCAGGACATCGAGGGCAAGCAGAAGCAGCGCGTGACGGTGCTGTACGAGGGGTCGGTGCCCGACCTCTTCCGCACCGGGCGCGACGTCGTCGTGACGGGCACGCAGCGGGCCGACGGGACCTTCGTGACGACCCCCGGGTCGATGATCACGAAGTGCCCCTCGAAGTACCAGGCCGCGAAGTCCTGAGCGATGGCCGAGCTCGGTCGCGCCGCGCTCATCCTCACGCTCGGGCTCTCGCTGTACGCCCTCGTGGCCGGCGGCGCGGCGGCTGCTCTCGGCCGGCGACGGCTCGCGCTCTCTGCGCGGAACGCGCTCGTCGCCTCGTTCTTCTCGACGCTCGTCGCGACGAGCGTGCTGGTCGCCGGCTTCCTGCGCGACGACTTCTCGCTCGCGTACGTCGCCGGGCACTCGAGTCGCGCGCTGCCGCTGCCGTACAAGATCTCCGCCTTCTGGGGCGGGCAGGAAGGCTCGCTGCTCCTCTGGCTGCTCGTTCTGACGGCCTACTCGGCGCTCGCCGTCTGGCTGGCGCGAAAGCGCGCCCGGGACCTCGTCGTGTGGGTCACGCCCGTGCTGGCCGGGATCGCCGTGGGGTTCTCCTGGCTGCTCGTCGCGGTCTCGAGCCCCTTCGACACGATCCCCGCCGCCGCAGACGGCAACGGGCTGAACCCGAGCCTCCAGAACCCGTACATGGTCGCGCACCCCGTGTTCCTCTACCTCGGCTACGTCGGCCTCGCGGTGCCGTTCGCGTTCGCGATGGGCGCGCTGCTCTCGGGTCGGACCGACGAGCGGTGGATCGTCACGACGCGCCGTTGGACGATCGTCGCGTGGACGGCGCTCGGGATCGGCCAGCTGCTCGGCGCCCACTGGGCCTACCAGGAGGTCGGCTGGGGCGGCTACTACGCCTGGGACCCCGTCGAGAACGCGGCGCTGATGCCATGGCTCGCCGCGACGGCGTTCCTCCACTCCGTGATGATCCAGGAGAAGCGGGGGATGCTCCGCGTCTGGAACGTGACGCTCGTCAGCCTCGCGTTCTGCCTCTCGCTGTTCGGGACGTTCCTCACGCGCTCGGGGGTCGTCAGCTCGATCCACTCCTTCACGCAGAGCGCGATCGGCCCGTGGTTCCTCGGGTTCATCGTGGTGGCGGTCGTCTTCTCGGTGACGATGATCTGGCTGCGTCTGCCACAGCTGCGGACGAGCGCCCGGCTCGAGTCGCTCGTCTCGCGGGAGGCGACGTTCCTCTACAACAACCTACTGCTCGTCGCGCTGTGCCTGACGATCCTCTGGGGCACCGCCTGGCCGATCCTCTCCGAGGCGGTCAGGGGGGAGTCCGTCGTCGTGGGACGGCCGTACTACGACTTCTTCCTGCGGATCTTCGGGCTCCCGCTGCTGTTCCTGATGGGGATCGGCCCGCTCGTCGCGTGGCGGCGCGCGTCGCTGCGCGGGCTCGTCCGCGTCTTCGCCTGGCCGGCGTGCATCGCCCTCGCGGTCGGGCTCGTGCTGATCCTGCTCGGCTCCGGCTCCTCGATCCCGGGGCTCGTTGCGTACACGTTCTCCGCGTTCGTCCTCGCCACGATCGGTCAGGAGTTCGTGCGCGGCACGTCCGCACGCCGGGCGCTGACCGGGGAGAGCGTGCCGACCGCGTTCGGGCGCCTGATCGGGAGGAACCGGCGCCGGTACGGGGGCTACGTCGTCCACGCCTCGATCGTCCTGCTCGCGATCGGCGTCGCCGGATCGAGCGCCTACGACTCGGTGGTGGAGGGCAAGCTCGCACGCGGCCAGTCGCTCGCCGTCGGCGACTACCGGCTGACGTACCGCGACCTGACCGAGCGCGAGGGAGCGAACGCGACCGAGATCCGCGCGGTGCTCGACGTTCGGCGCGGCGGCGACTCGCTCGGCACCGTGGAGGCCGGCAAGAACGCCTACAGCGTCGAGCAGCAGGTCTCGAACGAGGTCGGGATCCGCTCCGACCCCCTCACCGGCGAGGACCTGTTCGTGATCGCCGAGCAGGTGAACGACGACGGCACGGTCTTCTTCCGCATCTTCGTGAAGCCGCTGGTCAACCTGATCTGGCTCGCGGGCCTCGTCTTCGTGCTCGGCTCGCTGATCACGCTGTGGCCGGATGCGCGTGAGGAGCGCAGGCTCGCGACGCGGTACGCCTCCGAGCGCGAGCGCACGGAGCGCACCGCGACGACGTGAGTGTCTGGCTGCTGCTCGCCGCGGCGCTCGTCGTCGGGGGCGTCGTCGTGGTCGCGCTGCCCTTCCTGCGGGAGCCGGCGCCCGAATCGGACGCGCTGCACGAGCTCGACGCTGCCGAGCGGGAACGTCTCGACGCGGAGGAAGAGCGGGATCGCGCGCTCGCGGCGCTGAAGGAGCTCGAGGCCGATCACCGCGCGGGCCGGATCTCGGACGAGGACTACCGCGCGGTGGTCGGCGTGGTGCGGCGCGACGCGGCGGAGGCCCTTCGTGCGCTCGACAGGCTTCGCACCGGATCTGCCGGAGGAACTCGGAAGGACACCGCGAAGACCGCATGATGGGTCGTCGAGCGGGCCTCGAGGCAGCCGCCGCGGGCCTGGTGATTCTCTGCACGCTCCTCGCAGCCGGCACCGCCGCCGGCGACCCGGGCACGGCGAAGGCCCGCGTCGACGGTCAGATCGAGACGCTTCGCGGACAGGCGTCCGATGCCGATCGGCGCGCCGGCGTCCTCACGGAGGAGTTGAGCGCCGTCGCGGGGCGGGTGCGGGAGCTCCAGGCCGGTGTCGAGGCGCAGCAGGCACGTCTCGGCGTGCTCGAAGGTCAGCTCAGCTCGGCGCGCGCGCGACTCGGAACGCTCGACCGGACGATCGCCGACCAGACGAAGCGACTCGGGCGGCTCCGCGGCGAATATCGGATCGCGCTGGTGCGGCTCGAGCGGCGCGTGCGCGAGCTCTACATGACCGACGGCCCGGACGCGCTCGCCTTCGTGCTCGGGACGGCGAGCTTCGCCGACCTCCTCGACAACCTCGACCTGCTGGACAGGATCGGCCGCCAGGACGAGCGGATCGCGGCGAGCGTCAAGTCGTCGCGCGACGGCGTGGCGGACGCCCGCCGCCGGACGCGTGCGGCCCGTGTCGAGGCGGCTCGCGTCGAGGCGACCGTCTCCTCGGCAGCGGCCGAGCAGCGCGGGATCGTGAGCCGGCTCGTCGCGAGTCGCGACGCGCTCGTCGCCGCCCGCGGCGAGAAGTCCGCGACTCTCGCGTCGATCCAGTCCGACCGTGACGCGACGCTCGCCGAGATCGATGCGCTCGAGCAGCAGAGCGCTGCGCTGGCGGCGCGCATCCGGGAGGCACAGCAGCGAGCCTCGGCTCCCGCGGTGGTCGCTCCCTCGGGCAGCGGTGTGCTCGGATGGCCGGTCTCGGGCCCGGTGACGAGCGGCTTCGGATCGCGCTGGGGGCGGATGCACGAGGGAATCGACATCGCGGTCGGCGAAGGCACGTCCGTGCGCGCGGCCGCGGCCGGGGTGGTCATCTACGCGGGCTGGATGGACGGCTACGGCAACCTCGTCGTCGTCGACCACGGGAACGGGCTCTCGACCGCCTACGCGCACAACTCGTCCCTCGCCGTCTCGGTCGGGCAGTCGGTGGGAGCAGGCGAGACGATCTCCTATTCGGGCAGCACGGGCCACTCGACCGGCCCGCACGTCCATTTCGAGGTGCGGCTCAACGGCAGCGCGGTCGACCCGCTCGGCTACCTCTAGCGCCGCGGGTGGCGGCGCCGCCGCCTACGCGGCGTCGATCGCGGCGGGGAGCTCGTCCGCGACGACGACGTGGAGATCCGGGAGCGCGCGCCAGCGCTCGTCCAGGCCCAGGCCGTATCCGGCGAACAGCTCGTCGGGCACCGTGAAGCCGACATGCCGGAGCGGGATGTCGTCCACCAGCCGGCGGTAGGGCCGGTCGAGGAGCGTCACGGCCGAAAGGCTCGCCGGACGCCGCTCGGCGAAGCTTCGCGTGAGGAAACCGAGCGTCAAGCCGGTGTCGACGACGTCCTCGACGAGAAGCACGTCGCGGCCGTCGATCGGCCGGTCGAGATCCTTGAGAAGCCGGACGCCGCCGCCGGGGCGCCCGCTGCCGTACGGGGCCAGCTCGATGACGTCGAGCTCGTGGTCGATCGCTAGCGCGCGCGAGAGATCGGCGAGGAAGACCGCGCTCGACTTGAGCGGGGCCACGAGGAGAGGAAGGCGGCCGCCGTACTCGGCGGCGATCTCACTCCCCAGCTCGGCGACGCGCGACGCGATCTCCGCGCGGCCGAGGTACACGTCCCCGATCGGCTGCCCGTCGCGACGAAGGCGGGCGGCTGCTGCGTTCGGATCGCTCATGACGCGATCCGCAATCGATACCGCTGCGCGAGACGCTCGATGTCGCGCCGGTAGAAGAGCTTCACCCTGATCTCCGGGTACAGCCTCCGCACCTCGCGCAGCTTGCGGTTCTTGCGGGTGACGAGGGACTGCTTCATCACGGTGACCTCGATGTAGAGATCCTGCTCGGGAAGGTAGAAGTCGGGCGTGAAGGCGCTCGTGACGCGGCCTTCGGCGTCGCGCTCGAGCACGAACGATCGCGGCTCGTACTCCCAGGGAATCCCGTACCAGTCGAGGATGTGCGCGCACTCGCGCTCTGCGCCGTTGACGAAACGCGGCGTCGCGGAGCCGCGATATGCCTGGAACGACACGGTTTCCGGGAGCGCCTCCGGCACCGTCCCGAGGGTAGCGAGCGGCCCGGACGTCGCCGTAGACTGCGGTCAGATGGACGTCGCCGCGCGCCCGTTCCGCATCGCCCACCTCTCCGACCTCCATTGCGGAGGCCCGTACTTCGAAGCCGCGCTCCTGGACCGTGCGATCTCCGAGATCAACGAGCTGCGGCCGGACATGGTCATCTGCACCGGCGACCTGACGACCTTCGGCTTCAAGCACGAGTACCAGATGGCGCGGCAGTATCTCGACCAGCTCAACTGCGACGCGTTCGTCGTGGTGCCGGGGAACCACGACGCGCGCAACGTCGGCTACGTCCACTTCGAGGAGCTGTTCGGAAACCGCTCCTCCGTCCTGGGGAAGGGCGGCGTCAGGGTCGTCGCCGTCGACTCGACCGAGCCCGACCTCGACCACGGCCAGATCGGCCGAGGCCGCTACTCGTGGATCGAGGAGCAGTTCGCCGCGGAGCCGTCGGACTTCCGGATCTTCGTGCTCCACCACCATCTGCTCCCCGTGCCCGGTACAGGACGCGAGCGCAACGTCGTCTACGACGCCGGCGACGCGATCGAGTGCCTGCTCCGCGCGCGCGTCCATCTCGTCCTCTCCGGGCACAAGCACGTGCCGTACGCCTGGCGGCTCGAGAACCTCTTCGTCGTCAATACGGGGACAGTTTCCTCGCTGCGCCTGCGGGGAAACACGAGACCCTGTTACAACGTGGTGGAGATCAACGGCCATCACGTCTCGATCTCGCGGCGCCATCCCTTCCACGGCGAGGAGCGGATCATCCAGTTCTCGACCGAGACGTACGCGTACGAGAAGTACACCGGCCGCATCGAGGCGGAGGTGACGACGCGGGGATGAGACGCGTGGTCGCGATCGTCGACGGCGAGCACTATCCACCCGTCGTCCGCGCGGCGCTCGAGGAGATCGACGATCTCGTCGTGGCCGCCGTGCTCGTCGGGGGCACCGAGAAGCTCCGTGGCGACGTCGACGGCTACGGCGTGCCGCTCGAGCCGTCCGTCGAGGCAGCGATCGAGCGCCACCAGCCCGATGTGATCCTCGACCTCTCGGACGAGCCGGTGCTCGGTCCGCCCGAGCGCTTCGCGCTCGCGAGCCGCGTCCTGGCGCTCGGCATCCCGTACGAGGGCCCGGACTTCCGGTTCGACCCCCCGCCGGCGACCGTGGTCGACGTGCCGACCCTGGCCGTGATCGGCACCGGCAAACGGGTCGGGAAGACCGCCGTCACCGGACACGTCGCGCGGCGCCTCGCGTCGACACGGCGCACCGTGGTCGTGGCGATGGGGAGGGGAGGGCCGCCCGAGCCCGAGGTCGTCGTCGCCCGACCGACGGTCGAGACGCTGCTCGAGCTCTCCCGCAACGGCAGGCACGCGGCATCCGACCATCTCGAGACGGCCTTCGTCGCCGGCGTCACGACGGTGGGCTGCCGCCGCTGCGGCGGCGGGCTGGCCGGCGCCGTCGCGGTCTCGAACGTCCTCGAGGGCGTGTCGCTCGCCGCCGGTCTCGGGGCGGAGCTCGTCGTCCTCGACGGCAGTGGGGCCGCGCTGCCGCCCGTCGCGGCCGATCGCCGGGTGCTCGTCGCGTCCGCCGCGCAGCCGGTGGAGGTCACCGCCGGGTACCTGAACGCCTACCGCGCGCGGATCGCCGATCTCGTCGTCGTCACGATGGCCGAGGACGACGCACCCCATGAGGGGTTGCGCGACGCGCTTCGCGCTCACATGCGGCCCTGGACGCCGCTCGTGCGCACCGTGCTGCGGCCTCGGCCGCTCGAGCCGGTCGAGGGCGCGAGCGTCGCGTTCTTCTGCACGGCGCCGCCCGAGTGTCACCCGCGGCTCGCAGAGCACCTCGAGGCCGTGCACGGCGCTCGCGTCACCTCGGTGTCCGGCAACCTCTCCGACCGCGCCCGCCTGTACGAGGACCTTGCTGCCGCCGACGCCGACGTCTTCCTCGTCGAGCTGAAGGCCGCCGCCGTCGACGTCGTCGTCGAGGAGGCGAGTCGCCGCGGCGTGCGCGTCGTCGTCGCTGCGAACGACATCGTCCCGCTCCCGGGTGAGGCAATCCTCGACGACGCGCTCGAACGGCTTGCGGCCGAGGCGGTCGCCCTGGCTCGGGAGCCGGTTCGTCCGCGATGAGCGAGCGCCGGTACCTCGCCCCGCTCCCCCTCGGAGGCGACGACGACCCGCCCTGGTCGAAGGGGCTCATGTCACGCGCGCTCGCGGCGACCGGCCTGACGGTGACCCGGGCATACGAGCTCACCCGCCGGGCAGACGCGGACATGGCGGAGCGAGGAACGGACCGGCTCGACCTCGACCGGCTCGCCGAGCTCGCGTCGGAGGTACTCGGCGAGGCCGAGGGTGGCCGCACGATGCGACGACTCCGGCGGCTCCATGCGCTGCGCCAGCTCGACGTCCCGATCATCCTGCTCGTCGGGGGCGCAACCGGCACCGGCAAGTCGACGATCGCCACCGAGGCGGCGCACCGGCTCGGCATCACACGCGTCACGTCGACGGACTTCATCCGCCAGACCATGCGCGCGTTCTTCTCGCCGGCGTTCATGCCGTCGGTGCACTTCTCGAGCTTCGACGCCGGGCTGGCGCTCACCAAGGCGGAGGAGGAGGAAGCAGGCGACGCGCGCCTGCTCGGCTTCCTCGACCAGACCCGCAACGTGCTCGTCGGCGTCGATGCCGCGATCGACCGCTCGCTCGCCGAGGGGTGGTCGATGGTGCTCGAGGGCGTACACCTCGTCCCGGGGATGGTCGACGTCGACCGCGGCCGCGCGATCGTGGCGCAGTGCCTCGTCGCGATCGAGGACGAGGACCTCCACCGCAGCCATTTCTGGGTGCGCGACTACGCGACCGAGGGGCTGCGGCCGCTCGAGCGCTACATCGACGCGATGCCCGAGATCCGCCTCATCCAGAATGCCCTGATCGAGCGGGCGCACCGCTTCGACGTGCCCGTGATCATGAACGCGACCCTCGACCAGGCGATGGGCGAGGTGCTCGACCTCGTGCTCTCCACCGCCGAACGGCTGGCACGCGTCACCGTCTAGAGTCGGCATCGGTGGCCGACTGCCTCTGCACCCGCTACGCGAAGGCGACCGAATGGGCGGCGCTCGCGGGCGCACGCTGGCTCGGTCGTGCCGACGAGGAGGCGGCCGAGGACGCTGCGGCGAGCGCGATGAAGGCCGCGCTCGAGGATCTCCCGATCGAGGGCCAGATCGTCTTCGGTGCGCGGTCCGGCGAGGCGCTCGAGCCAGGCGGGACGATCGGGGCCGGCGGCGAGCGCGTCGACCTGGCGCTCGACCCGATCGAGGGTCGCGGCGTCGTCGCGCGCGGCGGCGTGGGCGCGATGGCGATGCTGGCCGTCGCCCCCGAGGGCGCGCTCCGCCGGCTGCCCGAGATGTACATGCGCTCGATCGCCGTCGGCCCTCGCGCCCGCGGCGTGATCGACCTGAACCGCCCGGTCGCAGAGAACGTCCAGCAGGTCGCCGAGAGCTTCGGACGCCAGCCGCTCGACATCACCGCGCTCGTCCTCGACCGGCCGCGCCACCACGATCTGATCGAGGAGCTCCGCAGCTCCGGCACGCGCATCAAGCTGATCGGGGACGGAACGGTCACCGCGTCGATCTCGGCGGCGATCCGCGGCACGAACGACCACCTGGCGATCGGCATCGGCGGGACGCGCCAGGCAGTTCTCACGGCGGCCGCGCTCCGCTGTCTCGGGGGCGGTATGCAGGCCCAGCTCTGGCCGACGACGCGCTCCCAGATCGACGCCGCCCACGAGGTCGGCATCGACGACATCGGGCACGTGTTCACCGAGGAGGACCTCGCCCCGGGCGACGTGATCGTCGTCGCGACGGGGATGACGAACGGCGACCTGCTCCGCGGCGTCCGCTTCCTCGCCGACTCGGCACGCACGCACTCGCTCGTGATGTGCATGCGCTGCAACTGGGTGCGCTTCGACGACGGGATCCACTTCTTCGCACGCGAGCGGAAAGAGGAAGTGCGCTTGCTCGGGTAGCGGGCGTCGCCGTCCCACGCAGTTGCGAACGCGACAGCGGGCGCCTTCAGGGATATGCCCGGCCGGAGGCCGGGATCCGAGCGGCAGGAATCCGTTCTGCGGATTCCTGCTCGCGAACAACATCAGCCGAAGCCGAGAATGAACTTCGCGTCGTCCGACATGCGGTCGGGTGTCCAGGGCGGGTCGAAGGTCAGCTCGACCTCGACCTGCTCGACCCCGGGGAGCGCGGCGACCGCCTCGTGGATCGACTCCTGGATCATCGGCCCCGCCGGGCAGCCCATCGACGTGAGGGAGTGCACGATCTTGACGTGCTCACCCTCGATCTCGGCGTCGTAGTAGAGGCCGAGCTCGACGATGTCCATCCCGAGCTCCGGGTCCTCGACACCGTGCAGTGCCTCGACGACGTCGTCCTTCGTGACCATGGGCGTACCGTAGCGGCTCGCCGCGACTACTCAGGGATGCCCAACACGATCTTCCCCAGCTGCTCTCCGGCTTCGAGGCGCTCGTGCGCCGCGGCGATCTCGGCGAGCGGGTAGACGCGATCGACGTGCACCCCGGCGCGGCCGCTGCGCACGAGCTCGTATGCGCCGAGAAAGTCGTCCCGCGTCCCCATCGTCGACCCCATCACGGTGAGCTGCTTCCACCAGAACCGGTGGAGCTGTGCCGGAGGATTCGGTCCGCTGGTGGCACCGCACACCACGACACGGCCGAACGGGCGCACCGCGGCGAGCGACCTCGCCCAGGTCGCCTCGCCGACCGTCTCGACGACGACGTCGACTCCCGTGCCCGTCGTCTCGCGGACGGCGGCCACGACGTCCGCCTTCTCGTGGTTGACGCCGACGTCCGCGCCCCATTCGACCGCGCGCGCCAGCTTGTCGTCGTCGCTCGACGTGACGATCGTCCGCACGCCGAGCGCGCGGCAGATCTCGAACGCAGCGGTTGCGACGCCGCCGCCGATCCCCCAGATCAGCGCCCACTCGCCCTCCTGCACGGCGGCGCGCGTGACGAGCATGCGGTAGGCGGTCTCGTAGACGAGGGGGAAGGCCGCGGCGACCTCGAACGACAGCCCGTCGTCGAGCGGGAAGACCTGCGCGTCCGCGATCGCGATCAGCTCGGCGTGCGTGCCGTCGCGATGCTCGCCGACCACCGTGATCGTGTCGCCGTGCTCGAGCCCGGGGTTGAGGACGACCCGTTGCCCCACGTAGAGCCCGTCGACCCCCTCCCCGAGCGCCTCGACCACGCCGGAGCCGTCTGCGCCGAGGATCCGAGGCTTCGGTACGGACGGCAGCCCCTTGCGGACCCAGACGTCGAGGTGGTTGAGCGACGCGGCCCGGAGGCGGACGAGCACCTCTCCCGGGCCGGCAACCGGATCAGGGACTTCCTCGACCCGGATGACGTCCGGGCCGCCGTCCTCGTGGATCCGGGCGGCGAGCATGGCACGATCCTCGCATGACCGCCGACGAGCTGCGCCGTCTGGGCGAGGACTTGGGGCTCGACGTGGTCGGGGCGGCGCCGGCCGCGCCGTACGTGGCAGCCGAGCGGCACATCCGCGAGCGCCGGGCGCGCGGGCTGTTCGGCACGATGAAGTTCACGATGGCGCAGCCCGAGGTTTCGTGCCATCCGGAGACGCTCCTCGAGGGGGCGCGCACCGTCGTCTCCGCAGCGCTCTGCTACTACGTCCCCGGCCCGGCGGCGGGCGCCGGGCAGGGTCGGCTCCCGCGGTATGCCTGGCGTGACCACTACGCGCTCCTGCGCGAGCGCCTCGACCTGCTCGGCCGCCGGCTCGGCGGCGCCTACCGGGTGCTCGTCGACGCCAACCAGCATGTCGACCGCGCCGGCGCCGAGCGCTCGGGTGTCGGGTTCATCGGCAAGAACACGATGCTGATCACGCGCACGCACGGCTCGTGGGTCGTGCTCGGAACGCTCGTCAGCGACGTGGAGATCGAGTCGACGCCGCCGCTCGACGCCGGTTGCGGTAGCTGCACGCTGTGCATCGACGCCTGTCCGACGGGAGCGCTCTCCGACGACGAGCCCGGCGTGCTGGACGCGACGCGCTGCCTCTCCTACTGGACGCAGACGGCGGGGGAGATGCCGGACGACGTGATGGACGCGCTCGACGACCGCGTGTACGGCTGCGACATCTGCCAGGACGTGTGCCCGTGGAACCGCGGCGTCGAGAAGCGGCGCGCCGACGAGCCGCTGACCGAGGACGCCACCCCGATGGTCTCGCTGGCGGACTGGTTGGGCGGCGACGGAGAGGAGCTCGTCGCCGACCTCGAGCGGCTCTACGTGCCGAAGAACGATCCTCGGTGGCTCAGGCGGAATGCGCTGGTGGCGCTCGGCAACGGCGGTGGAGAGCGTGGGCTCGCAATCCCGTACGTCGACGACCCCGACCCCGCACTCCGAGCAGCGGCGCAGCGTGTGCTCGGCTCGATCGCCGATCGGTCGTCCGAGGAAGTGGGGCGAGGCTGAAGCCACACCGCATCAGGCCGGGCATGTCGGGCGAGGGCCTCGAGCTCGTCGCCCACGAGTTGCGGAGCCCGGTTGCGGCGTTGGCCGCGCTCGCGGGTGCGGCCGCCGGGTTGCCCGCCGCAGAGCGATCGCGCGCACTCGCGCTGGCGATTGCGGCCGCGCGGGACATCGAGCGGATCCTCACCGACGACGAGCCCGGCTCTCTGCGTCGCGACCAGGTCGACGTCGCCGCGCTCGTCGGCGAGCTCAGGGCCGACGGGGTCGACGTCTCCGTTGCCGGCCGTCCGATCGTCGAGGGAGACCCGACACGCCTGCGCCAGGTGCTCTCCAATCTCGTCGCGAACGGGCTCCGCCACGGCTCGAGCGTCACGATCGGCGTCGACGAGCACGACGGAGTGGTCGTCGTCGACGTGGTCGACGACGGGCCGGGGGTCGACCCGACGGTCGACCTCTTCGCACGCGGCGTGAGCGGCTCCGGCTCGAGCGGGCTCGGCCTCTGGGTCGCGCGGACGATCGCCGAGGCGCACGGCGGGTCGCTCGACCTCGCGGCGGAGCCCGGCCCGGGCGCGCGGTTCAGGCTTTCTCTACCGTCCGCTTCCGCCGCGGGCTGAGCCCGAGCTCCGCCTGGAGCGCCTGGGCGCGTGCGCCGACGGCACGCCGCATCGACGCGGGCTCGAGCACCACGGTCTCGCCACGGTCGGCGAGCACCTCGGAGAGGAGCCACTCCTCCGTCTTGAACGTGACGTTCGAGACGGCCGACCGGTCCGTCAGGCCCCGTGCGCCGCGCTCCAGCTTCCAGCGGGCGATCGGCGGCGCGTGCCAGAGCAGGCCGACGGCCGGCTCGACGAGGTAGTTCGGATCGAAGCCGTCCCGTGGCTCGAAGGGTTCACGCGTCAGCCGCGCGGAGCGCATGCGGTCGAGCCGATAGGTGCGCGGCCCGTCGACCGTCCGGTCCCACGTGTGGACGCGCCAGAACGGCAGCTCCCGCTCGATCGTGTAGGGCTCGACGAGTCGCGTCGTCGGCTCCTCCTCGCCCTCCTTGAGGTACTCGAGCTCGACGAGCCGCCGCTTCTCCACGCCGTCCGCGAGCACGCGGACGAGCTCCTCCTCGTCTTCGCCGGCCCGGGTCGCGGCGGGCGACGCCAGCTCGAACTGGCCGAAGGTCTCGTCGAGCTTGCGGCGCACGCGCTCGAGCGGCGTGTCGGCCTCGGCGGCGATCGTCGGACCGACGTACTCGATCGCGAGCCGGATGGCACGCGCCTCGAGCGGCGTCAGCTTCGGCGCCTTGCGGAAGACGTCGCCGTACAGCTCCTTGTCGACGCGGACGCTGCTCGCGTCCTCGTCGACCATCGCGTAGACCGTGTAGCACCCTCCGCCGAAGTTGACGAGGTTCAGGAGCGAGAGCGTCTCCTGCAGCTCCTCGCGGGGCAACGAGAAGCGCTCGGCGAGCTCGTCGGCGTCGAGCTCCGCTGTGCGGTCGTCGCCGCAGGCGGCAAGGAGGTGGGCGAGCAGCGCCTGGAGGACCCCGAACCGCTCCGGCGCGACCGGCCCGGCGGGCTGGCGCTCGACCGGTGGACGCGCCTCGGCGCGGCGCTCGCGGGCCGTCTCGGGCGCGGCGCCCTTGTGGCGTTCACGCAGCAGCTTGAGCGCCGCGCGCACCTCGTCGCGCAGCTCCGGCGGGTCGAGCGGCACGGCCCGGCCGTTCTGCCGGAGGATCCACGAGACGAGCGGTCCGAGCGTCGCGTATCCCGTCTCGAACACGCCGTCGACGACGGCGCCGGCGTCGGCCAGCGTGCGGTCGACCCACCACGCGGTGTCGCCCTGGACGCCGATGCGCGCCACGCCGGCCGGGGTGCCGATCTGCCACGGCCGGGCGATCCTGTGCGCCTCGACGTCGAACTCGGCCGGCAGGCGGAAGTCCCGCTCGCGCCGTGTCGCAAACCGGATGTCCGAGCGGATCCGCGCCACGCGGAAGGTTCGGGTCGCGTCGCGGTCGAGGTCGTGCCCGACGACGTACCAGACGCCCTCGTCGAGCCGAAGCGCGTACGGGTTCAGCCGTCGCTCGGTCTCGCGGTCTCTCGCCGGCGACCAGTAGCGAAACTGGATCGTGCGCTGCTTCGAGATCGCCGACTCGAGCTTCGAGAGGCGCGCGGCGAGCTCGGGGGAGTAGTCCGGCGCCGTGACGCGAACCCGCTCCGCCGTCGCCGTCGGCGCGTGGCGGAACCCGGGGCGGCCGAGCGCGAGGTTCTGGAGCGCGAGCCGCAGGGGCTCGGCATAGGCGAACTTCCCCTCGAGCGCGTAGAGCGCGGTCTGCAGCGCGGCGAGCTCGTCCTCGTCGAGCTCGAGCTGGTCGAGGAAGTAGTTCTCCGAGCGGAGCGTGTACAGCTCCTCGCCCGTGAACTCGTCGCGCTGCGAGTTGAGCGGGACCCCGAGCGCGGTGAGCTCGGCGCGGTCGGAGTAGAACCGGCGGGCGAATGCCTCGTCGGACATCTCGGAGTAGCCCTCGACGTTGCCCTTGACGTCCCGTGCGGTGAGAGGACGCCGCTCCGCCATCAGGAACGCGACGAGTGAGAGCTGGCGGATGAGCTTGTCGGTGTCGTGCGACATCCTGCCGGCTCACCCTACCGGGCGCTGTTCTGCGCGGATGCGAAATCCGACTAGGCCGCCGCCCGGGCGGGCAGCGTCGTGCGCTCGAGATGCTGGTGCGACGGGCAGTAGTCGCGGCTGGGCAGCGGCGTGCGCTGGCAGGCCTTGCCCTTGCGCGTCGTCGCCTTGCACCGGCTGATCCCGCCGTCGAGCAGGCCCGCCTCGAGCTGGGCCTCGATGAACGCGACCGCGGCGGAGACGCCCTGCTTCACGGCCCAGGCGACGTGGGCCTGCGCCGTGATCGGGAAGTAGCGGCGGATGTCGTGGAAGAGCGTCCGGTCCGGATGCGCGAAGTACTGGGGATCGTGCGCCAGGCGGGACATCGTGTCCTCGCACTCGCAGAGAACCGCACGCCGGTACTCGAGACGCGTCGGATGATCGACGTACGGATCGATCTGGTCCTTGATCGAGCGGTAGATCGCCCGCGAGTACTGGTACATGCACGATTCCAACTGCGCGAGGTTGGCTTCCATACGGATCCGTCTCCCGTCCGTCGTTCGCCTTGGCCAGTGCCTTCCGAGGGCAGCCGGCGCCGTCCGAGGGCGAGTCTACCCGGACCAGAGGCGTGTTACAAGCTCTGTCACTATCGTTGTCGTCGTAGACGACGAGAAGCGGCCGCTCAGGGCTCGATCCGCTGGACCCGCGCGCCCTTCACTGCGGCTCGCGCGCGCCGTAGCGATCCGGTCGCGTCCGCCTCGCTCTGGTAGCGGCCTGCGAACGTCATCCAGTACCCCGGCTGGAGGCTCGCGAACCGGGACGAGTCGAGGACGCCGACGCCGGTCAGACCCCGCAATCGCGCCTGCTGCGCGATCGCGACGGCCTCGTCCTCGCCGCGTGCCTTCGGGGTCGAGACGAGCACGATCGTCCATCCGCTGCGGCCGCTCGGCCAGACCGCGAGCCGGCTCTTCGGCGAGAGTGCGCGCGTCGGGACGGTGACGCTCCCGCCCGTCGCGGTGCGGACCTCCTGGGCGCCCGTGTCGTCGGCAGCCACCGCGATCGCGACGACCGCGCCGACGCACGCGACGGCGGAGAGTCCGGCGATGCGCAGTCGGAGCGCGCGGGTCTCGGTCGGCAGTGGTCCGAGCCTCGGGTGACCGCTCTGCCGCAGGCCGCATTCGAGGCAGTACTCCTGTCCGGCGGCGAGCGGGGCGCCGCAGCGCGCGCAACTCGACCCCTCGGCGCTCATGCCCGCTTCCGGCGCCGGCAAAGCCGGCGCCTCCGCTCACTGGAGCCTCCGTCGAGCCTACGGCTCATGCCGCCGTGTCCTCGCCTCCGGCGGAGGCGTCGAGCGCGCGACCGCAGCTCGGGCAGAACCGCGCGCCGATGAGGAGCGGCGCGCCGCACTCGCAGATCGCGCGTTGGCGCCTGCGGAGCCCGGCGCCGCGCAGATGCGCGTCGATCTCGGAGACACGCGCCTCGATGGCGACGAGCTCGGCGCAGCGCTCGACGACGAGGGCCTCGTTGAAATGGTCACGCCGGTACATCTCGAGGGTGAGCCCGCCGAGGTCGCGGAGGCGGTCCTCGCGCAGCATGAGGAGTGCGCGACGCTCGCGGCGGAGCTCGCTCGCCGCCGGCGCGGGCGGCTGACGGCTGAACAGCGGCACGAGGGGAGGCTACAGCTGGATCACGACGAGCCGCTCTTCGGTCATCTCGCGGACGGCGAAGGACGGGCCTTCGCGCGTGTTGCCCGAGTCCTTGACGCCGCCGTAGGGCATCTGGTCGGCGCGGAACGTCGGCGCCTCGTTCACCGTGACGCCGCCGAACTCGAGCGACCGGGTCGCGTGGAGCGCGCGCTTGACGTCGGCCGTGAAGATGCCGGCCTGGAGGCCGTAGCGCGTCGCGTTCGCCAGCGCGATCGCCTCGTCGAGGGTCGCGTAGGGCTGGAGGGTGCACACCGGCCCGAACGCCTCGTCGCACGCGAGATGCGTGTCTGCGGGCGGATTCTCGACGACGGTGGGCCGAACGAGCTCGCCGTCGAGCGTGCCGCCGGCGAGGATCGTCGCACCGCGCCCGCGCGCCTCGTCGACCCATGCGAGCACGCGCTCGCGCTCGCTTGCGCTGATCAGCGGGCCGACGTCGGTCTCCTCGTCGGCTGGATCGCCGACGACGAGCGCCTCCACACGCGGCAGGAACGCGTCGCGGAACCGGTCGTAGACCGTCTCCTGGACGAAGATCCGCTGGACGGAGATGCAGCTCTGGCCCGCGAACGAGAACGCGTTCGCGGCGCAGCGGGCCGCTGCGTCCTCGACGTCGGCGTCGGCCTCGACGATCACCGGGGTCGCGTTCCCGAGCTCGAGGTTGACGCGCTTGCGGGGCGCGCGCTCGCGGATGCCCCACCCGACCGACCCCGAGCCGGTGAATGTGATGAGCGCGACGCGCTCGTCCTCGACGAGGACGTCGCCGATGTCGCCCGACGGGCCGACGAGCACGTTCAGCCAGCCGGGCGGCAGCCCCGCGTCGTGCTCGAGCTCTGCGAGGAAGAGCGCCGAGAGCGGGGTCTGCGACGCGGGCTTGAGGACGACGGCGCAGCCGGCCGCGAGCGCGGGGGCGATCTTGTGCGCGACGAGGTTGAGCGGGAAGTTGAACGGGCTGATCGCACCGACGACCCCGATCGGGAGGCGCATGGTGAAGGCGAGCTTGCCCTCACCGGCCTGCGAAGCGTCCATGGGGATCATCTCGCCCGCCAGCTTCCGCGCCTCGACAGCGGCCATCGTGTAGGTCGACATCGCGCGGGCGACCTCGACCCGAGCCGCCTTGAGCGGCTTGCCCGACTCCGCGGCGATCTGGCGCGCGGCCTCGTCGGCCCGGCGTCCGAGCGCGCCCGCGACGCGGACGAGGATCTCCGCCCGCTTGTGGGCGGGCAACGGCTCGCGCATCGCGCGCTCGGCGGCGTCGACCGCGGCCCGGGTCTCCGATGCGCCCGCCTTCGCGACCCGAGCGACGAGCGAACCGTCGTAGGGGGACGCGACGTCGACCCACTCGCCGGTCTCGATCCACGCACCGTCCAGGAGGAGCTTCCGCTCGGTCGCCGTCGCGGCCATTCGTCCACTCTACGCCCCGGGCGCTGGTACGTTCACGGCATGACCGACGCGCTCATCGTCGACGCGATCCGTACGCCCATCGGGCGGCGGAACGGCGCCCTTGCGGGCGTCCGCGCCGACGAGCTAGCCGCGCAGACGCTGAACGGCCTCGTCGGCCGGCTCGATCTCGACCCCGGGGAGATCGAGGACGTCCAGATGGGCTGTGTCAGCCAGGTCGGCGAGCAGGCGCTCAACGTCGCGCGCATGTCGTTGCTCGTCGCGGGCTGGCCCGAGACCGTCTGCGGCACGTCCGTCGACCGCCAGTGCGGCTCGTCGATGCAGACGGCCTTCAACGCCGCCGCTGCCGTTCAGGCGGGGCACCTCGACGTCGTCGTCGCCTCGGGCGTCGAGTCGATGTCGCGTGTCCCGATGGGATCGAATCTCACCGCGAACGGCTTCGAGGGCTTCTCGCCGAAGCTCTACGAGCACTGGGAGGTCGTCCCGCAGGGCATCTCCGCCGAGGTGATCGCCGACGAGTGGGACCTCTCGCGCGAGGCACTCGACGAATACTCGTACGAGTCGCACCGCCGCGCGATCGCGGCGATCGACGAGGGGCGCTTCGAGCGCGAGATCGTGCCGGTGGAGGTCGGCGCCGGCGGCGCCGCCGTGCTCGTCGCCACCGACGAGAACCCGAGGCGCGACACGTCGCTCGAGAAGCTCGCCGGGCTGAAGCCGGCGTTCAAGGAAGACGGCAAGATCACGGCGGGCAACTCGAGCGCGATCGTCGACGGCGCCGCCGCGATGCTCGTCACGAGCGAGACCGCCGCGTCGCGGCTCGGCCTCGAGCCACGCGCGCGATTCGCCTCGTTCGGCCTCGCGGGCGTCGACCCGTACCGGATGCTGCACGGCAACCCGATTGCCTGTGAGCGGGCGCTACGCAAGGCGGGCCTCACATGGGACGACATCGCCGTGATCGAGGTCAACGAGGCATTCGCCTCGGTCGTGCTCCAGTTCCTGAAGGACACGGGCCTCCACGAGCGCTGGGAGGCGGGCGACGTGAACCCGAACGGCAGCGGGATCTCTCTCGGTCACCCGCTCGGCGCAACGGGCGCACGGATCACGGCCACGCTCGTCTCGGAGCTCGACCGCCGTGAGGCGCGCTACGGCGTCGCGTCGATGTGCATCGGCCAGGGCCAGGCGATAGCGGCCGTCGTCGAGCGCCTCTGAGCGCGCCCGGCGGGGCTCCGCCGGTCTCGGGGGTCGTCGGCCGGGAGCGCGAGCTTGCCGCCCTCCGTGCCTTTCTGCGCGGCGACGGTCACGGCACCCTCGTCCTCACCGGCTGGCCCGGCATCGGCAAGACGACGCTCTGGCTCGATGTTCGGCGACACGATCGACGGGCTCGGCTGCCGCGAGCGGACGTTCACGTTCCGCTTCCGCTCCGCGGAGGGGTTCGTCGAGTACTTCCGTGACTACTACGGGCCGACCCTGAAGGCGTTCGAGGCCGTCGGGGACCGCGGAGCCGACCAGCTGTTCGCGGATCTCGCCGCCCTCGTGCGGAAGCACGCCGGCACCTCCGAGGGCCCGGTCGCGATCCCCGCGACGTGGCTGGAGACGGTCGCCACGCGCAGCGGGGCGGCGGAGGACGGGCGATGAGCCGCCTGGCGCTCGTCCTCTCGGCGACGGCGCTGACCGTCGCGCTGTTCGGCTCGACGCCCGTCGGGCACGCGGTCGGGTCGAAGGTGCCGTTCTTCGCGAAGACCGCGGGGTACGCGAACCGCGCCGGCTCGGCGGCCGCGCTCGGCGGGGTGAAGCTCTCGAAGCAGCCCCGGCCCGGGACGCTCCTGCCGCTCGGCGCGGACGGGAAGTTCCCGTCGTCTGTCGGGCTCGCAGGACCGGTGGGGCCGAAGGGGGAGAAGGGGGACGCCGGCCCGAGCGGGGCGAAGGGAGCGACGGGCGCGACGGGTCCGGCCGGGCCGCGCGGACCGGCGGGCCAGACCGGCCCCCGCGGCGTGAGCGGGTGGCAGTTCCTGACCAAGACGAAGTCGATCAAGGCCGACGGCTCGGCGACGCTGCAGGTCAACTGCCCGAGCGGGAAGCGGGCACTCGGCGGCGGGGTGGCGGTGCCCTACCCCAACCTGTACGCCCGCGTGCACCAGAGCGCTCCGTCGGGAGCCGCGGCGACGGGCTGGCTCGCCAGCGTGCTCAACAGCTACCCGAACTACACGATCAGCGCGTCGGTCTGGGTGATCTGCGCAGAGGTCTGAGGCGGGGGCCGAGGTGCGGCGGGGCGGGGGAAGACCCGCCGCACCGATCGCTCAGGGCTCGACGAGCTCGCGCTCGACGGCCGCCGCGACGTCACGCGCGATGTCGATGAAGGCGCGCGCCGCGGGGGAGCGGTGGCGGTCGCGGTGCCAGACGACGGCGACCACGCGGCGCGGCACCTTCGGCACCAGCCGGATCGCCTTGACGCGGTCGTCGCCCGGTGCGATCGCGAGCAGAGGGGTGAGCGCGACGCCGAAGCCCGCGGCGACGAGCCCCTGGATCGTGCCGTTGTCGTCGGAGCGGAAGCCGTACTCGATCTCGTAGCCTCGCACGCCGAGCTCGTTCTCCACGACGAGGCCGCTCGCGCACGCGTTCGACCCGATCAGGACGTGGTCGCCGAGGTCGTCGAGCGAGGCCGACGTCCGCTGAGCGAGAGGGCTGTCGGCCGGGACGAGGAGGACGTACGGGTCGCTCATCAGGTCGAGCGCCTCGAAGGGGCCGTCGGGCAGCGGCGGGCTGCCGAAGGCGAGGTCGACGCTCCCCGACTCGATCGCCGCATAGAGCTCCGGATCGGTCGTCGGCTCCGAGAGCCCGAGCTCGATGCCTGGCCAGTCCGCGAGGAAGCGGCGCATGACGCCCGGCAGCACCCGCGCACCGACCGACTGGTAGGTCGCGACCCGCAGCGTGCCCGTCTCGCCTGCGCGAAGGGAGGCGATGTCGGCGCGAGCCGCGTCGAGCCGCGCGACGATCGCCTCCGCATGCCGGAGGAGCAGCGCCCCGGCCTCGGTGAGCGAGACGGCCCGCGGACCGCCGGGGCGCTCGACGAGCGTCTCGCCGACGATCCTCTCGAGCGTCGCGATCTGCTGGCTGACGGCCGACTGCGTGTATCCAAGCCGGTCAGCGGCGCGCCCGAAGGATCCCTCGCGCGCGACTGCGTCCAGCGCGGCGAAGTGACGAACCTCGACGCCGAGCCATTGATCAGGTTGGGTAATCGTTCCCATGAATACCTCGACTTGCCCTAATAGTACCTGCAAGGCAAAGTACGGCCATGGAACTCGCATTCGTCATCTTCCTCCTCGTCGTCGGCCCGCTCGCGCTGCTCGCAGGGCGCGACTCCCGGATCGACGACGTCGAGCGCCGCCGCACCTATCGGGGCTAGTCACCGCCCCACGCCGGTGTAGGCTCCGCGGCCGGGATGGCGGTGGAGCGGATCGGGGTCGTCGGGTTGGGCGCCATGGGTGCGGGCATCGCGCAGGTCGCGATCGAGGCCGGCTTCGAGGTCGTCGGGCGCGAGGTCACCGCGGAGCTCGGCGAGACGGCGGCCGGTCGCATCGGCCACTTCCTGACCCGAAAGGTCGAGAAGGGTCAGCGCACGCAGGACGAGCGCGACGCCGCGACCGCCCGCCTCGTCACGACGACCGAGCTCGCCGACCTGGCCGGGTGCGATCTCGTGATCGAGGCGATCGTGGAGGAGCTGGACGCAAAGCGGGTGCTCTTCGCCGAGCTCGAGCGAATCTGCCGCGCCGACGCCGTGCTCGCGACCAACACGTCAGCGCTCTCGGTCACCGAGATCGCGGCGGCGACGGCGACGCCGGAGCGCGTCGTCGGGATGCACTTCTTCAACCCGGCGCCCCTGATGCCGCTCGTCGAGGTCGTCCGCGCCCAGCTCTCCTCTGACGAGGCCGTCGCGGCGGCGCTGGCGGTCGTCGAGAGGCTCGGCAAGGTTTCGGTTCCGTGCCACGACACGCCCGGCTTCGTCGTCAACCGCGTGCTGATCCCCCTGCTCAACGACTGCGTGCGCGTCCTCGACGAGGCGCGCGTGACGCCGGAAGCGCTCGACGCGGCGATGACGAACGGCGCCGGCTGGCCGATGGGCCCCTGCACGCTTCTCGACCTCGTCGGCATCGACGTCCACGTCCACGCCTCCGAGGCGCTCTACGAGAAGCTCCGCGAGCCGCGGATGGCACCGCCCCCGCGGATCGTCGGCATGCGCAACGCCGGGCTGCTCGGCCGGAAGTCGGGCCGAGGGTTCTACGCCTACGAGTGAGGCGCCGCCGGGACCATCTCGACACCGAGGCGCGCGGCGACCGACGGCACGAGCGAGCCCTGGACGACCACCGAGCAGAGGACGACGACGAACACGATCCCGTAGATCTCCGACGCGTCGTCCGTGCCGCTGACGACGGCGAGTGACGCGAGCAGGATCGGGACTGCGCCCTTGAGCCCGCTCCAGACGACGAAGCCACGCTCGCCCCAGTCGAGCCGCGCCGGCAGCAGGAGCGGCGTAACGACGAGCGGCCGGATCACGAGCCCGAGCAGCGCCGCGAGCACGAGCCCCTGCCACCAGAGCCCGGCGTCGCCGATCAGCGCCAGGTCGACCGTCAGCCCGAGTGCGACGAACGCGGCCAGCTCGCCGAGGTCCGTCAGCGCCGAGTTGAAGTCCCGGACAGCCCTTCGGGCGGCGTAGCGCATGTCGCCGACGAGGATGCCGGCGACGAAGACCGCGAGGAAGCCGGATCCGTGCGCGACGGCGGCGGCGCCGTAGATCGCGCCGACCGCCAGGATCACCGCGATGGGGTAGAGCGTCCGATCGGGCAGCGGGGCATGGCGGATGAGCGCAGCGAGCGCCAGCGCTCCGGCGACGCCGACCGCGAGGCCGATCGACATCTCACGAACGAACTCGTCGACGATCGTCCAGAGGGATGCGTCGTCGTGGGTCGCGAGCTCGACCATGCCGATCATGAGGGCGATCCCGACCGGGTCGTTGAAGCCCGACTCTCCCTCGAGGATCGTCCCGGAGCGGCCGCCGACATCGCGACCGGCCAGGACCGAGAAGGTGACCGCGGGGTCGGTGGGCGCGAGCGCCGCTCCGATGAGTCCGGCGACCGTCCAGGAGAAACCGAGCGCGTAGTGCGCGGCGACGGCGACGAGCGCCGCCGTCCCGAACGTGCCGAGGACTCCGAGCGCGAGGATCGGCGCCGCGCTGGCCCGGAAGCGCCTCAGGCCGATGTTCGAGCCGCCCTCGAACAGGATCACGACGAGCGCGAGCGTCACGATCCGCTGGACGTCCTCGATCGTCAGCACGCCTTCGAGTCGGTCGAAGACGTCCGACGCGGCCGCAGCGGCGACGAGGAGCAGGCCCGCCGTCGGGACTGCGAGACGGCCCGCGACCATGCGGACCCCGATCGCCAGGAGCAGTGCGCTCGAGGCGAAGAGGATCACCCGGCCGAAGTCGACGATGTCGCCCATGGCGACGATCTTGCACTGCCGTCCGGCCGGGCGTGCCGCATGCCGTGGCTCCGGCGCGCGGCTGGAGCCACGTCGCAGGCTCGGCGCCGTCCCGGCGCCCGCTTACACTTTCCTTACGCCTGTCTCACCCCGCACCCACGCGTCGTCCCGATACTTCCTACACGCATGCGTGCCGCGCTTCTGTCTGCCCTCGTCTTCGCCATCGCCGTCCCCGTGGGGTGGGCCGCGTCGAGCCCTGCCGGGACGCTCTCGATCGAGAGCGGGCGCGGCACGGTCGTGCTCACCGGGAAGGGAATCGTGATCGGCCGGCTCGAGAAGGGCGACGTGAAGATCGTCGACCTGTCGCCGCTCGACCAGTGGAGCCCGCGCGTCAACGGCGTCCCGCGAGGGAAGACGGTGTGGCTGCGCGGCAAGAACGTCAACTTCTACGTGCCCGGCGGGCGGTACAAGATCACGGTGCGCGGCGAGGGGTTCTCCATCTCCGCTCGCGGGCAGGGGAGCGCGACGCTGACCGGCAACCCGGATCCCACGGGCGCAACCGGGACGTACGCAATCGGTGACGCCGGCTCGTCGGCGATCCCGAGCGTCGCCCAGACGGTGGCGTTCGGGACAGCCGCGGCGGACGGGCCGACCACGAAGGCAGTCGCGCCGTGAGCCAGCCGCAGACGGTGCTGGTCGTCGAGGACGAGCAGTCGATCGCGTCGTTCGTCTCGCTCTATCTCAAGAACGCCGGCTACGGCGTGCGCGCGGTGGGCACCGGCGCCGGTGCGCTGAACGCCGTCGCGGCCGAGATGCCCTCCCTCATCGTGCTGGACCTCAACCTGCCGGACATGGACGGGATCGAGATCTGCCGCCGGATCCGGAAGAGCTCGGACGTGCCGATCATCATGCTCACCGCCCGCGACGAGGACGTCGACAAGATCATCGGCCTCGAGGTCGGTGCGGACGACTACCTCACGAAGCCCTTCAATCCGCGCGAGCTCGTCGCGCGCGTGAAGAGCGTCCTCCGCCGCGCGACGTCGGACCGCCGCATCGACGAGGGCGACGAGATCCGCCACGGCGACCTGTCCATCAACTCCGGTCGCCGCGAGGTGCTCGTCGGCGACGACGAGATCCAGCTGGCACCCAAGGAGTTCGACCTCCTCTGGGAGCTGCTCGACCACCGCGGCATCGTCCTCACGCGCGACCAGCTGCTCGAGCGCGTGTGGGGCTACACCTTCGCCGGCGACACGCGGACGGTCGACGTCCACGTCCGGCAGATCCGGCGGAAGCTCGGGGACGCGTCGCCGATCGTGACCGTGTGGGGCGTCGGCTACAAGGTCGCGTCCGAGCGCACGACCGCTCCCACCGCGTAGAGCGCCGTCGTGGCGCCGCCGCTCCGGTTCCGGGCTCCGAGCCACGGCGTACGCTTCGCTCTGATGCCCGGCTCGCTGCGTTTTCGGCTGCCGGCGGTGTTCCTGCTCGGGATCGTGCTCGCCGGCCTCGTCTCGGCGCTCATCGCCGTCCAGCTCTTCTCCGGCTTCACGCGCAACCAGTCCTACGAGGAGCTCGGCCGCGAGGCGCGGGGCATCGCGCGTCTGTACGGCGACGCTGCCCTGCGCGCGGCAGACGAAGGGACGCCCGCGCCCGACTTCGCGCCCGCCGCGCTCGAGCTCGCGACGGGCGATCAGCTGTTCTACGTCGGCGCGCCCGCGTTCCCCGGGCAGAGCACCGGGCTCGAGCGGCTCGCGGAGTCGGCGATCCCGGCGGCCGCGCTCACCTCGAACGGCCCGTACCGCTTCCAGTTCCGGCCGCCCGGGCGGACCCGGTCCTACCTCGCGGTCTCGCAGCCGCTCCGCCTCGAGCGGGACGGCCCCACGCTCGGCGCGATCGTCGTCGCCAAGGCGCAGGACGTCGTCCGTGACCAGTGGTTGCCGCTGGTCGCCCGCCTCGCCGCGGCGTTCGCGATCGGCGGCCTCCTCGCCTGGCTGCTCGGTCTCTGGCTCTCGCGCCGCATCAGTGGCCCTGTCGAGGCTCTGGCCAAGGCATCGGACGAGATCGCGCACGGCAACTATGCGGTGCACGTGCCGGTCGGCCCCGGCGGCAACGAGATCTCGCATCTCTCCGAGCGCTTCAACGAGATGGCGGCGCGACTGGCCGCGACCGAGGAGCGCGAGCGCCAGTTCCTGATGTCCGTCTCGCACGAGCTGCGCACGCCGCTCACGGCGATCAAGGGTCACGTCGACGCCCTCCGCGACGGCCTCGTCGACGACCCTGAGCTCGTCGGGGCGTCGCTCGAGGTGGTCGCGAGCGAGGCAACGCGGCTCGAACGGCTCGTCGGGGACGTGCTCGACCTCGCGAAGCTCCGCGCCCACCGGTTCACCGTCCAGACCGAGGAGGTCGACATGGGCCGGCTGATCGAGCACGCCTACGGCTCGTTCGGCGACGAGGCGCGTCGCCGCGAGATCGACTACGAGCTGCAGGGATCGGAGACGGCCCCGACGATCATCACCGACGGCGACCGGGTGCTGCAGGTGATCACGAACCTCCTGAAGAACGCCTTCCGGTGGACGCCGGACGGCGGCAGCATCGACGTCGTGCTCGAGTCGTCGAACGGCACCGTCCGCGTCGACGTCGTCGACACCGGCCCGGGCATCTCACCCGAGGACGCCCAGCGCATCTTCAGCCCGTTCGTCTCGCGCGACACGCAGGGGACCGGGCTCGGCCTGCCCATCGCACGGGAGCTCGCGGGGGCGCTCGGCGGGAGGGTCGAGCTCGAGACCGAGCCGGGGGAGGGGAGCCGCTTCCGCCTCGTCCTGCCCGTCCGCCGCGCCTGACAGGCGCCCGCGCCGCGACGAAGTAGAGTCGGGCGCATGGCGGAGCCGGCGGCAGTCCTCGAGCTTCCGCGCCGCCGCTCCCCGGCCGCCGCGGCGCTCGTCGCCATGCGGCCGCGCCAGTGGACGAAGAACCTGCTGCTCTTCGCGGGCATCATCTTCGCCGCGAAGCTCGGCGACCCGGCGCGCTGGGCCGCGGCCGTGGCGGCGTTCGTCGCCTACTGCGCGGCGTCGAGCGCGGCGTACCTCGTGAACGACGTGCGCGATGCCGAGTCCGACCGGCTCCATCCCGTCAAGCGCTCGCGTCCCATCGCCCGCGGCGAGCTCTCCCCGCGGGCCGCTCTCGTACTCGCCGGCGCGCTCGCGCTCTCGGCGCTCGCGCTCGCCGGCGCACTCGGCCCGCCGTCGCTCGCCTGCCTCGCGGCGTTCGTCGCCCTGCAGGCGGCCTACTCCCTCGGGCTCAAGACCTTCGAGCTCGTCGACGTGCTCGCGATCGCGGGGCTCTTCGTCCTGCGGGCGTCGGCGGGGGCGATCGCGGTCGACGTCCGCATCTCGGAGTGGCTCCTGCTCTGCACGTTCCTGCTCGCGCTCTTCGTCGCGCTCGGGAAGCGCCGCGCCGAGCTCGGGCTCGACGGCGTCCACGCGCGCCCGGCGCTCGACGGCTACAGCGTCGCCCTCGTCGACCAGCTGCTCGCGATCGTCGCGGCGGCGACGATCGCCGCCTACACGGGGTACGCGCTGGCGGCGCACGACACGCGCTGGCTCGTCGCGACCGTCCCGCTCGTCGTCTACGGGCTCTTCCGATACCTGCTGCTGCTCCACCGGCGCGGCCTCGGCGAGGAGCCGGAGACGCTCCTCGTCGAGGACCTGCCGTTGCTCGTCACGGTCGCCGTCTGGGCGGCCGCGTGCGCCGTGATACTCGCCTTCGGATAGCGCTTGCTACGCGACCGCTGCCTGCTCGGCCGGCGAGATCGTCTCCTCGTCGCGACCCGTCGGGAGCGGCACGACCGCGCCCTCGATTCCGTCCTCGAGCCGCTTCAGCCTCCGATCGACGCCGGACCACCCCGCGGACACGAGGTCGACGAGGATCGCCAGGTCGTCGATCCGCGCGTTCCGCTCCGCCAGGAGCTCCTCCTCGAGCCGCTCGAGCCGCCGCAGCGCCTGATTCACGCCGCCGCGGATCTCGGCGAGGCTACGGCTGACCGGGACGACCTCGCGGGCGATGCCGTCGCGCACCGCGATTCCCACCTGCTTCGGCAGCGAGCTCTCCAGCTCGTCGGCGACCTGCGCCAGGCGCATCACCTCGGCGCGCGCCCTCTCGAGCGACGCGTCGAGCCGTGCGCCGGCGAGGCCTTCCGTGCGCGCCTCGGCGACCCGCTGCCGTGCCCTCTCCAGCACCTGTTCGTCCATGGGCCAAGGATACTCTCGCCGCAGGATGAGGGCGTCCGAGCTCGACTACGACCTGCCGGCCGAGCTGATCGCGCAACATCCCGCGACGCGGAGAGACGCGTCGCGGCTGCTCGTCGCCGACCGCGCGACCGGCGCCATGCGGCACCGGACGTTCTCCGACCTGCCCGAGGAGGTCGGCGGGTACCTCACGGTCGTCAACGACACCCGCGTCGTCCCCGCCCGGCTGCGCCTGCGGCGGGCGACCGGCGGGGCGGTGGAGGTGCTCCTCCTCGAGCCTCTCGGCGACGGTATCTGGGAAGCGCTCGCCCGCCCTTCCCGCCGGCTGCGGCGCGGCGAGCGTCTGGAGCCGGGCGACACGGTGTCACGAGGCTCCTCCGTGGAGCTCGTGGAGGCGCTCGGCGGGGGAAGATGGCGGGTGCGGGTGGAAGGCGAGCCGCCCGGTGAGCTGCCCCTGCCGCCGTACATCCACGAGCGACCCGCCGATCCCGAGCGCTACCAGACGGTGTACGCGCGCGAGGCCGGGTCGGCGGCGGCGCCGACGGCGGGACTCCACTTCTCGCCCGACGTGCTGGGGCGTCTCGACGTCGAGCGGGTCACGCTCCACGTCGGGCTCGACACCTTCCGGCCGCTCACGGCCGACACGCTCGAGGAGCACGAGCTCCACGGGGAGCGATACGCCGTCGGGGCCGCCGCATGGACGACGATCGAGGCGGCCGAGCGCGTGCTCGCCGTGGGGACGACGACGACGCGCGTGCTCGAGACGCTCGCGCGTGGCGCGCCGCTCGAGGGTCGCTCCGACCTGTTCATCACGCCCGGCTTCGCGTTCGGTCGCGTCGACGCGCTCCTCACGAACTTCCACCTGCCGCGGACGACTCTGCTCGCACTCGTCATGGCGTTCGCGGGGATCGAGCGGACGAAAGAGCTGTACGAGGTCGCCATCCGCGAGCGTTACCGCTTCTACTCCTTCGGCGACGCCATGCTCGTCCTGTGATCATCGCCCGATGAGCTTCGTCGTCGAGGCCACGGACGGTGCCGCGCGCGCCGGAGTGCTCCGCACGGCGCGCGGCGACATCCGCACGCCCGCGTTCATGCCGGTCGGCACCAAGGGGACGGTGAAGACCCTCCTGCCGGCCGAGGTGCGCTCCCTCGGCGCCGACGTGATCCTCGGGAACACGTACCACCTGCACTTCCGCCCCGGCGAGGACGTGATCGAGGAGCTCGGCGGCCTGCACGCGTTCAGCGGCTGGGACGGCCCGATCCTGACCGACTCCGGCGGCTTCCAGGTGTTCTCGCTGCGCGACACGCTCGCGCGGGTCGACGACGACGGCGTCACGTTTCGCTCGGTCTACGACGGGAGCGAGGAGCGCCTCACGCCCGAGCGCGTCGCCGAGATCCAGCGCCGCCTCGGATCGGACGTCGCCATGTGTCTCGACATCTGCCCGCCGGCGGACGTCACGCTGCGCGAGCACGAGGAGGCCGTCCGGCGCACGCAGCTCTGGGCGGAGCGGCAGGTCGACGCGCCGCGGGCCTCCGGTCAGCTCCGCTTCGGGATCGCGCAGGGGGGCACGGACCGGGCGCTCCGCACGCGCTCGATCGAGGGCATCGTCGGCCTGCCCTTCGACGGCTACGCGCTCGGCGGGCTGGCCGTGGGGGAGAGCCGGGTGGAGATGCTCGACACCGTCGGCTGGGCGGCGCCGCTCCTGCCCCCGGAGCAGCCGCGCTACTTCATGGGTCTCGGCGACGCCGAGGGAATCCTCGAGGTGATCGCCCGGGGCATCGACATGTTCGACTGCGTCCTGCCGACGCGGACCGCCCGGACGGGGTCGGCGGTCACGGCGCGAGGGCGCCTCAACCTCCGCAACGCACGGTTCGCGCGCGATCCGAGGCCGCTCGAGGACGGGTGCGGGTGCCCCGCGTGCGCCGGGTTCTCCCGCGCGTTCGTGCGCCACCTCGTCAATCAGCAGGAGGTGCTCGGGCTGCGCCTGCTCACACTGCATAATCTGTGGTTCACACTGCGACTGACCGCCGGCGCGCGGGAAGCGATCACCCGCGGTGCGTTCGACGCCTACCGGGCGGACGCGCTCGCCTCGCTCGCCGCCGGCTTGGAGGAGGAACGTTGAACGGTGGCACCCTGATTCTGCTCGCTGCGATGTTCGCCCTGCTGTGGGTGCTGCTGATCCGGCCCCAGAAGCGCAAGCAGGCCGAGCAGCAGCAGCTGCTCTCCGGCATCGAGCCGGGCGACGAGGTCCTGACGATGGGCGGCATCTACGGCATCGTCCACGAGATCGACGAGGACGACGACCTGGTCGTCGAGATCGCCGAGGGCATCCGGGTGCGCGTCGCGCGTCGCGCGGTCGCCGGCGTGGTCAAGCCCGACGACGAGCCGGATGAGGCCGACGATGACGGCGGCGAGGACGCCGCAGAGGCGGCGGAGGGCCTGAATGATGAAGACGGTGTTGTCGTCTCCGAGGAAATCGTGAAGTCGGAGGTCGCGGAGGGTGCCGAAGCGCTCGACCGCCGCTAACCTGACCGGTCGCACATGACCCGCCGAGCAGCAATCTTCGTCGTCGGCCTCGTCGCCGCGGCCCTCGTCGTGGTGGCGCTGCTCGCCATCCCCGGATCCCCGCTCGAGCAGCGTCCGACGCTCGGTCTCGACCTGCAGGGCGGCCTCGAGGTCACGCTCCAGGCGGTCCCTCCGAAGGACCGCAAGCTGACCAAGGAAGACCTCGACCGGTCGGTCTCGATCATGCGCTCGCGCGTCGACAAGCTCGGCGTCGCAGAGCCGGAGATCCGGACGCAGGGCTCGGACCAGATCTCGATCCAGCTGCCGGGCGTGAAGGACCCCGCCGCGGCCGCCGGGATCATCGGCAAGACCGCGCAGCTCGAGCTGTTCGACCTCGAGCGGGACCTCGTCTCGCCCTCGATCGACGCGCGCACGCGACAGCCGATTGCGACGCCGAAGCTCTATGACCTGCTCGCCGGCCAGCAGGCGCTCGCGGGCAAGGGGACGCCCGACACGTACTACGTCTTCGAGACGAAAGGCAAGAAGCTCGTCCGCGGGCCTGTGCAGACGAAGCAGGCGGCGCTCGCCAAGTGGGGCGGGAAGCTGCCGCCCGGCCACAAGCTCTTCGCCGTGCCGCCCAACACGGTCGTCGTGCGGTGCGGCGCCGGCGGCGCGGTCGTCTGCCCGGGTGTCGCACAGACCAACCCGACGCAGAACTCCTGGTACCTGATGCGGTACACGCCGCCCGAGGTGCCGGAGATGACCGGCTCCGACCTCAAGCTCTCGGGGACGCGGCAGGACTTCGACACCCGCACGGGTGAGCCGATCGTGCTCATGGACTTCACCGGCAAGGGCGGGAAGAAGTTCGAGGAGATCACCCGCGACATCGCACAGCGCGGGAAGCTGCTCTTCAACACGGTCGGCGGCGGCCAGGGCGATCCGAGCGCCTTCCTGCAGCACTTCGCGATCGTGCTCGACCGCGAGATCCAGTCGTGGCCGACGATCGACTTCACGGAGTACCCGGGCGGGATCACCGGGTCGAACGGTGCGCAGATCTCCGGCCTGCAGAGCATCAAGGAGGCGAAGAACCTTGCGCTCGTGCTGCAGACCGGTGCGCTGCCCGTCGAGTTCCGCACACTCGACCAGACCGCGATCTCGGCGACGCTGGGCAAGGACTCCCTCCGCGAGGCCAAGCTCGCGGCCGGGATCGGCCTCCTCGCGGTCGCGCTCTTCCTCCTCATCTTCTACCGCTTCCTCGGCCTCGTCGCCGTCCTCGGCCTCGTCGTCTACGCGGCGCTGCTGTACGCGGCGATCATCCTCTTCAACGTCACGCTCACGCTCCCGGGCATCGCGGGCCTCGTGCTGACACTGGGGGTGGCCGCCGATGCGAACATCGTCATCTTCGAACGCATCAAGGAAGAGGTGCGCGCCGGGCGCTCGGTGCGCGCGGCGATCCAGACCGGGTACACGAAGGGCTTCGCGACGATCGTCGACGCGAACGTCGTCACGGCGATCACCGCGCTCGTCCTGTTCGCCGTCGCGACCGCCAGCGTGCGCGGCTTCGCGCTGATGCTGCTCGTCGGAACCGCGATGTCGATGCTCACGGCGGTTCTGGCAACGCGTGCGTTTCTCGCCGTGCTCGCCGGCTTCGAGCTGCTCGAGAGCCCGAAGATCATGGGCGCCGCGGGCGGCGGCATCCCTCGGTGGCTGAAGCTCGACTACATCGGCCGGCGCAACACGTGGTTCGCGATCTCCGCGGCTGCGGTCCTCATCTCGCTCGGCGCGATCGGCGTCAAGGGACTGAATCTCGGGATCGACTTCCGCGGCGGCACGCAGGTGACCTTCACGACGCCGCAACCGGTCTCGCTCGAGGTGGTCCGCGAGGAGGCGGGGAGGATCGGCCACGCGGACGCCCAGATCCAGGGCCGCGGCGCCGCGTCAGGACCGTCGGGCGACGCGTACCGCGACTTCTCGCTGCGCACCGAGTCGCTCACGACGAGCGAGGCGCAGTCCTTCCAGTCGAGCCTGACCCGGGCCGTGAACGCCGAGGCGTTCGGGGTGAAGAACGTGTCGGCGAGCTTCGGGCGGCAGATCGCCCGCGGCGCGGTCCTCGCGATCATCGTCTCGCTGTTCCTGATCGTGCTCTACATCTCTGCGCGGTTCGAGTGGAAGTTCGCGCTCCCGGTGCTGATTGCACTCGCCCACGACATCATCATCACGATCGGCGTCTACGCCCTCCTCGGCCAGGAGGTGACGACCGCGACGGTCGCCGCGGTGCTGACCGTGCTCGGGTACTCGATCTACGACACGATCATCATCTTCGACCGCATCCGCGAGAACATCCCGCTGATGAAGCGCGCGTCGTTCCGGGTGATCGGGAACGTGTCGCTCTGGGAGACGATCCCGAGGTCGCTCGCCACGACGTTCATCACGCTGCTTCCGATCCTCTCGCTGCTCCTGTTCGGCGGCGCCACACTCAAGGACTTCGCCTTCGCGCTGCTGATCGGGATCGGCTCGGGTGCGTACTCCTCGATCTTCATCGGCGCCCCGCTGGTCGCGGTGTTCAAGGAGCGCGAGCCCGAGTTCGCCCGGCGGCGCGACGACGAGAGCGCGATCGAGGGCTCGGTCGGCGCCGCACTGCTCGATACGCCGGCCGAGGCGGCTGCCGCGATCGACGCCGAGGCCGAGCCCGCGCTGGCTGCGGCCGCAGCGGCGGTGACCGCCCCGCCTGCGCCGCCCTCCGACGGGCCCACGTCGGCCGCCGCGGCCGCGAACCGCGAGCGGCGCCGCCAGCGCCGCAGCGGCAGGCCGCACGGGCGTCCTCGCTGAGCGCCGCTTCTCCGACCGTAGAATGGGCGCGATGAGCGCCGAGCCCGACCACGAGCCGCGGACCGTCTCCGAGTTGCTCCTTGCCGGCGTCGGCTGGGCGACGATGAGCGTCGAGGCGATCGAGGAGATCGCCGACGATCTGGCGCGCCGCGTCGGCGTCGAGCGCGACGCCATGCGGGAGGCGGTGAGCGACACCGTCGCGTCCTGGCGCTCGGAGCTCGAGCGCGTCGGCGCGCGTCGCGACGAGGCGATGGAGCGGGCGCTCGCGAAAGCGGGGCTCGCGCGACGCGAGGAGGTCGAGGACCTCGCGCTCCGCGTCGCACAGCTCGAGCATCGCCTGCGGCTGCTCGAGCGGGACCGCGTCGCCTGACGGTGCGACACTGAGCCGATGGCGGACGACGCCCCGCAGCGGACGCTCTCGCGCGTCACGGAGATCGGGCGCGTCGCCACGCGGCACGGATTCGGCTACCTGCTCGACCGCCGCCGCTCCGGGGACGGCGAGCAGGACGGCGATCGCGGGCGCCGGCTCCGTGAGATGTTCGACGAGCTCGGCCCGACGTTCGTCAAGTTCGGTCAGCTCCTCTCCACCCGTCCGGACGTGGTGCCACCGGACATCATCACGGAGCTTCGCAAGCTCCAGGACGACGTCTCGCCGGTTGCGATGGAGGACGTCGAGCGCGTCATCGAAGAGGAGCTCGGCCTCACCGTCGAGCAGGCGTTCCTCGACTTCGACGAGACGCCGATCGCGGCGGCGTCGATCGGCCAGGTGCACCGGGCGACGCTGCCCAACGACGTCCAGGTCGTCGTGAAGGTGCAGCGCCCGAATGCGGCGCGCCAGATCGAGTCCGACCTCAGGCTGATGGCGTCGGCGGCGCGCGTCGCCCGCGAGCGCGTCCGCCAGCTCGACTTCATCGACACGGGCGAGCTGGTCGACGAGTTCGGCCGCTCGATCCGCCTCGAGCTCGACTACCAGCAGGAGGCCCGCAACGCCGAGACGTTCCGGCGGAACTTCGCCGGCGACGAGCGGATCGCGGTGCCGCGCGTCTGGTGGCGCTACACCTCCGGGCGGCTGCTCACGCTCGACCGGCTCGAGGGGACCCACGTCCGCGACCTCGACCTCGGCTCATGGGACGACGCCGCGCGCCGCGAGCTCGCGTACACGCTGACGGACGCATGGATGGCAATGATCTTCCGGCACGCGTTCTTCCACGGCGACCCGCATCCGTCGAACATCCTCCACCTCGACGACGGCCGTCTCGGACTGATCGACTTCGGCCTCGCGGGGCGGCTCACCGACCTCGACATGGCTCGCCTCACCCGGCTCTTCGTCGATGCGGCGACCGAGAACGTCGAGGCGCTCCCCCGCAGGCTCACCGACCTCGGTGTGCGGTACCCCCGCGAGCGCGAGGAGGAGCTGCGCTCGCGCCTCGAGGAGCTCTACTACCGCTACTACGGCTCGCGCCTGTCGGACATCGACCCGATCGAGGCCATCCGCGAGGGACTCACGCTCATCTACGCGATGAACCTCCGCCTGCCCACCCGGTTCGTGATCCTCGACAAGGCGATCGCTACCCTCGGCTCCGTCGCCGCGGAGGTGTACCCGGACTTCAACGTCTTCGAGGTCGCACGGCCGTACGCGAAACATCTGATCGCCGAGCGCTATTCGCCCAGGCGCGTGGCGCTCCGTGCCCGCGCCGAGGTGCAGGACATCGCCGAGCTGGCGCTCGAGGTGCCGAGGCAGGTGCACGACATCCTCAACGAGCTCCGCGACGGCGAGCTCGAGGTGAAGATCTCGAACCCGGGGATCGACGACCTCGCACACCACATGGACGTCTCGGTCAACCGGATCGCGGTCGCGCTCGTGATCCTCGGCGGCCTCGTCGGCTCGTCGCTGATCGGGGTCCTGGCGAAGGACGGGCCGCACCTCATGGGGCTGCACCTCCTGTCGGTCGTCGGCTTCGTCATCTCCGGCGCGTTCGGGGTCTGGCTGCTCTGGGGCGTCCTCCGCTCGGGCCGCCTCTGATGCATTCCGTAGGCTGATCGACACGACCAGAAACCCGGCCCGCGGAGCCCCGCGCACGGTGGGTAGCGTGGGCACATGGCGGGCGACGAGCGCCGGGACGGCCCGTGAGCAGGCGCGGATGGCTGCTCTTCGCCTCGATGTGCGTGATCTGGGGCGTGCCGTACCTGCTGATCAGGGTGGCAGTGCGCGACCTCAGCCCGGCGGCGCTCGTCCTCTCGCGGACGCTCGTGGCGGCGGCGATCCTGTTGCCCCTCGCGATGCGGCGGAACGAGCTCCGGCCGCTCGTGCGCCACTGGCCGGCACTGGTGGTGTTCGCGGTGATCGAGATCGCGATCCCATGGGTGCTGCTCGGCAGCGCGGAGCAGCATCTCTCGAGCTCGCTGACCGGGCTGCTCGTCGCCGCCGTGCCTCTGGTCGCCGTCGTGGTCGCCGCGACGACCGGCGCGCGTGAGCACCTGAGCGGCGCACGCGCCGCCGGCCTGCTCCTCGGCGTGCTCGGCGTGGCGGCGATCGTCGGCGTGAACCTCCACGGAGCGAGTGCGCTGCCGATCGTGGAAGTCGGGCTCGTGGCCGTCTGCTACGCGGTCGGCCCGCTGATACTGCAGCGATACCTCGCGCATCTGCCGGCGATGGGGGTGATCGCCGCGTCGCTCGCGCTCACCGCGGTCATCTACCTCCCGATCGCCGCGTTGAGCCTCCCGCACGAGATGCCCTCCGCCGCGGCACTCGGCGCGGTCGCAGGGCTCGCCGTCGTCTGCACGGCGCTCGCATTCGTCGTCTTCTTCGCGCTGATCGGCGAGATCGGCGCGGTGCGAGCGACGGTGATCACGTACGTCAACCCCGCGGTCGCCGCGATCCTCGGCGTCCTCGTGCTCGGCGAGCACCTGACGATCGGCGTGATGCTCGGGTTCGGGCTGGTCCTCGCGGGATCCGTCCTCGCGACCCGGGCGCCGGCGCCACCGAGGGGGACGCTCGAGCCGGTCTCCGACCCCGCCTGAGACCTAGCCGGACGACACGGCAAGCGACTCGACGGCGCCGCTGACCGTGAGCCCGGGCTGCGGGCCGCCCGCGATCGCCCAGATGCGTCCACCGAGCGCGACGACGCCGAGGCCGTGCCGCGGAGTGGGGAGGTCCGGAAGCGCGGTCCAGGCGCGGTCGCCCGGGCCTAGGGCCCAGACGGTGCGGTTCGTCCCCGGCGGCGACTCGCCGCCCACCGAGACGACGCGGCCGGCGATCGCGGCCGCGCCGGTGCCGCCTCGAGGGTCCGGCAGGTCGGGAAGCCGCGTCCAGCGGTTCCGTGTCGGTTCGAAGGCCTGCACGGTGGCCAGGTTCGTGTCGAGGCCGGCGAGGCGCCCTCCGATCGCATAGACGCGGCCTCCGAGCGCCGTCGCGGCAAGGTGCTCGCGCGGGGTTGGGCCCGGCCGCGTGCTCCAGCGGAGGGTCCGGAGGTCGAGCGTGAGCATGCGGTCGGCCAGCCCGGTGCGCGTGCGGCCCCCGACGATCCAGACTCGACCGTCGGCTGTGGCGGCCGCCGCAGCCGCGGCGCGCTCCTCCGGCGGCACGGGCAGCTTGCGCCAGCGGCGGCCGTCGAACAGGAAGGCGGCGCGGAGCGGATCCCGGTCGGCCCCGTATCCGCCGACCACGACCACGCGGCCGCGCCACGACGCGGCGGCCGCGTGGTCGACGGACACCGGGAGGTCGGGTAGCCGGGACCACGTGTCGGAGCGCGGGTGATACGCGTCCACACGGCGCGAGTTGCCCCCGCTCGCCAGAAACCCGCCCACGACGACGATCCGTCCCCCGAGCGGGGCGGCGGCGACCTCGGTGCGCGGCTCCGGCATCGGGCTCGCCGCGAGCCAGGCGCCGACGGCGACGGCCGCGATGCCGGCGGCCGACACAGGGCTTCCTATCCGAGCCAGGCGACGAGCAGGATCGCGAGCGCGGCGACCGACGCCAGTGCGACGGTGACGACGTTCGCGATCAGGAGCCGCCGGAGCGTGACCGCCGACAGCCCCGACGATCCGGCCACCGCGCCGCTCTCCGGCGTCCTTCCGACAGCCTCCCCGAGCCGAGCGATGATGTACCCGTTGAGGCTCGTTCCTTCCCGCTCCGCCGTCTGGGCGAGCTCTCCGTGAAGGTCCGGAGGCATGCGAAGGAGGAGGCGTCCGCTCGGCGACGGCGTCTTCGTGCGGCTCTCCTCGTGGACGTCCGAGGCAGACGGTTGGGCACTCACCAACCGCCGAGTGTACGGGCTCGAGACGGTGCGCACAATCCGGCGCATACGGGTGTCAGGCCGCCTCGAGCCTGTCGCGCATCTTTGCGAGCGATGCCGACAGCACCCGCGACACCTGAACCTGCGAGAGCCCCACCTCGGCTGCGATGCGCTGCTGGCTCCAGTCGCGGTAGTAGCGGAGGGCGACGATCCGCCGCTCGCGCGGGCTGAGCACGTCGAGGGCGGCGCGCACGAGCTCGCGCATCTCGCTCGTTTCCGCCTGTGAGCGCGCGCCTGCTGCGAGTGTCTCCTCCTCGAGCTCCGCGACAGACGATGCGGAGGCGCGCTCGCGGACGTGCCGGCGCAGCTCGCCGACGATGGTCGGGACGGCGTAGGCGCCGAGGTCGCGCCCGCGATCGTCGCGGTACCCGTCCACGGCCTTGATCAGGCCGATCGCGCCGGCCTGGACCAGGTCGTCGAGCGGCTCCGACGGCCGCGAGAACCGGCGTGCAAGCGAATGCACGAGCGGCAGGTTCTGCTCGATCACCCGCGTTCGGGCGGATCGGTCGCCTCCCTGGTGGTAGGCGACGAGAAGCGCCGCCGTCGAGCGTCGACGCTGTCCCTCACCGTGATTCCCCCGATACACCACCAGATCCACCGCCTCTTGTACGGAAGAAAATACATGCCGATGAACGCGGTGTCCAGAAAGCAATTGGCGAATGACGAATAAAAAGTCCGGAAAGATTGCATAGATGTCGTTGCATGGCGCCTATCACCACTGCACGTCTCGCGACATGTGTCGTTGCCGCCACCCTCGTGAGCGCGGCCGCGGCGACCCTCCCCACGGAGGCCCTGGCCGACGACGGCCCGGCCTCCGTGCCGTCGGCGCCCGTCACGGCGCCGTCACTCGACACCGGCGCGGTGCTCGCGGGGGAGGCGAGCGCCGCGGTCGACGACGCGATCGGCGACGCGCTCGGCGCGGCTGCACGGGCGACGGAGCAGGCGGCGCCTGCGGACGCCACGTCCACCGACGCACCCAGCGCTGCGACGCCCGTCGAGACCGTGCGTCCGTCTGAGACGGCACCTGTCCAGGCACCAGCCGAGCCCGATACCACGCCGCTTTCGTCCGATACCGCGGCTGGTATCGCCACAACGGCCACGACGGCCGCTCCGGCAGTGGCGACGGCGGTGCAGGCCTCCCCGACCAACGTCAACGTCAGCGTCCGGATCGGGAGCCCGGGTGACAACGGGCCTGTCACGCAGGTGAACGTCGCAGCGGCCGTCACGTCGGCCGCGAGCGCCACCGGGGCCGGCGCGAGCTCAGCGCCCATCGCCACGACGGCCGCACCGAGCACGACCTCCGGCGCACACGCCTCGACGCCGGCATCCCAGCCTGCCGCCGCCTCTTCCTCGACCGCGCAGGACGATCCGGAGACGTGGACCTGGCAATGGAACTGCCTGTCGAAGCCGGATTTCTCTGTGATATCGCCCGTAGGATCTACGACGGGATCACTTCCGAAGAACTGGACATGGATTTGGAACTGCGGCGAGAATCCAGCTCAGTATCAAGACGGAACAGCTGCGCAGTATCAACCGTCGAACGTGAATATCGCGATTCGGATTTCCAGCCCAGGAAACGACGGCCCGGTGAGCCAGACCAACGTGGCGGTCGCCGCTCACGTCGGCCCGCTGGTGGTCGCGACTCCTGCGGGCACCGCGGTCGTCGTTCCCGTGCCGGTTCCCATCGGCGACGTCGCGTCGGACGCGGTGATACCGGGCATGACATCGCTCCCCGCGCTCGTCGCGCCGCCCGAGCCGGTCTGGCTCGGCGGCGACATGAGCGTGCGGTCGATCGTGCAGCTGGTCGACGAGGCCGTCGACCTGCCGTACGTGCTCCCGCCGCTTCTCGGCACCGGCGCGTTCCGCCTCGTCGAGCGGCAGCGGCTCCTCCCGGGTCTCCGCGGGGTCGCCGTCCCGGTGATCGGGCGCCTCGCACCGGTCGGCGCGTTCGGGCTCGGAACGCTTTCCGATGTCGACGCAGAGGCTCGCTCGGCGGACGGGCACTCGACAGCCTCGGGCGTCTCCGCGGCGCGCGCCACGAAGAAGCGCGCGCCGCGTTGGCGCGCGCCGCTTCCCGGGCCGGTGCCGGCGCAGGTCACGTCCGGCGCGAGCTTCGCTCCCGCGACCGGCGGGAGCTCGTCCGGCGGCGGCATACCCGTCTTCCTCGCTCTTCCGTTCCTGGCCGCGATGCTCGATCTGGCCAGGCGCGTCACGCTCGATCGCGTGTCGCTGCCTTCGGGTCATCGCAGCCGCGTGCCCGAAGACCCCGGCTAGCGCTCCTCCCGTCCCGATCAGGCCCGGGGCGCCGGCTCCAGGGCGTTGTGCTTTACGGAAGGAGCAACGATCGCATGAAACGCATCACGACACTCCTCGGTGCGCTCCTGCTCGTCCTGTGCTTCGGCGCGGGACAGGCGGTGGCGGCCGACGGAGGTGGCGCTGCGCAGACCGCGGGCCAGTCCGCCATGAGCGGGCAGTCGGCCGGCGGCGCGAGCGGCGCCTACCAGGCAGGGCCGTCCAACAGCGCGTCGTCGATTCGCGTGCTCAGCCCCGGCAACGACGGGGCCGTGTCGCAGTCGAACACGACGACCGCGGGCGCCCTTGCGGCAAACGGCAACACGACGAGCCAGAGCACGAACCAGTCGCAGGCTGGCGGCTACGGCTCCGACCAGACGCAGATCGCCGGACAGGCGGCTCAGAACACGCAGGACGCGAATGCGGCCGCACTTGCGGTGCAGCTCGCGCCCAAGAACGACGACCAGTCGATCCGCGTGCTGAGCCCCGGCAACGGCGGCGATGTGACCCAGTCGAACTCGGCGACCGCCGGCGCGGCCGCCCTGAACGGCAACGAGACGGATCAGACGACCGACCAGACGCAGAGCGGTGGGGGATACGGGTCCGACCAGACCCAGATCGCCGGCCAGGCAGCGTCGAACGACCAGAGCGCCGACGCAGCTGCTGCGGCGTTCCAGGTCGAGCCGTCGAACTCGGCGTCGTCGATCCGGGTGCTCAGCCCGGGCAACGACGGTGACGTCTCGCAGGAGAACGCGGCGACCGCCATCGGCATCGCCGCCAACGGCAACGCAGACGGATCAGTCGACCGGCCAGTCCCAGACGGGCGCGGGCGGCGGATCCAGCCAGACACAGGTCGCCGGCCAGGAGGCCTCGAACACCCAGGACGCCAACGCGTATGCGACGGCGGCCCAGATCGCGCCGAGCAACACGGCGTCGTCGATCCGCGTGCTCAGCCCCGGCAACGGCGGCAACGTCTCGCAGTCGAACAGCACCACCGCGATCGCGGCGGGACTGAACGGCAACGCGACGGAGCAGAACGTCGACCAGAGCCAGACCGGCGGTGCGGCAGCGCCCGCGCCCCGGATGGCCGACGGGTACGGCAAGTCCGGCAAGGGCTCGGACGCCACGCAGATCGCCGGCCAGAAGGCGACGAACGACCAGAGCGCCAACGCGGGAGCCGCGGCGGTCCAGGTCAAGCCTTCGAACTCGGCGTCGTCGATTCGGGTGCTCAGCCCCGGCAACGACGGTGACGTGTCGCAGTCGAACGACGGCCACCGCGGTCGGGATCGCTGCGAACCTGAACCTCACCGGACCAGTCCATCGATCAGGAGCAGACCGGCTCGGGCCAGGGCTCCGACTAGACGCAGGTCGCGGGCCAGGAGGCCTCGAGCAAGCAGGACGGCCGACGCGGGGGCGCTCGCCGTCCAGCTGAAGCCGTCGAACAGCGAACCAGTCGATCCGCGTGCTCAGCCCGGGCAACGACGGTGACGTCTCGCAGTCGAACAGCACCACGGCGGTCGCCGCGGCGCTGAACGCCAACAAGACCGATCAGTCGATCGACCAGTCACAGACAGGCGGAGGCCACGGCGGCTCCGTACCTGCAGGTGGCGGGCCAGGGCGCGTGGAGCCGGCAGGACGCCGACGCAGGTGCGGCGGCGTTCCAGCTCGGCGCGTCCAACGAGAACGCTCCGATCCGGGTCCTGAGCCCGGGCGGAAGCGGCTCGGTCGAGCAGTCGAACGACGTCACGGCGCTCGCCGTGGCGCTCAACCTCAACGAGACCTGTCAGGCACTCATGCAAAGCCAGTCCGGCCACGGCTCGGACTACACGCAAGTCGCCGGACAGGGCTCGTGGGACGACCAGCGTGGCGGCGCGTGGAGCCACGCGATCCAGGGAGGGATGCCGAAGCACAAGAAGCGCTAGGTGCATGCGAGGCAGGGTGGCCGCCGACCTCCGGCGGCCACCCTCGCCCGTGTTGACACACGTGCGTCGACCGACGTACCGTGAGACTCCGAAAGGGGGGACGTGGTGTCCAGGTGGACGTCGTCTCTGCGGCTCAGACGCGATTCGCTCGCGGTGGGCGCCTGCCTGGTCGCGTTCGCCTGTCCGGCGGCCGGCTGGGCCGCCGGCGGCACGCCGATGCCCGCGCCCGACGACCCGCCAGGCGCATTCGCCACGTCGTCGTCGAAGTCGTCGAAGTCCACGAAGCCCGTCGCAGCCGGCGAAGCCCGCGGCAACGGTGCCGAGCCCCGACGCGCCCGTGGTCGGCTCGTCTGCGGCTCCGGTCGCGACAAAGCCACGGGTCGTCGTCAGGACCGCGACGGCGACCCCGTCACCCGCGGTCTCGCGGCCGTCGAGCCCGGCTCCGCACCCGGTCGTCACGTCCACGACTCCGTCGCGCACCAAGCGCGCCGCGCCGAAGCCGAGCGCGAAGCCGAAGCCGGCTCCCACGCGGAAGGCAAAGGCGAAGCCGAAACACGCCGCCAGGACGCATGCGACCGCCTCGGCCGCGGCCACGCCGCGCGACGCGATTCGGTTCGGTCTTCCGGCCGCCGTCCTCTCCGCCCGCGACTCCGGCGGCGCCCCGCGCGCCGCGTTGCTCGTCGCGGCGGCGCTCCTGCTTGCCGTCGCGGCGGGAGGGAGCACCGTCCTCGGCGTCGCGGCGCGGAGCGCCACGAGGCAGGCATGACCATGCTCCGTGCGCTCTGCGCGGTGGTCGTCGTGACGGCGGCGTGCGCGGCCCTCCCGGCTCGGCCGCGGCGCTCGATCCGCCCTCGGCGAGCTGCAACGGCGGCGGCTGCGGCGGCTGGTTCAGGTCGAACGTCACCGTCTCGTGGTCGTTCAACTCGAGCGGCGCCACGGGGTCGAGCGGCTGCGGCGCGTCGACCTTGACGGAGGACACGTCCGGCGCGACGTTCACGTGCACCGTCAACTACGGCGGGTCGTTCGTCGGGAGCAGCGTCACCGTCAGGAAGGACTCGTCGCCGCCGGGTGTGACGGCGTCGGCGTCCCGCGGCCCGGACGCGAACGGGTGGTACACGAGCCCGGTCAGCTTCAGCTTCACGGGTGACGACGGGGCGTCCGGCGTCGCCTCGTGCACCTCGGGCACGTACGGCGGCCCCGACGGGGGCGACGTCACCGTGTCCGGGTCGTGCACGGACAACGCGGGCAACGCCGGGTCGGCCTCGCTCAAGATCAAGTACGACGCGACGGCGCCGACCGTGACCGGCACGCCGTCCCGCAAGCCCGACGCGAACGGGTGGTACAACCACGCCGTCGACGTGGCTTTCACGGGGACGGACGCCGGGTCGGGGGTCTCGGAGTGCTCGCCCGCGGTGAGCTACAAGGGGCCCGACGCAGCGCCCGCGAGGCTCGTGGGGCAGTGCCGCGACGCCGCCGGGCACCTGAGCGCGCCGACGACCGTCGAACTCCGCTACGACAGCACGCCGCCCGCACGCCCGAATCTTCGCTGGGTGCGCCGAGGCCCGTCGCTGACCCTCTCGTGGACCGCCAGCAAGGACGTCGTGGTCACGAAGGTGACGAGGTCGCCCGGGCCGAAGGGCAAGAAGGCAGGCGTCGTCTACCAGGGGAAGGCGCGCAGGTTCGTCGACAAGAAGCTCGGCACGGGAACGAAGTACTGGTACCAGGTGACCCTCGTCGACCAGGCGGGGAACGAGTCGTCGAAGACGATCGGCATGCAGCCGACGGCCGGCATCTTCGCGCCCGCGGACGGGGCGGTGGTCGGCGAGCCTCCCGTCGTCCAGTGGGCGGCGGTGAGCAAGGCGCGCTTCTACAACCTCCAGCTCTGGCGCGGGAACCTGAAGCTGCTCACGACCTGGGTGAAGAAGCCGAAGCTCGCGCTGCCGCTGCACTGGTCGATGAAGGGCGCGCGGCACTCGCTCGTCGACGGGAGCTACCGGCTCTACGTGTGGCCCGCGTTCGGGACGACGCGGGCGCCGCGCTACGGCAAGCTCCTCGGTCAGGTCGACTTCGTCGTCAAGCGGCGCTGAGGCCGCGGCGCGCGCCCGGTCGGCCCCGGCCGCTCGCGACAGGTGTGGGCCGATCGGCACAGAGCCGCCACAAATGCCATCTGGTGCGACACGCGCCGAGTCTCTAGCGTCGACCGGCATGAGCACGAGCGCCGTCCTCCTCGCCGAGTACGAGACCGACTCGCGAGAGCTCCTCCAGCGGAACCTGCGCGAGGACGGTTTCACGGTGTTCGACGCCGCCTGGACGTCTCGCGCGCTCGATCTCGCGGAGCGGCTTGCGCCCGATCTCGTCATCGCCGGCGAGGCGGATCTCTGCCGCCGTCTCCGCGCGGGCGAACCCGGGCGCACGTGGGACCGCAACGTGCCGGTCATCGTCCTGACCGAGCCCGACGCCGACGCTGCCGCACGCGTGCGCGCGCTCGAGAGCGGCGCCGACGACGTCGTACCGCGTGACGTCTACCTCGAGCTGCTCGCCCGCGTGCGGGCGCTGCTCCGCCGCTCCGTGCTCGGGCAGGCGGAGGTCGTCGCCGCGGGGCCGCTCACGGTCGACCACCGCGCCCGGCAGGTCCGCGTCGGCAACGCGGCGGTGCGGCTCGCCGGGCGCGAGTTCGAGCTCGCCGCGAAGCTGGCGAGCGACCCGCGGCGTGTCTTCACGAAAGCGGAGCTCCTCCGCGACGTGTGGGGCATCCGCTCGGCCGGGATCCGGACCCGCACCGTCGACTCGCACGCCTCGCGCCTGCGGCGCAAGCTCGAGGCCGCGGGCGTCGAGAACGTCGTCGTCAACGAGTGGGGGAGGGGTTACCGGCTCCTGCTCTAGTTCTCCGCGGAATCGGAATCCGCCGTGCGGATTCCGATCGCGGCCTAGAGTCTCGAGCCTAGAGCATGGCGCCTTCGAGGCGCAGCAGCCGCTCCTTGCGCTCGAGACCGCCGCCGTAGCCGACGAGTGCGCCGGACGACCCGACGATGCGGTGACACGGGAGCACGATCGGGATGCGGTTCCGGTTCATCACCGTGCCGACAGCGCGCGAGGCGCGGGGATTGCCGGCGCGCTCGGCGAGTTCGCCGTAGGTCGCCGTCTGGCCGTACGGGACCTTCGCGAGCTCGGAGAGGACGCGCAGCGTGAACTCGGGGAGACCGCGCATGTCGAGGGCGAGGTCGAATGCGGTGCGGCGGCCGCCGAAGTAGTCGTCGAGCTCGCGACGGGTCTCGTCGAGGGCCCGGGGAGAGCGGAGCACGCGTCGCCCGGCGAGTTGCGCGAGGGACTCGAGCTCCTGCTCGGGCTCGGGGTCGAACGAGATGCGCGCAAGGCCCTGGTCGGTCACGGCGGCGAGCAGCGGGCCGAGCTCGCTGTCGATCACGTCGTAGGCCGCGTCGAGCAGCTGGGAGCGCGCGGCGGTCTCGCGGAACCGCCGATCGAGGTCGGTCGGAACGGTCATGTGATCCTCCTTCGCAGGCGGCGGACGCCGGACGAGGTCGCCTGCCGTGCAGCCTCCGCGCTCGAGTCGAGCGCCGCGGCGATCTGCGCGTAGTCGAGGTCGTACCCGTAGCGGAGCACGACTGCCGCGCGCTCCTTCGGCGGGAGCGTGTCGGTCAGGAAGGCGAGCTCCTCGTAGGCGGGACGCCCGTCCGAATGGGCAAGGTCGGGGAGCTCGTCCGTCGGCTCCCCCGCGCGCCGGTGCGTGTCGATCGCGACGCGGGCCGCGATCGTGAGCACCCAGGCGCGGAGATGGTCTCCGTGGTGGAGGCGGTCGTACGCGCGAAGTGCGCGCAGGAAGGTCTCCTGGAACGCGTCGTCGGCGCGCTCGCGGCCGAGGCGCCGGCGGAGGAGCGACAGCACCTCACCGGCATGCTCCGCGTAGAACGTCTCGAACGGCGGGATCGACGCCACGGCATCCATCATCCTGTGAAACGCCGGCTCGGGGCGGTGCGTGAGACGTGGTACACACTGCTGTGATGCGCGTCGCAGTCGTCGGGCACGTCGAGTGGATTCGCTTCGCGCGCGTCGACCGCGTCCCAGCGACGGGCCAGATCGCGCACGCGTTCGACGACTGGGAGCAGGCGGGGGGCGGAGGCGGCGTCGCGGCGGTGCAACTCGCCCTCCTTGCCGACGAGGCCCACCTGTTCACCGTGCTCGGCAACGACGAGCTCGGGCGGCGCGCGCGCGAGGAGCTCGAGTCGCGCGGCGTGGTCGTGCATGCCGCGCCGGACGAGCGGCCGCAGCGGTGGGCCTTCACGCAGGTCGACGATCACGGCGAGCGGACGATCACGACCGTCGGCCCGAAGCTCCGACCGAGGGGCCACGACGAGCAGCTGCCGTGGCACGACCTCGCGTCGATGGACGCCGTCTTCTTCGTCGCGGGCGACGTCGACGCGCTGGTGCACGCCCGCCGTGCCGGCGTGCTGACGGCGACCTCGCGCGAGCTCGAGGTGCTGCGGCGCGCCGGCGTCGGGCTCGACGCACTGATCGGAAGCGGAGAGGACGACGCGGAGCGCTACCGGCCGGGCGAGCTCGACCCGGAGCCGAAGCTCGTCGTCACGACGTCCGGCGGCCTCGGCGGCTGGGCGCGGCCCGGCGGCCCGTACACGGCCGCCGACCCGCCGGGCGAGGTCGTCGACGCATACGGGGCGGGCGACAGCTTCGCCGCCGGCCTGACCTTTGCGCTCGGCACCGGGCTCGAGGGCCACGACGCGCTTGCGTTCGCCGCGCGCTGTGGCGCCGGCGCGCTGACCGGCCGCGGCGTCGCGCCCCGGCATGTGACGCTGGTCTAGCCCGGGAGTCGCCGTCGACGCCCAGCGCGGTCTCGACGGCGTTCGTCCAGGGCTAACTTCGGACGGTAGCCGGCGTCGAGTGGCCCGGCTCAGCGGGAAAGTCGGGCGACGAGTCGGAGAGTCCTCGAGGCACCCGCGGGCAGGTGGATCGTCCCCGTAGCCCGGTCGAACGCCAGCTGCCGCCCCGCAATCGCGATCCGGTCGATACGTCGGTTGGAGGGAAGACGCAGCCGGAGCCGGAGGCTCGGCGCCGGCGGGGGCTCGACCACGACCCGGACGACGTCCCCGCGACGCCGGATGACGTACGACACCGGTCCGAAGCTCGTCGGCGCCCGCACCACCTGGATCCGCTTGCCGTCGGCCAGCCAGGCGCGCGGGGTTGCGAATGCCAGATCCAGCCCGACGGGCCTGCCGCGGCTGTCGCGCCGCTCGTGGACGAGGGCGACGCGAAGCGTCTCGAGGAAGGCGCTACGCCGTGCCGCCGTTCGGCGGCAGGTACATCGACCCCACGCGCTCTCCGCGACGCGGCAAGACCGTGGCCGCCTCCCCGGAGACGAACGTGCCGCGCGTCATCGCGCCCGCCAGCGTTCCGTACAGGCTGAGCACGAGCTCGTCGGGCATGTCCGCGTCGGCGAGGAACCTGGCGACGCCGACCCCGTACACCTGGTCGATGCCCGACGCCGGGAACGGCTCGCCGCGGTAGAGGCGAGCCGCGTCGGCGCGGACGAGCCCGAGCAGCCGCGAGCCGTGACCGACCATGTACCGCCAGATGCCCTTCGCCATCTGGTCGCCCGGAGCGAACAGCCCGGATGCGAGGGCATACGGCATCACGAGGTTCCAGTACGAGCCGTCTCGTGACGCCGTCAGCTCCTCGAACGGTGCCGCCGAGTCGTCGAGCGCGGCCGGGACGAAGAGCGAGCCGTCACCGAGCCGATGCGCTGCCGACCGCACCTCCGAGCGCAGCGCATGCGCGAGTCGAGCGGCCGCCGCGTCGGCGCGGGCGGCAAGGTGGGGGTGACCCAGTCTCGACCACACGCCTGCGATCGCAACCAGGCCCTGCCAGGCGACCGCCTGCCCGTGGAGCCCGATCACCGGGCGACGGACGTCGGACGAGAACGCCTCCCGGTCGAGCAACCCGGGGTTGCGGCTCCGGAGCTGGCCCTCCAGGCGGCGCAGCGCTGCCGCCAACGCAGGCGTCTTGCGGTCGAGAAACGTGCGGTCGCCGGTGAGCCGGAAGTGGTCGGCGGCAGCGACGAGCACGGCACCGGCACGCCAGTTCGAGTACCGCGCGGGCAGCCGCCGCAGCGCGAAGCGCAGGATTGCCTCGGAGACGTCGGCGTGGCCGTACGCCGCCATGACCCGCGCGGCGTCGAGCGCCTCGGCGAAGGAGAGCTCCTCGTAGGGATTGCCGACGCTGTAGCGCCACGTGAGCACGCGCTGCTGCACGAGCAGGCTTCGCTCGGCGTCCAAGACGCGGCGCTCGGGGATCTGGAGCACGGCACCGCGGGAGAGCTCCGCGTCCCAGAATCGCGCGACCTGATGACGGGCGGTGTCGAACGACCCCGGGTCGAGCTCGAGCTTCTCCCGCCCGAGGCTGTGCACCCATGCGACGTCGATGACGGCGGTGCCGTGGACGACGTTGCGGACGCCGGCGTTCGAGTGGATGTCGCGCCCGTCGGAGACGAGGCGGCCTCCGCTCCCGGGCGAAGGAACGAACCGCACGACCGCCGTCGCGCCCCGGGCACGCGTCGCGTCGACCCGGAGGCGGACGAAGCTCACGAGCGATCGGACCCCCGTGCGCTCGGCCCGCGAACGACTCCTGCGCGTAGCGCACGCCGCGCGCGTCGACGTAGGTCGTCCGAAGGATGGGCAGCCAGCCGCGCGCAAGCCTCGGCGCGCCCAGGCGCGCCAGGCACGACCCGTAGCGCTCCCGACCGTTACCGACGAAGAGCGTGAGGCTCGGTCCGCCGGTACGCCGCGTGATGATCTCGCTCCCGTCGGCGACGTGGAGCGCGAACGCCTTCGCGCCGTAGAGGCTCAGCGGATATGCGAACGTGAGGTAGTACGAGCCGGTGGTCGTCAGCGGTCGGCCGCCGCGCCCGAGCGCATACCAGAGCGGCGGGAGCAACGCCCGGACTGCCGCATAGGTGGGTCCCCGAGGTGAGGCGATCAGCCTCTCGCCGAGCACGTCCCGCCCGGCGGGAAGCGCACCATCGAGTACCGTCTTCTTCGCCGCCGCGAAGTGCTGGTGTGGGCAGGTGCCGGCGATCGGCGCGGCCTCCGGCTCGGCCCTGGCGCCCGTCTGGGAGAGCGCGACCAGCAGGGCGAGGACACCTGCGCCTCGGACGAGGGGCTTGGCCCGCACCCATCCGCTTCTCGATCGCATCCGTCGCCCCGCCGCCTCGCTGCGACCCCGGGACCAGTCTGGCACTGGGTCGAGCTCGGTGCAATCGAGTCGTAGGGGGTTGACAGTGGGGGAAAGTGGCGTAGAGTGGGGAATCGTGGAGATCACGAAGGGGATCGGCCACATCCGCGGACGATGTTCATCGGCACCTACGACCACTCGATCGACGAGAAGAGCCGGATCACGCTGCCGCGCCGCTTCCGCGACGCGCTGGGTGCCGGGGTCGTGCTCGCGCGCGGGCTCGACCGCAACGTCGCGGTGTACCCGCGGGAGACCTGGAAGGTGAGCGTCGAGGACCGCATCTCCGCGCTCGACCCGCTCTCGCGCGAGGCGCGCGAGCTGCGGACGTTCTTCTTCTCGGGGGCGGCCGAGGCCGACCTGGACGGACAGGGCCGGGTGCTCGTCCCGGCCGCCCTCACCCGCCATGCCGGCCTCGAGCGCGAGGTCGTCGTGGCCGGCAACTACGACCACCTCCAGCTGTGGAGCCCAGCCGCCTGGGAGCAGCACCTGCATGCCGTCGAAGGGAGCGCCGAACATGCTGCCGAACGTCTTGCCGCACGCGGACTCTGATCACATCCCCGTTCTCGCCGACGAGGTGCGCGAGCTCCTCGCCGTTCGGCCCGGGGAGACGGTCGTCGACGCAACCTTCGGCGCCGGCGGGCACTCGAGGCTCCTCGCGCAGGACCTCGCGGGCAGGGGCAAGCTCGTCGCGATCGACCGCGACCCGGGCGCCAAGTCGTACTTCGACCGCTTCAAGGCGGCAGCGGGGGTCGAGGTGCGCTTCCTGCGCGGCGACTTTGCGGTCGTGCTGACGCAGCTCGCTGCGAACGGCATCGGCGCGGACGCGATCCTGCTCGATCTCGGCATCTCGTCGATGCAGGTCGACCGGCCCGAGCGCGGCTTCTCGTACGCCACCGACGCGCCGCTCGACATGCGGATGGACCCGTCGTCCGAGACGAGTGCGGCCGACGTCGTCAACACGTGGGACGAGCGCGAGCTGGCCACGATCTTCCGGCGCTACGGCGATGAGCGTTACGCGACGCCGATCGCGCGGGCGATCGTCCGGCAACGCGCCGAGCGGCCGTTCACTCGGACGGGGGAGCTCGTCGACACGATCAAGCTCGCGATCCCCACACCGGCGCGCTTCGGCGAGGGTCATCCCGCCAAGCGGGTCTTCCAGGCGCTGCGCATCGCCGTGAACGACGAGCTCGGCCAGCTCGAGGCGGCGTTGCCGGCGGCGCTCCAGATGCTCCGGCCCGGGGGCCGCCTCGCGGTGATCTCGTTCCACTCGCTCGAGGATCGGATCGTGAAGCGGTTCGTCGCGGCGCAGGCGAAAGGCTGCACGTGCCCGCCCGACTTCCCGGTGTGCGTCTGCGGGAAGGAGCCGACGCTGCGCTCGCTCACGCGCAAGCCCGTGCGCCCCGGGAGGCACGAGACGGACGCCAACCCGCGGGCCGCCTCGGCACGCCTGCGCGTGGCGGTGAAGGTCTGATGTCGACGATCGCGCAACCGGCACCGCGGCGCGCCCGCCGCGCCCGAACCGGCCGCTCCGCGTTCACGGGAGGCGTGCTCTGGATCGTGCTCGTCGCGGCCCTGCTCGCCGGCGTCGTCGCGATCAACGTCCTCGTCCTGCGCCTCAACGTGCAGCTCGACGACCTTCGCCACGACCGCGCCGAGCTCAAGGCCGAGATCGCGTCCACGAGGGCGCAGCTCTCCAGCGCGTCGGCGAATGCCCGCATCGAGACCGAGGCCGCGTCGAAGCTCGGCCTCGTCGAGGCCGACCCCAACGCCACGACCTACCTCCGGCTGCAGCGGTGAAGCACGAGAAGCGGGCGAACTCGAGGATCCGCCTGCTCGTGCTGGCCTTTGTCGGCCTGTTCGCGGTCGCCCTCGTGCGCGCGGCGTGGATCCAGGTCGTCGACGGCAACGCCTACGCGGCGATGGCCTCGAAGCAGCAGCGCGAGACGATCGAGATACCCGCCGGTCGCGGCACGATCCTCGACCGCACCGGTGAGCCGCTCGCGATCGGCGAGCTCGCGACGACCGTCTACGCCGACCCGCGACACATCGTCTCGCCGAGGACGGCGGCGATCAAGTCGGGGCAGACCCTCGGCATCGACCCGAACGCGGTCTTCCCGGGTCTTTCCGACCGCACGAAGCAGTTCGTCTACGTCGAGCGCAAGGCCGATCCCGCGAAGGCCAAGGCGCTCCAGCGGCTCGGGCTCGCGGGCATCGGCTTCTATCCCGAGGAGCGGCGGACATACCCGCAGGGGCGCGTCGCGGCCCAGCTCCTCGGCTTCGCGGGAACCGACAACCGTGGCCTGGACGGGCTCGAGGGCTCGCTCGACAAGAAGCTCGCCGGCAAGCCGGGCTACGAGATCGTCGTGCGCGACCCCGCGGGGCAGGCGATCGACGTCGTCACCTCGCGCAGGGAGCGACCGGGGAAGAACGTCGTTCTGACACTCGACCACCAGCTGCAGGCGACGGCCGAGCAGCTCCTGGCGACGGCCGTGCACCGCTGGAGCGCGAAGGGAGCGACGGCGATCGTGATGGATCCGCGCACCGGCGCGATCCTCGCGATGGCGAACGCGCCGACCTTCGACGCGAACCGCTTCTCCACGGCGCCCGCCGACGAGCGTCGCAACCGCGCCGTCACCGACCTCTACGAGCCCGGCTCGACGTTCAAGATCGTCACGATCGCCGGCGCGCTCGAGGACAACGTCGTCACGCCTGACACGTCGTTCACGCTCGCACCGACGATCCAGGTCGCCGATCGCGTGATCCACGAGTCGCACATCCGCGGCACCGAGCGGATGACGGTGCGGCAGATCCTCTCCGAGTCGTCGAACGTCGGCACGATCACGATTGCGAAGGACCGGCTCGGCGGCCCGGAGCTCGCCCGCTGGATCTCTCGCTTCGGGTTCGGCAAGACGAGCGGCTCCGACCTCCCGGGCGAGAGCCCGGGCATGGTGTTGCCGTACGACCGGTGGTCGGGCTCGACGATCGGCAACGTGCCGATCGGCCAGGGGATTGCCGTCACGCCGCTCCAGATGGTGAGCGCCTACGCCGCGATCGGCAACGGCGGCGTGATGCCGACGCCCCACGTGATCGCGAAGATCGGCGGCCGCAAGGTGCATCACGCGGCCGGCCGCCGGGTCGTCTCGAGGTACACGGCCGACCGCATGACGGCGATGTTCCGCGATGTGGTGGTCGAGGGGACCGGCACCGAGGCCGCGATCCCGGGCTACACGGTGGCCGGGAAGACGGGCACGGCGAACAAGGTCGAGAACGGCCGGTACGTCTCGAAGTACGTCGCGTCGTTCGTCGGGCTCGTGCCGGCACGCAAGCCGCGTCTTGCGATTCTCGTGATGGTCGACGAGCCACACGGGCAGATCTGGGGCGGCGTCGTCGCGGCCCCGATCTTCCGCGACCTCGCCCGCTTCTCGCTCCAGTACCTCGAGGTGCCGCCGGACGCGCCCGAGCTGAAGGCTTCCACGTGCCGCTGCGCGATAGGCGCCACTACTATCGCGCTGATGGAGCTCGACGCGCTGATCCGCGCGCTCGCGCCGGGCGACGTGATCGGGCGACGGGCCGTCGAGATCTCCGACCTCGCGCACGACACGCGCCGCGTCGGCGACGGCACGTTGTTCTTCTGCGTGCCCGGAGCGCGCGCGGACGGCCACGATCTCGCCGCCGACGCCGTCGCAGCCGGGGCCGCAGCGCTCGTGGTCGAGCACCCGGTGGACGTCGCCGTGCCGCAGCTCGTCGTCGAGTCCTCGCGCGCCGCGATGGCCGTCGCGGCCGACGCCTTCTTCGGCGCGCCGACCGAGATGCTCACCGTGGCCGGCGTCACCGGCACGAACGGCAAGAGCACGACGACCCACCTGCTGCGCTCGATCTTCGAGGCGGACGGGCAGCGGGCGGGGCTGGTGGGGACCGTCGAGTGGGTCGTCGGCGGAGACGTGCGCGAGGCGCCCCACACGACGCCGGAGGCCATCGACCTGCAGCGTCTCTTCCGCGAGATGGTCGATGCCGGCGACGACGCGGTGGCCCTCGAGGCGTCGTCGCACGGCTCGCACTACCGCAGGCTCGACCGTGTGCGCTTCGATGCCCTCGCGTTCACGAACCTGAGCCAGGACCATCTCGATCTCCACGCGGACATGGAGGAGTACTTCCAGGCGAAACGCCGCCTCTTTACCGGGGTGGCGCCCCCGCCCGCCGCGGTGAACGTGGGCGACCCGTACGGACGCCGCCTCGCGGAGGAGCTCGCAGGCGCCCATCGCGCGCCGCTCGTCACGTTCGGGTTGCGGCCCGAGGCCGAGGTACGGGCGGACGGGCTCGAGCTCGGGCCGCGCGGCTCGAGGTTCGCGGCGGCGGGGATCGCGATCGAGACGCCGCTGCTCGGCGTGTTCAACGTCGAGAACGTGCTGGCCGCGGTTGCGTCGGCGCTGTTGCTCGACCTCGACGAGGACGCGATCGCGGCCGGGATCCGTGCGGTGACCGGCGTCGCGGGGCGGTTCGAGGCGATCGACGAGGGTCAGGACTTCGCGGTGGTCGTCGACTACGCCCACACCCCGGATGCGCTCGAGACCGTGCTCCGCGCCGCGCGCCCGCTCGGCGACGGCCGGGTCGTCGTGGTGTTCGGTGCGGGCGGCGACCGCGACCGCGACAAGCGGCCGCTCATGGGCCAGGTCGCGCGGAAGCTCGCGGACACCGTCGTCGTGACGAACGACAACCCGCGCTCCGAGGAGCCCATCGAGATCGTCGAGGCGATCCTCCAGGGTGCCGGGACGGACGTGGAGGTCGACCTCGACCGTCGCTCGGCCATCGAGTCCGCCATTGCGGGAGCCGGGCGGGGGGACGTCGTCGTGATCGCCGGGAAGGGGCACGAGCAGGGCCAGGAGGTCGCCGGCGTCGTCCATCCCTTCGACGACCGCGAGGTGGCGCGCGAGGCGCTACGTGCCCACGGGGTCGCCCGCGGATGATCCCGCTCGCGTGGAGCGAGATCGAGGAGCTCGCGCTCGGCGAGCTTCGCGGGCCTCCGGCCGACGGCGTCGTCCGGCGGGTGCACGACGACTCGCGCGACGGCCGACCCGGCGACCTCTTCGTCGCGCTCAACACGGGGGTGCGCTTCGTCGAGGACGCGCTCGCGGCCGGCGCGGCGACCCTCGTTCCGGATGACCAGGAGGCTGCTCTGGCGGCCCTCGCGCAGCTCGTGCGTGGACGCTCGGACGCGGCGGTCGTCGCGGTCGTCGGCTCGACCGGCAAGACGACGACGAAGGACGCGCTCGGCGCGCTCTGCTCAGCGGTGACGCCGACCGTGGCGGCGTACGCCAGCAAGAACAACGAGCTCGGGCTCCCGCTGACCGTGCTCCGGCTCGAGCCGGAGACACGAGTGCTGGTCGCCGAGATGGGCATGCGCGGGCTCGGGCAGATCGCCGAGCTCTGCGAGGTCGCGCGGCCGACGGTCGCGCTCGTCACGTCCATCGGCCCGGAGCACCTCGAGGTCGTCGGCACGGTGGAGAACGTCGCGCGGGCGAACGCAGAGGCTATCGAGGCGCTGCCGACGGGGGGGATCGCCGTCGTCCCGGCGGACGAGCCGCTGCTCGAGCCGTATCTCCGCGACGAGCTCGACGTTCGCCGCTTCGACCGGAGCGCGGTCGAGCGTGACGGCGACGTGTGGGTGTTCACCGTCAGTGGGCGTGAGATCCGGCTCGAGCTGCCGTTTACGCAGCGTCATCTCGCCGGCAACGTGGTCGGGGCGCTGACGGCGTACGAGGCGCTGGGCCTTCCGCTGGACCGCGCCTCCGACGGCGCGTCTCGGATCAGCATGAGCCGCTGGCGCGGGGAGGTGCACGAGCTGCCCGGGGGCGGTCTCGTCGTCAACGACGCCTACAACGCGAACCCCGTCTCGATGCGCGCGGCGCTCCTCGACCTCGTCGAGCGCGCCGCGGGCAGGCGACGGGTCGTGATCCTCGGCCAGATGGCCGAGCTCGGCGCAGGGAGCGACCGCTACCACGCAGAGATCGCATCGCTGCTCGACGAGCTCCGGATCGAGGTCGTCATCGCGGTCGGCGACGACGCAAACGGCTACCTGTCAGGCCGTGACGACGGAATCGCGGTTCCCGACGCACGGGCGTTCGACCCGATCGCCAGCGTGCTTCGCCCGGGCGACGCGATCCTCGTCAAGGGCTCTCGGGCGGTCGGTCTCGAAGGCATCCCCGACCTCATCCAGAAACACTCCCTCGCATGGTGAGGGTCCTGATCGCCGGCCTCGTCGCGATGGTGATCGCCGTCGCGGTGGGCCCCCAGTTCATCGAATGGCTGCGCCGGCGGTCGATCGGCCAGCAGATCCGCGCCGAGGGCCCTGCGCATCACATGGCCAAGCAGGGCACCCCGACGATGGGCGGCCTGCTGATCATCGTCGCGGCGTTCGTGCCCGCGCTGATCGTCTCGCTCTACACGCTCCCTGGACTGACCGTTCTGCTCGCAACGCTCGGCTGTGCGCTGCTCGGCTTCGCCGACGACTTTCTCAAGGTGCGCAGGCGCCGCTCTCTCGGCCTCAAGGGACGCTGGAAGATGCTCGGCCTGCTCCTGATCACCGCCGGCGTCGGCTGGGCGACGACGCACATCGGGTACATGGACACGGAGATCTACTTCCCGCTCATCGACGTCAACGTCGACCTCCACTGGCTCTACTTCCCGTTCCTCTTCCTCGTGATCGCCGGCACGTCCAACAGCGTGAATCTCACCGACGGCGTCGACGGTCTCGCCGCGGGAACCTGCGCGGTCTCGCTGATCACGCTCCTCGCGATCGCCTCGATCGACTGGATCCGGAGCGCCGACGTGGTTGCCGATCGAAGCAAGCAGTACCTCGACCTGGCGATCGTCGCCGCCGCGTTGATCGGCGGCGTGATCGGGTTCCTCTGGTTCAACGCCTTCCCCGCGGAGATGTTCATGGGGGATACGGGCTCCATGGCCCTCGGCGGGGCGATCGCGACGCTCGCGATCCTCACGGAGACCGAGGTGCTGCTCGTCTTCATCGGCGGCGTGTTCCTGCTCGAGGCGGTGACGTGGATCATCCAGATCGCGACCTTCAAGCGGACGGGCAAGCGCGTCTTCTTGATGGTCCCGATCCATCATCACTTCGAGCTGAAGGCGTGGTCGTCGACGAAGATCATGGTCCGGTTCTGGATCATCGGCGCGATCCTCTGCGCGATCGGCTTCGTCCTCTACTACCGCTACTACCTGCGCTTCCAGCTCTAGAAGCGTGGGGGATCCCCCACGAGCCCCCTCCTTCCGCGGCCCGCTCGTGACGTCGGTGCGACCCGGGTTCCGACACCTCGCTGCCGCGCCCGTCCTCGTCTCGCTCGCGGTGATGGTGTTCTGGGGCGCCACGCCCGTCCTCACCCGCATCGCGACAGACGACCTCGAGCCCCTCTGGGTCGCCGTGCTCCGCACGGTGCTCGCCGGAGTCGTCGCCGCGCCGCTCGTCGTCACGACCGAGCGCCGGCCGCCGTCGACCGCGCGCGCCCGGCTGCTGCTCGTCGTCTCGGCCGCGGCAGGGTTCGTGATCTTCCCCGTCGTGTTCACGATCGGCCAGGAGCGCACCTCGGCGATGCACGGCGTCGGCATCCTCGCGGCGCTCCCGGTCTTCACCGGCCTCTACGGGATGCTCGTCGCGCGGCGTCGGCCGGGGCACTGGTGGCTCGCCGGCTGCGCGCTCGCGCTTGCGGGGGAGGCGGTGATCGTCGCGGTGCACGCCGGTGGAGGAGGGACCGCGACGCTCGTCGGCGACCTGCTCGTCCTCGCTTCGGCGCTCGTCGTCTCCGCCGGCTACGTCGCGGGCGCGATGCTCGTTCCGCGCGGGTTCTCGAGCGCCGCGACGACCTACTGGGGCGTCATGCTCGGCGCCGTCGCGCTGGCGCCGCTGGCGCTCGTCCTGCTCGCCGTCCTTGGCCCGCCTCGGGCGGGAGCGGAATCGTGGGCCGCCGTGCTCTTTCTCGCGATCGTGACCTCGATCGCCGGCTACGTCGGCTGGTACTGGGCTCTCGCCCGCGGCGGGATCGCGCGCATCGCGCCGCTCCAGTTCCTCCAGCCGCTCTCGGGCCTCGTGCTGGCGGCGCTGCTGCTGGGGGAGCGCTTGACATGGCCGCTCGCGGTCGGCGCCGCCGCGGTGATCGTCGGAGTCACGATCGCGCGACGCGAGTGAGGCCGCTCGCCTGCGACACGACCCGGGTGGGGGTTCGAGCCGGGCGCCGTCACAGAATCGGCACGATCGCGTCACACGCGTGTGCGCCTTTCCTCGATAGCGTGACATCAGGGACACGGGAGTGCCCCTGGGGGAGGTTGGGGGCGGGTGTGCGTACGCTTCGCCCGTGAGCAGGGTGCTCGTGATCGGGCTGGCGCGCTCGGGGCGGGCGGCGGTGTCGACCCTTCGCGCGAAGGGGGAGAACGTCGTTGCCTACGACGCGGACAGCGGGTTGGACAGCGCCGGTATCGACGCGGAGATCCAGCTCGGGGACTGGGACGACTCATTCCTGGACGGCGTCGGGACGGTTGTAAAGAGCCCCGGCGTGCCCTCGGAGGCGCCCCCCGTGGCCGCGGCCAGAGCTCGCGGCATCCCGATCGTCTCGGAGATCGAGCTTGGATCCCGACTGCTGTCGAGCCCGCTGATCGGCGTCACCGGGACGAACGGCAAGACGACGACGAGCGCGCTCCTCGGCGCGATACTCGAGACCGCCGGCTGGAACGTCGAGGTCGCAGGCAACATCGGCAGGCCGCTCACGTCGCTCGTCGGCGCCGTCGACGACGACTCTTGGGTCGTGTGCGAGCTTTCCTCGTTCCAGCTCGAGGACGTCGAGACGCTTCGTCCTCGCGTCGCCGTGCTCACGAATCTCGAGCCCGACCACCTCGACCGGCACGGGTCGTTCGACGCGTACGCGAGAGCGAAGCTGCGGGCGTTCGAGAGGCAGGGGCCGGACGACGTCGCCGTCGTCCCGCAGGGCTTCGGCCGGCTACCCGGCAACGCGCGGCGCGTGGAGTTCGCCGCCGACGACGAGCTGCCTGCCGAGCCGCGGATCCCCGGCGCCCACAACCGGGAGAACGCCGCGGCCGCGACCGCCGCAGCACGCGCGATCGGGATCCCCGATACGGCGATCGCCGAGGCCCTCCGGACGTTCCCCGGGGTCGAGCACCGCATCGAGGAGATCGCGACGGTCGACGGTGTCCTCTACGTCAACGACTCCAAGGCGACGAACGCGGCTGCAACGCTTCGCGCGCTCGCGTCGTTCCCGGGCCGCCGCAAGCACGTGATCCTCGGCGGCCGCGGGAAGTCGGAGCCGTACGACGCGCTGGCCGCCGCCCTCGAGGACGGCGACCGTGCGTACCTGATCGGCGAGGCTGCCGACGACCTCGCGGCGGCGCTCGGGGCTGCCGGAGCCCGGTTCGATCGTGTGGAGACCCTGGAGCGGGCCGTGGAGCAGGCCGCCTCGGGGGCCGCGGCCGGCGACGTCGTGCTCCTCTCACCCGCATGCGCCTCGTTCGACCAGTTCACGAGCTTCGAGCACCGCGGGGAGGACTTCCGCCGTCTGGTGGAGAACCTCCGAGGGTGGGGACCAGACGGCGCGCGGACCGAGGGCAGCTCGAGCAGCGGCTCCTGATCCTGGTCACGCTCGGGCTCGTCGCGTTCGGGCTCGTGATGGTCTTCAGCGCCACGTCCGCGTCCGCAGCGCTCGGCGAGGGCGACCCGATGCGCTTCCTGATCAAGCAGGGCCTCTACGCCGGGGCGGGCCTCGTCCTGCTCGCGGTGTTGACCCGGGTCGATTACCACGCTCTGCGGCCGCTCGCACCGCTGCTTCTCGCCGTTGCGTTCGTCGGATGCATCGCCGTGCTGGCGATCGCGCCGTCGATCAACGGCGCGCAGCGGTGGTTCCTCGTCGGGCCGATCAGCATCCAGCCCGCCGAGATCGCGAAGCTCGCGGTGCTCGTGTGGGCGTGCGCCGTCCTGTCGCGCCGCCCGGTGCCGACGACGCTCGGCGAACTGCTCAAGCCGGTGGGGATCGTGGTCGCCGTGTTCGGCGCGCTGATCGTGATCGAGCCCGATCTCGGGACGACGATCGCGCTGTTCGTGATGATCGCCGGCATCCTCCTGGTCTCGGGCGTGCCGGTACGGCTGTTCGCGCTGACGGCAACGCTCGCGCTCGGTGCCGGCGCCCTCGCGATCTGGATGGAGCCGTACCGGCGCGAGCGGCTGTTCAGCTTCCTCGACCCGTGGCAGGACGCGCAGGGAGCGGGCTTCCAGAACGTCCAGGCGATCATCGGCATGGGGTCGGGAGGAATCACGGGCGAAGGCCTCGGCCAGGGCATCCAGAAGGTCAACTTCCTCCCCGAGGCGCACACCGACATGATCTTCGCCGTCGTCGGCGAGGAGTTGGGCCTCGTCGGCTCCTCGCTCGTGATCGCCGCCTTCGCCGTCTTCGCCTGGGCAGGGTTCCGTGTCGCCCTTCAGTGCCGGGATCCGTTCGGCAAGCGGCTCGCGGCAGGCATCACGACGCTGATCTGCGGGCAGGCGGCGGTCAACCTCGCCGCCGTCCTCGGCATCGCGCCGTTGACGGGAATCCCGCTCCCGTTCGTCTCGTACGGCGGCTCGTCGCTCCTGGTGCTGCTCTGCTGCGTCGGAGTGCTCCTTAACATCGCGGTGAATGAGCGCGTCGTCGAAGCTCGCGTGCGTGATCGCGGCCGGGGGAACGGCCGGTCACGTCCGGCCCGCGCTCGCGGTGGGCGAAGCGCTGCGCGAACGCGGACTGACGGTGACGTTCGCCGGCACGCCAGACCGCGTCGAGTCGCGGCTGGTGCCTGAGGCGGGCTTCCCGCTCGACACCTTTCCGGTCTCGGGGCTGCCGCGGAAGCCGAGCGCTGCGCAGATCCGCGCCGCCTGGCGCGCGTCGGCCGCCCCCGCGCACTGCCTGCGGATCCTCGCCCGCCGCCGGCCCGACGTCGTGCTCGGTGCCGGCGGTTACGTCGCCGGGCCGATGGTGCTCGCCGCGCGCCTTCGCGGAGTCCCCGCGGCGCTGACCGAGGCCGACGCTCATCTCGGCCTCGCGAACCGGCTTGCCGCACCGTTCGCGAAGCGCCTGTTTCTCGCCTACGAGATACCGGGACGGAACAGCGCGAGGGTGCGAGTCGTCGGGCGACCGATTCCCGTCGCGCACCTCGTCGGCTCTCGCGAATCCGGTCGGGAGCTGTTCGGCTTGCCGCCCACGGGGCCTGTGGTCGGGGTCTTCGGCGCGTACGCGGGCGCGCGCTCGATCAACGAGATGGCCGTCGAGGCGTGGGCAGCCGCAGGCCCCGCGGTCATCCACCAGGCCGGAGAGAGGGACTTCGGACGAGTGACGTCGCGTGTTGCGCGCGACGACTACGTGGTCATCGAGGCAACCGACGACTTCGGCGAGCTTCTCCGTTGCGTCGACCTCGCCGTCTCGCGTGCGGGGGGCACGGTCTGGGAGCTGGCAGCCGCGGGTACGCCGGCGATCCTCGTTCCGTACCCGTACGCGACCGCCGACCACCAGACGCTCAACGCGCGCCACTTCGAGCGCGGCGGCGGGGCGATCGTCGTCCCGGATGCGGAGGTCGACCGCGTGCCGGCGCTCGTCGACGAGCTGCTGGCCGCACCCGAGCGGCTCGCGGCGATGCGCGGAGCCATGCTCTCGCTCGCGCGTCCCGACGCCGCGGACGTCATCGCCGACGAGCTGGTCGCCCTCGCGGAGGAGCGGGAAGCGAGCGTGTCGTGAATCACCCCCAGCCCCTGGCGGGCCGACGGCTGTACTTCGTCGGGATCGGAGGCTCCGGGCTCTCCGCGTACGCGAACATCGCGCGCGCCTGGGGGGCGGAGGTCCGCGGCTGGGACGCCCAGGAGACGATCTTCACCGAGACGCTCGAGGGAGTCGAGATCGACCTCGGAGGCGAGCCCGCTGCGCCCGAGGGCTTCGAGGCGGTCGTCTCGACGGCCCACCTGTCCCGGTGCGACGGGACGCCGCGCGCGGCATTCCTCGCCGAGCTGGTCGCGGCGCAGCCGTCGATCGTCGTCACCGGCGCGCACGGCAAGACGACGACGACCGCGATGATCGCGTACGCGCTGCACGAGACCGGAAACGACCCTGCCTGGATCGTGGGAGGGGTCGTCCCGCAGCTCGGCGGCAACGCCGGCACGGGGGCGGGCTGGCTCGTCGTCGAGGGCGACGAGTCCGACCGCTCCGCGTTCGCGCTGCGGCCGCGGATCGCGGTCGTGACGAACGTCGAGCTCGACCATCACGCGGCGTACGGGTCCACAGCCGAGCTCGAGGCGACGATCGAGGCATGGCTCTCGGACATCCCGGAGGTCGTGCGGGGGTGGGAGCTCGAGCCCGTCGACTTCGTGCTCGCCGTTCCCGGCGAGCACAACCGGCGCAACGCGGCCGCGGCGCTCGAGGCGCTCGTCCGTGTCGGCGTGGACCGGGAGGAGGCGGCAGCGGCCCTCTCGCGGTTCACGGGCGCCGATCGACGCTTCCAGCTCGTCGGCGAGCGCGACGGCGTCACGGTGATCGACGACTACGGCCACAACCCGACCGAGCTTCGGGCGGCGCTCGAGACGGCACGCGTGCAGACCGACCGGCGCCTGATCGCGATCTACGTCCCGCACGTCGTCGAGCGAACGCGCCATCTCCACCGTGAGCTCGGCGACGCGCTCGGGCTCGCCGACGTCGCGATCGTGACCGACTTCGTCGGTCGGCGCGATGCACCGAGGGAAGGCGTGACCGGGCGCCTCGTCCTCGACGCGGTTCCGGACCCCACGCGGCGCATCTGGGCGCCCACCCTCGACGACGCCGGCAACCTCGCGTTGCGCGTCGTTCGGCCCGGCGACGTGGTGGTGACGCTCGGCGTGGGGGAGCCCTGGCGGGCCGCGCGCGCGATCGTGGCCGGCCTCCCCGAGGCCTCCCGGAGGACATGACGCCCATGCGAATCGCGCCTGACCAGCGGTTGTCCAGGTTGACGACGATCGGCACAGGAGGTCCGGCGGCTGCCTTCGCGCAGCCGGAGTCGCTCGTCGAGCTGGAAGAGGCCCTCGGGTGGGCTTCCGAGCGCGACATGCCGGTCGTCGCGGTCGGGCTCGGCTCGAACCTGCTCGCCGCGGACTCGGGTGTCGACGCCCTCGTCGTTCGCCTCGCAGGGGATCTCGCGGCGGTCGAGATCGACGGGGATCTCCTGCGGGCGGGCGGCGGGGCGACGAACGCCGTCTGCCTCCACCGCGCCCGGTCGGCGGGCCTCGGAGGCCTCGAGTTCGCCTGCGCGATCCCGGGCACGGCGGGCGGCGGCGTGCGGATGAACGCCGGCGCGTACGGATCGGATTGGGCCGCGATCCTCCAGCGCGCGCTCGTCGTCTCGGCGGACGGGAGCGTCTGGCTCACCCCCGACGAGCTCGGCCTGTCGTACCGGCACTCCGAGCTCGACCCCGGTCAGGTGGTGGCACGCGTCGAGTACCGCCTGTCAACGCGGCCCGTCGACGAGATCAAGGGAGAGATCGCGGACTTCGTCGCGCGGCGCAAGGCGACGCAGCCGACGAACAAGCGCACCTTCGGGTCGGTCTTCAAGAACCCACCGGGCGAACTCGGAGCCGGACGCATGCTCGAGAGCTGCGGACTGAAGGGGTACCGGATCGGCGACGCCGTCATCTCTCCGCGGCACGCGAACTTCATCGAGAACGCGGGCGGGGCGACGAGCGCCGACTGCCTCGCGCTGATCGCGGAGGCACGCCGGCGCGCACGTGAGCAGTACGGTGTCGAGCTCCAGCACGAGGTCGTGCTGTGGGGGCTGGCGCCGCCGGTCGGCTGACAGACGCAGCCGAGGAAACCGCCGTCCTGCGCAGAACAGAGTGCGGTGGCCGACAGGGGACGACCAGGGCGCACGGAGCGGTCTCGCACGCGGCCGGCGAGCGTCGTCGTCCCGTTCCCGCGTGCGGCAACCGCCGATCGCCTCGACCTTGCGCCCTTCGTCCCTTCCGGCCGCTCGTTGCTCGTCGGCTTCGCGGTGTTCGGGGCGGTGCTCCTGGCCGTCGTGCTCGCGCGCGAGACGACGCTGTTCGCCGTCCGCACGATCGACGTGAGTGGCGCCGGCCCGGGGGTCGAGCGGCAGGTCGAACGGGCTCTGCGCGACCGCGCGGGCGAGAGCCTCTTCGGGCTCGATCTCGACGCGGCCCAGGTCGACGTCGCTGCGCTGCCGACGGTCGCCTCCGTCCGCTTCGATCGCGCGTATCCACACACGCTGAGGGTCGTGGTCGCGCCGGAGCGACCCGTCGCCGTCGTCCGCCAGGGCGCGGACTCCTTCGTCGTCTCCCGGCGCGGCCGGGTGATGGCGCGAGTCGATCGCACGGTGAAGCCGGACCTCGCGCGCATCTGGGTGGCGAAGGATGTGCGGCTCGATCCGGGGGCGTTCGTCGAGGGTGACCTCGTCACCGCCGTGCGGGCGGTCGCGCCGCTCGCAGGCATTCACTTCCCGAGTCGCGTTGTCTCCGTGCGGACGACCGACGGCCTGACCCTGCGGCTCGGGTCCGGGCTCGAGCTGAGGCTCGGCAACACGCGGGAGGTCGACCTCAAGCTCGCGGTGGCCGATCGCGTGCTCCGCGTCCTGCCGACAGGGTCCGGTTACCTCGACGTCAGCGTCCCGGACCGACCGGTGGCCGGCCCGCGTACCCTCGACTCTCCAGTAGAGGTCGAGACTGCGACCTCCAGCGGGGCTTGAGGGTTGCGTTGACAGTATCGACAAGGAGTCCGTACCCTGGCTCCGAATCAGGGTTTCAGGCCAACCCGTAGCTCGATGAGAGCTTCACCCTCAGGCAGGTCGAGATGAGCACCCAGAACGGCAACTACCTCGCAGTGATCAAGGTCGTCGGCGTCGGCGGCGGCGGGACCAACGCGGTCAACCGCATGGTCGAGTCCGGTCTCACCGGCGTCGAGTTCATCGCCGTCAACACCGACGCACAGGCGCTCCTCGATACGGACGCCGACGTCAAGATCCACATCGGCTCGAAGGCGACGCGCGGCCTCGGCGCCGGCGCGGATCCCGAGGTCGGCCTCGCGGCCGCCCAGGAGAGTCGCGACGAGCTGAAGGAGGCGCTGAAGGGCGCCGACATGATCTTCGTCACCGCGGGCGAGGGTGGCGGCACAGGCACCGGCGCCGCGCCGGTCGTGGCCGAGCTGGGGCGGGAGCTCGAGGCGCTCACCGTCGGCGTCGTCACGAAGCCGTTCGCCTTCGAAGGTCGCCGCCGCTCCGATCAGGCCGACGGCGGCATCCAGAACCTGCGCGACCGCGTCGACACGCTGATCGTGATCGAGAACGACCGTCTGCTCCAGGTGGTCGAGAAGACGACCCCGATCCTCGAGTCGTTCCGCATGGCCGACGACATCCTCCGCCAGGGCGTGCAAGGCATCACCGACCTCATCACGGTGCCCGGCCTCGTCAACCTCGACTTCGCCGACGTCCGCACGATCATGCGCGACGCAGGATCGGCGCTGATGGGCATCGGCATGGCGCGAGGAGAGGGCCGTGCGACGGCCGCCGCGACCGCGGCCGTCTCGTCGCCGCTGCTCGAGACGACACTCGACGGGGCAACGGGCGTGCTGCTGAACATCACCGGCCCGTCGGACATCGGCCTCTTCGAGGTGAACGAGGCAGCCGAGGTCGTGACCGGTCACGCCGACCCGAACGCGAACGTCATCTTCGGCGCCGTCATCGACGAGACGCTCGGCGAGGACGTGCGCGTCACGGTGATCGCAACGGGCTTCGGCGGCGGACGGCCGCGGCGCAAGCGTGTCGAGCCGGCGTCGGTGACCTCGGCGGCGAGCTCGTCGGAGTCGTCGGTCCCGAGCTTCGACCCGCGTCCGCGCGACGAGGAGACCGATATCGACGTCCCGAGCTTCCTCCGCGACTGACCCGGGTTCCAGCCGGCGGCACCGCCGCTCGTGTTGATCCAACCCAAGCGTCGTAGGCGCGTTCGCCGCGCCTCCCGAGAGTCGAATGGTGGGGCCGTCGACCGGCTATTGTCGCGCCCGTGAGCGTCGCCCTGCGCCGAACGCCCCTCTACGAACGCCACGTCGCAGCGGGGGCGCGCATGGTGCCGTTCGCGGGGTGGGATATGCCGGTGCAGTACACGGGCGTCATCCCCGAGCATCTCGCCGTCCGGGCGGACGCCGGCGCGTTCGACGTCTCGCACATGGGACAGCTGCACGTCGAGGGCCCGATCGCCTCCGAGTTCCTCCAGGCGATGCTGTCGAACGATCTCGACCGGCTCTCCGACGGAGAGGCCCAGTACACACTGCTTACGAACGAGCGCGGGGGGATCGTCGACGACCTGATCGTCTACCGGATGAGCCACGGTCATTACCTTCTCGTAGTCAACGCCGGCAACAGAGAGGCTGCGTACGGATGGCTCAAGGAGCGGGAGGCGCGCGGGACCGAGGTGCGCGACGCATCGGACGAGTACGCGCTCGTCGCCGTCCAGGGGCCGCGCTCACTGGAACGGCTCGGGCTCGACGATGCGCCGGCGTTCACGCATGCGATGGGCGAGGTCGACGGCGTCGAGGTGATGGTCTGCCGGACGGGCTACACGGGCGAGAAGGGCGTCGAGTTGATGTGCGCCGAGGACGACGCCGTCGCGCTCTGGGACGCCGTGCTCGCGCGCGGTGTCGTCCCGGCGGGGCTCGGGGCGCGCGACACGCTGCGCCTGGAGGTCTGCTACCCGCTCCACGGGAACGACATCACGCAGGACACCGACGCGATCGCGGCCGGGCTCGCCTGGACGTGCGCTCTCGACACGGACTTCACGGGCGCGGACGTCCTCCGCCGCATCAAGGAGGAAGGGCCGGAGCGGAGGCTCGCGGCGTTCGTGATGGAGGAAAAGGCGATCCCGCGCCCCGAGATGCCGATCGAAGGCGGCGGCGAGGTCACGTCGGGGACGCAGTCACCGTCCCTCGACGTCGGCATCGGCATGGGCTACGTCCCGGCCGCGCGTGCGGCTCCTGACACCGAGCTCGTGATCGACGTTCGCGGCAAGCCCCGGCGCGCCCGTGTCGTCAAGAAACCGATCTACCGGAAGGAGAGCTAGTGGCGACCGAGAGCTACCCCGACGACCTCCGGTACCACCCGGAGCACGACTGGGCCCGGATCGACGGCGACGAGGCCGTGCTCGGCATCACGTGGTACGCGCAGGACTCGCTCGGCGAGCTCGTCCTGTTCGACGCCCCCGAGGCGGGTGCGACGATCGCGAAGGACGCGTCGTACGCCGAGGTGGAGTCCGTCAAGGCGGTCTCCGACGTGGTCGCGCCGCTTTCCGGCGAGGTGCTCGAGGTGAACCAGAAGGCGATCGACGAGCCCGAGACCGTCAACGAGGACCCCTACGGGGAGGGCTGGCTCGTCCGGATCCGGCTCGCCGACCCCGGCGAGTCCGACCAGCTGATGGACGCCGCGGCGTACCGGTCGCATATCGCAGAGCTCTGAGCATGAGCACGGCTGGTTACCTGTCTCTCACCGAGTCCGACCGTGAGGCGATGCTCGAGGCGATCGGGGTCGACTCGATCGACGCTCTCTTCGAGCAGATCCCGGAGGGGGTGCGGCTCGGCCGTGCGCTCGACGTCCCGGAGGCGTTGCCCGAGGCGGCGCTCGTCCGGCATCTGGAGGAGCTCGCCGGCCGCAACGCCGACACGTCGCGCGAGCTGAGCTTCCTCGGGATGGGGATCTACGACCACTACGTCCCCGCGATCGCCGACACCTTTCTCTCCCGGGGCGAGTTCCTCACCGCGTACACGCCGTACCAACCGGAGATGAGCCAGGGCGTCCTGCAGGCCATCTTCGAGTACCAGACCGCGATCTGCGAGCTGACGGGGATGGACGTGTCGAACGCGTCCGGCTACGACGGCGCCACGGTCGCCGCCGACGCATGCTTCATCGCGCGCCACCACACGGGCCGCACGAAGGTCGTGCTCGCGGAGACGCTCAACCCGCAGGTACGCCAGGTCGTGAAGACCTACGCGCCGGGGTTCGGCATGGAGGTCGTGGAGGTCCCGCACAGCGGTGGGACGACCGACGCGGGGGCTCTGGCGGCGGCATCGCACGACGCAGCCGCAGTGATCTTCCAGCAGCCGAACGCCTTCGGCTGCCTCGAGCCCGCACCCGACCTCGCGGCGGCGGCCGCCGAGGCGGGGGCGCTCCCCGTCGCGCACGTCGATCTCGCCTCGCTCGGCCTCCTCGAGGCGCCCGGCAACTACGGCTGCGCGATGGCGATCGGCGAGGGCCAGGCGATCGGGAACTACCAGTCCTACGGCGGGCCGCACTACGGGTTCCTCGCCGCGCGAAACCAGTTCATCCGCCGGATGCCGGGGCGGATCGTGGGCGAGACGACCGACCTCGAAGGGAAGCGTGGCTTCGTCCTCACGCTGCAGACCCGCGAGCAGCACATTCGCCGCGAGAAGGCGACGTCGAACATGACGACGAACCAGACGCTGCTCGCGCTCGCCGGATTGATCACGCTCTGCTGGCTCGGCCCGGAGGGCCTCCGCGAGCTGGGCGAGACGTGCACCGCGCTCGCCGCATACGCGAAGGAGCGAATCGGGCTGCCCGTCGCCTTCGAGCGTCCGCACTTCAAGGAGGTCGCGTTCCGTACGCCGATCCCCGCGCGGGACGTCGTCGCCCGCGCCCGTGAGCACGGCGTCCATCCGGGCTACGCGCTGGGGCGCGACTACCCCGGGCTCGACGACGTCCTGCTGGTCGCGCTCACGGAGAGGCGCACGCCGGCCGACGTCGACCGGCTGGCCGAGGTGCTGGCGGAGGTGACGGGCTAGTGGAGCTCATCTACGAGAAGTCCCAGCCAGGGCGCCGTGCCGGGCGGGTGCCGTCGTACGACCTGCCCGTGCCGGAGGTTCCGGCGGAGCTGCGGCGCGACGCCCCGCCGCGGCTCCCCGAGGTCCCCGAGAACGAGATCGTCCGTCACTTCACCGCGCTCGCCGACCGCAACTTCGGCATCGACACGGGCTTCTACCCGCTCGGGTCGTGCACGATGAAGTACAACCCTCGCGTCAACGAGCGCGTCGTCGGCCTGCCGGGCTTCCGCGACCTGCACCCGCTCCAGGAGGACGAGGGAGCGCAGGGCGCGCTCGAGCTCATGTGGGAGCTCGAGCAGATCCTCGCCGAGGTCGCGGGGCTCCCGGCCGTGACGCTCCAGCCTGCGGCCGGCTCGCAGGGCGAGCTGACGGGCCTGATGCTGATGCGCGCCGCCTTCGCCGACCGCGGCGAGCCGGGGCGGAACGTGATCATCACCGCGGACACGGCGCACGGCACGAACCCGGCCAGCGTGACGATGGCCGGCTTCGAGCTCGAGAAGGTCGCGACGACCGACCGCGGCAACCTCGACCTCGACGACCTCCGCGCGAAGGTCGACGACCGCACGGCCGGGCTCATGCTGACCAACCCCTCGACGCTCGGCCTGTTCGACGAGGGCATCCAGCAGGTCGCGGAGATCTTCCACTCGCGCGGCGCCCTCCTCTACTACGACGGCGCCAACCTGAACGCGGTGGTCGGCCGCTCCCGGCCCGGCGACATGGGGTTCGACATCGTCCACTACAACCTCCACAAGACGTTCTCCCAGCCGCACGGCGGCGGAGGCCCCGGTGGCGGGCCTGTCGCGGTACGCGCGGAGATCGAGCCCTTCCTGCCCGCCCCGGCCGTCATCCGTGAGGGCGACGCCTTCCGGCTCGACCACGACCGGCCGAAGTCGATCGGCCGGGTGCGCGGGTTCGCCGGCCCGTTCGGCGTCTTCGTCCGCTCGTACGCATTCATGCGCGCGTACGGCCCGGCGCTCAAGGACATGTCCGAGGTCGCCGTGCTCAACGCGAACTACCTGCTCGCGCAGCTGAAGGACGTCTACGACCTGCCGTACGACCGCCTCTGCATGCACGAGTTCGTGCTCTCGGCGCGAAGCGCGAAGCGCGAGCACGGCGTCACGGCTCTCGACGTGGCGAAGCGCCTGATGGACCACGGGATCCATCCACCGACCATCTACTTCCCGCTCGTCGTCCCCGAGGCGCTGATGATCGAGCCGACGGAGACGGAGACGAAGGAGCGGCTCGACGAGTTCGTCGACGCGATGCGGTCGATCGCCGCCGAGGCCGCGTCCGCGCCGGAGACGCTCAAGGCCGCGCCGCTGACGCGGTCGGTCCGGCGGCTCGACGAGGTGAAGGCGGCGAAGGAGCCGGTCGTCCGCCACGCGTTCGACACGCCTCCGGCCGCGGCTAGGATCGAAGCCGGATGACGACGACCGCCGTCTCGCACGAGCTCATCGAGCTTGCCCACGATCTCGCCCGCGCCGTCTCCGAGCACGACGTCTCGCGCCTGGAGGAGCTGCTCGCCGAGGAGTTCACGCTGCAGGGCGCGGCCGGCCAGCTCGACCGCGCAGCGTTCGTCGAGGCGGCGGCCGGGCCGTACGAGATCGACGAGTTCGCCTACGAGGAGATCGACCCCGAGATCTACGGCAACACCGCCGTGCTCGTCTCGCGCTACAGCCAGGTCGCACGGCTCGACGGCCGCGACCTGACCCACCGGATGCACGTCACCGACATCTGGACGCGTCGCGAAGCGCGCTGGCAGATCGTCCGGCGCCACGCGACGATGGCAGACTGATGGCCGCAACCGCCGACACGGGGCTCGAGGTCGTCCGCGCCGCGCCGCGCGACCGGGGAACCGTCGAGCTGATCGTCCGTCGTCCCGCGGTCGACGAGCGAGAGGCCGTCGACGAGGCGCAGCTCGATCTCGAGGACGGGCTCGTCGGCGACGGCTGGCGTGCGCGCGGCCGCTCGGGCGGGCGCCGCGCGGCGAATCCCGACGCCCAGGTCACCGTCATGAGCTCCCGGGCGATCGCGCTCGCCGCCGGTAACCGCGACCGCTGGCCGCTCGCGGGCGACCAGCTCTACGTCGACCTCGACCTCTCCGGAGACAACCTGCCGCCGGGCACGCGGCTCGAGGTCGGCTCGGCCGTGATCGAGGTGACGGCGGAGCCGCACACCGGCTGCAAGAAGTTCGCGGCCCGGTTCGGTCTCGAGACGCTCGAGGTCTTCAACTCGCCCGAGGGTCGTGCCCTCAACCTGCGCGGGATCAACACGCGCGTCGTCGAGCCCGGTACGGTCCGGGTCGGCGACGTGGTTCGCAAGCTCGGCTAGGCGGGCGCGGGGCGGCCCGGCGACGGGCCGCCCCGCGCGTCACGACTAGCTCGCCGACAGGTTGCCGACCCGGATCGCAACGATCCGGATCCCGGCGACGGTCTGTGCGCCGCCGGTGGAGCAGCGGAAGTCCACGGTGCCTGCGGCCGCAAACTCGTGCGTCAGCAGGTTTGCCAGCGTGAACTGGATGCCGTTGCCGAGCGAGTCGTCCTGATCGGTGCCCGCGACGAGGCGGCACAGCGCACTCGCTGCGGCGCCACCCGAGACGAACGCCTTGGAGCTGATCACGTACTTGCCGGCCTGCGGGATGGTGAGGTTGACGATGGTGGTGCCGATCCCCGGGATCGCGATCGGCCCGGCGAGGAAGCGCGCGTAGGCGTCGCTCGGGCCGGCGGGACCGGCAGGGCCCGCCGCACCCGCCGCACCGGCGGGACCCGCCGGGCCGACCGGGCCGGCCGGAACCTGGCCGGCCCTGAAGTCGGCGCGAAGCAGGCTGCCGTTCTTGACCTTGGCCGTGGTGACGGCGTTGTTCTTCAGCTGCGGCGTGCCGACGCTGTTCGGCGCGAGCGCAACCGTGGCGGCGACCGCCGTTCCGGAGAGAGCGATAGCGAGGGCAAGGCCGGCGACGACGAGTGCCGGCGAGGGGCGGCGAATCCTGGGCATGGACGAACACCTCCGTGGTTGGTGGCGGCTTTCGACTTCGACGTCGGACCTGCGACTCATCTCACCGGCGTGGGTCGGTCCCTACCCCTGGCCGGGGCTGCGAGCTGCCCGCAGGCCGCCGCGATGTCGCGGCCGCGGGTCAGGCGCACCGTGGCCGGGACGCGGGCGCGATCCAGCTCCGCCTTGAATGCGGCGATCGCGTCCCGTGACGAGCCGTCGTACATGCCGGTCGGGTTGTAGGGAATGAGATTCACCTTGAACCCGTCGCGGCCCAGGAGGCCCGCGAGCGCCCGCGCCTGCGCCGGGGAGTCGTTGACCCCGGCGAGCATCACGTACTCGACGAAGACGCGTCGCCTCGTACGCTCCCAGTGCGCGCGGCACAGTGCGAGCACCTCGGGAAGCGGGTACCGGTCGTTCACCGGCATCAGCTCGCTCCGCAGCGCCAGGTCTGCCGCGTGGAGCGAGAGCGCGAGGCGGATCGGCTCCTCGACGTCCTCCACGAAACGTCGAAGGCCGGGAAGCCAGCCCACGGTGGAGATCGTCGTCCGCCGGTGCGTGATCCCGATGTCCGGGAGCCGCCGCGCGGCCTCCAGGACCGCGTCGACGTTCATGAACGGCTCGCCCATCCCCATGAAGACGACGTGGTTCACAGGCTCCGCGCGCCGGAAGTGGAGCACCTGGTCGACGATCTCCCACGGTGTGAGGTTGCGCCCGAACGCCATCCGACCCGTGGCGCAGAACGTGCAGGTCAGCGGGCAGCCGGACTGTGACGAGACGCACACCGAGCGCCGGCCGTCCCGGTAGCGCATGAGCACCGCCTCGACGGGGTGGCCGTCATGCGTCCGAAACAGCGTCTTCACCGTGCCGTCGCGCGACCGCTGCTCGGTCTCCGGCGCGAGCGTGGAAAACGGGACGTCTGCGTCGAGCGCCTCGCGCAGCGCCTGCGGGACGTTCGTCATCGCGTCGTAGCCCGAGGCGCCCCGGGCGGCCCACTCCCAGACCTGCCGGGCGCGGTACGCGGGCTGCCCGAGCTCGGCGGCACGCTCCTCGAGATGTTTCAGATCCACGGGAGCAAGGTACCCAGGAGGGAATCGGCGAGGAATGCGCCCCACACAGGAGGAGGGTCGATGTTCGCACGTGTGACGACCTACGAGCTCGCGGAGGGGCGCGCGTCCGAGTCGATCGACGCGTTCCAGCCCGCGATCGATCACGTCCGGGAGCTCGAGGGGCTCGTCGACGCGTACTTCATGGTCGAGCGCGACGGCCGGCATGCCATGACGATGACGCTGTGGGAGAGCCTCGACGCGATGGAGCGAAGCCGCGTCGCTGCGTCGAGCGCGCGGACGGAGGCGGCGAGCATCGTGGCGGCGGAGGTGACGAGCACCTACGAGTTCGAGGTCGGGATCCGCGCAGGCGCCGCCGACGCGATGTTCCTCGGAGGCTCGCGGGTGACCTAGCGCCGACCCGATAGGGTGCGGCCGTGATCGACCTCCGGTCAGACACGGCCACCCGTCCGACCGCCGGCATGCGGGCCGCGATCGCCGAGGCGGACGTCGGCGACGAGCAGCGCCGGGAGGACCCGACCGTCAACGCGCTGCAGGAGCGCGCCGCGGCCCTGCTCGGGCACGAGGCGGCGTTGTTCCTGCCCACCGCCACGCTCGCGAACCAGATCGCCCTGAAGCTGCACTCGCGTCCGGGCGACGTCCTCGTCGCGGAGCGTCACGCGCACGTCGTGATCTACGAGTACGGCGGGGCGGCCGCGCACGCCGGGCTGATGGTCGAGACGATCGAGGGGCGGCGAGGTCGGTTCGGCGTCGACGAGCTGGAGGCCGTCACCGTCCCGAGCACGAAGTCCGCCGACCAGCGGCCCGCCGTGCTCGCCCTCGAGAACACGCACAACTCCTCGGGCGGTCGCTGCTGGCCGCTCGCCGACCTGGAGGCGGTCACGACCGCCGCCCGCGAGCGCGGGATGCGCGCCCACCTCGACGGCGCGCGGCTCCTGAACGCCTCGGTCGCGACGGAGGTCCCTGCAGCCGAGATGGGCCGGCTGTTCGACACCGTCACGCTCTGCCTCTCGAAGGGTCTGGGCTGCCCGCTCGGTGCGCTGCTCGCGGGCTCGACGGAGACGATCGAGCGGGCGTGGCGCGAGAAGCACCTGTTCGGCGGTGCCATGCGACAGGCCGGGATCGTCGCGGCGGCCGGTGTCTACGCGCTCGAGCATCACATCGACCGCCTGGCCGAGGACCACGCCCGCGCGTACCGGCTCGCGGAGGGCTGGCAGGCGGCCGGACTGCCGGTCGACCTCGACCAGGTCGAGACGAACTTCGTGCAGCTCGACGTCGGCGCGCTCGGGCTCGGGCGCGACGAGGCGCTCGCGCGTCTGCGCGAGGCGGGCGTGGGGCTCTCGTCCACGATTCACCCGACGCTGATCCGGGCGGTGACGCACCTCGATCTCGACGACGACGCCATCGACCGGGCGATCGAGCTGGCACCGCAGGCGCTCGGGGCACGTGTCGCTGCCTGACGGGCTCGCTGACCGGCTCGAGCGGCTGGTCGCCACCGCTCAGTCCGAGCAGCGTATTCCCTCCGTCAGCGCAGCGGTGTTCCGCGACGGAGACGTGCTGTGGCGCGCGGCGCTCGGATCCGCGGACGCCGATCGTGGGGACGACGCGACCCCCGAGCACGCCTACCGGATCGGTTCGATCACCAAGACGTTCACCGCGGTCTGCATCCTCCAGCTCCGCGACGCGATGGTGCTCGGCCTCGACGATCCGCTCCGAACGCACATCCCCGAGGCGCCTCCGGGCCCGACGGTCGCAGACGCGCTGTCGCACCTGAGCGGCTTCCAGCGCGAGCCGCCGGGCGAGATCTGGGAGACGATGACGCCGCCGACGCGCGAGGAGCTGCTGGGGGGCCTCGAGGATGCCGAGCGCGTCCTCCGTCCCGGCGAGGCATGGCACTACTCGAACCTCGCCTTCGGACTGCTCGGCGAGATCGTCGCCCGCCGGACAGAGGGCGAGTACGAGCCCGCGCTCCGCACACGGGTGCTCGAGCCGCTCGGGCTCGCCCGCACGGGATTCGAGCCGCAGCCACCGAGTGCGACCGGCTACTTCGTCGACCCGTACTCGGACCGCGTCACCGTCGAGCCCGACCCGGACGTGGAGGGCCCGGTCGCCGCGATGGGATGGCTCTGGTCGACGGTCGACGACCTCGCCCGCTGGGCGGACTTCCTCGCGACGGGGCACGACGGCGTCCTGCCGCGCGAGACGCTCGACGAGATGGCACGCGCGCGCACGATGGCCGATCCGGCGGCCTGGACGCTCGGCTGGGGGCTCGGGCTGGAGCTCTACCGGCGCGGCGACCGCGTCTTCGCGGGCCACGGCGGCGCGATGCCCGGGTTCCTCGCCGGCGTCTGCATCCACCGGCCCGAGCGCACCGGAGCCGCGGTGCTCTGCAACACGAGCGCAGGGGCCGACCCCGAGAAGCTCGCGCTCGACCTCGCCGAGGCGGTGCTCGACGAGCTGCCGCGCGCGCCGGAGCCGTGGCGCCCGGACGGCGGCGTGCCCGACGACGTCGCTCCGATGCTGGGCCGCTGGTGGTCCGAGGGCAACGAGCTCGTGCTGTCCTGGCACGGAGGGCGCCTGCGGCTCGAGGTCGTGGACGGCGCCGTCGGGCCTGCGCGTCTCCTGGCTGCGGCGGGAAGACGACGATCGGTGGCGGATCGAGGAGGGTCGCGAGCTCGGTGAGCTGCTGCGCGTGGTGCGCGACGACGGCGGAGCGCCGGCGAAGCTCTACGTCGCGACGTATCCGCTGACGAGAGCGCCGGCCGCGTTCGCGGACGCCTCGGGCTGATCGTCCCGGTCGCCTGCGATCCAGAACATCGCGACGATCACCGCGTACGCGATCAGGAGGACCGCGCCGCGCGTCGGGGACGCGCGGCCGCTCCAGAGCGTGATCACCGTCACCACGAGCCCGCCGGCGAGGGCGAGCATCTCGACCTCGCGGAAGCCGAGCGAGAGCGGATCGATCAGCCACGACAGCAGCGCGACGGCCGGGATCAGGAAGACCGCGACCTGCGCCGCGGACGACAGCGCGATCTCGGCGGCGAGCTTCACCTTCCCACGGCGCGCCACGACGACGGCGCCGCCGTGCTCGGCGGCGTTCCCCACGATCGCGACGATCACCGCCGAGACGAAGAACTCGCTCATACCCGCCTTGTGCGCGAACTCCTCGAGCGAGCCGACGAGGATCTCGGCCACGAGCGCGGTGATGACCGTCGTCGCCCCGAGGACGAGAAGCGCGGTGCGGAGCGACCAGGCGCCGGTGGATGCCTCGCCGGCGACGTGCAGCCCGCGGTGCCGTCGCAGCGAGTAGAGCGTCACGACGCCGTAGACGACGAGCAGCGCGAGCGAGACCGGAACGGAGATGACGACGATCTCGTGGCGGTTGGGGTCACCGTGCCAGGACGGGATCGCCGGGATCAGGAAGAGGAGGACGGCGATGGCGATCGCCCCGAACGAGAGGAAGCTGGAGACGCGGTCGAGGCTGTCGCGCGGGCCCGCCAGGAGCGAGAACCCGAGGACCAGCAGGAGGTTTCCGACGACGGAGCCGGTGAGCGACCCGCGCACGACCTCGGTGAGGCCGTCGTTGACGGCGATCAAGGCGATGATCAGCTCGGGCGCGTTCCCGAACGTCGCGTTCAGGAAGCCCCCGATGCCCGGGCCCGTGTGCTCGGCGGCGTGCTCCGTGGCTTCTCCGATCAGCCAGGCGAGGGGGATGAGCGACACTGCCGCGAGCACGAACTCGGCCGTCGCGCCGAGGTCGGTCGCGTAGTGGAGGAGGACGGTGAGCGGCCCGAGCAGCAGGCCGACGTAGAGGACGCGACGAACCACGAGCGCGAACCCTAGTTCGTCCGCACAGGCCGCCACGGCGGAGCAGGCGCAGCGCGACTACCCGTTTCGCCCACCGGCGTCAAGTCTTGCGCGAGGCGGCCCGGCCTTGACACCATCCGGTCATGCACGACCTCGTTCCGGTCACCCAGGCGCCGCCGGACATACCCCTGCGGCCGCAGGACGAGCTCGAGTGCCGCCGCTGTGAGGTGCACTGCGACCGGGTCGTCTATCCCGGCGCCTGCATCGCGCGCGGGTGTCCCTTCGTCTACGCCTACGAGGCGTGGGGCCACACCTTCATGGGATGCCTCCACAAGGTGTTCGACGTCGAGATCGACGTCGACGTGCTCGGTGAGCTCGAGGGGCGTCGCGACGGGTTCGGCGCGGTGAAGGCGCGGAGGAGCCCGCTGCCGATCTGCCACTCGGAGATCTCGGCCTGTTACGAGCATCGCCTCGACGAGCTCGGCTGCCGGAACCCCGAGTTCCACGAGCTCCCGCTCGAGCGGCCGAGCTTCCGCGTGTTCGCGCACGTCGCGGACTAGCGCCGCCGGGTGGCCGCCTTGGCGCCGATGCCTTTCTCGTGCAGCGCCCCGAGCAGGGCGAGCTCGCCGACGTAGGTCCCGTCGGCGCCGGGAGTCTCGAGGATCGCCGGCAGACCCTGGAACGCGCGGTGTGCGAGGAACGTCGCCATGCCCTCGCCGATCGTCCCTTCGCCGAGGGCCGCGTGACGGTCGCGGTTCGAGGCGAGGCCGACCTCGGCGTCGTTGACGTGCAGGCAGCGCAGCCGGTCGAGGCCGATGCGCGCGTCGAGCTCGCCGAGCGCGGCGTCGAGCGTCGCGCGGTCGGTCACGTCGACCCCGGAGACCCACCAGTGGCAGGAGTCGAGGCAGATGCCGAGGCGGGGGTGGCCGTCCAGCTGCTCGACGATCGCGCCGAGCTCGTCGACGGAGCGCCCGATCGTCCCGCCGGCTCCGGCGGAGTTCTCCAGCACCAGCCAGAGCCGGTCGTCGGTCAGCTCGAGCAGCTCGCGAAGCGCGGGCACCACGAGCGCCAGACCCGCCTCGAGACCGGCGCCGAGGTGAGAGCCCACGTGGAAGACCACTCCCTCGGCGCCGATCGCCGCTGCGGTCTCGAGGGACGCGCGCATGGCCGCCACCGACTTGGCGTGGATCTCGGGATCCGGGCTTGCGAGGTTGACGAGGTAGAGCGCGTGGCAGACGACGTAGTCGATCCCCGCCTCCTCCCGGCGGGCGCGAAACCGCTCTACCTGCTCGTCGGCGTGCGCGGTCGGCTTCCACATGCGGGGGCTCTGCGTGAAGACCTGGACCGCGGTGCAGCCGAGCTCCTCGGCGCGGTCGATCGCGCGCGAGATGCCTCCGGCCGAGGACACGTGGGCGCCGTACAGCACGGGACAACGCTACCCGGGGTGGTGTGCGCGCCCGCCCGCGTCGGACAGGTGAGCCGCGCGACTAGCCTGCCGCCGTGGCGATGCCGCTCAGCCAGCGCCTCGGCGCCCTGCAGGAGCGCGACTTCCGCCTGCTCTTCGCCGGGACGACGATCACGACGATCGGCGACCGGCTGGCCGGCATCGCGCTCGCGTTCGCGGTCCTCGACATGGCGTCCGCCACGGCGCTCGGGATCGTCTTCGCCGTCCGGCAGGGCGTCCAGGCGCTCGTCGTCGTCGGGGGAGGAGTGCTGTCCGACCGAATCGCCGCGGAACCTCGTCCTCGTCGGCGCCTCGCTCGTCCAGGGCGCTGCGCAGGCGGCAACGGCTGTGTGCGTTCTCACCGGGACCGGCGGGGTGGGGGCGATCGTCGCGCTCCAGGCCGTCTACGGCATCGGGCTCGGCCTGGTGCTGCCCGCGGAGGTCGGTCTCGTCCCGCAGACCGTGAGCCCGGCCCGGCTCCAGCAGGCGAACGCCCTCCAGGGGATGTCGCGGAACATGATCGGCGTGCTCGGGCCGGCGGTCGGGGGCGTGGTCGTCGTCGTCTCGAGCCCGGGGATCGCGCTGGCGATCGACGCCGTCAGCTTCCTCGTCTGCGCCGACCTGCTCCGCCGCATCCGTGTCGCGCCGCGCGACGGCGCAGGCTCGCACGGCTTCGTCCACGAGCTTCGGGAGGGATGGCAGGAGTTCACCTCGAGGACGTGGCTCTGGGCCTCGGTGCTCCTGTTCGGGATCGGAAACCTCGCCTTCGCCGGGTGGATCGTCCTCGGGCCTGCGATCGCCGACGAGCGGCTCGGGGGTGCGGGGCCGTGGGCGGTGATCCTCACTGCGGGCGGCGTCGGCGCCGTCATCGGCGGCATCCTGGCCATCCGGATCAGGCCCCGTCGTCCACTCGTCGTCTGCGTCCTCGCCGCGACGCTGATCTCCCTGCAGACGCTCGCCCTCGCCCTGAGCGCGCCGACCCCGGTGATCGCCGCGGCGTCGTTCGTCGGCGGCCTCGGGATCGCCGTGCACCTGACGCTCTGGTTCACCGTCTTCCAGCAGCAGGTGCCGGAGCACGCGCAGTCGCGGGTTGCCTCGTACGACACGCTCGGGTCGTTCGTCCTGATGCCGATCGGGATGGCGCTCGTCGGCCCGCTCGCCGACGCGATCGGCATCGTCGAGACGCTCTGGCTGGCGCTCATCGTGATGTGGGCGTCGTGGGCGGCGATCCTGCTCCTGCCGTCCGTCTGGGCGATCCGCCGGTCGGCCGCTGCGCCGGCGCCGAGCCCGGCGTGAGCGGGGATACCATCCGAGTCCGATGAGCGTCCGCGTCCGCATGGCACCGTCCCCGACCGGGCTCCTCCACATCGGCGGCGTGCACACGTTCCTCTTCAACTGGCTCTTCGCGCGCGGCCAGGCGGGCGAGTGCCTGCTGCGGATCGAGAACACCGACACGAGCCGCGAGGTGGACGAGGCGACGGAGCAGATCCAGCGGTCGCTGACGTGGCTCGGCATCGACTGGGACGGTCCGGTCACGTTCCAGCTCGACGCGATGAGCCGCTGCCGCGAGCTCGCCGCGCAGCTCGTCGCCGAAGGGAAGGCCTACGAGGACGAGGGCGCGATCCGCTTCCGGATGCCCGACGAGGGCGTCACCGGCTGGGACGACGCGGTCCGCGGGCGTATCGAGTTCCCGAACGAGCAGCTCGAGGACGTCGTCATCGTCCGCTCGGACGGTCGCGCGACGTACAACTTCGCATCGCCGGTGGAGGACATGGACGACGCGATCACGCACGTGATCCGCGGCGACGACCACATCTCGAACACCCCGAAGCAGATCCAGATCCTCCGCGCGCTCGGCCACGAGCCGCCGGTGTACGCGCACATCGCGAACATCCTCGGCACCGACGGGAAGAAGCTCTCCAAGCGCCACGGCGCCGTCTCGGTGGACGAGTTCCGGGCGGCGGGATACCTCCCGGAGGCGCTCGTGAACTTCCTCGCCCTGATCGGCTGGGCACCGGACGGCGAGACCACGATCCTCTCCCGCGACGAGATCGTCGAGCGGTTCACGCTCGGGGCGGTCAGCACGAGCCCCGGCACGTTCGACTATGCGAAGCTCGACTGGATGAACGGCATCTACCTCCGTGCGCTGCCGATCGAGGAGTACGCGGAGAGGCTCGTCGAGTTCGTGCACGAGCGCGGCACCGATTGGCCCGACGACGGGATCCGGGCGGCGGCGCCGCTCGTGCAGGAGAAGATCGGGCGCCTCGGCGAGTTTCCCGACTTCGCAGGATTCCTCTTCGAGGACGTTGCGCCGCCGGCCGACGACCTCGACCCCCGCATCCTCCGCGCCGCGGACGAGGCCCTCGACGGGACGGAGCCGTGGACCGCCGCCGCGATCGAGACGGCGCTCAAGGAGCTGTGCGCCGAGCTCGGCGAGAAGCCGCGCACCGTGTACGCGCCGATCCGTGTCGCGATCACGGGTTCGCGCGTCTCGCCGGGCCTCTACGAGTCGCTCGAGCTGCTCGGCCGCGAGACGTCGCTCGCCCGGCTGCGCCGCGGCGCCGAGGTGGCGGCATGAGCGCACTCGACCCGGAGGCATTCCAGCAGCGGCTCGACACGTACCTCCAGGAGCGCTCCGAGGAGGCGCGGGCGGTCCGCGTGGGGGAGAAGGAGACCTCCGAGCAGGCGGCGATCGTCGCGCGCTACGCGGGCCTCTTCACCCGTGAGCAGCTCGAGACGCTCGCCGGGGCCGAAGCGGCGGCGGCGGGCGACGACAGCGAGGAGATCGCCCGCCTGCGCCTCACCTGCCAGGAAGGCATCGTCGACCGCGAGCTCGCCGAGCGCGAGGATGCGCTCGAGAACGCGCTCCTCGCCGCCCGCGTCCCCTGGGGCGACGACGAGCTTCCGCTCCGCTCGGCCCAGGCGCGTCTGGCCGTCGAGGCCGCCTACGCCGACCGTGACGCGCTCGGCGCCGCCGTGCTCGAGGTGTCCGCCTCCTTCAACGACGAGCGCCGCTCGCTCCTGGCCGCGAGGAACGAGCTGGAGGCCGACGTCACGGGCGTGGCCGACCCCGTCGCGCGCAACGAGGCGGAGAAGGGCGTCCCGCTTCGCCCGATTCTCGACGCGGTCGACGGCGCGCGGGTCGAGAGCACGCCGGCGTTCACGCCGCAGCGGGAGCGGTGGCTCGACCGCCTGCTCGGGCCGGACCGCGAGGCGACGCCTGCGCACGCCCACATGGCGTGGATCCGGCGCCTCTCGCCGCTCGAGGCGACGTACACGAAGGAGCGGAGCGTGCCCGTCTGTCTCGCCACGCTCGCAGCGCTCGGCTTCGACCTCGAGGCCGAGCAGGGCATCCGTCCGGATCTCGAGGATCGGCCGCAGAAGTCGCCGCGCGCCTGCGTGATCGCCGCCGACCCGCCTCGCGTCGTCCACCTGATCACTCGCGCGCAGGGCGGCCTGCACGACTACGAGGCCTTCCTCCACGAGGCGGGGCACGCGCTCCACTACGCCGGCTGCGACCCTGGCCTCCCGCTCGCGTTCCGCCGGCTCGCGCGGGATCACGCCCTCACCGAGATCTACTCGTTCCTCCTCGACTCGATCTCGGGCGAGCCGGGCTGGCACGCCGAGCACTTCGGGCTCTCCGTCGAGGAGGCGCGTGAGAACGCCGACGCCGCGCGGTTCTCGAACACCATTCTCTTCCGCCGCTACTCGGCAAAGCTCGGGTACGAGATGGACTTCTGGAAGCGCTTCCCGACCGACGGCGGCACGGCGGACGGATACGAGGAGCGGCTCACGGCCGCAACGGGCGTCCGGTACCCGGCCGCGAACCATCTCGCCGACATGGACGCCGGCTTCTACTCCGCCGACTACCTCCGTGCCTGGATCCGCTCGGCCCAGCTGCGCGCGCACCTCCGCCGCGAGGTGGGCAAGGACTGGTGGCGCCGACCCGAGACGGGGGCACTCCTGCGCAGCCTCTTCCGCGAGGGAACGCGGCCGACCACCGAGCAGGTCGCCGAGCGGATCGGCTTCGAGCCGCTCGACACGGCGCCGCTCGTCGCCGAGCTCGCCGCCGCCTGAGCGCGGCGCCGGCCCCAACCGGCACGCCGCAGCTGTCGTCTCAGTGTCCGGTGCCGTTGCGGCTGGGGCAGGACGGGTGTGCACCACACCCTTGCCTCCGCCGCCGATGCGCGCTATAAGACACCTGAATCGGGTCTCAGGTTTCTAGATCCGGACACGTCCAATGGAGGACTACATGCAGCGGTGGCACAAGCTCGTCGCGCTCGTCGTGGGGGTCGCGGTGCTGGCAGGCGCCGGCGCCACCACGCGGGCAGCGGACGCGGCTCCGAGCGCGTCCGCACCGATCCAGGTCGGCGTCGTCTACTCCCGGACGGGGCTCCTCGCCTCGTACGGGGCGCAGTACATCCAGGGGCTCCGCTACGGGCTCGCGTACGCGACGAAGGGGACGAACGCGGTCAACGGCCGCAAGATCGAGCTGTCCCTCGTCGACGACGCCACCGACCCCGTCAAGGCGGTCGCGGGAGCCAAGGACCTGATCGGCAAGGGGTACAAGGTCATCATCGGGACGGCGTCGTCGGGCATCGCGGTCCAGCTGGCCCCGCTCGCCGAGCAGAACAAGGTCCTGTACATCTCGGGGCCGGCCGCGAGCGACGCGGTCACCGGCATCAACCGCTACACCTTCCGCTCGGGCCGCCAGAGCTACCAGGATGTCCTCGCGGCGAGCTCCTACCTCGGCGGCGGCGCCGGCAAGAACGTCACCGTGTTCGCCCAGGACTCCGCCTTCGGGCTCGGCAACTTCCTGGCCGTGCAGCAGGTGATGGGGAACCTCGGCGGGCAGAAGGTGAACCGGATTCTCGTGCCGCTCTCGGCGCAGGACTTCACGCCGTTCGCGCAGCAGATCAAGCAGCAGAAGACCGACCTCCTGTTCGTCGCGTGGGCCGGCACGACGGCCCCCGCGATGTGGCGCGCGCTCGAGCAGCAGGGCATCTTCCAGGCCGTCGACAAGATCGTGACGGGCCTCGACCAGCGGTCGACCTACCCGACGTTCGGCCCGGTCGCCTCGAACATCTCGTTCATCTCGCACTACGTCTACAACGGCCCGAAGAACAAGGTGAACGACTTCCTCGTCCGCTCGATGCGGAAGCGCAACCAGGTCCCGGACCTGTTCACGCCAGACGGGTTCGTCGCCGGGCAGATGCTCGTCCGTGCCCTGACGAAGGGCTCGCCCTCCGACGTGGACAAGATGATCTCGGCGCTCGAGGGCTGGAGCTTCACCGGCCCGAAGGGGCAGGAGACGGTCCGTGCGTCGGACCACGCGCTGCTCCAGCCGATGTTCCAGGTCAAGCTGACCCAGAAGAACGGGAAGTGGACCTCGGTGCCGACGAAGTCGCTCCGCGCCCGGTACACGGCGCCGCCGGAGAAGAAGTTCGGGTAGAGGCCCTTCCAGAGGGGATCGTGTCCATCGAGGCTCCGATCCTCGCCACCCGGGACCTCGGGCTCGACATCGGCGGCGCGCGCATCGTCGCCGATGTCTCGCTCGAGGTCCGGGCGGGCGAGCTCGTCGGGATCATCGGCCCCAACGGGGCGGGAAAGACGACGCTCTTCAACCTGCTCTCCGGGACGATCCGCCCGACGACCGGAAGCGTCGAACTCGACGGGAAGGACGTGACCCACGATCCGCCGCACCGACGGACACAGGCCGGGCTCGGCCGCTCGTTCCAGGTCTCGAGCGTCTTCCCGCTCCTCTCCGTCGGCGAGAACGTCAGGCTCGCCGCGGAGGCGAAGCTCGGCGGCACGCTCAACCTCGCCCGGCGGGCGGCGCGGTACCGACCCGCGCTCGACCGGGCGGGCGAGGCGCTCGGCAAGGTCGGGCTCGCCTCCCGCGTCGCCTGGCCCGCCGGGATGCTGTCGCACGGCGACAAGCGCAAGCTCGAGATCGCGATGCTCCTCGCCGGCGACCCGCGCGTGATCCTCCTCGACGAGCCGATGGCCGGCGTCTCCGTGGAGGACGTCGACGGGCTCGTCGAGGTGATCCGCTCCGTCCATGCCGACGAGGGCCGCACGGTACTGATGGTCGAGCACCGGATGGAGGTCGTGATAGGGCTTGCCGAGCGGATCGCCGTGATGCACCACGGGGCGCTCCTCGCGTTCGACACGCCCGACCGTGTCATGGCGGACGAGACGGTCCAGACCGCCTATCTCGGGGAGCCGTTGTGAACGCGGTCGCAACGCCCGAGCGCACCGCGCTGTCGGTCCGCGACCTCCACGTCTACCTCGGCGAGTCGCACGTCCTGCAGGGGATCTCGTTCGACGTCCCCGCCGACGGCGTCACCGCCGTGCTCGGCCGGAACGGCGTCGGCAAGACGACGACGATGCGTGCCCTCATGGGGCTCGTCCCGAGGTCGCGCGGCACGATCACGCTCGACGGCGAGGACGTCACGCGGCTGCCCACGCACGCCGTGGTGCGGCGCGGCGTCGGCTACGTCCCGGAGGACCGCGACGTCTTCGCGGGGCTGACCGTCGAGGAGAACCTCCGCCTCGCGGAGCGAGGCCCCGACCCACGGTACGACCTCGTGCACGAGCTCTTCCCGGAGCTCCGCGAGCGCGCCGCGCAGAGTGCCGGGACGCTCTCGGGCGGCCAGCAGCAGATGGTCGCGATCGCGCGGGCCCTCCTCAACCGCAACGAGCTCCTGCTCGTCGACGAGCCCACGAAGGGTCTGGCACCCCTCCTCGTCACCGAGGTGGCGGAGGCACTCGAGCGCGCGGCCGAGCTGACGACGATCGTCCTCGTCGAGCAGAACCTCCCCGTCGTGCAGCGTCTCGCGCGTGACGTCGTCGTCCTCGACGGGGGCCGCGTCGTCCACGCCGGCCCGGCGGCGGAGCTCCTCGCCGACCCGGAGCACGTTCGGCGGCTGCTCGGCGTCCATGGAGGCTCGCATTGAGCACCTTCGTGCTCCTGACGATCACGGGTCTCGGACTCGGCGCGATGTACTTCCTCGTCGCCTCGGGGCTCTCGCTCATCTACGGGCTGATGGGCGTCCTCAACTTCGCCCACGGGGCGCTGATCACCGTCGGCGCGTACGCGGCCTGGTGGTTCGGCGACCAGGTCGGCGGCGGCGCTTGGCAGCGACTGCTCCTCGGGGGCCTCTTCGGCATCGTCGCCGGCGTCGTCGTGGCTGCGCTCATCGAGCTCGTCCTCATCCGGCCGCTCTATCGGCGGCCCGTGGAGCAGGTGCTCGTCACCGTCGGACTCGCGCTCGCGCTCGGCGCGCTCGTCCAGGGCATCTGGGGCGCCGACCCGAAGCCGTTCCCGCTCCCGGGCTGGATGATCGACACGACGAGCGTGCTCGGCGCGAACGTGCCGAACGACCGGTTCGTCGAGATCGGCGTCGCGGCGGTGGTGCTCCTCGGGCTCACCGCGTTCCTCCGCCACACGCGCTTCGGGCTCGTGATCCGGGCAGGGGTCGAGAACCGCGCGATGGTGAGCGCGCTCGGGATCGACGTGCGGCGCGCGTTCACGATCGTCTTCGCGCTCGGCGGCGCGCTGGCTGCGCTCGCGGGCGTGCTCTCCGGCGTCTACTTCGGCGTCGTCGACCCAGGACGCGGCACCTCGCTCCTGATCTTCGCCTTCATCGTCGTCGTGATAGGCGGCTTCGGCTCGATCGGCGGCTCGGCGATCGCCGCCGTCGCCGTCGGCCTGATCCAGCAGTACGCGAACTACTACAGCTCGAGCGGGACCGGCGACCTCGCCGTGGTCCTGCTGCTCGCAGCGATCCTCCTGATCCGGCCGGGCGGCCTGTCACCGAAGGTGGCGCATTGAGGCGCGGGCTCGGCATCGCGATTCCCGTCTCCGTGCTGATCGTGCTCGCGTTCGTGCCGAAGCTCTCGCTCGAGATCCCGGTGATCCTCAACGGCCCGCTCGACAGCCCGGGGACGCTCCAGCTGCTCGCGCTCTGCCTGCTCTTCGCCGGGATCGCCCTGACCTACGACGTCCTCTTCGGGTTCACGGGCCTGCTCTCGTTCGGGCACGCGCTCTACGTCGCGGCGGGGGTCTACATGACCGCAATCGCGCTCACACGCTGGGAGTGGGGCCTCTGGCCGACGATCGCGTTCGTCCTCGCGGTGGGCCTTGCGCTGCCGCTCGTCCTCGGGGCGGTCAGCCTGCGCGTCGGCGGGATCGCGTTCGCGATGGTGACGCTCGCGTTCGCGCAGGCGGGGAACGTGCTCGTCCAGAAGAACCCCTACGGCTGGACCGGCGGGGAGGAGGGCACGGGGCTGAACTACGACCACATCCCCGACGCCTTCGTCGGCGTCCTCAACACGAAGAACCTCTACTGGCTCGCACTCGGCTACGCGGTGCTCGTGTTCGTCGTGGTGCGGCTTGCCGTGAGCTCGTCGGCGGGGCACGTGTGGCGCGCGATCCGCGAGAACGAGCCCCGCGTCGAGGTGCTCGGCCTCTCCCCGTATCCCTTCAAGCTGATCGCATTCGTGCTGGCGGCGTTTCTCGCCGTCCTCGGCGGCGTCGTCTGGCTCCTGCTCATCGGCGGCGCGACGCCCGAGGTGACCACCGCGAACTTCACCCTCGCGCTGCTCGTGATGGTCGTGCTCGGCGGCGCCGGGACACGCTACGGCGCGATGATCGGCGGCTTCCTCTACACGCTCCTCGACCAGCGCCTCGGCGCGCTCTCGGGCTCGAGCCGCGTGCAGGATCTCCCGGACGTGCTGCGCGTGCCCCTCTCCGAGCCGCTGTTCCTCCTCGGGACGCTGTTCATCCTGCTCGTGTTCTTCGTCCCGGGTGGGATCGCGAGCCTGCCCACGCGGCTGCGCGGCATTCGCCCGCGCCGCGAGCCGCTCCCCGAGGAGGCCGCGGCGTGAGCGTGCGGATCGCCTGGGAGCGGCACGGGAGCGGCGCGCCGCTGCTCCTGATCCACGGGCTCGGCTACGCGCGCTGGGGGTGGGAGCCCGTGCTGCCCGGCCTCGCCGAGCGGTTCGACGTGGTCCTCTTCGACAACCGCGGCATCGGCGAGAGCGACGCGCCGCCCGGCCCGTACACGGCAGGCGAGATGGCCGACGATGCGATCCAGGTACTCGACGAGGCCGGCGTCGACCGCGCGCACGTCGTCGGCACGAGCCTCGGCGGCATGGTCGCGCAGGAGCTCGCTCTCGGATACCCCGACCGCGTCGACCGGCTCGTGCTCGCTTGTACGACGCCCGGCGGGCCGAAGGCGCACCCGATGCCCCAGCAAACGCTCACTCTCATGGCCGAGGCGGCGAAGCTCGAGCCCGCCGTCGCGCTGCGGCGGTTCGTCGAGAACGCGCTCGCGCCGGCGACCGTCGCCGAGCATCCGGGGCTCGTCGACCGGATCATGGCGCACCGGCTGGAGACGGCTCAGCAGCCGGCCGCGTGGGCCGCGCAGGCAGCGGCCGGCGCGACCTTCGACGCGTACGGCCGGCTCGGAGCGCTCGCGGCGCCGGCGCTCGTCCAGCACGGCGACGCGGACGTCGTCGTCGATCCGCGAAACGCCGACCTGCTCGTCGAGCTTCTTCCGGATGCGCGCCTCGAGCGGTTCCCGGGCACGGGCCACCTCTTCTTCTGGGAGGCACCCGAGCGGTTCGTCTCGTCGGTCTCCGCGTTCCTGGAGGACGCGTGAGAGGCAGCGAGCTGACCATCGGGCGCTGGCTCGCCGACCGCGCGCGCCTCACGCCCGACCGCGTCGCGATCCGCTTCCTCGGCAGCCAGCTGACCTACGCCGAGCTCGACCGCCGCGCGGCGCGGCTCGCCGCGGGGCTCGCGGAGCGCGGCCTGCGACGCGGCGACCGGCTCGCGACGCTGACTCGGACGTCGCCGGACCATGTCGCGACGCTCTTCGCCTGCGCCCGCCTCGGTGTCGCGCTCCAGCCGATCTCATGGCGCCTCGCTCCGGCCGAGATCGCGTACCAGCTCGAGGACGCCGAGCCCACGCTCCTCCTCGTTTCGGAGGACCACGCGGAGCTCGCGCAAGAGGCGGGCACGGACGTCGAGATCGCGCTGATCGGCGACACGACGCTCGAGATCGAAGGTCAGGTCGAGGACGTTGCCCGCGACGACGACCCGCTGCTCCTCGTCTACACATCGGGGACGACGGGCAGGCCGAAAGGCGCGCTCCTCACCCACGCCAACTGCTTCTGGACCAACCTGTCGTTCGACCGGACGACGAGCCTGCGCGACGACGACGTCGTCCTCCAGGTGCTCCCCCAGTTCCACGTCGGCGGCTGGAACGTGCAGCCGCTGCTCGCGTGGTGGAAGGGCGCGACGGTGGTGCTCGAGCCGTCGTTCGACCCGGCGCGCGCGCTCGAACTGGTCGCCGAGCACCGGGTCACGACGATGATGGGGGTCCCCGCGACGTATCTCTTCCTGTCCGAGCAGGAGGGCTTCGCAACCGCGGATCTCTCGAGCCTTCGGCTCGCAGTCGTCGGCGGCGCCCCCATGCCCGAGTCGCTGCTCGTGACGTGGCAGGCGCGCGGGATCGAAATCGTCCAGGGCTACGGCCTGACGGAAGCCGCGCCGAACGTCCTTTGCCTGCCGCCCGAGGAGGCGACCCGCAGGCTCGGCTTCGCCGGGAAGCCGTACCCGCACGTCGACGTCACGCTGCGCGACGCGGAGACGGGCGCGTTCCTCGACGGCGCTGCGACCGGCGAGCTCGTCGTCCGCGGCCCGAACGTCTTCGCCGGCTACTGGCGGAACGACGAGGCGACGGCGGCCGTCCTTGCGGGCGGCTGGCTCTCGACTGGCGATGTCGCCGAGCGCGACGAGGAGGGCTTCTACCGGATCGCCGGAAGGATCAAGGACATGGTCATCTCGGGGGGAGAGAACGTCTATCCGGCGGAGATCGAGGACATCCTCCACGCGCACCCGGACGTGGTCGAGGCGGCAGTCGTCGGCGTCCCGGACGAGCGATGGGGTGAGGCATGCGCAGCCTTTGTGGTCCTGCGCGACGGCGCGACGACGAGCGCGGAGGCGCTCGCCGAGCATTGCGGCGCGTGGCTCGCGCGCTTCAAGGTGCCGAAGACGTTCACCGTCGTGGACGAGCTGCCGCGCTCGTCGATGGGCAAGGTGCTGAAGGACGACCTGCGCGCGTCCGTCGCCGAGGCTGCGCGATGAGCGAGGCCGCGACGAGCGTCGACGGGCGGCCGCTCTCGAAGCGCGGCGAGCGTACGCGGCGCAAGCTGCTCGAGGCAGCGGAGGCCGTCTTCGCCGAGCTCGGCTACCACGACGCGTCGATCGTCAAGATCACCGAGGCGGCCGGGGTGGGGCAGGGCACCTTCTACCTCTACTTCGCGAGCAAGAAGGACGTCTTCGACGAGCTCGTCGTCGACCTGAACCATCGCGTCCGCCACGCGATGACCGAGGCCGCGTCGCAGGGAGCGACGCGCGCCGAGAAGGAGCGGCTCGGCTTCGCCGCGTTCTTCCGCTTCACCGCCGAGCATCCCGCGCTGTACCGGATCATCCGTCAGGCCGAGTTCGTCTCGCCCGAGACGCTGCAGCTCCACTACGAGCGGCTGACGAGCGGCTACGTCACCGGGCTTCGCCAGGCGATGGAGGCCGGCGAGATCGCCGAGGGCGACCCCGAGCTGCTCGCCTGGGCGCTGATGGGCATCGGCGAGCTCGTCGGCATGCGCTGGATCCTCTGGGCCGGCCGCGACGAGCTCTCGCCCGAGATGCTCGACGAGCTCGGCCGGATCATCGCTCGCACGATCGGCTCCGGAAACGGCGGCCGATGAGCCGCGTCGGGCTGCTCGCCACCGCCCACCACCTTCCCGAGCGCGTCATGAGTGCGGCGGAGGTCGCCGCGGCCAGCGGCATCCCGGAGACGGTGGTCGTCGAGAAGTTCGGACTCAGCGGCAAGCACGTCGCGGCAGACGACGAGCACGTCTCCGACCTCGCCGTCGCCGCCGCGGGACGGCTCCTCGAGGAGCACGACATCGACCCTGCCTCGATCGGGGCGCTCGCCTACTACGGCTCGACATGGAAGGACTACGCCGTCTGGCAAGCCGCTCCCTGGATCGCGCACCGGCTGGGGTGCGTCAACGCGTACGCGATCGAGTTCGACAACGTCTCCATGGGCACCCCCGTTGCGCTGCGACTCGCGAAGGCGTACCTGACGGCCGAGCCCGAGCTCCGGAATCTTCTCCTCGTCGCCGCCTGCCGCGAGTCGTACCTCCTCGACTACGCGAACGAGCGGTCGCGGTTCATGTTCAACTTCGGCGACGGCGCGGTCGCCGGGCTGCTTGCCGCAGGCGCCGACCGGAACCTCCTGCTCGGCTCTCACGCGGTCACCGACGGGTCGTTCTCGCTCCAGGTGAAGGTGCCGGCCGGAGGCAGCGTCGAACCGCCGTCGCATGCGACGGTCGACGGGCGGAGGCACTTCCTCGACGTCGCCGACCCGGGGCAGATGAAGGGCGGGCTCGACGAGGTCTCGCTGCCGAACTTCGTGGCGGCCGCCGAGGGCGCGCTCGCGCGCAGTGACGCGACACTCGCGGACGTCTCGTACCTCTGCGGGATCCACATGAAGCGGTCGATGCACACGGCGATCGCCGCGGCGCTGGGCGTGCCGCTCGAGCGCGCCGCCTACCTCGACGACACGGGCCACATGAGCGGCGTCGACCCGCTGCTGGCCCTCGACCGCGCCGTGCGCTCCGGCGACGTCGTGGACGGTGACCTCGTCCTCCTCCTCGCCGCGGGTACCGGATACACGTGGGCGGCGAGCGTCATACGCTGGGGCCCGGCCCAGACCGACTGACGACGAAGGAGCCTCGATGAGCGCGTTGACGGACCTGATCGGCAAGGAGCTCGGCCCGACGGAGTGGTTCGAAGTCACGCAAGAGCGGATCGATCGGTTCGCGGAGGCCACCGACGACCCGCAGTGGATCCACACCGATCCCGTGCGCGCGGCGGAGGGCCCGTTCGGGACGACGGTCGCCCACGGGTTCCTGACCCTGTCGCTGTGCGTGCCGCTGATGACGCAGACGCTCGCGCTGAGCGGCTACTCGATGGGCGTCAACTACGGCGTCAACAAGGTGCGGTTCCCGGCGCCGGTGCCCTCGGGCTCGCGCATCCGCGCGCGGTTCACGGTCCAGACGGTCGAGGAGGTCGCCGGCGGCGAGCAGGCGGTCGTGCTCGGGACGGTCGAGCGTGAGGGTGGGGAGAAGCCGGTCTGCGTCGCCGAGCTGGTCGTGAGGATGTATCGATGAGCCGCTTCGAGGGGAGGACGGCGCTCGTCACGGGCGGCGCGAAGGGAATCGGCGCCGCGACCGCGGAGCACCTCGCCTCGGAGGGCGCGCACGTCGTCGTCGCCGACTTCGACGACGCGGCCGCAGCGGAGACCGCAGAGCGGATCGGAGGGCGTGCGATCCGCTGCGACGTGACCTCGCGTGCCGACGTCGAGGCGGCGGTGGCCCTGGCGGCCGACAGTGGCCGCCTGGACGTGCTCGTCACCTCCGCGGGGATCATCCGCGACAACCTCGTGCACAAGATGACCGACGACGACTGGGAGGCCGTGATGGCCACCCACCTGCGCGGCTCGTTCCTCGCCGCGCAGGCGGCGCAGGCGGTGATGACGAAGCAGGAAGGCGGCGGCGCGATGGTGCTCATCTCGTCCACCTCGGCGCTCGGGAACCGCGGCCAGGCCAACTACTCCGCGGCCAAGGCCGGCATCCAGGGACTGACGAAGACCCTTGCGATCGAGCTGGGCCGCTTCGGCGTGCGGGCGAACTGCGTCGCACCCGGGTTCATCGCGACCGCGATGACCCAGCAGACGGCCGACCGGCTCGGCGTCTCGTTCGAGGACTTCCAGACCGCGATCGCCGAGCAGGTGCCGCTCCAGCGGGTCGGCCAGCCCGAGGACGTGGCGAGCGTGATCGCGTTTCTCTGCTCCGACGACGCCGCGTACGTGAGCGGGCAGGTGATCTACGTCCGCGGCGGGCCCTGAGTGGCCGAGTCCGCCCTCGTCACAGGCGCAGCGAGTGGGATCGGCCGCGCGATCGCGGAGCGGCTCGTCTCCGACGGCTGGGACGTCCTCGCGGTCGATCTCGCTCCGGACGACGGCGGGCCGGGCGCGCCCTTCGCCGCCGACCTGACGACACGCGAGGGAAACCGGTCTGCGGTCGACGCTGCGCTCGAGCGGTTCGGCCGTCTCGACGCGGTGATCCCGAATGCCGGCTTCCAGCACGTCTCGCCGATCGAGACGTTCGACGAGGACCGCTGGGACGCACTCGTCGCGCTCCTCCTGACGAGCCCGTTCCTGCTCGCCCGCTACGCCTGGCCCGCGCTGCGCGACTCGGGCAACGGCCGGATCGTGGTGGTCGCGTCGGTGCACGGCCTCGTCGCGTCGCCGTTCAAGGCGGGGTACGTGTCGGCCAAGCACGGGGTCTTGGGGCTGGTGAAGACCCTCGCGCTCGAGGGAGCGTCGGTCGGGATCCGCACGAGCGCCGTCTGTCCCGGCTACGTGCGGACGCCGCTCGTCGAGGAGCAGATCGCCGACCAGGCTCGAGCCCATGGGATGCCGGAGGAACGCGTCCTCGAGGACGTGCTCCTCGCGCCGCAGGCGCTGAAGCGGATGCTCGAGCCCTCGGAGGTCGCCGACGCGGTCGCGTATCTCCTCGGGCCGGGAGCCGCTGTGTTCACCGGCGCGCCGCTCGTGATGGACGGCGGCTGGACGGCGCGCTGACTGCGGTCGTTCTCCGCGCGCTCGAGCCCTGGACGCGAAGCAGGGGAGGGTGGGGGCCGGCCCCACCTTCCTTGCCGTCGGACGAGGCGGGACCGGCGGCGCAAGCGTGACCGAGCGCGCGCCCGCATGCAACCGCCCTTTCGGGGTGGCGCCGTCGATGTCCGTTTCCCTCGAACGAGGGCTTGATCCCGGGCGGTGGTCGATCCGAAGGAGCAAAGGAGACCACGTACACGACTGCGGAGGAGTGACGAATGGGCGCGCGGCAGCCGACCCGGCTCAAGCCAATTGCATACGGCCTGCCCGAGGACGCGATGTCCGACGGGCTGGCCGACGACCACGGCACGGGGCGCACCGGCATGTACCTGCTGTTCGCGCTCGTCGTGGCGCTGGCCGTCGCGGCGCTCTGGTACGTCGCACGTCCGGCCCTCGAGCAGAAACCCACCACCGAGCGCTCCTGCGAGGTGATCGTCCTCGCGTCGGGCTCGCCCAGCTGTGTCGATCCACAGTCGCGTGCGGCGCGCGCGGCGGCGGCGAAGCACGGCACCAAGCGCTGACGCTTCCTGCGCCGGTCGAGCAAGCCCCCGCGCGGGGTCGCCTACGATGCCCGTCGTGGCGTTCGACGGCGAGCTGCAGGAGTGCCTCGGCCTGATCCTGGGCGTCGACGCGCCGGAGCCGGACTACGACGCGCTCGTCTTCTTCAGGCAGTGGCTCGCCGAGCGCAACCTCGGGCTGGTGCCGATCGCGGAAGCGGCGGTGTTCGAGTGGCCCGGTCACTGGATCGCTCGGGTCCGCGCCGGTGGGCACGACCACGCCGTCGTCATGTTCGGCTCGCCGTCCGGAGCGCTCCACGATCCTGCCGGCGCCCTCGGGCACGGCAGCACGATCGAGGAAGGCTGGCTCGTCGCGCGGCTCGACCTCGGGCTCCCGCCCGACGAGCCGTACGGCCGCGGCTCGACCTCGGGCTCGGTCGTCGGCCTGCTCGTCGCGCCGGACGCGGCGAAGCCCCTCGTCCAGGTCGACTCGGTGCGCGCCGTCGCCGGCCGCGGCATCGAGGGCGACCGCTACTTCCACGGCCGGGGAACCTTCAGCGGCCGCGGGCGCGGATACCAGCTGACGCTCGTCGAGGAGCAGGCGCTCGAGGACGTCGACCTGCCGTGGGCCGAGGCACGCCGGAATGTCGTCACGCGCGGCATCGCGCTGAACACGCTCGTCGGCCGGCGCTTCACCGTCGGGACGGCCGAATGTATCGGGCGCAGGCTGGCCGAGCCGTGCTCTCACCTCGAGCGGCTCACGCGGCCCGGGATCATCCGCCCGCTCGTCCACCGCGCCGGTCTTCGCGCGGACATTCTCCGCGACGGCCAGATCACGCTCGGCGACGGTGTCGTCCCGCACTGAACGTCCGTGCACAGCGGTCCGCCGTCTGGCCCGCTCGACCGCGCTGGCGGATCGGACGGCATCGACTCGCCTGCCGGGGAGGCGTGTCACCGCGCCGGGCCGCCGATGAGGACGACATGACATTCGCACTGAAGCGATGGCGTTGGAAGCTCTCACCGGCTGCACGCCGAGCACGTCGCATGCACTCCGAGCGCGTCGCCGAGCTCGCACGCGTGAAGCGCGCCCACTGGGCGTAACGCCGACGGTGTCCAGGGCCATGAGCCCGCGTGCGATCGGCCAGCCCGGGACGCCGTGGGCCTCCCGGCTCGTCTAGGGTCTCGCTCGAAGGCCCGCCGACACCGACGGCCAAGGAGCGAGATCGCAAATTGACGACGATCAGCGGCATGCGCGGATATTCGGTGTGCTGTTCTTCGTCACGTTCATCACGTCGATCGGCGCGCTCGCGCTCTTCCAGCCCGTTCTCGACGATCCAGTCGGGTACATCGCCGGTGGCGGAAAGGACAGCCAGATCTATTTGCGTCGTCGCCTCGTCCGTCCGAGGTTTGACGTCGACATCGGGTGGGCACGACTTTCCTGGCGGCTCTGGGATTGGGCCAGGCCTTGCAGCAGAGGGGGAACTCGATCTTGTGGGGAGACGAGGATCCTCAGGAGAGTGACGGCGCGAGGCACCTCGATCCCGGAGCCGCATCAGTTTCGATCGACGACGTGCCGGATACTTCCTGGTTCCTCGCATGGACGGAGGCAACATGTCGACCCCAGAACGCCAACAGGATCCTGGCGACCACGGCTACGGCGGAACGCAGCAGGAGAAGAACGAGGACGACCGGGAGGAGCATCCTCTCGAAGACCCGGACGCCGACCCGAGACAGGAAGGCGACCAGGAAGGCGCCGACGACTGACCGGTCTGCCGGCCACGTTCACGAGCCGTCGTCGTCGCGCTTCGTCGCTGCTGCGCGATGATCGTGTAACCGCTCATGGCGAGCGCCCTCCTCAGCCGACCGGCCTCGATCTGGAGATAGCGGCGCGGCGCCGGCTGGCCCAGCGCGGGTGCAGTGAGTTGGGGGAAGACACGAGAGTCCTGCGCGTGAGACCGTTGGTTTCATGAACGTGGACGGACTCGTGATCTTTGCGCCATTCCTGCCGTTGCTGCTGACGATCTTCACGGCGATGGTGACGATGTACCGCGCCTGGCCCCGGGGCGATTTCCTCAAGGGGAGCCATGTTCCGGATTGGCTGATGATCGGGTTGCTCGGGATCGTCGCCGTCGCTTGGGCGATGATCTGGTTGGCGCCCGACTCGTAGCCGACCAGTGACGGGGTCAGCTGCAAGGACCTCCGAGGCTGGGACGATGCCGTCTACCTGCTCGTGTTCGACGCGGCCGTGGTCGGGGGATTGGCCTGGGGGACCGCCAGCCTCCAGCGCGACTCGGGGTTCTTCAGGCTGCTGACCTTCGCCGGCGTGGCGCTGTGCGCGCCGTACGTGATCGCCGTGAGAGCATTCTTCGCCACGGCGTGTGGGTGGAACTGACCAGCCCGGGTTGAGGTTCCCGAGTCCTGTCGCAGAACGCACGCGCTGGGCGAGTTCGGGAGGCCCTGCGGCCCTCACCGCGGCCCGGCGGCCAGGTACCCGGAGTCCGGTGACCCGGCGAGACGCAGTTGGCCGTCAGGTGGCCCGACGCGGAGGCGCCTTCCGCGTCCGTCGCGATGACGTCCTCTGTGAACTGCCCGACGAACGGCCCGTCTCCGAAGTCGCAGGGGATCGTCCCCGTGAAGGATCACGAGCCGTTGGCGTCCGTTGAACGGCTTGGGCTGGCGACGAGCTACTACCCGAAGTCTGTTCTCGCGGCGCGAAGGCGCGAGGCCGAGTCGCTCGGGTTCGGATCTAACGACAGTGCGACGGCGGATCTCGACGTGGAGCTTGAGAACCTGCTGCTCCCGTATCGCGAAGCCTTCGGGGACGCTGGTCCGGCGCGGGAGGCCTCCGCCGCGCAAGCGAAGAGGCCTCCCGCGCAGGTGGCCCCGGACATCGCGGCGGGGTTACCAGGCACGTGACGCGCAGCGCCCCATACGAGGATGACTACCTGCTCGCCTCCTCGGATCTCGCGGCGAGGCTGCGGCGGTGTGTGGGGTTCAATCCGGCTAAGAGCGCCTGACGAAGCGCAGGGACTGGCGGTTCGGCGGCTGCGCGTCCGCTCTGAGCGCGCGACGACGTCCACGAAGCCTTTCTCGCTATGCGACAGCTCCGAGGTACCGTCTGTCCGATGGAGTCGGGGCCGAGGCAACCGGCCGGCTGTACGTGCCGCACAGGTGGGATGTGGGGCGTGAGACATGAGCACCTTCCTGACGGTCGGATCCTGGCTGAGAGCGCTTTCGGTTCATGGTGGTACAACCCCGAGACCGGTGTGGTGGAGATCGACTCCCTCGCGGATCCACCAGGTGCGGACGAGTACCTAGACGCCACTGGCCTACCGGACGCAGAGCTGCTCAGGCCCGAGGCCGAGATCGTGCGGAGCTTGACGCTCGGCGAGTACCGCGAGCTGCTCGCCGGGGTGCCTGAGCCGTCGCGCGAGCAGATCGAGGCTTTCGCGCGCTTCGTGTCCACAGCGCACAGCTGGTACAAGCACCTGCCGCTGCTGCCGCCTGGCGTACCGATGACGCTGTTCCTCGATCCGGGCGCTGGAGCCCAGCTCATCGTCGACAAGCGCGGACGCATACGGCAGGTCAAGCGCCGAAAGCACGGCTTCCACTACTCCTGGCTGAGGACGGCCGAGTACCGCGACCGTTTTGGTCACGCCGCGTTCGCCAGGGGCGCTGGCACTGGCACCGTGGTCTCGCTGATGCGGGCGGAGGGCTCGCAACTGATCCCGTCAGACGACAGGCTGGCCATCTTCCACCCGGGCCGCGGGGAACTCCTTGCGCTGCCCGACGAGGTGCTGGAAGCCGGTGTCGCCCAGGTGAGCGGCGTCGTGCATCCGCGCGCCGCCCTGCCGGCCTTGTGGGGGTTCTCAACGAACTTGGACGCCTCGCGTGTCGACTGGCCTCCTGAGAGCGGCGGAGCGACCGCGCTGGCGCAGATCCTCGAGCGTGTTCGCGCGCTGACCGCCGATCCGAATCTCATCGAGAGAGTCGACGTCCACCTCGATCGGCCCGCCGAGAGGCACGGGGCCACCGTCGTGGCGCAGATCCTCGAGCGTGTTCGAGCGCTCAGCGCCAGGCCGAGGCAAAGCAAGCCGCTACTCGATCCCGACCGCCTCCACCTCGGTTTTGATTGCGACCTCGTCTTGTATCGGCTGCTCACCCCAGAGCGCGAGCGCCAGCACGTCGGCATGGTTGCAGCGCTGGAGCGCGTCGTCGATCTCGTACGCTGAGCGCAGCGTGCCGCAGGGGTCTCGACCCCTCTTGCCGTTTTCTAGAAGCGCCGTGGAGCGCAATGCTGTCAGCCTTCACGGGGCCGGCCCGGTCTGTACCGGGGAACAGGGCGGCAAAGTCGACTCTGAGACTGGATCGGGCTGCCCGAAGAGACTGATCAGAGTTCGGCTAGCCAACGCCCCTCGTCGGCCAAAGAAGTTCGGCTGCCTCATCCGGGCCAAGCACGTGCTCAAAGGCGGCCGCCAGCCACTCGCGCAGCCAAGAAGGCTTGACGTTCTTGATCGGCTCCGAGTTTTGGAGGATGCCCGTCGCCTCTTCCTTGCTGCTGCCGAACACCGCCTCGAACCGAGCGATTTCAGCGGAGGATCGCGAGCCGACGAACGTGTCGTTTTCGTCGTCCACAACGCATATCCACGCGCCGGACGCTGGGCCGAAGACGCTCTGGAGCATCACGCCCAGAATTCCGAACGTCTCGGGCTTTCCGACGACGGGCTTCGTCGGCGGAAGCGGCGTCCGGTGATGCAGACGTGCAGCACGACTGGGACAACTCCGCCTCTGTCGCAGGCAGTACACAGGCTCTGTCGTGGGCAGCAACGACCGCGGAGAGGCCGCTTCTTATGCTCGCCACATGGTCGAACGGGCGAGAAGGAGACGGGCATGAACAATATGAGCACCACGAGGATGTTGCTGTCGATTGCGGCACTCGCCGCCGTTGCGGCGCTGTTTGCCGGCGGGGCGAACGCGATGATGCAGCACGACGGCGGTGGAGCGCCGGCAGTCACCACGGTGCAGCCCGGCACGATTCCGTATCTCAGCCACGGGATCGGCGTCGACGAGAGCCAGTTCTCCGGAAAGCCCTCGGTTGGGCTCACCGGCGACTCCGCGCTGAAAGTCGATCGGGCCGTGGCGGCGGCCAACAAGGCGTACGACACGTATCGCGTCAAGTCGGCGATGGCGGCGCGCCAGGCCCTCTTCACGGATCAGCAGCCGTCGGTCGGACTCACCGGGGACAGCGCGGTGACGAGGTATCCCGGGACGGTCACGCTGCCGACCGCCTCGTCTGCCAGTGACGGTGTCGGTTGGTCGTGGTTCGGGCTCGGGGCAGGCATGACGGCCCTGCTCGCCGCCGGCATCGCGGCGGTCGTGATGACGACCAGGCGCCGCGGCGGTATCGCTCTCCCGTAGCGACCGTTCGACACGGGAACCGAGACGGGGTGGATCCGGAAGAGCCGCCCCGTCTCGCTGCTGCGCTCAATCGAATTGCCCGCCCTGGAGAGAACCGGAGCCGGGCTGCCATGAACGAGTCGGCTCCGAATCCTGAAATTGATGTATGCAGGCTGCGGGTTCGCGCCCCCGAGGAACACCCGGCCCCCCTCGCCGGTAGCAGTCCGGTCTTCGTCGCGCCCAGAAGGATGCTCGTGTGCTCGGCGTCGGCGATGTTGAGGCCGCTGGTGTATGCGCCGGACGGCGACCGCGGGGGGCGTCGAAAGTCGGCGCCGCCCTAAAGATGACCCGCCGCCTTCCATCGACGTGTCGCGCGCCGTACCCTCCAGGTCGCGATGATGCCCCGTGAGTACCTCGTAGTTTCGATTGCAGCGATCGCGACCGCGGTGGTTGCTGCGGGATGCGGCGGGAACGCTAGCGATGACGCTGTCATGCGGGCCACGCTCAGCGGGGATGGTTGCCGGTACGAAGGAAGCACGACGCCAGCACCCGGGTCGTTTGCGCTTGATGTCCGAAACGACACCAATGAGGAGGCCTACTTCGTCCTGATGATGTTGCCGAAGGACGCGACGTTGAAGGACGTTGAAGCTTGGTTCCGTCGGGCGCTTCGGAGATGGCTGCAGACAGGTAGGTACGTCCTGCGACCACCCATCGCCTGGGTCACCTCTACGCGCATCGCCCCCCACGCGGCCGGTGAGCTTCCCATCAATATGTTTCGGCGGGCCAGGCTAGCCGTCCTTTGCACGCGCGGCAGCGGGCGCCGATACGACGTCATCGCCGCCGCCGAACTGGACGTCGCGTCCGACAGATAGTCCGACTGCCCTACGCAGCGACCCGCCGCTGGACGATCGCCGCTGCTCGCTGCCATTCGGGATGCGTCGTCGAACGCTGTTCGACGGGACGCGGCAGCTGCGTGGCCGAGAACCCTCTCTCCGGGCATCTCCCGCTGTTGGGCTGTGCGGCCCGGCTGTGCTACCCGGCGCGGAGCAAAACGCGGAGCGGCGGAGGCGGCTTGGCTACTTCTTAGCGTCGATCACCAAGGGCGCGGTATGTAGCGATGCTCGTAGAGATCGACCAGATCACGAGCGCGAGCACACCGGGAAAGAAGCCGAAGCCGAAGTAGCTGTCTTCACCGAGGCCGTCGAGAACCGCGACGAACGTGATCAGGAATGAAACCGCCCCGATCAGCGCCACGATGCCAGTCCACCGTCCGAAGACACCGGTGCGAACCGTGACGAGCCCGGCAGCTCCAAGGAAAGCTGCGAACCCCATCGCTGCGACCAGAAACGGCCCGGCCGAGGCACTCGCCACCGCCCTGGTCACGACGGGATCTGCTATTGCACCTTCGGAATCCGCCGAAGCGATGATCACGATGGCGGCCACCATTCCGGTGATGCCCGTTACGGCTCCTGCGAACGAGGCCCGTGCGAGTTGTGCGGAGCCAGCTACGGCGGACTCCGCTCTTCCGAGGACACTTCGGATCATCCCCGCGAAGTGCAAGAACACGAAGCCCGCGAGCAGCATTGCGAACGCGCCGATGCGGCTCTTCCACTGATTCTCGTCCGCCCAGTTCGTCCACGCCTCATCCGATGCGCCGTAGTCGGGCGCGTCGCCACCGCTTGCGAACCAGCCGATGACGAAGAGCACGGCGAACGCGACGCCAGAGAGGGCCAGGAGCCTTTGCCAGGACGGTGGGAGAGTGTCAGGCAGCTCCATTACCGCGCCACGCCGGGCGGAGGATTGGAGAGTCCTTCCTGAACCCCCAGATCGCGCAGTAGATCCCGAGGAACGCCTCCCAGATGATCTCCGGGATGACCAGGAGGCTCGGAACCGTGCTACCCGCGTCCCACCAGTCGAAGAGCACACCGAAGCTCCCGAACAGGAGGAGCGGCCCGCCGATCAGCCCGAACCAGGCCATGCGCCGTGGAACGAGTTCGGACTTGTACATCAGGTAGCCGAGGATGAGCCCGTTCCCGAAGGGGACGATGAGGCCTGGGCCGAACAGGAATGTCCAGTCCTTGAGCGCGGCGAGCGTGAAGGCAGCGTCGTGCGCGGAGGGAAGATCGTGCCGCAGGCCCACGACTCCGAGCACGAAGATGATCCCCATCGCGATGAAGGTGCTCTCGATGATCCGCGCACCGACGTACCCCATGGCGAGGGCCTCGTTCTGCCGCCTCGCAATTGGATAGAGAACGACCGCCGTTCCGACGTTCGAGATGACGAGCAAGAGTTCGAGGAATGCCCCCAGGTAGATCTGGTTGTCCTTCCCGCCGCCAGCGACGTACCCAACGGGATCGTCGAGGACGGGCTGAAAGAGCGCGAGCGCGGCGATCGACGTGACGAACGTGATGATGAACAGCACGCCGAAGATACGGCCGTGCCTCTGGTCGTCACTCATAACCATCGTGCTCCCCGGAACGGATCGACTTGAAACTCACACGGGCCTGGCTCGGGCGGCGGGGCGGCAAGGGCAGTGACCCGCGGGGCGACACGGCCTCTATCGCCCTCTCACGGCATCTTCGGGCCTGTCGCCCGGTTGGCCGCGAGCACGCTGAATCCCTAGCGTTTGCGGGGCTTTTGGAGGAGAGGCCCATACGGGATTCGAACCCGTGCCGCCGCCGTGAGAGGGCGGTGTCCTAGGCCACTAGACGAATGGGCCGTGGCGAACGCGGAGTGTAGCGGACTGCTTGCGAGCGCCCGGGCCGGCGGGAGCTTGCCGAGAGGGCTCAGGCGGTCGCGGGCGGGGTGGGGGTGAGCGCCGTCTCGGGGTCACGGCCGTCGATCCGCTCCTCGAATCGCCGCCGGATCTCCTCGCCGGTGGCAAGGAGGTCGTAGCGCGCGCGGCGGGGTGGAAGCTGAACGATGCGGACCGACTCGTCGCGGTCGCCGTGGCAGCGCGCATAGGCGGCTGCCTCGTCGAGAGGCCTCAGCCGGTCAGGCTTCCGCCAGAAGGGCACGGTCGATCTACTACCAGCGATCGCGCGCCGTGGGAACCCGGCCGGCAGCCCGGGTCCCGCACTTTGCGCACGTTTCGTGCGACGGGCTCAGTACCACGGCTTGCAGGACCACGGGCTCCAGTCGCGACCCGAGCGCACGAAGTAGCGGTACGCCGCCTGGGCCTGCTCGAGCGCGGACTCGCCGTGGCCGAAGAGCCGGCGCTCGCTCGTCCCCATCTGGAAGAGACCGAGGTACTGGCCGTTCTGGGCGTTCGGGCTGTAGCCGGACTCGCAGCGGGCGACCCTGAGAGCCTCGCCGCAGTAGGAGCGGAACACGTGGCAGATCGCTCTCTGGGGCGAGCGCTCGAACGAGGCGAGCAGCCGCTTGCGGTCGGCCTGCGCCTTCCGGCGCGCGAGTGCGGCGTGCGCACGTGCAGCCTTCGCCTTGCTCGCCGTGAGCGTGCGCTTGGCGATCCCGAGCCGGAGGTGGGCCTCCTTCTCGAAGCGGGGGTCGGAGAGGAGCCAGCGGTGCGTGTCGAAGAAGCGGATCACCGAGGTCGACTGCTTCATGGTCTCCATGTGGCGGGCGAGGTCGGTGCTGACGTCGGCGGACGCGCCGGCCCGCGCCGCGGCAGGTGTGACAACGAGAACGAGGGCGCACAGGCCCGTGACAAGGGCTTTCAGGAGAGAACCTCCGCGTCGGGGACATGGCCGACGGCGCGCGCCGCAGTCGGGCTCAACGCGGAGAGCCCAGCGCTTGCCGTTCGTGTCAGATCATGCGAGGCTACCCGCGAGCACAAAGATGGTCGGGATCGCTTACCAAACCTTCACAGGCGGTGTCACAAGCGTTTTCGGCTCGAACAACGCGAAACGCCCCTCGCGGGGCGTTTCGGAGGCTGCGGGACAGGGACTCGAACCCCAACTTCCGGAGCCAGAATCCGGCGTCCTACCATTAGACGATCCCGCAGGGCGTCGGGCGGATTGTAGCCGCCCCGGCGGCTCAGATCTCGAGCCGGTACTCCGAGACGAGGCGCTTCTCCGCATCGGTGTCGATGTGCGCGATCACCTCGACGTACGGCTCGAGCCCCGACCCTCGCAGCTTCGCCCGCAGCAGTCCGTCGATCTGGAAGAGGCCCGACGAGTTGTTCATCACGATCTCGATGCGGACGGGCTTCGTCTCGCCGTCGGCGATCACCACCTCCTCGACCGCCGCAGCCGAGAGCGAGTGCATCGAGACCTGGCCGCGCTCGAACGGGATGCGCGAGCGGCCCTTCGCCATGTCGAGCGCGTCGGCGACGCGCAGGATCCCGGCCTCGAGCGAGAGCGGCTCGCCGTCCGCGCGGTGGCTCGTGATCGCCTGGAGCACCTCGGAGACGATCACCGTGCGGTCGGGCTCGTCGTAGATCCCGTCGAGCAGCTCGCGGAGCTTCGGCTCCGCGAGGAACAGGCTCCAGTCCTCGTGGCCCTTGCGATGCACCGACATGCCGACGCAGTGCGTGAGGGCCGCGAGGACGACGACGACCTCCGCGTCCTCGCCCTCCATCCCGTAGTCGCGAGCTAGCGACGGCTCGACGCCGTTCTTCGTCAGCTGGCGGAGGAGCTTCAGGGCGATGTTCGCGACGATCTGGACGTGGACCCAGGAGTGGTCGTTGATCGCGAGGCGGACGACGGCGTTGACGTTCGCGACGTGCCACCAGCCCTTGAGCTCCTTGTCGGCGTTCGCGCGCTCGAGGACGCGCCGGAGCTTGCGGTTGCCGCGATCCGGCAGGCGGATCCGCATGTGCTCGACCGCCTCGGAGGGCGACAGGCGCGTGTCGCGGAGCGCCTGCTGGGACACCGGGCCGGCGACGTCCGGCTCGGAAGGCAGCGTCTCCGGCTCGTCCGCCACAGTCGGAGTCTACGGCGCGCCGGGATCGGGCCGGCAGCCCGTCAGGCCGTCGCGAGACGCTCGAGCTCGCGGCGGACGTGGGTGAGCGCCTTGCCGAGCCGCCTGCGGTTCGTCTCGTCGTTCAGCCATCCGCTCGCGCCGGACGGGTGCGGCAACGGGATCGCGATCGCGTCGTCGAGCACGTAGCTCTTGCCGATCGCGTCGGTGAGCCTCCGCACGCCGAGGAGCTGACGCGCGGCGGCGAGCCCGATCGTGACCACGAGCGCGGGGCGGAGGAGGTGCAGCTCGTCCTCGCGCCACTGAGTGCAGAGGACCTCTTCCACCGGTGTCGCTCGACGGTCGCCGCGCCCGCCCGGGCTCGGCCCGGGAAAGCACCGGGTGACAGAGGCGCAGTAGAAGAGCTCGAAGAAGGCGTTCTCCTCCAGCCCGAGCCAGCGGCGGAGCGTCCGTCCCGCTCGGCCCTGCCACGGCAGACCGGTCTCCGCCTCGACGCGACCCGGGGCGAGGCCGTAGAGGTAGGCCGGCTGGCCGGCGCGGCCGGCGAACACCGGCCGAGGGACGATCGGGAACCCCGCCTCGAGGCACCGCCGGCAGCGCGCGTTCTGGCGTTGCAGCGACGCGATCGAACGTGTCCGGCTCACCGCGGCGAGCGCACGACGACGAACCAAGGCCCCGCGTGCAGCACCTCGCCGCCGCCGAGCTCGTCCAGCAGATCGCTCGGGTCGAACCAGCGCTTGTACACCCGCCAGGTCGACCCGTCGCGGAGGACCCGCTCCGACCACTCCTCGGCGGTGCGCGACCGCTCGCGCGAAGCATCCGCGATCACGAGCTCCGGCGCGACGCGGCGTGCCTCGCGCAGGAACACGGCTCTCTGCGTCTCGTCCAGATGGCCGTAGAAGTGCCCGCTCACGACGCGGTCGAACGTGTCGTCGGCGAAGGGGAGAGCGAGGGCGTCGCCCTGGACGAGCGTGGCATTCGGGAGCCGCGCCGCGGCCACCTCGAGCATACGGGCGCTCTGGTCGAGCCCGGTGATCTCGCCGTGGAGATGGCGCGTGAGGAATCCCGTCCCGCAGGCGACGTCGAGCGTGCTCGCGGGGGCGAGTTCGCTCAGTACGGCGCATGTCGCGGTGAGGTCATCGTCGAACCCGGCTCGGTCGCGCTCCGCGTACAGGCCGACGCCCAGGTACCAGTCGTCGTACTCGGGCGCACGGTGGTCGTAGTACGCCGGTGCGGTCGGCTCGCGCATCGGTCGTAGGCTACGCGCCGTGGCCCTGCTCGAGTCCGTCCCCAATGTCTCGGAGGGGCGGGACGCGTCCGTGGTCGCTGCTCTCGCCGCCGCGTTCGCGCGCGCTGGCGCACGGGTGCTCGACACGCATGTCGACGGTGACCACAACCGTGCCGTCATCACCCTCGTCGGTGACGACCGCGAGGTGGAGGAGGGGCTCGTCGCGGGTATCGACGAGGCGGCCCGGCACGTCGACCTGCGGACGCACGACGGCGTCCATCCGCGCGTCGGCGCAGCCGACGTCGTCCCGGTCGTCCCGCTCGCGGCCGCCGACCTCGGGCGGGCAGTCGACGTCGCCCTCGTTGTCGGCGCACGGGTGGGGGACGAGCTCGGGCTTCCCGTGTTCCTCTACGGCGAGATCGGCGACGGCCGTCGACCTGCCTTCTTCCGCCGCGGCGGGCCGGGCGAGCTGCAGCGGCGGGTCGACGCAGGAGAGCTCGAGCCTGCATTCGGCCCGCGCCGGCTCGACCCTGCGGCGGGCGCCGTGCTGCTTGGTGTGCGCGCGCCGCTCGTCGCGTTCAACCTCGAGCTGCGTGGAACGCTCGACGTCGCCCGCGACGTTGCGGCTGCCGTGCGCGAGTCGTCCGGAGGGCTGCCCGGCGTCCAGGCGCTCGGCCTGCGCCTCGGCGCCGGACGGATCCAGGTGTCGACGAACGTCGTCGACCTGGACGCGACTCCCCCGCACGTGATGGTCGAGCGCATCGTCGCGGAGGCCGCGGCGCGTGGGGCCGGTGTCGGGGAGGGGGAGCTCGTCGGGCTGCTCCCCGCTCGCTGTGTCGCGGCCGCCGCGCGGGCCGAGGGGATCGAGAATCCGCTCGACGACCGCGGCGTTCCGGGGCAGGCCTCGCTCGACGTCGCCGCGCGGGCGTTGCGGCTCCGACGTCTCGACGTCGACCGTGTGGTCGAGTGGCATCTCGTGGAGAGATCGCCGCGGCGGACGTGACGTCGGCACGAAGTCGGCACACGGTCGGCGCAGACACGTGACAGGTTGCGCGATAGCGTGACTCCAGGGAGCTTCGCTCCCCCGAGGGGGGACGGCGTCCGGAAGGCGTCGGAGCTCGCGTGCGCGGATTCCGGCGAGCGCGGATCTGCGGCCCTGACCGGCGCGCCGGGCGGGTCTAGACTCGCGCCGTGCCGGACGCTGTCGAGCTGACCGGGGAGCACCTCGCGATCGCGGACGTCTGGGACGTTGCGGTCGCAGGGCGTCCGGCGGTGCTCGGAGAGACGGGGCGGACGCGAGCCGCGGCGGCGCGTGCCTTTCTCGAGGCGCAGGTCGGCGACCACACCTACGGCGTCAACACCGGCTTCGGCAGGTTCGTCTCGCAGGCGATCCCGCCGGAGCAGGCTGCCGACCTGCAGCTTCGACTGCTGCGCAGCCATGCATGCGGCGTCGGCGACCCGTACCCGGACGAGGTCGTCCGCGCGGCGATGCTCCTTCGCGCGAACACGCTCGCCAAGGGCTTCTCCGGGGCGCGCGTCGAGACGATCGAGCTCCTCCTCGGCGTGCTCGGGGCGGGGATCGTCCCCCACGTGCCGTCACGCGGCTCGGTCGGGGCGAGCGGCGATCTCGCTCCTCTCGCGCACCTCGCCCTGCCGCTCGTCGGGGAAGGCGAGGCCACGGTGGACGGCCGCCGCGTGAGCGGGGCCGAGGCGCTCGCCGCCGTGGGGTTGTCGCCGATCACGCTCGAGGCGAAGGAAGGCCTGTCGCTGATCAACGGAACGCAGTTCATGACCGCCATGGCGTCCCTCGCGCTCGTCCGCGCCCAGCGGCTGGCGCGTGTCGCGGACGTGGCGTGCGCGATGTCGGTGGAGGCGCTCCAGGCGACGCCGACGAGCTTCCACCCGGCGATCCACGCGGCGCGGCCGCTTGCCGGCCAGCAGCGCAGTGCGGCGACGCTGCGCGCGCTGCTCGACGGCTCGGCGATCGTCGAGTCGCACCGGTGGTGCGACAAGGTGCAGGACGCGTACTCGTTGCGCTGCGCGCCACAGGTGCACGGGGCCAGCCGCGACCTCCTCGACCACGTCGAGCGGACGGTCGCTGTCGAGCTGAACGCGGCGACCGACAACCCGCTCGTCCTCCTGGAGGAGGAGCTCATTGTCTCGAACGGCAACTTCCACGGCCAGCCGATCGCGATCGGGCTCGATTGCATCGCGATCGCATGCGCGGAGCTCGCGAGCATCAGCGAGCGGCGGACGGAGCGGCTCGTGAACCCGAGCCTGTCGGACGGCCTGCCGCCCGTTCCTGGTCGCGCGCGAGGAGGGGCTCAACTCGGGCTTCATGATCCCGCAGTACGTGGCCGCCGCGCTCGTCTCCGAGAACAAGTCGTTGAGCCATCCCGCGTCCGTCGACTCGATCCCGACGAGCGCGGGCCAGGAGGATCACGTCTCGATGGGGAACGGAGCCGGACTGAAGGCGCTCCAGGTCGTTTCCAATGCGGAGCGCGTGCTGGCGATCGAGCTGCTCGCGGGGACGCAAGCAGTCGAGTTCCTTGCGCCGCTGGAGCCCGGCAGGGGTGTCGGCGCTGCGCGCGCGTTCGTCCGGACCCTGTCCGCGCGCGTCCGGGAGGACAGGTCACTGTCGGCGGACATCGAACGCGTGGCGACCGCCATCCGCGACGGCTCGCTGCTCGACGCGGTCGCGGTCGAGGTCGAGGAGGTGAACGCGTGAGCGACCCACCGGCACCGCGGCGCCCGTATCGCGGATCCGCGATCGTCCACGCGGTCCTCGCGCTCGTGATCCTCGTCGTCGCGGCGATCTCCGGCGGCAACCTCGTGAAGGCGGTGCTGGTCGCCGCGGCGTACTTCGTGATCGCGACCGGCTGGACGTGGTTCAGGTTCCGGCAGCGCGAGTCCCGGGCGGCGCCGCCGGAACGCCATCCCTCGAGCAACGGAAGCCGGCGCCCGTGACGCACGCGCTCGTCGAGCGCCTCGTCGGTGACCTGTCCGCGATCCGCGCCCCGCGCGGCAGCGCCCTGAACGCGCGGTCATGGATGACGGAGGCGCCCCTTCGCATGCTTCTGAACAACCTCGATCCAGACGTCGCCGAGCACCCGGAGTCACTCGTCGTCTACGGCGGCTCCGGGCGCGCCGCGCGGTCGCACCAGGCGCTCCGGGACATCGTGCGCACGCTCGTTCGCCTCGGCGAGGACGAGACTCTCCTCGTCCAGTCGGGGAAGCCCGTCGGCGTGTTCCGGACACATGCCGACGCGCCGCGCGTCCTCATCGCGAACTCGCTCCTCGTTCCGGCGTGGGCGACGTGGGACGAGTTTCGCCGGCTCGAGGCGGAGGGCCTGACGATGTTCGGGCAGATGACCGCGGGCTCCTGGATCTACATCGGCACCCAGGGGATCCTGCAGGGGACGTACCAGACGTTCTGCGCCGCGGGCGAGAAGCACTTCGGCACGCCCGACCTGACCGGGAGGACCGTCCTGACGGCCGGCCTCGGGGGAATGGGCGGCGCCCAGCCGCTCGCTGCGACGATGGCGGGCGCTGCCATCCTGTGCGTCGAGGTCGACCAGCGCTCGATCGACCGTCGGCTCACGACCCGGTACCTCGACGAGCAGGCTTCGTCGCTCGACGACGCGCTCGCCAGGGTGCGTGCGGCCGCTGCGGCGGGGAAGCCGCTCTCCGTCGGCCTGCGGGGGAATGCGGCGGACGTCCTGCCGGAGCTCGTCGCGCGCGGCGAGGTGTTCGACCTCGTCACCGACCAGACCGCGGCTCATGACCCGCTCACCGGTTACGTCCCCGCCGAGGTTCCCTTCGAGGAGGCAGCGGCGCTTCGCGAGCGGGATCCTCAGGAGTACCTCAGGCTCGCGTCCGAGTCGATCGTGGCACACGTCCGGGCGATGACCGATCTCGTCCGGATGGGGTGTTACGTTTTCGATTATGGAAACAACCTGCGGGGTGAGGCGTATCGAGCCGGCCTGAATGAGGCATTCACATACCCGGGCTTCGTCCCGGCCTATATCCGGCCGCTCTTCTGTCGCGGCATCGGTCCCTTCCGCTGGGTCGCTCTCTCCGGCGATCCAGCCGACATCGCAGAGATCGATCGCGAGCTGCGGGCGCTCTTCCCCGACGACGAGCTCTTGCAGCGGTGGCTCGAGCTGGCGCCGACGAGGGTGGCGTTCCAGGGGCTCCCGGCGCGCATCTGCTGGCTCGGCTACGGCGACCGCGCGAAGGCAGGGCTGGCGATCAATGCGCTCGTGCGCTCGGGCGCTGTGTCGGCACCGGTGGTGATCGGGAGGGATCACCTCGATTCGGGGTCCGTCGCCTCGCCGTACCGCGAGACCGAGTCGATGCAGGACGGCTCGGACGCGATCGCCGACTGGCCGATCCTCAACGCGCTCCTGAACACGGCGGCGGGAGCGACGTGGGTCAGCGTCCACCACGGCGGCGGCGTCGGGATCGGCAACTCGATCCATGCCGGCATGGTCGTCGTGGCCGACGGGACGGTCGACGCCGATCGCCGCCTCGAGCGTGTGCTCGCCGCGGATCCGGGCACCGGCGTGATGCGTCACGCGGACGCAGGCTACGAGGAGGCGATCGACGCCGCTCGCGGTGGCGGGCTCGACCTCCCGGGCGTCACCTCGTGACGACGCGTGCCGTGCCGCCCGACGGGAGGGAGAGGCTCCTCGTCCGCGATCTCGCCCAGGTGGTGACGCCGGTCGGCACGCAGGCGCCGCTTCGCGGCGGCGCACTCCGCGACCTGGACGTGTTCGAAGACGCGTTCGTCCTCGTGCGGGACGGCGCGTTCGAGGCGATCGGCAGAATGCGCGATCTTCCGCCGCTCGAGGGGGACGTCGAGGAGGTCGATGGTCACGGGCTCTGCGCGATCCCCGGGCTCGTCGATTGCCACACGCATCCTGCGTTCGCCGGCGATCGGGCGAACGAGTTCGCGCTACGTGCGGGCGGGGCGACGTACGAGGAGCTGCTCGCGGCCGGCGGGGGGATCCTCTCGACGACGCGCGCCACCCGTGCGGCGGGCGCCGCGGAGCTTCGCGAGATCGTCGCCCGCCACCGCGACGCGATGCTCGCCCACGGCACGACGACATTCGAGGGGAAGAGCGGCTACGGGCTCGACCGCGATACGGAACTCGCCCAGCTCGAGGCCGTCTGCGCGGCCGGCGGTGTGCCGACCTGGCTGGGCGCGCACGCCGTTCCGCCCGAGCAGCCGGACGCCGACGCGTACATCGACTGGGCGATCGAGCACGTGTTGCCAGAGGCAGCCCGGATCGCCGTCGCCGCCGACGTGTTCGTCGAGCGGGGGACGTTCGACGTCGAGCAGGCGCGTCGGTACCTGGTTGCCTGTCGGACGGCGGGGCTCGAGCTCCGCATCCACGGAGACCAGCTCAGCGAGATTGGAGCGGTCACGCTCGCCGTGGAGCTCGGCGCGCGCTCGATCGACCACCTCGAGGCCACCGGCCCGGACGGTGTGGCACAACTGGCTGCGAGTGACGTCGTCGCCGTCATGCTCCCGGTCGCGGCGCTCTTCCTCGCGCGCCCGATGCCGCCCGCACGGGCATTGGCCGACGCCGGCGCCGCGATCGCGCTCGCCTCCGACTTCAACCCGGGCAGCGCGTTCTGCGAGAGCCTGCCCGTCGTCTGGACGCTCGCATGCACCCAGCTCGGCCTGGCGCCGGAGGAGGTTCTCGCCGCGTCCACGGTCAACGCCGCGCATGTCCTCGGCCTCCACGACCGCGGCCGGATCGCCGTCGGCCTTCGGGCGGATCTCGTGCTGATCGATGCGCCCGACTGGCGGCACCTCGCCTACCACCTCGCCGGCGAGCTCGTCCACACGGTGGTCCGGGAGGGCCGGGTCGCGTACCTGCGGGCATAATCGAGGCGATGGCGAGCCAGAAGCAGCGTCGCAAGCGGGCGAAGGAGAAGCGTCACGCATACGACCTCGTCGAGATCGACGCCGAGGGGAACGAGACCGTCCTCAGCGCGGGCGAGCTGAAGACCGAGACGGCCGCCAAGCCGACGACGAAGGCAGCCGCGCCAAGCGGCTCGAAGGGGAGGTCCCCGCGGGGCACTGCGCAGCCGCCGAACTGGAGCCGCGTGCTCAAGCGCGGGGCGCTGTTCGCCCCGATCTTCCTCGCGACCGTGATGCTTCTCGGGCGAGGCAGGCTCACGCTGGCGGGGGCGATCGTCCAGACGATCTTCCTGCTCGCGATCTTCATCCCCTTCAGCTACTTCATGGACCGGCTCGTCTGGCGGTCGCACGAGAAGCGACTCCGGAAGGCCAAGCCGGCCGGACGCTGACCGCCGCGTGCCGCGACCCCGCGGTCCGGCTTACGAGGGCGACTCGGCGTCGAGGTAGTGGCCGGGGCCGGGCCACGGCGCGAGGATGAGAAGCAGCCGGGCGCCGTTCTCGCTCGACACGGCGTGGCGCTCGCCCGGCTCGAACGTCACGAGCGTCCCCACGCCGCCGTCCACCACCTGGTCGCCGCAGCGGATCTCCGCCCGGCCCTCGACGACGACGACCCACGCCCGCTCGCGCACCTGGTGGTCGTTCATCGCCTGGCCGGCCTCGAGGCGGATCGCGATGGCGCGGGCCCCGTCGTCGGTCGTGAGAACCGCCGGGTCGACCGTGCCGCCCGGGGCGTCGATGGTGGTGATGTCCCAGCTCTGCACGCGGCAACCGTATCGCGCCTCGGCGAGCAGCGAAACCTCGTAGCGTCCGTAGACTCGCGTCGTGCCCGCCGTGGTCGACCAGTTGCCGCTCGGTCCGCTCGAGACGAACTGCTACCTCGTTCGCGCCGAACGGGGCGCTCCCGCGGCGCTCGTCGTCGACCCGAGTGGCCCCGCGACGGAGATTCGGCTCGCACTCGCATCCCACGGTTCGCGCTGCGCGGCGATTCTGGTCACACACGGTCACTTCGACCACATCCTGGGCCTTGCCGAGCTCGCCGAGGGCACAGGTGCTCCGGTCTACGGCCCGGCCGGCGAGCGCGCACTGCTCGAGTCCCCGGATGCGTTCACGCCGCCCGGGATCCACGTGAGGCCGTGGACTGCGGACGTCCTCCTGGACGGAGGCGAGTCGCTCGAGCTGGCCGGGCTGCAGGTCGACGTCGTCGCCGTCCCGGGCCACTCGCCGGGGCACCTGGCGTACGCGGTCGACGGCGTGCTCCTCTCGGGCGACGTGCTGTTCGCCGGCTCGGTGGGTCGCACCGATCTTCCGGGCGGTGACTGGCCGACGCTGCTCGCCTCGATCGGCACTCTGGCCGAGCGCTTCCCGCAGGAGACGGCCGTCCATCCCGGCCACGGGCCTTCGACGACGCTCGGGGTCGAGCTGGCCCGAAACCCGTTCCTCGCCGAGCTCCGCGATGCGGAGCGGAAGGCAGCGGGGTGAGCGGCCGCCCGAAGATCGAGCGGCCACGCGGGACCCATGACGTCGTCCCGGACGAGATGCCCGCCTGGCAGCACGTCACAAGGGAGATCGAGCGCCTCTGCGGCTTGTACGGCTACCGGCGGATCGTGACGCCGGTGTTCGAGGACACGGCGCTCTTCGCGCGCACCTCCGGTGCGGGCTCCGACGTGGTGCAGAAGGAGATGTACACCTTCGCCGACCGCTCCGACCGCTCGCTCACGCTCCGGCCCGAGGGCACCGCGCCGATCTGCCGCGCATACGTCGAGCACGGCATGCACCGCGACCCGCAGCCGGTCAAGCTCTACACGATCGCCTCGATGTACCGCTACGGCGCGCCGGGCCGCGGTCGGTATCGCGAGCACTGGCAGGCGTCGGTGGAGGCGCTCGGCAGCGACGACCCGGCCGTCGACGCCGAGCTGATCCTGCTCTACGACACGTTGCTCAGCCGTCTGGGCGTCACGCGCTACCACCTCGAGCTGAACTCGATCGGCTGCCGGGAGTGCCGTCCCGCCTACCTCGAGACGCTGCGCGCGTGGCTCGCCGAGAACGGCGACCGCCTCGACCAGGACACCCGCGACAAGGCCGAGGTGAGTCCGCTGCGTGTGTTCGACAACTACCTCGCCAAGCCCCCGACCGTGCGCGCCGCGCTCGACGAGGCACCGAAGATCGGCGAGTCCCTGTGCGCGGCGTGCGTCGACCACTTCGCGGCGGTCCGCGCGGGGCTCGACGCGACCGGGGTCCGCTACGCGCTCGTCCCGACCCTCGTGCGCGGCCTCGACTACTACTCGCGCACCACGTTCGAGTTCATCGGCCCGACGGAGAACCAGAACTCGACCATCACCGGCGGCGGGCGCTACGACTACCTCGTCGAGGAGATCGGCGGCCCTCCGACCCCGGGCATCGGCTTCGGCGCCGGCATCGAGCGCCTCCTGATCGCCATGGAGGAGGAGGGCGTCGAAACCCCTCCGGCCGAGGGGATCGACGTCTTCCTCGTTCTCGACGACGGGGCGCCACGCGACAGCGTCGCCCGCTGGCTCGCCGAGCTCCGCCGAGCCGGGGTCGCCGCCGAGACCGACTACGCAGGCCGCTCGCTCAAGGGACAGCTGACGCACGCTCGACGCCTGGGCGCAGCGCACATCGTCGTGGTCGGGTCCGACACGGCATCGCTCCGGCAGCCGGGCAGGGAGGACGAGCCGATCGACCACGCCGAGATCGTCTCTAGGCTCTCGGCGTGAGCTGGAGGGACATGATGTGCGGCGAGCCGCGGCGCGAGCATGCCGGGCGGACGGTGACACTCGCGGGCTGGGCAGCCCGCCGTCGCGACCACGGCGGGCTCGTCTTCGTCGACCTGCGCGACCGAACGGGAATCACCCAGCTCGTGATCAATCCGGAGCGAGCGCCCGAGGCGGCCGCGCTCGCAGGTGAGATCCGAAACGAGTTCGTCCTCCAGGCGAGCGGGGAGCTCGTCGCGCGCTCCGCCGAGACGGTCAACCCGAAGATGCCGACCGGTGACGTCGAACTCGCCGTCGACGAGCTGACGATGGTCTCCCGCTCGACGCCGCTGCCGTTTCAGCTCGACGAGGAGAACGTCGACGAGACGCTGCGCCTGCGCTATCGCTGGCTCGACCTGCGCCGCGACAAGCTGCAGCGGAACATCCGGCTTCGGGCGCAGATGGTCGGGATCATCCGCCGCCACATGGAAGCGGCCGGGTTCCTCGACATCCAGACGCCGATCCTCTACAAGTCGACGCCCGAGGGCGCGCGCGACTTCGTCGTCCCGAGCCGCCTGCACAAGGGGAGGTTCTTCGCGCTCCCGCAGAGCCCGCAGACCCTCAAGCAGCTGACGATGATCGCCGGCTTCGACCGCTACTACCAGATCGCGATCTGCTTTCGCGACGAGGACCTCCGCGCCGATCGCGTCCAGGAGCTCACGCAGCTCGACGTCGAGATGAGCTTTCCGGACCGCGAGGTGCTGTTCCTGCTGATGGAGGAGATGTTCGCCGCGATCTGGCGCGAGTGCCTCGATGTCGAGATCTCCACGCCGTGGCCGAGGATGACCTTCGCCGAGGCCGACCGGCGCTTCGGGTCCGACAAGCCCGACACGCGCTTCGGCCTCGAGCTCGAGGACGCGACGGAGCTCACGCGCGGCTCGGAGTTCGGCGTCTTCGCCGGCGCCGACGCGGTCCGGTTCCTGCGCGTGCCGCGGACGTACTCGCGCGCCGAGCTCGGGGCACTCGAGGCGCTCGCGAAGGAACGCGGCGCGAAGGGCCTGGCCTACGTCGTCCGGGACGAGAGCGGCGAGCTCCGCTCCCCGATCGCGAAGTTCCTCTCGGAGCAGGAGCTCGACGCTCTGGCGCCCGCACCCGGTCGAGACGCTGCTGTTCGCGGCCGACACGTGGGAGACGACCTCGCGCGTCCTCGGCCACCTGCGGCTCCATCTCGGCCGCGAGCTGGGCTTGATCGACGACACGGTGTTCACCTTTCTCTGGGTGACCGACTTCCCGATGTTCGAGTGGGACGACGACGAGGAGCGCTGGACGGCGGTGCACCACCCGTTCACCCGCCCGACGGACGAGTGGCGCGAGCGGTTCGACGACGACCCGCGCCACGCGCTCGCGTACGCCTACGACATCATCGTGAACGGCAACGAGCTCGGCGGCGGGTCGTTCCGGATCCACGAGCCCGACATCCAGGCACGGGTCTTCGATCTCCTCGCGCTGACCGAGGAGCAGCAACGTTCGCAGTTCGGCTTCCTGCTCGACGCACTGGCGATGGGCGCCCCGCCGCACGGTGGGATCGCGCTCGGCATCGACCGGATGACGATGGTCCTCGCCGGGGAGCCGAACCTGCGCGACGTGATCGCCTTCCCGAAGAACCAGGCCGGGCTCGATCCGATGTCCGGCGCGCCGAGCGAGATCACGCCGGCGCAGCTGGAGGAGCTCGGGCTCACGGTCGTCGCGCCGGAGGAGCCAGGCTGAGCGCGCGCGTCGTCCAGCGTCTGCTGTCGCTCGCCGCCGTCGCCCTGCTGGCGGGCCTGGTCGCGGTCGCGGTGGTCGAGCAGCGCGACGCCGAGCCGGTGGTGGCGCCCACCGGGGCCGTGGCCGCCGGCGGCGGCTGGTACGAGGCGCTCGCCGCACCGCGGGGGCCGGGCGTCGATGCCGAGCGGACGAGCTGCGGGCTCGTGCTGACGCAGCGCTCGCTCGGGGTGACGCACCCGGTGCTCCCGTGCGGCGCGAAGATCCTGATCCGCTACGGCGGCGAGACGGTGCTCACCGAGGTGATCGACAACGAGCTCACCGCCACGGGGCGGCAGTTCGAGCTGACGCCGGCGCTCGCGACGCTCGTCGGGCTCGACGGCACGCAGGCGATCGACTGGCGCTACGCGACACCCGGCTGACCGAGGGCGGGAAAGACGAGTAGACTTCGTCCAGCTCGACGTTGCGCGTGGCCTCGGGCTCTCTACGTGAACCAACGACGACACGAAGGGAGCCCGCGTCCGGAGGACGGTTTCACCGAAATCCGGCAGGGCACCCACCTGGAGAAGCGGGTTCGCTTTTCCGGCCCGGGGTCACGCGGAACGCCGAGCTTCTCTCCATGAGCGGGCCGATCGTCGCCCTCGACCACGTCCAGGTCGCCGCGCCTGTCGGCTGCGAGGAGGCGGCGCGCGGCTTCTACGGCGCGCTCCTCGGGCTCGAGGAGATCGCGAAGCCGCTCGGTCTCGCCGTGCGCGGCGGGGTCTGGTTCCGCGTCGGCAACCAGGAGCTGCACGTGGGCGTGGCGGAACGCTTCGCGGCGGCGACGAAGGCCCATCCGGCGTTCCGCGTCTCGACGGCCCGCGGGCTCGAGCGGCTCGCCGATCGGCTCGAAGCGGGCGGGTTCGCCGCCCGGTGGGCCGACCCGGCGGAGATTCCCGGGACGACACGGTTCTTCGTCGACGATCCCTGGGGCAACCGGCTCGAGTTCGTGGTCTGACCCTGTCCGCGGCGCCGTCACGAACGCGCCGTGCTCTCGACAGGGGTTCTGCTGCGTGTGACGAGGTGCCGGATGGGGGCATCGGCTCCGTGGAGCGCTGCCCCGAGCCGTCCCTTCACACCCTCCACACAGAGTTTCGGGACGATCGAAGCGCCGTCAACGACAAGGAGGCAGGATCATGACCATCCCTCGTGAAACGCGCCGGCTCGTGACGCGCCGCACGGCCGTCGTCGCGCTCGTCGGCGCCGCCGTGCTCGCCGTGCTCGTCCCCGTGGGGTCTGCACGCCAGCAGGCGGCCCCCACCAACACCGCTCAGCCGACGATCACGGGCACCCCGTCCCTCGGTCAGACGCTCACCGCCGCGGCCGGCACCTGGACGGGAGACCCGACCTTCGCGTACCAGTGGGTCAGGTGCCCGACGTCGGGTGGCGCATCCGACGGCTCCGACTGCGCGGTCATCGGAGGAGCGTCGACCACCGCCTACGTCGTCGCCGCAGGCGACGTCGGCTCCCGCCTTCGGGTGCGTGTGACCGGGTCCAACGCGGATGGCTCGCTGACCGTCGCGTCCAACGCCACGGCCACGATCAGCGGCCAGGCCGGTCCGCCGAACACCGCGCTGCCCACGATCGTCGGCCCGACGGTCGTCGGGCAGACCCTGACGGCGAGCCCGGGCACGTGGACGGGCACGGGCATCACGTACGCGTACGCATGGTCGCGCTGCGATGCGAGCGGGGCCGCGTGTGCGGCGATCGCCTCGGCGACGCAGAGCACGTACACGCTGACGAGCACGGACAACGGAAAGACGATGCGTGTCGCCGTGACTGCGACGAACACGACGGGCTCCAACACCGCCACGTCCGCGCAGACGGCCGTCGTCACGCAGGGCTCCGGCACCGCCGGCTGCCCGACGGGCACCGGCCCGATCGACGTCGACCGGCTCGCGCCGCCGATTCGCCTGCAGATCAGCCGCCAGCGCATCTCGCCGTCGCCCGTGACCCGCGAGACGAGGACGATCCGCGTCAGCTTCCAGGTCACGGCGTGCAACGGCCGTCCCGTCGAGGGGGCGCTCGTGTATGCGACGCCGACGCCGTACCAGCAGTTCTCTGCGACCGAGCAGCCGACCGCCAACGACGGCTGGGCGATCCTCACGATGAGCCGCCTGCGGTTCTTCCCGGCGAGCAACCAGCAGCAGCTGCTTGTCGTGTTCGCCCGGGCGCGCAAGCAGGGCGAGGATCTGCTCGGCGGGATCTCGACCCGCCGGCTCGTCTCGTTCCCGGTCAGGCTCGGCTGACCGCTGCGGCGGGGAGCCGGCCCCGGGGCCGGCTCCCCGCGCTTCCTGCGGCGGCGACTCGACTCCGTCCCGAAGCGGAGGGGGAATCGGGCACGAAGTCGGCACGAAGCCGTCACTCCCGCGTGACGCTTTCGCCGATAGCGTGACGTCAGGGACACGGGAGTGCCCCTGGGGGAGGTTGGGGCGGCGGAGCGCCCGGGCCACGTGGAGCGATCGCCGGCGGACGCTAGCCTGGGCCGATGCCGCAGGAGCTCATCGGCGACTCGGCCCGCGGCGACGCCTACGCGCTCGCGCGTCTCGTCGTGGAGGGCGAGCGGATCCTCGAGGCCGACGTGCCCGGGATGTCGCGGCCGCTCGCGGGGATGACCCTGCTCGAGGCGGCCGCCGTCCCGGGGGAGACCCTGGCGGCGGATGCCGTTGCCAATGCCCTGGCTCCCGTCGTAACCGCCGCACCGCAACCGGGGCGCGTCGCGGTCGCCATGAGCGGCGGGGTCGACAGCGCGGTCGCGCTCCTCCGGGCCGGGCGAGACGCGGTCGGGGTGACGCTCCGTCTCTGGCTCGACCCGGGAGGGCCGACCGCCGAGCGCGCCTGCTGCTCCCCCGACGCCGTGATCCGAGCGCGCGAGACCTGTCACGCCCTCGGTCTTCCGCACGTCACGCTGGACCTGCGGGAGGACTTCAGGCACGCCGTCGTGCGCGCATTCGTGGACGGCTATGCGGCCGGCCTGACGCCGAACCCGTGCATGCGATGCAACGGGGCGTTCCGATTCGATGCTCTGGCCACGTTCGCGGAGCGGATCGGCGCCGAGACCCTCTGGACGGGCCACTACGCGCGTGTCGTCCGGCGCAACGGACTGCATCTCGTCGCGCGAGGCGCTGACGCCTCGAAGGACCAGTCCTACATGCTCGCGACGGTCGATCCCGCCCGCCTCGACCGCGTCGTGTTCCCGCTCGGCGGTGACACGAAGGCCGAGGTGCGAAGCGAGGCGGAAGGAGCCGGCCTCGCCGCGGCGCGCCGGCCCGAGAGCCAGGAGGCGTGCTTCCTCGCCGGCGGCGACTATCGGAGCTTCCTGGCCCGGAACGGGCTCGAGTCGTCGCCGGGCGACATCGTCGACGAGGCGGGAACCGTGCTCGGGCGTCACGAGGGCCTCTGGCGATTCACGCCCGGGCAGCGCCGCGGCGTCGGCGTCGCGTCGCGGGAGCCGCTCCACGTGCTGCGCTCAGACCGCGAGTCCAACGCGCTCGTCGTGGGGCCGCGCAGCGCGCTCGGGGCGCGGCACGTCGCGGCGAGCGGTCGCCTCTACGACTCGGTCGCCGAGGTCGACGCGAAGCTTCGCTACCGGTCCCCGGCGGTCGCGGCGGCGGTGACGCCCACCGAGGGCGGATTCACGCTCGAGCTTCGAGAGCCGGTCGACGCAGTCGCCCCGGGTCAGGTGGCGGTGCTCTACGAGGGTGACGTGGTCGTGGGAGCAGGCATCATCGAGCGCGTCGCGGGGTAGGATCCGGCGCGATGACTCTCGCATTCTCCGCAGGCGACGCGGCCTACTGGGGCCTGGCGATCTTCCTCGTCCTGGTCGGGGTCGGGTCGCTGTTCGCGCTCGTCAAGCTCGGACAGATGTTCGACAAGGTGTCCTCGCTCGTCCGCGGAGCAGAGCGCGACGCACTTCCGGTGGTCGTCAAGACAGGTGGCACGGTCGACCGGGTCAACTACCAGCTCGACAAGCTGGACACCGTCACCGACAGCGCGGTCTCGATGGCAGACAGCGCGGACACGGCGGTGAGAGCGGTGTCGACGGCCATTTCCAAGCCCGTCGAGAAGGTGTCGGGCTTCACGGCGGGCGTCGCTCACGGGTTCGCCTCGTTCCGAAAGAGCCGGAGCATGTCGGATGCGATGGACACGGCCAAGGACGCCGCCCGGCGACGCGAGGAAGATCTCGCCCAGGATCTCCGGGGTGCCGGCCCGACGCCGCAGTCGAGCGAGCGTCCGACGCCGACACCGACTCCGTCTCCCACGCCGAAGCCAGATCCCTGGCCGAGACCGGAGCCGACGCCGAAGCCCGACCCGGCGCCGGTCCCGCCCGACGAGCTTCCCTGATCCCACACCGGCCTCGGCGGTCGTGGCGCGACGACGCGCCTGGGCGCAGCGGCGCGGCACGAAGGCTCGAGACGCACACCGCGGGACGAGTCGTCACGAAGACGGCACGAAGGCGTGACCCCTGCGTGACGCTTTCGCCGATAGCGTGACATCAGGGACACGGGAGTGCCCCTGGGGGAGGTTGGGGGCATGCTTGGCGCCACCGCGGCGACGGGGGTCGTCGAGCGTGCGTCGGCGATGACGAGCGTGTAGACGCGGAAACCACCCCGGTACGATCGTCGGGTGCGCACGACCGCCGAGCTCCGCGAGGCCTTCCTCTCGTTCTTCGAGTCGAACGAGCACCTGCGCTTCCCGTCCTTCCCCCTGATCCCGCCGCCCGAGGATCCGTCGACGCTCTTCATCTCGGCCGGGATGCAGCCGCTCAAGCCGTACTTCTCGGGCGCGAAGGCGCCGCCTGCGCCACGCTTCACCACCGTTCAGAAGTGCCTCCGCGCGGGCGGCAAGGACACCGATCTCGACGAGGTCGGCATGACGGCGCGGCACGCCTCGATGTTCGAGATGCTCGGCAACTTCTCGTTCGGCGACTACTTCAAGGACGGCGCCGTCGACTACGCCTGGGAGTACGTCACGCGGCATCTCGGGTTCGACACCGAGAGGCTCTGGGCGACGGTCTTCGCGGGCGATCCGGGGCTCGGCCTCGGGGAGGACGAGGTCGCGGTCGCGGCGTGGCAGCGGGTGGGAATCCCGCGGGAGCGCATCGTCCCGTTCCCCCGCTCGGACAACTTCTGGGGCCCAGCCGGGGAGACCGGCCCGTGCGGCCCGTGCTCGGAGCTCCACTACGACCGCGGTCCGGAGTACGGTTGCGGCCAGGCCGACTGCGGCCCGAACTGCGAGCGTTGCGACCGCTACATCGAGTTCTGGAACCTCGTCTTCATGGAGTTCGACCTGGCGGCGGACGGCTCGCTCACGCCGCTCCCCAAGCAGAACATCGACACCGGGATGGGCCTCGAGCGCTGCGCGATGCTCGTCCAGGGCGTCGACTCGATCTTCGACACCGACGGCTTTCGGCTGATCATGGACTGGATCGCCGAGGAGTCGGGTGTGGCGTACGGGACGTCGCCGGAGGCGACCAAGGCGCACCGCGTGCTCTGCGACCACGGCCGCGGCGTGACCTTCCTGGTTGCGGAGGGCGTGACGCCGTCGAACGAGGGCCGCGGCTACATCCTGCGCCGCCTCATCCGCCGTGCGGTCGTTCAGGCACGCCGTATCGGCTTGCCCGCGGTCTATCCGCTGCCGCGCATCGTCGTCGAGCAGGTCGGGCCGTGGTACCCGGAGGTCGTCGAGAACGCCGCCGAGATCGAGCGCGTCGTCCGCGCCGAGGAGGAGCGGTTCCGCGAGACGCTCGACCGCGGCATGAAGGAGTTCGAGGAGCTCGCCGGCGCCGACATCGGCGCGGCGGACGCCTTCCGTCTCGCCGCGACCTACGGCTTCCCGATCGAGCTGACCGTCGAGCTCGCACGCGAGCGAGGCCACGCGGTCGACGTCGACGGCTACCGGGTGGAGATGGAGCGCCACCGCGAGATCTCGCGCGGGACGGGGGAGAAAGGCCTCGGTCAGCGTGCCGCAGACTTCGCCCAGACGGCCGGGTTCGCGACCGAGTTCGTCGGCTACGCGAAGGTGGACGTCCTCACACAGCTCGGCGCCCTCGAGGATCTCGGCGACGGAACGTTCCTCGCGAAGCTGCGCGAGTCGCCGTTCTATCCCGCGGGTGGCGGCCAGGTGACCGACCAGGGCTGGATCCAGCGCGACGACGACGCGGCCGTTCGCGCGGAGCTGATCGAGGCATACCGCTTCGACGCCGACCAGGTGCTCGTCTTCCGCGGCCACGGCTTCGCGGCCGGCGACCGCGTGCAGGCCGTCGTGCCGTGGGCCGTCCGGTTCCCGACGATGGCGAACCACACCGCGACGCACCTGCTCCAGGCCGCGCTCCGCGACGTGCTCGGCGAGCATGTCGTCCAGGCGGGCTCGGCGGTGCGTCCGGACAAGCTGCGGTTCGACTTCACGCACGGCTCGCAGCTGACGGCGGAGGAGCGCGAGGCGATCGAGCAGCGCGTCAACCGCGCGATCTTCGCGAACGTGCCCGTCAACACCTTCGAGACGACGCTGGACGAGGCTCGGAGGCTCGGCGCGATGGCGCTCTTCGGCGAGAAGTACGGCGACGTCGTCCGCGTCGTCGACGTCCAGGGCACGTCGACGGAGCTCTGCGGCGGCACCCACGTGCGCTCGACTGCGGAGATCGGAGCCTTCGCCATCCTCGGCGAGGGCTCGGTCGGTGGTGGGACGCGCCGGATCGAGGCCGTCACCTCGGGTGAGGCATGGGCCTCCCTGCGGGCGCGCGCGACCGAGGTCGACGCACTCCGGGCCGAGCTGGAGGAGACGCGCCGGGAGCTCAAGCGCAAGCCGCAGGCACCAGAGGCTACCGCCGACCCTGATGCCGTTGTCACCGCTGTCGACGGCGTCAACGTCGTCGTGCAGGCCGTCGACGGCTTCGAGGGAGACGCTCTCCTCGACCTCTCCGACCGGCTCAAGCAGCGGCACGCGCCGGCGGCGGTCGTGCTCGGCTCGACCGGCGACGGCAAGGTCTCGCTCGTCGCGAACTTCGACGACGCGGTCGCGAGCCGTGTCAGTGCCGCGGACGTGATCCGCGGGGCGGCACCGCTCGTGGGGGGCGGCGGCGGCGGACGGCCGACGATGGCCCGCGCGGGCGGCAAGGACGCCGGGAAGCTCCCCGAGGCGCTCGCCGAGGCGGAACGGCTGATCCGCGCCGCCCTGTGAGAGCGCTTGCGCTGGACTACGGCGCCGCGCGCACCGGCGTCGCGGTCTCGGACGCGACGGGGACGCTGGCGCGGCCCGTCGGGATCGTCGAGCGGGCCGCGAGCGAGGCCGGGCTCGACCAGGTCGTGGCACTGGTGGCCGAGCACGAGGCCGAGCTGGTCGTGGTCGGGCTCCCGTTGACCCTGCGCGGCGAGCGCGGCGCTCAGGCCCGGGAGACGGAAGCGTTCGTGGAGGCGCTCCGCGCGCGGCTCCAGGTTCCGGTGGAGACCGAGGACGAGCGGTTCACCACGACCCTCGCCCAGCAGACCGGTGGCCGCGCCCCCGAGGACGCGGTCGCAGCCGCGCATCTGCTCCAGGGCTGGCTGGGGCGGGCACGGTGAGGCGCGGGCTCGCGCTGCTCCTGGTCGTGGCGCTGGTCGGCGTCGGGGCCTTCGCGGCGACCGCGTGGATCGCCGGCGGCGACGACGAGGCGCCTGCGGTGACGGCCACCGCTCCACCGCCGCTCGCGCGTCTGACAGTCATCTTCCCCGAGGGATTCACGATTCGCGAGATGGCCGACCGGGTCGCCGCGGTTCGCGCGATCGCGATCCGCAAGCGTGGCGTCACGCCGCTGCTCACGCGGGACGGCTACCTCCGCGCGGTCGACCGAGCCATTGCGCCGCCGCGGTTTCGCGAGGACGTGAGGCGTGACTCGCTCGAGGGCTTCCTCTTCCCGGCCTCGTACGAGTTCACGCAGAGGACGACGGCCCGGGAGCTCGTCGCCGACCAGCTGAGGGCCTTCCGCCAGCGCTTCCGGACGGTGGACCTCTCCTACGCGCGCTCCAAGAACCTGACCCCGTACGACGTGCTGATCATCGCGTCGATGATCGAGAAGGAGACGGCGGTGCCGCGGGAGCGCCGCCTCGTCGCCGCGGTCATCTACAACCGGTTGCGGAACCGCATGCCGCTCGGAATCGACGCGACGGTCCGCTACGGCCTGAACATTCCTGGCACCGAGTCGCTGACGAAGGCGGCGCTGCGCTCGACGTCACCGTTCAACACACGCCTCCGTCCCGGGTTGCCGCCGACGCCCATCGCGAACCCCGGCCTCGCCTCGATTCGGGCCGCGGCGAGTCCCGCAGACGTCGACTACCTCTACTACGTGCGCAAGCCGAAGTCGATCGCGCACTACTTCACGGCGAACGAGTCGGACTTCCTCCGCAAGGTCTGCCAGTACGGCTACGCCTGCGACTGACGCTCGCGTTCGCGCCGGTCGGCGGCATCCCGCTGGGTGCGCACGTACTCCCGTGCACGCTCGACCAGTGTGTCGAAGACCTCGCCGAGGTGGTCGGCGGGCGCTCGATCCGCGTTGAGCCACTCGGGCGGGAGCAGCTCCCGCCGCGCGCGCTCGTGCTCCTGACTGGCCTCGAAGAGAGCGACCAGCCTCCGATCGACGTTGTCGACGCCCACGACGTCCGTATCGGCAGGCGAGGGTGGTTGGATGATCCCCTGTCCGTGCAGGGATACTCCGGGCGTGGCCGGTCACGTCCGCGAAGCGCAGGCGCAGGCGCCGAGAGCCGTCGCGTGATGGAGATCCGCGGGACGACGACGCTCGTCGGGCTGCTCGGCTGGCCGACGTCGCACTCTCTGTCCCCGACCATGCAGAACGCGGGGTTCGAGACACTCGGGCTCGACTGGTGCTACGTGCCCCTGCCGACGCCACCCGAGCTGCTCCGCGATGCCGTGCGGGGGCTGGCAGCGGTGGGCTTCGCGGGTGCGAACGTGACGATCCCGCACAAGGAGGCGGTCGTCGAGCTGTGCGACGAGCTCGACGAGGTGGCGCAGCGCGCTGGGTCGGTCAACACGCTCGTGATCCGCGATGGACGCGTTCACGGCTCGTCGACGGACGGGCTCGCGGTGACGACGCAGCTCGAGGCGGAGGGGCGCCGCGCGCTCGTGCTCGGCACCGGCGGCGCTGCGAAGGCCGTCGCCGGTGCGCTCGAGGAGGCGGGCGCCGAGGTCGTCGTCCATGGCCGCCGTGATCCCGGATGGCCGCCGTCGGGCGAAGGCTTCGACGTCCTCGTCAACGCCACGCCGGTGAAGGACGAGCTCATCGTGGCGCCGCGCGCGGGGATGCAGGTCGTCGACCTCGCCTACCTGCCGGACGGCCGCCCGACCGCGCTGATCGCCGCCGCACGGGCGCTCGAATGCCACCCGTGCGTCGACGGGCTCGACGTCCTTCTGGCGCAGGGCGCCGCGTCGTTCGAGCGGTGGACGGGGAAGCCCGCGCCGCTCGTCGCGATGCGGGCCGCGCTCCGCTCTCGCTGAGCGCGGCCCGCTCGCCCGCATCGCGGGCACATTGTCGGCGTCAGCCGAGCTGCGCGCGGATGGCGCCGGCGGGATGCTCCTTCGTGTGGACGTTGACGTAGAACCCGGCCGGATTGCCGATGATCTCCCCGATCAGGGCTGCGTCGGCGTTCGTGCAGCCGCTCGAGTTGCCGTCTGCGCCGGGGGCCGTGAAGGGGACGACGACCGGCCCGTTCACGGTCGCTCCCCCACGGTGGATGTGCGCCGCCACGGTCGGGAGCGTGACGTTCGCAGCGTGCAGCCTGTAGCAGACCATGCCCACGTCCTGGCGGACCCGGACCACGGCCGTCCCGGTCGCGTTCGGCTCGCTGGTGCCCTTGAGGTCGACGGCCACCACCCAGCCGAAGGATGAGGTGGACGTTCCCGTGAGCTGGCCGCGGACCGCGCCCGCCGGGAACTCCGCGGTGTGGACGTTGACGTAGTACGACGCCGGCTGGGCGAGGATCGCCGAGACGACGGCCCTCGTGGCCGGCGCACAGCCGCTCGACTCGCCGTCGGCGCCGGGTGTCGTCAGCGGCACGACGACGGGACCGGCGACGCCGCTCGCTCCACGGTGGATGTGCGCAGCAGCCGCCGGGGCGAGGTTCTCCACCGACAGCCGGTAGCAAACCTGACCTTGCCCGGCGCGCAAACGGATCGTCGAGGTGCCCGTGCCGACGGGATCGCCGGCGGGGGACTCCGCCTCGCCGGTGAGCGCGACGGTGAGGGCGCGGCCGCCGGCCGTCGGCGTCATCACCGACTTCGGGCATGCGCCGAGCGGCGTGCGGATGATGTCCGCCGCGTGCTTCAGATGTGTACGGAGCTGCCGGGCCGAGACCGCGAGCTTCACGTACGGCTTCGTCGCCGACGACGTTCGGTGACAGACCACCCGGGGTGTCGCGTTCGTTCCCGCGTTCGCGGTCGCGAGCGCGCCACCGGCGAGGCCCGTGACCAAGAGCAGCAAGCCGAGGCGCTTCATTTCTTCTCCCTCCGGTCGCTTGCCTGCGACTACGTCGGGCGCGGGACGTCGGATTGGCGCGCACGTGATCCCGCCCTCGGTCGACGGGGAGCCTGCGTAGGATCGTCGCCATGGCGCTCGAGGTCGTCACCGCAGGCGAGTCCCACGGGCCGGCGCTCACGGCGATCGTCGTGGGGCTTCCCGCCGGGCTCCGCCTCGAGAAGGAGGCGATCGACGCCGACCTGCGGCGGCGGCAGCAGGGATACGGCCGCAGCCCGCGCCAGAAGCTCGAGACGGACGAGGTCGAGGTCCTCTCCGGCCTCCGGCACGGCCTCACGCTCGGCACGCCCCTGACGCTCGTCGTCCGGAACCGCGACCACGCGAACTGGACGTGGGGGATGAGCCCGTGGCCGCCCGAGGGAGCGCCGTCGGGGAAGGGCGTGAAGCCCGTCACGCTGCCGCGGCCGGGCCACGCCGACCTCGCCGGGGTGCTCAAGTACGGGCACGAGGACGTCCGGAACGCACTCGAGCGTGCCTCCGCCCGCCACACGGCGGCGCACGTGGCGGTCGGGGCGGTGGCGAAGGCGCTGCTCCGCGAGCTCGGGGTCGAGGTCGCGGGTCGGCCCGTGGAGGTCGGCGGGGAGACGACGGACGACGGGATGCGCGAGGCGACCGACGCGGCCCGGAAGGACCGCGACACGCTCGGCGGGATCGTCGAGGTCGTTGCCGCGGGCGTGCCGCCCGGGCTCGGCTCCTATGCCGAGAAGCGGGATCGGCTCGACGCGCGCCTCGCCCTCGCGCTGATGGGTATCCAGGCCGTCAAGGCCGTCGAGATCGGCGGCGGGCTCGAGCTCGCGCGACGCCGTGGGTCGGAGGCGCACGACGAGATCTACCCGGGCCTCGAGCGGCACACGAACCACGCGGGCGGCATCGAGGCGGGCATGTCCAACGGAGAGCCGATCGTGGTCCGCGCCGCGATGAAGCCGCTCCCGACGCTCATGCGGCCGCTCGACTCGGTCGACCTCGAGACCGGCGAGCCTGCGAAAGCTCTGGTCGAGCGGTCGGACGTCCAGGCGGTCGAGGCGCTCGCCGTGGTCGCAGAGGCGGCGGTCGCGTTCGAGCTCGCCCGCGCGGCGCTCGAGAAGCTCGGCGGCGATGCCATGGGCGACGTCCTCGCCGCTCGCGACGCGTATCTCGCCAGGATCGGCGAGCGGTGGCACCCGAGCCGCTGAACGCCCTGGGGCGGCACCTCGCGCTCGCGGGATTCATGGGCTCGGGGAAGACCACCGTGGGAACGGTCGTCGCGGAGCGGCTCGGGCGAGCATTCGTCGACCTCGACGACGAGATCGAGCGCCGCGCCGGAACGGCCGTCGCGGACCTGTTCTCCGCGCGCGGCGAGGCAGGCTTCCGACAGCTCGAGGAAGAGGTCGCGCGCGACGTGCTGCGCGACGGTGAGCCGGCCGTCGTCGCTCTCGGCGGGGGCGCAGTGCTCTCGGAGGGGACGAGACAGCGATCTCCGGAAGCGCGCGTTCACGGTGCTCCTCGACGTCGATCCCGAGGTGGCCTGGAACCGCGTCGCCGGCACCGGACGGCCGCTCGCGCGCGGGGAGGAAGCGTTCCACGCGCTGCATCGCGACCGTCAGCCGCTCTACGAGGAGGTCGCCGATGCGCATGCCCGCGACGTCGACGGGACACTGCTCGCCGCAGGTGGTGTGCATGTCGAGATCGGCGCGGTCGACGAGCTGGGCGAGCTCGTTCCCGGCGACGGTCCTGTCGAGCTCGTCGCAGACGCCCACGTCTCCGGCATCCACGGCATCAGGGCGCAGGTCGCGCTCGGCGCGCGCGACGTCGAGCAGCACGAGGTGCCGGCAGGCGAGGCGGCGAAGACCGTGGCCGTCGTCGAGCGGCTGTGGACGGCGCTTCGGATCGGCCGTGACGGCTCGCTCGTCGCGCTCGGGGGCGGTTCGACGACCGACGTCGTCGGATTCGCGGCGGCAACCCACATGCGCGGTGTCCCCTGGACCGCCGTGCCGACGACGCTCGTCGGCCAGGTGGACGCCGGGATGGGAGGGAAGACCGCGGTCGACCTGCCCGGGGCGAAGAACGCCGTCGGCGCCTTCCATTGGCCTGCCCGCGTCGTCTGCGACCCGTCGCTCCTGACGACGCTTCCCGACGACGAGCGGCGGAACGGCCTCGCCGAGGTCGTCAAGACCGGCCTGCTCGCCGGGCAGCCGCTCTGGGAGCTGCGCGAGCCGGAGCAGGTGCGTGCCTGCGCGGCCTTCAAGTCGGCCGTCTGCATCCAGGATCCGCACGACCGCGGGCCTCGGAACCAGCTCAACCTCGGCCACACCTTCGGTCACGCGCTCGAGGCCGCGGCGGGCTACTCGCTGCCGCACGGTCGCGCCGTCGCGCTCGGTCTCCTGGCGGCGCTGCGCCTCTCCGGCCTGCCGGATGAGGCGCGCGTCGTGCGCGACGTGCTCGCCCCAGAGCCCGTCCGGGTCGACCGCGATGCCGCCTGGGCTGCGCTCGCGCGCGACAAGAAGGCCGAGCGCGGTGCGCCGAGGCTCGTCCTCCTCGACGCGCCTGGGAAGCCGCGGTGGGGGGTCGAAGTACCGCAGGACGACGTCCGCCGCGCGCTCGACGAGCTCATCGCCTGATCCCGGGCGGGGCGGCGGGCGCCAGTAGCATCCGGCCCGTGCGCATCGACGTGCTGAACGGGGTCAATCTCGACATTCTCGGACGCCGCGACCCGGCGCAGTACGGCGACGGATCGCTGCAGGACCTCGAGACGCAGGTCTACGCGTGGGCCCGCGAGCTCGGCCTCCAGGTGCGTTGCAGGCAGACGAATCACGAGGGCGAGTACGTGGAGTTCCTCCACGCGGCGCTCGACAACGCCGACGCGCTCGTTCTCAACCCCGGCGCGTGGTCGCACTACAGCTGGGCGATCCACGACGCGCTCGAGCCCTTTTCGGGCCCGGTCGTCGAGGTGCACCTCTCGAACGTCGAGGAGCGCGAGACGTGGCGCCGGTCGAGCGTCCTCGAAGGGCTGACGAGCGAGCGCATCGTCGGCGACGGCATCAACGGCTACCGGCGGGCGCTCGCGATGCTCGCGGAACGGAGGGACGGATGAACCGGATCGAGCGCCTCGCATCGCGCCTCGAGGAGCCCCTGCTCGTCACCGGGCTGGTCAACGTGCGCTATCTCACGGGTCTCCAGAGCTCCAACGCGGCGGTGCTGGTCGATCCGGCAGGCGCGGCGACGCTCTACACCGACTTTCGGTACGCCGAGGCGGCGCGTGACGTGGAGGGGGTGGAGTTCCACCAGACTCCGCGGTACGTCGTCACCGCGCTCGCCGGGCTTCTCTCCGGCAGGCGCGTTGCCGTCGAGGCGGCGCACCTGACGCTCGCCTCGGCCGACACGCTACGGACGGGGGGCGTCGAGCTCGTCTCCACGACGGGGCTCGTCGAGCGCCTTCGCGCGGTCAAGGAGCCCGGGGAGCTCGACGCGATACGGCGTGCGGGCGCAATCTCGGACAGGGTCTACGGCGAGTTGGCCGAGCAGGCGTTCGTCGGGCGGACCGAGGCCGAGCTCGCCTGGTGGCTCGAGCAGGCGTGGCACGAGGCGGGCGCCGACGGGCCGTCCTTCGCTGCGATCGTCGCATTCGGCGAGAACGGCGCGCGCCCGCACGCGAAGCTCCGCGACGTCCCGATCCCGGAAGGCACCCTCGTCGTCGTCGACGCGGGCTGCTCGGTCGACGGATACGCGTCCGACTGCACTCGCACCTTCTTCACGGGTCAGCCCGACGGGCGCCTGCGCGAGATCTACGACCTCTGCCTGCAAGCGCAGCTCGACGGGCTCGCCGCGATCCATCCCGGCGCCGTCGGACGGGACGTCGACGCAGCTTCGCGCGTGGCGATCGAAGCAGCCGGGATGGGTGATCGCTACGGGCACGGTCTCGGCCACGGCGTCGGCCTCGACGTCCATGAGGAGCCGAATCTGCGTCCCGAGTCGAGCTCCGTTCTCGAGATCGGCAACGTCGTGACGGTGGAACCGGGGATCTACCTGTCCGGCGACGTGGGCGTCCGGATCGAGGACATGGTCGTCGTCACCGAGGAAGGCTGCGAGCGCCTCACGGCGGTGACCAAGGAGCCCGTCGTCGTCGGCTAGTCTGGGCGCCCGTCATGGCGGACATCGTCAATACGAACCAGTTCCGGAACGGGATGCACATCGAGCACCGTGGTTCGGTCTGGCGGATCGTCGAGTTCCAGCACGTGAAGCCCGGGAAGGGCGGCGCGTTCGTGCGGACGAAGCTCAAGAACCTCGAGACCGGGGCGGTCGTCGACGACACGTTCCGCGCCGGCGAGAAGTTCCCGCGCGTCCACACCGAGGTGAAGAGCGTCCAGTTCCTCTACGACGACGGGAGCGAGGCGCACTTCATGGATCAGGAGACGTACGAGCAGTTCGCGCTGCCGCGGACCGAGGTTGCAGACGAGCTCGCGTACATGCTGCCGTCGTCGACGGTGCAGATCCTGCAGGTGAACGGCAAGCCGTCCGGTCTCCAGCTTCCCACCTCGGTCGAGCTCGCCGTCGCCGAGACCGAGCCGGGTGTCCGCGGCGACACCGTCTCGAACGTCACGAAGCCGGCGACGCTCGAGACCGGCGCGGTCGTCCAGGTGCCGCTCTTCGTCGACATCGGCGAGCGGATCAAGGTCGACCCCCGTGAGGCGCGCTACATCTCGCGGGCCTGAGGATCGGCAGCCAGGACCGGGATGAGCGCAGCTCGGCGATACGCCTCTTCGGTCCCATCCCAAACCCCCACCCACCCACGGGGTGCCGACGGTAGCGGTCGAGGCGTGACCGGACCGTGTCGGGTCTGTGCCGGATCAGTGCCGATTGCTCCCCAGCGCCCGAGGTCAGCGCCGCCAGAACGGGGGCGGAGCACGCGGTAAGGTCCCGGCCGCGTGCCGCAGCTCTACGACACCACGATCCGGCTCCTGTCGCAGGAGCCGCTCGCCGGGCGCGTCCCGACGGGTGACGTCCTCCGCGTCGCGGAGATCCTCGACGGCGCCGGGTTCGCCTGCCTCGAGGTCTCGGGCGGGGGCGTCTTCGACGCGGCGGTGCGGAGGGGCGTCGAGAGCCCCTGGGAGCGGATTCGGGCGATCGACGCGCGCACGACGACGCCGCTCGGGCTGGCGTTGCGCGGCCGGTTTCTCGTTGGCTCGAAGCCGGTCTCGCCGGACATCGTGCGCCGGTTCGTGGCGTGCGCCGCCGAGAACGGAATCGACGTCTTCCGGCTCCACGACCCGCTCAACGACGTCTCGAACCTCGTCGAGGCCGGCGAGGCGATCGTCGAGGCCGGCCGGCAGCTGCACGTCGGGCTGGTGTACAGCCCAGGGCACGCCGGCGAGATCGATGCGCTCGTCGCGCAAGCCCGCAAGGTCGGCGATCTCGGCGCCTCGCGCGTCCTGCTGAACGACCCCACCGGCGGTCTCCTCCCGCACGTGACGCAGGAGCTCGTCGAGCGCCTGCGCGAGGCGAGCGGCCTGCCGGTCGGCCTCTATATCCAGGCGGCGGGCGGCACGGCGCTCGCAAACGCGCTCGTCGCGACCCGCGTCGGCGCCGACGTGGTCGCGACGACGGTCTATCCGCTCGCGCTGACGCTGCACCGAATCGCAGGGGAGTCGCTCGTCGAGGTGCTGGAGGGACTCGACCGCCCCACCGGCGTCGACGTCGCACGTCTCTGGGAGGCGTCCGACGTCGTCGACGAGCATCTCGGGGACGAGCCGCTCGCGCCGCTCTCCCCGCGCATCGCAGTCCGCGCGGCCGAGTACGACTTGCCTGCGGGCCTCGTCGCGGCGCTCGACCTCCACCTCCGCGCGCACTCGGCGGGCGACCGCCTGCTCGACACGCTCACCGAGGTGACGCGGATCCGCGACGAGGCCGGCCGACCGCCGCTCGCGGCACCGATCGGCCTGATCCTCGGGTCGCAGGCGCTGCTCAACGTGCTGTCGGCGCGCCGCTACGGCACGGTGCTCGACGAGTTCCGCCAGCTCGTCACGGGCGGGTACGGGACGCCTCCGGGTGAGATCGACGCCGGCGTGCGGCGGGCGGTCGAGCTGCTCGCGGGGCAGGCGCCGGCACTCGAGGACGAACCGCCGAGCGTGGACGACGTTCGCGAGGCGGCGGAGGGCCTTGCGTCGTCCGAGGAGGATCTCGTGCTGCTCGCGATGTTCGGCGAGGAGGCCGAGACGCTGCTGCAGACGATCCGCCAGCGTCACTCGCGCGAGGCATCGCTGCTCGTCGGCGATGTCGACGCCCAGCGCGGGGAGCGCATCCGCGAGCTCGTCAAGATCGTCCAGGAATCCGGGGTCGGGGAGATCGAGATCGAGGACGAGGGAATGCGCGTCTCGGTCCGTCGCGCGGACGAGCCGGGCATCGGCTCGCTTCCCGGCGCGGCCGGTGTCGCCGTCGTGGAGACCGAGATCGTCGACGCCCAGCTCGCCGCGTCGGCCGGGACGGTCCGCGTCGAGTCGCCGACGCCCGGCGTCTTCTACCGTGCGGCGCAGCCGGGCGCACCGCCCTTCGTCGAGGTCGGCGACGTCGTCGCACCCGGCCAGACCCTCTGCGTCCTCGAGGCGATGAAGCTCTTCAGCGAGCTCAAGGCGGACGCGCACGGCCGTGTGCGCACGATCCACGCCGACAACGGACAGGCGGTCGAGTTCGGGACGCTGCTCTTCGAGCTCGAGCCGATCGTCGCGCCGCCCGTCGTCTAGCCGATGTTCGGGCGGGTCCTCGTCGCGAACCGGGGCGAGATCGCGGTGCGTGTGATCCGCGCGCTCCACGAGCTCGGGATCGAGGCCGTCGCGGCGTACTCGACCGTCGACAACGAGGCGCTGCACGTGCGCCTTGCCGATCAGGCCGTGTGCATCGGCCCGCCGCCCGCAGCCGAGAGCTACCTGCGCATCCCCAGTGTCGTCGCAGCCGCCGTGACGACCGGATGCGAGGCCGTGCACCCCGGCTACGGGTTCCTCGCCGAGAACCCGGCCTTCGCCCGTGCCTGTGCGGACAACGACCTCGTGTTCGTCGGCCCCTCGCCCGACGTGATGGAGCGGCTCGGTGACAAGGCGTCCGCGAAGGCGGAGATGCGCGCGGCCGCCGTGCCGCTCGTCCCGGGAACCGCAGGGTCGGCGTCGCTCGAGGAGATCCGCGAGGCGGCCGAGGCGATCGGCTTCCCGGTCCTGCTCAAGGCGACCGCGGGCGGCGGTGGGAAGGGCATGCGGCTCGTCGACGATCCCGACGGCCTCGACCAGGCGTTCGCGGCTGCGGCCGCCGAGGCCGAAGCGTCGTTCGGCGACGGTTCCCTCTACCTCGAGAAGGTCGTCGCCCCCGCCCGCCACGTCGAGATCCAGGTCCTGTGCGACCGGCACGGGAACGTCCTCACGCTCGGCGAGCGCGAATGCTCGATCCAGCGCCGGCATCAGAAGCTCGTGGAGGAGTCGCCGTCGCCGGCGCTCTCCCCGGAGACCCGCGAGGAGATGGAGGCGGCCGTCGAGCGCGCGTGTCGCGCCGTGGGATACGAGGGGGCCGGGACGTTCGAGTTCCTCCTCGGCCTCGAGGGCGAGCCGTACTTCATCGAGGTCAACTGCCGCCTCCAGGTCGAGCATCCGGTGACGGAGATGCTCACCGGAGTCGACATCGTGCGCGAGCAGGTCCGGATCGCCGCGGGAGAGCCGCTCGCGGTCACCGGCCGGGCGCCGCGACGCGGGCACGCGATCGAGATCCGCATCAACGCGGAGGATCCGGCGCGCGGCTTCGTCCCGTCGCCCGGCGTCGTCGAGCGCTTCCGCCCGCCGCTCGGGCCCGGTGTGCGGGTCGATACGGCCGTCGAGGACGGCACGGCGGTCCCGCCGTACTACGACTCGCTGATCGCGAAGCTGATCGTCTCGGACGACAACCGGCCGGCGGCGATCGAGCGCGCCGTTCGGGCGCTCCGCGAGCTCGAGGTGACCGGAATCCCGACGACGCGGGAGCTCGCGCTCGACGTTCTCGGCTCGGACGGCTTCCGATCGGGTGCGTACTCGACCGGCTACCTTGAGGAGATGGAAGCACTCCTGCCCTCGCTCCGCCCGGCATGACCGGCGAGACGACCCGGCCGAAGCCGGCGCCCAAGCCTCTCGGCCGCAGGCAGGCGCGTCGCCAGGCGCTCTTCCTCCTCTACCAGTGGGACCTCACCGGGCAGCCGCTGGCGTCGCTCTTCGACGGTGAGCCGGACGATTTCGCCCGCTCGCTCGCCGCGTCCGTCTCTGCCGTGGCGCCGGACCTCGACGCGCGCGTGACCGCCGTCTCCGACGGCTGGCCCGCCGACCGCCTGGGTACGCTCGAGCGCAACATCCTGCGCATCGGGGTGTTCGAGCTGGAGGAGAATGCGGTGCCGATGGACGTCGCGATCAACGAGGCCGTGGTGCTCGCGAAGCGCTACGCGAGCGAGGATGCCGCCCGGCTCGTCAACGGGATCCTCGCCAAGATCGCGAAGGACGGCAGGTGAGCGGCGGCTCGGACGCCTCGCTGCAGCGGGCGGAGGAGCTGCTCGAACGCTTGAAGACGCGAGTCGACGCACTCGAGGCGAGTGCCGATGCGGGCGGCGACGTCGACGAGGCGGTCGACGGACTGGCGGAGATCGCCGAGCTGGCGAAGGAGATCGAAGCCGAGGTGCAGCGCGCCCGCCAGGCCGCCGATGCGGGCGCCTGACGAGCTCCGCGCGCTCGTCGAGCAGGGGCTCGCCGATCTCACGCCGACGGCGTCGCTCGACGGCCTCTCCGAGGCGATGCGCTACGCGCTCGCCGGCGGAGGCAAGCGGATCCGCCCCGTCCTCTGCCTCGCGACGGCGGAAGCCGCCGGCGGGCGAGCCGAGGACGCGCTGCCCGCGGCGGTGGCGCTCGAGCTCGTCCACACGTTCTCGCTCGTCCACGACGACCTGCCCTCGATGGACGACGACGACGAGCGCCGAGGCCGCCCGAGCGCGCACGTCGCCCACGGCGAAGGCGTCGCGTTGCTCGCCGGCGACGCGCTGCTCGCAGAGGGCCTGCGGCTCGCGCTTGCGTACGACCGTCCCGAGCCGGCGCGTGAGCTCGCCGAGGCGACGCTCGGCATGATCGGCGGGCAGTACCTCGACGTGACGGCCGCGCAGGTCGACCTCGCCGAGTTGCACCGGCTGAAGACCGGCCGGCTCTTCGCGGCGGCGGTCGGGCTCGGGCTGTGGGCGGCGGCGGTGCCTGCCGGCGACCAGGATCCGTGGCGGGCGTTCGGAGAGGAGCTCGGCGTCCTCTTCCAGGCGATGGACGACCTGATCGACGGCGACGGCTATGCGACGGAGCTCGGCAAGGACGGCGCCCGGGAGGTCGCCGCGGCCGCCGCGCGCCGCGCACACGAGCGCCTGGGGGCGATCGACGCCGACACGTCGGTGCTGGCCGAGCTCGTCGACGGGCTGGCGGCACGGACCGCGTAGCCGTGGCGAAGAAGAGGCTCGACGTCGTGCTCGTGGAGCGCGGGCTCGCCGAGAGCCGTGAGCAGGCGAAGGCGCTCGTCATGGCCGGCCTCGTCCCGGGGCTACGACAAGCCGGGCCAGCAGGTCGGCGACGACGCCACGCTGACCGTCGAGCGCCCGCCGCGGTTCGTCTCGCGCGGCGGGGAGAAGCTCGCCCACGCCCTCGACGCCCTCGGCGTCGACCCGAGCGGGAAGGACTGCCTCGACCTCGGCGCCTCGACCGGTGGGTTCACCGACTGCCTCCTGCAGCGCGGCGCGGCGCGGGTGATCGCGCTCGACGTCGGCTACGGACAGCTCCATCCGAGGCTGCGCGACGACGACCGGGTCACCGTGCTCGAGCGCGTCAACGCGCGGCACCTGGACGCGCTGCCGTTCCCTCCCGAGGTGATCACGTGCGACGTCTCGTTCATCTCCGCGACCCGCGTGCTGCCGCCGGCGATCGTGCTCGCGGCGCCCGGCTGGGAGGCGCTCGTCCTCGTCAAGCCGCAGTTCGAGGCAGGGCGCGCCGACGTGCCGAAGGGCGTCGTCCGCGACCCCGAAGTGCGCCGCCGCGTCCTGCGCGACTTCTGCGCCGGGTCGGCTTCCTGGGGTGCGCGTGTCGCCGGGGTCGTAGACTCCGGGCACCCGGGGCCGAAGGGGAACCGGGAGTTCGTCGTCCACCTGATCGCAAGCGAGAAGCCCTCCGACCCCGATGAGCTCGAGCGCTGGATCGACGCTGCCGTCGGGTAGCGGCGCGAAGCCCGTTGCACGGGCAGCGCTCGTCACGCACGGGCGCCAGGAGCAGATCGGCGACGGCATCGCGCGGGTCCTCGAGGTCGCCGGTGCGGCGGGCGTCGAGCTGATCTTCGCCCCGGACGAGGCCGCCCGGCACGGCCTGGAGGTGAGCGGCGACCCCGGCGACGCGGATCTCGTCGTCGTCCTCGGCGGCGACGGGACGATGCTCCGTGCGCTGCGCACGTATCTCGGGTCGGGCATCCCGGTGATCGGCGTCAACTTCGGGCGCGTCGGCTTCCTCAGCTCGATGCAGCCGGAGGAGCTCGAGGTGGGCCTCACGCGTGCGTTCCGCGGCGAGCTCGAGGTGGTCGAGCTGCCGACGCTCGAGGTCGAGAACGGCGAGAACGGGTCACGTCGCCGTCAACGACCTCGTCGTCACGTCGGCGGTGCTCGGGCGCATGGTCGAGCTCGAGTGGGCGGTCGGAGGCGAGGATCTCGGCAGCGTCCCGTGCGACGGGATCATCTGCTCGACGCCCTCCGGCTCGACCGCGTACAACCTCTCGAACGGGGGCCCGGTGCTGATGTGGGGGATCGACGCGATGGCGACGACGTTCGTCGCGCCGCACTCGCTCCACGCGCGGCCGCTCGTCGTGCCGCGCGGCAAGGACGTCGTCGTCTGGAACCGGACCGCCGAGGTGTCGGTGGCCGTGCTCGTGGACGGGCACCGGGTCGGGGAGGCCGCGCCGGGAGGCAGGGTCGCCGTGCGCCTGGGCGCCGCCCGCACGCTCCTCGCAACCCTGCCGGACGCGACCTTCGTGAGCCGGTACCGCGAGAGCTTCTCCACGTAGGCCCGCCGTTCCCGACACCTGCGCCGACGGGTGCCCGGAACTACGATCTTCGATGTGCTGCGCAGGCTGCGGATCGAGAACCTCGTCCTCATCCGCGAGGCCGAGCTCGAGCTGGCGTCGGGGCTCGTCGCGCTCACCGGCGAGACGGGCGCCGGGAAGACGATCTTCACGCAGGCGATCGGGTTGCTGCTCGGGTCGAAAGGTGACGCGGGGCTCGTCGGCGCGGCGGGCTCGGAGGCCTACGTGGAGGCGGAGCTCGACGTGCCGGAGGGCTTCTTCGACGAGGACGGCCTCGAGGCGCTCCACGACCTCAGGCCGGACGACGAGCCGGGGCTCGTCGTCGCCCGGCGCGTTGGCGCCGACGGGCGCTCGCGCGCCTACGCGTGGGGCCGCAGCGTGGCACGCGACGACCTCGTCGCCGCGACCGACCGGCTGCTCGCGCTCTCCGGCCAGTTCGCGCAGAGGCGGCTCGCGCGGCCGGCGCACCAGCTCGACCTGCTCGACGCGTTCGCCGGGCCGGCGCAGCGGGCGCGGCGGCAGGAGGCCCGGGAGTCGTGGCGCGGCCTCGTCGCGGCCCGGAGGCGCGTCGAGGAGCTGGAGCACGGCGCCGACGCCGAGCGCGCGCGGCTGGACGAGCTCGAGGCGCTGGTCGAGGACACGGACGGGCTGGAGCCGGGGGAGGAGGAGGCGCTTCGTGCCGAGCGCGAGCGCTTCCGCCACGTCGCGGAGCTCGGCGACGGCGCCCATGCGGCCGCAGCGGCGCTCGATCCCGACGAGGGCGAGGGCGCCCGGGCGCTCGCGGCTGCCGCCGAACACGCCTTGGCGCCGCTCGAGCGGCTCGCCCCGGAGCTCCAGGCAGCCGCCGCCGAGCTGCGCGACCTCGTCGTCCGCCTGGGCGAGGTCGGCAGTGACGTCCGTCGGTTCGCGGACACGCTCGATGCGGACCCGGCCCGCATCGCGGCCGTGGAGGAGCGGCTCGACCGCATCGCCGACGCAAAGCGGCGTCACCGGGCCGCGAGCCTGGACGAGCTGCTCGACCGCCGCTCGTCCGCTCTCGAGGAGCTCGAGCGTGCCGGCACCGGCGGCGACCCGCTCGAGCGCGCTCTCGCCGAGCGCGAGACGACACAGAGGGCGTTCGGCGCCGCGTGCGAGGCGCTCGCGGATGCTCGTCGCGTCGCGGCGGAGCCGTTCGCGGAGGCCGTCGCGCGCGAGCTCGTCGATCTCGGCATGGGCGAGGGCGAGTTCCACGTCGAGCTGCGGGAGCGGGAGCCGGGGCCGACCGGGGCGGACGAGGCGGTGTTCCTCGTCCGGCCGAACGCCGGGCTGCCGCTGGCGCCGGTCGCCGAGACGGCGTCCGGCGGCGAGCTCTCCCGCGTCGCGCTCGCGATCGCGGCGGTCGCGGGAGGCGAGACGGTCGTCCTCGACGAGATCGACGCCGGTGTCGGAGGCGTCACGGCGCACCGCGTCGCCGACGTCCTGCGCCGCCTCGCCGAGCGCGCGCAGGTGCTGACGATCACGCATCTGCCGCAGATCGCGAGCGTCGCCGACCAGCACCTCCGCGTCGAGAAGGTCGAGGGCGACCCGACGCACACGCGCATCGTGGCGCTCGACGACGCGCAGCGCCGCGACGAGCTCGAGCGAATGCTGGGCGGTGAGGAGTTCGTCAGCACGGTCACGTCGGACGGGGCGAGATGAACGGCGAGATCACGGGCCGCGCGCGGCTCGGGCGCCGGACGAAGGACCTCGTCAAGCGCCTCGGTCCCCAGGACGTCGCGATCGTCGACCATGCCGACATCGACCGCGTGTCGGCCGAGGAGCTCGCGGAGAGCGGCGTCCGTGCGGTGGTCAACATCTCGCGGTCCTCGACCGGGCGCTTCCCGAACCCCGGCCCGCTCGAGCTCGTCCGCGCGGGCGTCCGGCTCGTGGACGCCCCGGGGGCGCCGCTGTTCGACGAGCTCGCGGACGGCGACCTCGTACGGCTCGACGGCGGCAGCGTCTGGCGGAACGGGACGCTCGTCGCCGAGGGCACCGTGCTCGACGCGGCGTCGCTCGGGGAGGCGCTCGCCGACCAGCAGAGCCGCGTCTCCCACGCGCTCGAGGCGTTCGCCGAGAACACGCTGCGCCATCTGCAGGAGGAGGCCGGCTCACTCGCGGCCGGCCTCGAGCTACCCGACGCTGCGCACCCGTTTCCGCGACCGGCACGTGCTCGTCGTCGCCCGTGGGCCGGGGTACAAGTCCGACCTGCGGATGGTGCGCCCGTACGTCCGCGACTTCCGTCCCGTGCTCGTCGCGGTCGACGGAGGAGCGGATGCGCTTCGCGAGGTCGGGCTCGCCGCGGACGTGATCGTGGGAGACTTCGACTCCGTCTCGGACGCCTCGCTGCGGGCGGGCGCCGAGCTCGTCGTGCATGCGTACCCGAGCGGCGGGGCACCGGGCGCCGCGCGGCTGCGGGGGCTCGGCCTGCCGTACCACGTCGTCTCGGCGCCGGGGATCAGCGAGGACCTCGCGCTGCAAGCTGGCCTACGAGAAGGGCGCGACCCTCATCGTCGCGGTCGGCACGCACTTCAACCTCGTCGAGTTCCTCGAGCGCGACCGCGAGGGCATGGCCTCGACGTTCGTCACGCGGCTCAAGGTGGGGGAATCGCTCGTCGACGCGAAGGGCGTCTCGCGCCTCGTCTCCCGCCGCGTCGGCATCTGGCCGCTCGCGGTCTTCGCCGCGATGGGGATCCTCGCGATCGTCGGCGCAGTCCTGGCCTCGCCGGCCCTGCGGAACGTGATCCAGTCGACCTCTCGCGCGATCGTCAACGGTCTCGGGCTGTAGCGCCGGCTCTCCGCGGGCTACCTTGGCGCCACGATGTTCGACCTCCGCTACCACGTCGCATCGCTCGCGGCGGTGTTCGTCGCGCTCCTGCTCGGGATCTTCGTCGGCGTCGGCCTGTCGGGGAAGGGCTTCGTCTCGGACGCGGAGCGGGAGAACCTGCAGGCGCAGATCGACGCGCTGCGCGGGGAACGGGACAGCGCGGTCGCACAGGCCGTGAGCGCCGACCGGCGCGGCATCGACCTCGACGCGTTCGCAAAGACGACGTACCCGCAGCTCGTCGGGGGGATGCTCGACGGCAAGTCCGTGGGCGTGGTCTTCGTCGGCTCGATCGACCAGGCGCTCGCCAATACCATCCGGCGATCGGTAAGCGACGCCGGAGGGCGCGTCGCGCTCGTGCGGGCGCTGCGCGTGCCGCTCGAACCCGACGCGGTCGACACGGCGCTCCGTGCGGATCCGGACACGCGGGAGCTCGCCGGCATCGACAACCGCGAGCGGCTCGGACGCGAGCTGGCGCGCGAGCTCGTCACGGCAGGGCCCAACCCCGTGTTCGACCGCCTCGCGCGGGTGATCGTCGAGGAGCAGTCGGGCGCGGCCGGTCGCGCGCTCGACGCGGTGGTCGTCGCGCGTCCCGCAGCGTCGCAGCAGGGTGAGACCGCGGCGCTCCTCGCGGGCCTCTACGGCGGCCTCGGTGCGGCGGCGGTGCCCTCCGTGGGGGTGGAGAAGCTCGACGCCAAGGTCAGCGCGATCCCGGTCGTTCCACCAGCGCGGCCTCGCAACCGTCGAGGGGGTCGACGACGTGGCCGGGCAGGTCGCCCTCGTCTTCCTCCTCGCGGGCGCGCGGCCGGGGAGCTACGGCGTCGGGAACGACGCGACCGACGGGATCATCCCCGACCCGCCGCCGGCGCCACCCGCCGCGAGCAAGGGGTGACGGAGCCGCGGCCGACGGTGCTCGTCGCGGCGCGCGACGAGGCCCCGCGGATCGCCCGGACGGTTGCGGCGCTGCGCGAGGCGTTCCCGGGGGCGGAGATCGTGGTCGCGGACGACGGCTCGCGGGACGAGACCGCGTCGGTCGCATCGGACGCCGGCGCGCGTGTCGTCTCGCTCCCTCGCAGGGGCAAGGGACAGGCGCTCGCGCTCGCCGAGCGCGAGTGCCGCGAGGGGCGGCTCCTCCTCTGCGACGCCGACCTCGTCGGAGACCTCCGGCCGCTCGTGGAAGACGATGCAGACCTCGCCGTCGCCCGCTTCGCGCGGCGCGACGGCGGCGGGCTCGGGCTCGCCAAGGCGGTGGCCCGCAGCCTGATCGAGCTCCGGGGTGGGCGCCGCGTCGAGGAGCCGCTCTCCGGGCAGCGCGCGCTCTCGGCTCGGGCGCGCGCCGAGGTGTTCCCGGTCGCTGCCGGCTTCGGCGTCGAGACGCGGATGACGATCGACGCGCTTCGGGCAGGCCTCGACGTCCGCGAGGTCGAGATCGACCTCGCGCACCGCGTGACGGGCCGCGACCTCGCCGGCTTCGTCCACCGTGGGCGACAGCTCCGCGACCTGCTGCTCGCGACGATCGCCCCGCAGGCGCGGAGCTTCCGCGGCCTGCGGCTGCCCCTCGTCGGCGCGGCCGTCGGCGTCGCGGTTCCGTCTGTGGCCCCGGTCGCGGCCCTCGGCCTCGCAGACGACCTCTGGAGCGGCCCCGAGCGCGGCTTTCGAGCGCACCTTCGCGCAGGCGCGACGACGGGCACCCTCAAGCTGGTCGCCATCCCGCTGTGGGCTCTCTGGCGCACACGCTCGGTCAGCGGCGCGCTGCTCGTGTCGCTCTCCGCGAATGCCCTGAACCAGCTCGACACTCGACCCGGGAGGGCGCTGAAGGCGTTCCTCATCGGCTCCGTGCTCCTCGGCGCGCGCCCGCGGCGGGCGATCGCGGTGGCCGTCCTCCTCGCTCCCTACGATCTTCGCGAGATGACGATGCTGGGGGACGCCGGGTCGAATGCCTTCGGGGCCGTGCTAGGTTTGGAGTCCGTGAGGCGGTTCACGGGCTTTCGGAGAGCGAGCGCGATCGGAGCGCTCGCCGCCGTCACCCTCCTGGGCGAGCAGCGGTCGCTCGGCGGTCTGATCGAGACGACACCCGGCTTGCGCACGCTCGACTCTCTAGGGCGATACCCGTGAGTGACGGGCCGGCCACCCGCTACGTCTTCGTCACGGGCGGGGTCGTGTCGGCTCTCGGCAAGGGAATCGTGGCCGCGTCGCTCGGGCGGCTCCTCAAGTCGCGCGGCCTGCGAGTCCAGGCGCAGAAGTTCGATCCCTACCTGAACGTCGACCCGGGGACGATGAGCCCGTTCCAGCACGGCGAGGTCTACGTCACCGAGGACGGTGCGGAGACCGACCTCGACCTCGGCCACTACGAGCGGTTCGTCGACGAGAACCTCTCGCGGAACGCGAGCCACTCCGCGGGCGCGATCTGGGACACCGTGCTCCGCAAGGAGCGCAAGGGAGAGTTCCTCGGCGCGACGGTGCAGGTGATCCCGCACATCACGAACGAGATCAAGGCCCGGATCCGGCGCGCCGCGAAGGCCGATCCGGCGGACGTCGTCATCTCCGAGATCGGCGGCACGGTCGGCGACATCGAGTCGCTGCCGTTCCTGGAGGCGATCCGCCAGTTCCGCCGCGAGGTCGGGCCCGAGAACGTCCTGTACCTCCACGTCACGCTCGTCCCGTTCATCGAGGCGGCGGGCGAGCTGAAGACGAAGCCGACGCAGCACTCGGTCAACGAGCTCCGCCGCATCGGCATCCATCCCGACGCGATCGTGTGCCGCTCGCACGAACACCTGTCCGAGGACATCCGCGACAAGATCGCGCTGTTCGCCGACGTCGACCCGCGCGCGGTGTTCTCGTCGCCCGACATGCCCGACGTCTACCTCGTGCCCGAGCACCTGATGGCGGAGGGCCTCGACGCGTACGTCTGCGAGCGGCTGGGGCTCGAGACGCCGCCGGCCGACCTCGGGGAGTGGCGCGAGCTCACCGACCGCATCGCCGAGCAGCACGACGAGGTGGAGATCGCGCTCGTCGGGAAGTACGTGAAGCTGCGCGACGCGTATCTGTCGGTGCACGAGGCGCTCAAGCACGCGGGCGTCGCGGCCGGGACGCATGTCCGCGTCCGGTGGGTCGACGCGGAGGACATGTCCTACGAGGAGGCCGCGCGTGAGCTCGAGCAGGTCGACGGCGTGCTCGTCCCGGGCGGCTTCGGGTCCCGCGGCTGGGAGGGCAAGATCCTCGCCTGTCGGGTCGCGCGCGAGCGCGAGATTCCGTACCTCGGGATCTGCCTCGGGATGCACGTCGCCGTCTCGGAGTTCGCGCGGCATGTCGCCGGGCTCGACGGTGCCAACTCGACCGAGATGGACCCCGAGACGCCGTACCCCGTGATCGACCTGCTTCCCGAGCAGAAGGAGATCGAGGATCTCGGAGGCACGATGCGCCTCGGCGCGCAGGCGGTCGAGCTGGCCGACGGAACCCGCGTGCGGGACATCTACGACGAGGCGGTGATCCACGAGCGGCATCGCCATCGCTACGAGGTCAACAACCAGTACCGCGACCAGCTCGTCGAGCACGGGCTCGTCGTCTCGGGAACCTTCCAGGAGGGCCGACTCGTCGAGATCGTCGAGCTGCCCGATCACCCGTGGTTCGTCGCGAGCCAGTTCCACCCGGAGTTCAAGTCGCGCCCGACGCGGCCCGCGCCGCTCTTCCGCGAGTTCGTCGTCGCTGCGCTCGAGCGCAATCGCGCCCGCTCCGGCGTGCGCGCGACTGCGGCGTAACGACCACCGCCGCCGATCCGCGCCCCCGTCGGGACCGGCTCGTAGGATGACCGCCGTGGAGCAGCCGCAGCTGACGTCGCGGGTCGTCGACCTGTTTCTCGAGCTGTGCGCGATCCCGAGCCCGCCCGGCCAGGAGCGTGCGGTCGCCGACCGGGTCATCCGCGAGCTCGATGCGATCGGGCTCGAATGGGACGAGGACGGGTGCGGACCCGCGATCGGCTCGACGGCCGGGAATGTCCTTTGCCGCGTGCCCGGGAACGTCGACGGCGGCGTGCCGATCTTCCTCTGCGCCCACTTCGACACGGTTCCCCTCGACGGCGACCTCCAGCCCGTGCTGAACGACGGGATCGTGCGCAACGCGGGTGGGACGATCCTCGGCGCGGACGACAAGTCGGCGCTCGCGGTGATGGTGGAGGCTGCGCGCCGGATCGTCGAGGACGAGCGGCCGCACGCGGGTGTCGAGCTCCTGTTCACGCCGATGGAGGAGATCGGGCTCGTCGGCGCGAACGCGTTCGACGCTGACCGCCTCGAGGCACGCGTGGGATACGTCTACGACCAGGCGGCGCCGATCGGCGACGTCGTCGTCGGCTCGCCGACCGCGCAGGAGCTCGAGCTGACCTTCGTCGGCCGGGCGGCGCACGCCGGCATGTACCCGGAAGACGGCCGCTCGGCCGTCCTCGCCGCCGCGCGAGCCATCGTCGACATGCCGCTCGGCCGGATCGACGAGGTGACGAGCGCGAACGTCGGCCTCGTCCGAGGCGGTACGGCCCGGAACGTCGTCCCCGAGCGATGCACGCTCGAGGCCGAGGTGCGCTCGCACGACGACGCACGGGTCAGCGAGGTGGTGCAGCAGATCGTCGATGCGGCGGCGTTCGCAGCGAGCGTGTCGGAATGCAGCCTCGAGACTCGGGTCGAGCCGAAGTACCGCGGCTATCGGTTCCGCGAAGACGATCTCGCCGTGCGCCTCGCGGTCGAGGCGCTCGCCCAGACGGGCTACACCGCGAGGCTCGGGCTTTCGGGCGGCGCGGCCGACGCGAACGTCTTCAACGCCCGCGGCCTCCAGTGCGTGAACCTCGCGAACGGGATGACCGACATCCACACGCCGGACGAGCAGATCGCGATCGAGGACCTCGAGCGCATGGTCGACGTCACGCTCGCGCTCGTCGACGCCGCGCGCGAGGCACGCTGAGTGCCACTCGGGGTCCGCTGGGGCAACGTGACGGCGGTCGGCGAGCGCCTGGACGGGCTCGTGCGGCTCGAGGTCGACGGAGCGCCGTGCATCGCCTATCCGCGGCTCACGGGCGAGGTCGAGGTCGGCGACGTCGTGCTCGTCAACGGCCGGGCGGTCGAGCTCGGGCTCGGCTCCGGCGGGTTCGACGTGCTCTACGCCAACCTGACGCGGGGCCTGAAGCTCCCCGTAGAGACGGGAGCCCACGTGATGACGCTTCCCTACGCGCCCGGACAGGTCGCGACGCGCTTCGCGGAGGAGGATGCCGACGCGGAGACGGAACGGGAGCGCCTGGACGGCCTGCCTGTCGTGTGTCTCGGGCTCCACAGCCAGCTCGCGCCCGTGTGCGCGGCGCTCGCGGGTCGGCGTGTCGCATACGTGCAGCTCGGCGGGGGAGCGCTGCCCGTCTCCCTCTCGGACACGGTGCGGATCCTCAAGGCACGGCGGCTCCTCGACACGACGATCGCCGTCTCGCCGTGTCTCGACGGCGACGTCCAGTGCGTCACGGCGGCCGCCGCGCTGGTACACGCGGTCGGCCGCGGGGCCGAGGTCGTCGTGTGCGGCATCGGGCCCGGGATCGTCGGCACGGCGTCCCGGTGGGGCCACGGCGGGCTCGCCGTCGCCGACGCCGCCAACACCGCGGCGGCCCTCGGAGCGCTGCCGGTCGTGGCACCCCGGGTGTCCTTCGCCGACGAGCGGCCGCGCCATCGTGGCCTCTCGCATCACACACGCTCGGCCCTCGCGCTCTGCCTCGGGAAGGTCCGCACGGCCTGGCCGATCGGCCTCGAGCCGCCCGAGGGGGTCGAGATCGTCGAGGTCAACGCCGCGGGTTGGGAGGCTGCCTGCGCGCCCCTGCCGCTGTCCCACATGGGGCGTGGGCCGGGCGAGGATCCCTGGTTCTTCGCGGCTGCGTTCGCCGCCGGGCGCCTCGCAGCCGGCTGACCGCTCCCCGTGCGGTGGTGCGGTATCGTCCCGCGCGCCGTGCGGATCGGGGTTGCGAAGGAGATCAAGCAGCAGGAGTACCGCGTCGCCCTGACACCGGCCGGCGCGCTCGAGCTCGTGCAGCGCGGCCACGAGGTCGTGGTCGAGCAGGGCGCGGGAGTCGGCTCGGGCTTCGCCGACGAGGCCTATTCCGCCGTCGGCGCGCGGCTGGCGGACGTCGAGGAGATCTGGTCCTCCGCCGAGCTCCTACTCAAGGTCAAGGAGCCGATCGAGCCGGAGTACGGGCGTCTGCGCGAGGGGCTCACGCTCTTCACGTACCTCCACATCGCCGCCGACGAGCCGCTCACGCGGGCGCTGCTCGACTCGGGCGTCACCGGCGTGGCGTACGAGACCGTGGAGACGGCGGACCGCCGTCTACCGCTGCTCGCGCCGATGAGCGAGGTCGCGGGCAGGCTCGCGCCGCAGATGGGCGCATGGGCGCTCGAGAAGGCGCACGGCGGGCGCGGCATCCTCCTCGGCGGCGTCCCGGGCGTCCCGCCTGCGAAGGTCGTCGTCCTCGGCGGCGGGGTCGTCGGGCCTGAACGCCGCGATCATCGCTCTCGGGATGCAGGCGGACGTCTGGGTGCTCGACAAGTCGGTCGACCGGATGCGCGACCTCGAGATCGCGCTCGACGGCCGCGTGACCCTCGCGATGTCGAACCGCTTGCAGGTCGAAGAGGTGCTGCCGGATGCCGACATGGTGATCGGCGCCGTGCTCATCCCCGGGGCGGTCGCGCCGAAGCTCGTGACGCGCGAGATGCTCTCGCTGATGCGGCCCGGCTCGGCGCTCGTCGACGTCGCGATCGACCAGGGCGGGTGCTTCGAGACGTCACATGCGACGACGCACGACGACCCGGTCTTCGAGGTCGACGGGATCGTCCACTACTGCGTCGCGAACATGCCCGGCGCGGTGCCGGTCACCTCGACGAAAGGGTTGACGAACGTCACGCTGCCGTACGTCGAGGCGATCGCGGACAAGGGGCTCTCGCGCGCGATCGCCGACGATCCGGCGCTCGCGAAAGGCGTGAACACCCTCGCCGGCAATCTCACCTACCGCGCCGTCGCCGAGGCGCACGGCCTGCCCTACACGCCGCTCGAGGACGTCGAGCGGGCGATGGTCTGAGCCAGCGGCTAGCTCTTGGCCTTGGCCTCGGCCTGCGCGCGCTGTTCCTTCGCGCTCTCCGACGGCGAGACCTTGACGACCGCCCAGGTCACGAACATCGAGAGCCCGAGGATCCCGGCGATGTACACGAAGAGCTCCAGCAGGCTGATGACGGTGTCCATCGGCGGACTAGGATAGCTCGCTGTGCCGCGTGCCTGTGTGATCGTGCTGGACGCCGTCGGAGCGGGGGAGCTGCCCGACGCCGCCGACTGGGGCGACGAGGGGTCTGACACCCTCGGCAACGTCGCGCGCGCGGTCGGCGGGCTCGATCTCCCGAACCTCGAGGCGCTCGGCCTCGGCAACGTCGAGCCGCTCGAGGGCTGCCCGCCGCAGCCGTACGCGCCCGCCGTCGCAGGGCGCCTGCTCGAGCGCTCGAAGGGGAAGGACACGACCGCGGGTCACTGGGAGCTGATGGGCGTCGTCACGCCGACGGCGTTCCCGACCTATCCGTACGGCTTCCCCGACGAGGTGATCGACCCGTTCATGAACCGGACCGGGCGCGGTGTGCTCGGCAACAAGCCCGCATCCGGGACGGAGATCATCCAGGAGCTCGGCGAGGAGCACCAGCGCACCGGGAAGTGGATCGTCTACACGTCGGCCGACTCGGTCTTCCAGATCGCCGCCCACGAGGAGACGATCCCGCTCGAGGAGCTGTACGCGGGCTGTCGCATCGCGCGCGAGATCCTCACCGGCAAGCATGCGGTCGGCCGCGTCATCGCGCGGCCGTTCGTCGGCGCTCCCGGGCACTACGAGCGGACGCCGAACCGGCACGACTTCTCCCTGGAGCCGCGACGGCCGAACTACCTGACGGCCATCCGCGACGCGGGCCAGACGGTCTACGGCGTCGGGAAGATCTCGGACATCTTCGCCGGGTGCGACATCGACGAGTCGTTTCCCACGAAGTCGAACGTCGACGGGATCAACCGGACGATCGAGCTGCTCGAGAACGTCGACTCGGGGCTCGTCTTCGTCAATCTCGTCGAGACCGACCAGCTCTGGGGCCACCGCAACGACCCGGAGAACTTCCACCGTTGCCTGCAGGACTTCGACCGTCGCCTGCCGGACATCCTCGACGCGCTCAGGGACGGCGACCTGCTCATCCTCACGTCGGACCACGGCTGTGACCCGACGACGCCGTCGACCGACCATTCGCGCGAGCATGCGCTGCTCCTCGCGTACGCGGCGGGGAAGAACGCCGCGGGGCGCATCCACGAGGACGGCGAGTTCGGCGATGTCGGCGCGACGATCTCCGCCTGGCTCGGCGCGAAGCATCCCGGCAAGGGCGCACCGGGACGCGTGATCATCGAGAGATGACGGTCGTTCGCGCGCTGAACGACCCCGATCACGTCGTTCGCCAGTACCAGACCGAGGCAGGGCTCGCGGCCCGCAAGGCGGTGTATCGCGACGTCACAGGCCCCGACGCGCGGGAGCTTGCGCTCGAGGCCGTTCTGAACGACGCGCCGAAGCGTGTCCTCGAGGTCGGCTGCGGCGAGGGAGAGCTTGCCGAGCGGCTGACGGCGACGGTCCCCGAGGTCGTCGCGGTCGATCAGTCACCGCGCATGGTCGAGCTGACCCGGGCCCGAGGCGTCGACGCGCACGTGGCCGACGTCCAGCACCTCCCATTCCCGGACGCAAGCTTCGACGCCGTCCTCGCCGCGTGGATGCTGTACCACGTGCCCGACCTCGACCGCGGGCTGTCCGAGGTCGCGCGGGTGCTACGTCCCGGCGCCCGGCTCGTTGCGACGACGAACGGCGCCGACCACCTCGCGGAGCTTCTCGCACTCGGTGGGATCGAGCGCTGGGAGCTTCCTTTCGAGGCGGAGAACGGCGCGGAGATCCTCGGGCGGCACTTCTCGAGCGTGCAGCGGCAGGATGCCCATGGCACGGTGACGTTTCGCGACATCGAGCTCGTTCGCTCGTACTTCGCCTCGTCCGAGCGCCTGACCGGCGCCCTCGACCGACTTCCCGCGGCGCTCGACGGCCCCCTGGTGGCGCGGCGGCTCCCGGTGGTCTTCGTCGCGATTCTGTGATGCGGCCCGCAGAGCTGATCGAGCAGAAACGGAACGGGGGGGAGCACGATCCCGCCGAGCTGGCCGAGCTGATCCTCGCCTACGCCCGCGACGAGGTGCCCGACTACCAGCTGGCCGCGTGGTGCATGGCGGTCTACTTCCAGGGGCTCACGGCCGCGGAGACGCACGCGCTGACCGACGCGATGATCCGCTCGGGCGAGACGCTCGATCTCGGCGCGGCCCTCGGCCGCAAGGTGCTCGACAAGCACTCGACCGGGGGTGTGGGGGACAAGACGTCCATCGCCGTCGGGCCGATCGTCGCGGCGTGCGGCGTGCCACTCGGAAAGATGTCGGGACGCGGCCTCGGTCACACGGGTGGAACGCTCGACAAGCTCGAGTCGATCCCGGGGTTCCGGGTCGAGCTGACGACCGAGGAGCTCGTCGCGCAGCTGCGCGAGGTCGGCATGGCGATCGTCGGCCAGACAGCGAACCTCGTCCCGGCCGACAAGAAGCTGTACGCGCTGCGCGACGTGACGGCGACCGTCGACATCGTGCCCCTGATCGCGAGCTCGATCATGTCGAAGAAGCTGGCGGCCGGTGCGCAGGCGATCGTCCTCGACGTCAAGGTCGGCGACGGCGCGTTCATGAAGACCCTCGACGACGCGCGAGTACTCGCCGAGGTGATGCGCGAGATCGGGACGATGGCCGGCCGCGAGGTGACGTGCCTGCTGACGGACATGGAACAGCCGCTCGGGCGGGCGGTCGGGAATGCTCTCGAGGTCCACGAGGCACGCGACACCGTGCGCGGGGACGGCCCCGCCGACTTCACCGAGCTCGTCCTCGACGCGGCCGCGCGGCTGCTCGCGTACTCCGACCTCGGGATCGACGTCGAGGAGGGGCGCCGGCGTGCGGAGGCAGCGGTGCAGGACGGGAGCGCGCTCGACCTGTACGAGCGGTGGATCCGCGCGCAGGGCGGCGATCCGGATCCCGGCGCGCTCGAGCAGGCGCCAGTCCGTCGGGTCGTGCCGGCCCCGCGCGACGGTGTCGTGACCCGACTCGGTGCGTTCGACGTCGGCGTCGCGGCGCTCGAGCTCGGCGCAGGGCGCCGCACGAAGGCCGATCCGGTCGACCACGCTGTCGGCATCCTCTGCTTCGCGAAACGCGGCGACACCGTGCTCGAGGGTGACGACCTCGCGGAGGTGCACGCGCGGGACGACGATGCGGCCGAACGGGCAGCGGCGGCGGTGCTGGCGGCGTACGAGATCGGTGACCACGCGCCGCCGGATCACGGCATCGTGCTCGACGTCGTGGCGTAGGGACGTCCTGGGCGCCTAGACGCGCTGGAGGTGCGTGTCCTTGAACCCCGTGGGGTACTTGAGGCCGTAGCCGATCGCACGGTCGACCCCGATGTGCGTGATCCAGATCAGCGCGACCTGCACCGGAACGTCGGCACCGGCGAGGACGCCGACGACGCCGAGCGCAACCGGGACCGCGTACGTGTGGGCCACGTCGTACGCGAGCGACCCCGCCACCGGGCCCGCGAGGTAGCCGAGCATCGAGAGATCGGGTGCCAGGGCGAGGACGACGAGGAGCCACCACGGATAGCCGAGATGGAAGTAGAGCGCGACCGCGGCGACCGCGACGATCGCACCTTCGACGTGCAGGAGGAATCGCGGGACGCGACCGGCCATCTGGGGATCGTAGACCGCCGCCTGGTGTGGAAAGCCGCACCGCACGGGTACGGGTCGATCCCATCCGCGGAGCCTGTCGGCCACGTTTCATGTCGTCAGCGGAGCGAGGAGGTGGAGCATGAGGGGTGACCGTCACGATGTCGACGCCGAGATCGTCCTGCCGGCCGGCATGGAGCTCGTCGTGCCTCCTGCCCCGGGGCCGATGGCTTCCGCGGCCGCCGCTGATCGAGGCGAGCCCGAGCGCGAAGCCTCCGGCGACATGCATGCGCGCCGTGCGGACGGCGCTTCCCGCGAAACGCGGCGCCGGCCGCCTGCGGCCTGAGAGCCGGGCCGTCGTCCGTACGATGCGGCCGTGCCCGAGCTGCCCGAGGTCGAGACCGTCCGCCGCCGGATCGCGCCGCTCGTCGAGGGCGCGACGATCGCGAGCGCCGAGATCGTCGACCCCAGGCTGACGCGGCCCGTCTCGCCTGGCCTCGTGGCGGATGCGCTCGTGGGTGAGCGGATCGCGGCCGTCGAGCGGCGCGGCAAGTATCTCCTGTGGCGGTTGGAGAGCGGCAGGACGCTCGTGGTGCACCTCCGGATGACCGGCTCCCTGCTCCATTTCCCGGCAGGCGACCTTCCCGCCGACGCCCACCGGCGCGCCACGCTCGCGCTGGACACGGGCGCCGCCGTGGGGTACCGCGACGTCAGGCGCTTCGGGACCTGGGAGCTCCTCGACGACGGCCATCTCCGGCCGTACCTCGCATCGCGACTCGGGCCCGAGCCGCTTGCGCCCTCGTTCACGAGCGCGCGGCTCGCGCGCATCGTCGCGGGGCGTCGAGCGCCGATCAAGGCGGTTCTCCTCGACCAGCGCAGGATCGCAGGCATCGGGAACATCTACGCCGACGAGGCGCTCTGGCGCGCGCGGATCCATCCGCGGCGCCCCGCAGGCGAGCTCGACGCCGCGGAGATCGCGCGCCTGCATCGCGCGGTGCGCGCGGCCCTCCGACGCGGTGTCGAGCTCAACGGCTCGACGCTCCGCGACTACGTGACGCCGGACGGCGAGGGCGGCGGAATGCAGCACGAGTTCCACGTCTACGGACGGCTTGGGGAGCCGTGCGACCGCTGCGGGAGACCGATCGAGCGCATCGTCGTCGGCGGCCGCGGCACGTGGCTCTGCCCGCGCTGCCAGGCGATGTGAGCTCCGACTTCTTGGGGCTTCGCCCCGGGCTCGACGCTGTGGACGAATGTGCACGAAGTCGGCGCTCTTTCGTTTCCCATTCGTCTGCGTTGCCCGGCTAGGCTATGAGCTGTGGGGAGGAGGTCGGTGGCCCAAGAGTTGGAGCGGTACGACATGTCGCGAACCGACAGGTCCCGCGATGCCCGGGGCTCGACGCACCCCGATGGCACAGACGTCCTTCGCGGCCGAGTTGGCGCAAAGCGCCATACGTCGGTCGCATCGACCGTGGTGGCTGCGCCGGCCGGACCCTGGCCGTCGCGTCTCGCACCTACACTCGGTCCATGGCCGTGCCGACGATCACCGAGGCGGTCGTGCTCCGGTCGTTCGCGTTCGGCGAGGCCGACCGCGTGCTTCACGTCTACAGCCTCGCGAGCGGCCGCGTGGGTGCCGTCGCAAAGGGCGTTCGGCGGACGAAGAGCCGGTTCGGCGGCCGGCTCGAGCCGTTCTCGCACGTCGAGCTGTCGATCCACCGCGGTCGCGGCGAGCTCGGAACGGTCACCGGTGCGTCACTCGTCCGCTCGCACGACGCGATCCGCGTCGACCCGTACCGCCTCCGGGTCGGGCTGGTCGGCCTCGAGGCGATGCTCCGCCTGTACACCGAGGAGGAGCGGAACGACCGCGCGTTCCTTGCCCTGACGCGATTCCTCGATGCGCTGGACGCGCGGGCGCCGCAACCGGGCCGACGGCCCGCCCTCGATCCGCTCGTCCTCTCGTTCCAGCTGAAGCTGCTCTGGCTCGAGGGCTTCCTGCCGCATCTCGAGAGCTGCGTCGAATGCGGTGCGGAGCAGGGGATCGTCGCCTTCTCGGCGTCGGCGGGAGGCGCGGTGTGCGCGGCATGCGACCACGGCGGGATCGGGCTCTCGCCGACGGGGCGCGCCGGCCTGCGGGCGCTCCTCGGGTCGCCGATCGCCGACGCGCCGGCGCTCGGCATGGACGAGCGCGCGTCGCGCGACGTCCTCGCGGTCGTGACGTCGTCCTACGAGCACCACGGCGGCTTCCGCCTGCGCACACTCGCCTGACACAGCAATCAGGAGCGCCAACGACGGGGGCAGTTGCGGCGGCGAAGCCGACGCCTTCAGGGATGTGCCCCGCCGCAGGCGGGGATCCGAGCGCGGGATTCCGCTCCTGCGGAATCCCGCTTGCGAACAACATCGGAACGCGCAGTTGCGGCTCCGAAGGGGACGCCTTCAGGGATGTGCCCCGCCGCAGGCGGGGATCCGAGCGCGGGATTCCGCTCCTGCGGAATCCCGCTTGCGAAAAGGTTAGAACCGCTCGAGCACGTGCTCGAGCGCGCCTTCCGAGATGAGCTGGTCGGTCAGCTCGTTCCGGCCCGGTCGCACCTCGCGGCGTACGAGGCCGCTCTCGCCGAGGCGGTACTGGCCGACCCAGTCGAGCCGCGGCGAGTAGACGTGAATCGTGACGGCGGGCTCGCCCACCTGGTGCCGGACGCGATGGATGTAGCCCGGCCCGCCCTGGCGGGTGTCGCCGGGTCGGAGCTGGAGCTCGATGTCCGGGCCGCCGTACACGAGGAGATCCTCGCGAACGCCGCCCCGCGCGCAGCACAGGCCGACACCGGAGATGTAGTGGTCGTGGAATCCTGTCCCCTGCCCGGGCATCCACGAGAGCACCCAGGCGTCGAGCTGCTCGTCCTCGTAGATCAGCTCGTAGCGGCGCTGCTCCGCGTCGGTCCGGACGAGCGGCTCCCAGATGTCGCCCCGGTCGAAGATGTCGACAGCGAGCTGCTCGAGCTCGTCGGTCGTCAGAAGCCCGTCGTGCGGGCGGAGATCACCGAGGGACGCGAGCGCCGGAGAGATGAGGGGCGCAGGCGCCATCGGCAGGTGATTGTACCCTCAAGCACCTCAGGTCCCGGCCCGCGCAGGTGGGCTCCAGGGCGCCGCGAGCCGGTCGATGAGGTGCTCTCGTGCCCGGGCGATCGAGATCCGCTCCTGGGCGAGCGAGTCCCGGTCGCGGATGGTGACCGTCTCGTCGACGAGCGTCTGCTCGTCGACCGTAAGGGCCCATGGCGTCCCGATCTCGTCCTGGCGCCGGTAGCGGCGCCCGATCTGGCCGCCGTCGTCGTGCTCGGCGACCATGACGCGCCGGAGCTCGGCGTGGAGCGCCCGGGCGCGCTCGGCCATTCCTGCGTCCCGGGGGACGAGCGGCAGCACCGCGACCTTCACCGGGGCAATCTCGGGGTGGAGGCGCAGGACTGTCCGCTCCCGGTCGCCGACGGTCTCTTCGTCGTAGGCATCGCAGAGGAACGCCAGCATCGCGCGGTTGACCCCCGCCGCGGGCTCGATCACCGCCGGGACGTACCGCTCGCCGCTCCCGCCGTCGACCCATTCGAGCGTCGTTCCGGACGACTCCGTGTGGGCGGTGAGGTCGAACGTGCCCCGGTTCGCAATCCCCTCGAGCTCCGACCAACCGATCGGGTAGAGGTACTCGATGTCGCTCGTCGCGCTCGAGTAGTGCGACAGCTCGTCCGCCTCGTGGGCGCGCACCCGCAGGCTCTCCGGGCGGATCCCGTAGCGCACGTACCAGCCGACTCGCTCGTCGACCCAGTAGCGGTACCACTCGTCCGCGGCGGCCGGTGGCACGAAGTACTCCATCTCCATCTGCTCGAACTCGAGCGTCCGGAAGATGAAGTTGCCCGGCGTGATCTCGTTGCGGAACGACTTGCCGACCTGCGCGATCCCGAACGGGGGCTTGCGCCGGGCGAGTTGCGCGACGTTCTTGAAGTTGACGAAGATCCCTTGGGCGGTCTCGGGCCGGAGGAACACGCGCTGGCCCGTCTCCTCGACCGGCCCGACACGGGTCTCGAACATCAGATTGAACTGGCGCGCCTCGGTGAGGTCGCAGTCCGGGGTCTCGCCGGGGCGCTTGCTGGGCTTGCGCCCGCACTGTTCGTCTCCGAGGTGGTCGCCGCGAAACCGCTTCTTGCAGGTGCGGCAGTCGACGAGCGGATCCGTGAACCCCGAGACGTGGCCCGACGCCTCCCAGATCTTCGGGTGGAGGATGATCGCGGAGTCGAGGGCGACGATGTCGTCGCGCTCCTGCACCATCGCCTCGAGCCAGCGTGCCTTGACGTTCTCCTTGAGGAGGACGCCGTAGTGGCCGTAGTCGTACGACGAGCCGAGCCCGCCGTAGATCTCCGACGACGGAAAGACGAAGCCGCGCCGACGCGCGAGCGAGACGATCTTGTCCATGGTGACCTCGGCCATGGGGCAACGCTACCCTCGCCCGCGTGGCAGGGAAGGGCACACCGGCGATCACGGCTGCTGCCCGTGCCGGCGTCGCCTTCGCGGTGCACGAGTACCGGCACGACCCGCGGGCCGAGTCCTACGGGCTCGAGGCGGTCGAGAAGCTCGGCCTGGATGCCGCACGCGTGTTCAAGACGCTCGTGGCGGACGTCGACGGCGCGCTGACCGTTGCCGTCGTGCCCGTCGAGGCGCAGCTCGACCTGCGCGCTCTCGGCAAGCGGGCGCGCATGGCGGACGCGAGCGCGGCCGAGCGGGCGACCGGGTACGTCGCGGGCGGCATCAGCCCGCTCGGCCAGAGGCGGGCGCTGCCGACCGTCGTGGACGCGTCGGCGCTCGACCACGAGACGATCCACGTCAGCGCAGGTCGTCGTGGGCTCGAGCTGGAGCTCGCGCCCGCCGACCTGGTCGAGCTCACGGGGGCGCGCGTGGCGCCGATCGCCCGCCGTTAGGCTCCGGCCCGTGAGCGACCAGGTTCCTGTCGAGCTCCACATCGTGTCCGACTCGACGGGGGAGACCGCCGCGCGACTCGTCCTCGCGCTCGAGGCGCAGTTCCCCGACCTTCTGTTCGACGAGGTGCGGCACCCGAGGGTCGAGTCGATCGAGGATCTCGCGCTGGCCGTCGCCCGAGCCCGCGGCCGTCCGGCCGTCATGGTGTACACGCTCGTCGAGCCGGGGCTCCGCGACGAGATGCGACGCCAGTGCCGACGCGCGCGTGTCCACTACTGCGACCTTCTCGGACATCCGATCGAATCGATCTCGCGCGTCGCGGGTGTCGCCGCCCGGATGGAGCCCGGCGTACGCGCGCCGCTCGACCAGACGTACTTCAAGCGGATCGAGGCGATCGAGTTCGCCGTGCGCTACGACGACGGGATCGGCGGCGGGCTGGACGAGGCGGACATCGTTCTCGTCGGCGTCTCGCGGACGTCGAAGACTCCTCTCTCGATCTACCTCGGCTACCTCGGCCACAAGGCGGCGAACGTGCCGATCGTGCGTGGCGTCGATCCTCCTGCGCACCTGTTCGAGATCGACCGGGCCAAGATCGTCGGCCTGACGATCGACCCCGAGCGCCTCGCCGAGATCCGCGAGGAGCGCGTCCGCTCGATGGGCGGGCCACGGCGTCGCTACGCCGACCTCGAGGTCGTCTTCGAGGAGCTGGAGGCGGCTACGCGAATCCACCGGCGGCTCCGTTGCCCGGTGATCAACGTGTCCGAGCTGTCGGTGGAGGAGACTGCGATGCGCATCATCCGGCTGGTCGCGGACCGTCACCGGCGCCGGGAGACCGCGCCGGCGTGACCTCCCCCAACGCGAAGTACGGGCCGCTCGCGCGTGGGATCCGCCGCGATCTCTCCGAGAAGGGGTGGGTTCCGGCCCGGTACTGGGCGATGTGGTGGTGGGCCCTCGGCGTCGCGGTGGTGCTGTTCTACGTCGTCTTGACGCCCATCTGGCTCGGCCTGCGGGCAGCTGCGTGGGTCGCCGAGCTTCGCTCGCGCCTTCGCTGACGCTCGAGGGGGTGCGGCGGCGTCGGACAATCCGCTGCGTGTACCGCCGTCACGACGAGCGGAGGAATGCCTCCACCTCGCTCCGCGTGCGGAGGCGTGCGACTCGGTGAGGCGCGAGCTCGCGGGGGTAGCGCTGACGTCGGCGGGACGCGGTGCGGAGCGCGTAGGCAACGAGAGGGTCCGGGCCGAGCACGACGTTGCGGAAGGACTCGCGGTTGCCGTTCCACAGCTCCTCGCGCCGCATCAGCCGGCGCAAAGTCCGCGTCAGGAGCCGTGGCAGCCATACCCGTCGCGGCAGGTCGAGCCAGACGACCGTGTCCGCCTCCTCGAGCACGAGGTCGCCGAGCTTCATCCGATATGAGCCGTCGATCACCCACGCGTCGCCCGCGACGATCGGCTCGACACGGCGGCGCAGCTCGGCCGCGTCGAGCTCGGTCCACCCGGCCTGCCAGTGGATCGCGTCGAGCTCGACGAACGGCACCCCCAGCCGGGCAGAGAGCTCCCGGCCGAAGGTCGTCTTCCCGCATCCGCTGGCCGTGGCGATGATCGCAACGCGTCGCACGAGCGCCAATTCGTAGCGCGCACGGGAGCGGCGCGCTGTACGTAGGATCCGCGCCGTGCGGCTCGTGTATGCATTCGACGAGCGGGCTCCCGGCGGTCGCGAGCTGCTCGGCGGCAAGGGGGTCGGGCTCGCGGAGATGACTGCGCTCGGCATCCCGGTGCCCGCCGGCTTCACGGTCACCACGGAGGCGTGCCGCGAGACGATGCGGACCGGAGAGGTCCCGGCCGAGCTCTGGGCGGAGATGGACGAGCACGTCGCGACCCTGCAGCAGCGCGCGGGGAAGCACTTCGGCGATCCCGGCGACCCGCTCCTCGTGTCGGTCCGCTCGGGCGCGGCGATCTCGATGCCGGGGATGATGGACACGATCCTCAACCTGGGCCTGAACGACGTCGCGGTGGACGGGCTCGCCGCCGCCACCGGAAACCCGCGCTTCGCGTGCGACTCCTATCGCCGGCTGATCCAGATGTACGGAGAGGTCGTCGACGGTGTCGAGGGGCATCTCTTCGAAAATGAGCTGCAGAGCCTCAAGGAGCGTCGCGGTGTACGGCAGGACGTGGAGCTGACCGCCGACGACCTCCGTGAGCTGATCGCGACGTTCCTGGAGATCTACGAGCGCGAGGCGGGCTCGCCGTTTCCGCAGGACGCGCGCGAGCAGCTGCAGCGAGCGACCCGTGCGGTGTTCGACTCGTGGGAGTCGCCGCGCGCGCGGGTCTATCGGCGCACTTACGACATCCCGGACGATCTTGGCACAGCGGTGAACGTCGTCCAGATGGTCTTCGGCAACAAGGGCGACGCGTCGGGCACGGGCGTGTGCTTCACGCGCAACCCCTCGACCGGCGAGCGGGCGCTTTTCGGCGAGTTCCTCGTCAACGCACAGGGCGAGGACGTCGTCGCGGGCATCCGGACCCCCGAGCCGATCGATCGCATGCGCGAGCTGCTCCCCGACGCCTACGCACGGCTCGTCGACACGCTCGACCGGCTCGAGCGGCACTACCGGGAGATGCAGGACATCGAGTTCACGGTCGAGGACGGCACGCTGTTCATCCTCCAGACGCGTACCGGCAAGCGCACCGCACAGGCGGCGCTCAGGATCGCGGTCGAGATGACCGGTGAGGACCTCGTCACGCGCGAGGAGGCCGTCGCGCGGATCGACGCCGGCGAGCTCGACCAGCTGCTCCACCCGCGCATCGACCCGGACGCGCAGGTGGAGGTGGTCGCGACGGGGCTCAACGCGTCACCGGGGGCGGCGTCCGGGGCGATCGTGCTCGACGCCGACCTCGCAGAGGAGCGTGGCCGCGCGGGCGAGGACGTCGTGCTCGTCCGCTGGGAGACGACGCCCGACGACATCCACGGCCTGATCCACGCGAAGGGCGTGCTGACAGCCCACGGCGGGATGACCTCGCACGCTGCCGTCGTCGCGCGAGGCATGGGGAAGCCCTGCGTCGCCGGCTGCGAGGCGCTCTCGATCGACACGGCAGCGCGCACCCTCAGGATCGGGGATGCGGAGCTGCGCGAGGGCGACCTGCTGACGATCGACGGCGGTTCCGGCCGGGTGATCGTCGGCGCGGTGCCGCTCGTCCCACCCGCGATCGACGAGAACTTCGAGACCGTCCTCGCGTGGGCGGACGACGTCCGCCGACTCCGCGTCCGCGCCAACGCCGACACGCCCGCCGATGCCGCGAAGGCGCGCGAGTTCGGCGCCGAGGGAATCGGCCTCTGCCGCACCGAGCACATGTTCATGGCTCCCGACCGGCTCCCCGTCGTGCAGGAGATGATCCTCGCCGAGGACGAGCGGTCGCGCCGCGCGGCCCTCGACCTGCTGCTCCCCGTCCAGCAGGGCGATTTCGAGGCGATCTTCGAGGCGATGGCCGGCTATCCGGTCACGATCCGCCTCCTCGACCCGCCCCTCCACGAGTTCCTTCCCTCCGCAGAGGAGGCGACGTCGGAGGCGATGCGCCGCCGGATCGAGCAGCTCCGCGAGGCGAATCCGATGCTCGGCACGCGCGGCTGCCGCCTCGGCCTCCAGTGGCCCGAGATCTACGAGATGCAGGTGCGCGCGATCGTCCGGGCGGCGCGCGCAGTCGCCGAGCGGACGGGCGAGGCGCCGCTTGTCGAGATCATGCATCCGCTCGTCGGCTTCGCCGAGGAGCTGCGCCGGCTGCGTGAGCTGACCGAGCGGGTCGCCGCCGAGGAGCCCGACGTCGAGTACAGCTGCGGCACGATGATCGAGCTTCCGCGCGCCTGCGTCCGCGCCGACGAGATCGCCGAGATCGCCGACTTCTGCTCGTTCGGGACGAACGACCTCACGCAGACGACGCTCGGCTTCTCGCGGGACGACGCCGAGGGCAAGTTCCTCACCTACTACCTCGAGCACGGCGTGCTCGCGCGGAATCCGTTCGAGGTGCTCGACCGGGAGGGCGTGGGCGACCTGATGCGAATCGCGGTCGAGCGTGGCCGAGGCGTGAAGCCGGAGCTGAAGCTCGGGATCTGCGGCGAGCACGGAGGCGAGCCCCGCTCCGTCGCGTTCTGCCACGAGCTCGGCCTCGACTACGTCTCGTGCTCGCCCTACCGCGTGCCGCTGGCGCGCCTCGCCGCGGCGCAGGCCGCGCTGGCAGACGCCGGGGTCACCTCGGTCGCCGTCGGCGGCTGACCAGGCAGCTGCGGGTGCTCGCGTCGCTCGAGACGACGCTCCGCGAGCGGATGGCGCACTATGCGGTCCCGGGCGTCGCGCTCGCGCTGATCGCGGACTCCGAGATCGCGGCAGAAGCCGGCCCACGGGGTGAAGGAGGCCGGCGGTGGCGATCCGGTGACCCCGGTCACGCGCTTCCAGGCGTGCTCGATCTCCAAGCCGGTCGCCGTCCTCGGGATGCTCCGGCTCGTCGAGCAGGGCGTCGTCGACCTCGACGCAGACGTCAACGACATGCTCACGTCGTGGCGCGTCCCGCCGAACGCGGCCTGGCAGCCGCGCGTGACGCTGCGCCAGATCGCGAGCCACAGCGCGGGCCTCACGGTGGGCGGGTTTCCCGGCTACGCCCGCGGGGGCCCGCTGCCCACGCTGACGGGAGATCCTCACCGGCTCTGCCCCCGCGAACACGGCGGGCATCCGGGTCGACACGCTGCCCGGCGTCGAGTTCCGCTACGCCGGCGGAGGCACGATGGTGCTGCAGCAGGTGCTCGAGGACGCCACCGGCCGACCGTTCGCGGAGCTGATGCGCGAGCTCGTGCTCGAGCCGCTCGGCATGTCTCGGAGCGGCTACACACAGCCGCTCCCGGACGAGCTGCACGGCCAGGCTGCGACCGCGCACGGTTCGGACGGCACGCCGGTCGAGGGCGGGTGGCACGTCTACCCGGAGCTCGCCGCCGCAGGCCTCTGGACGACGCCCGGCGACCTCGCGCGCTTCGCCATCGGGGTGCAGAGCGCGGCGGCGGGCGATCCCGACGCGCTCCTCGGGCCTGCGCTCGGCGCGGCGATGCTCACCCGCCACGCGGGTCCGGCGATGAGGCTCGGCGGCCTCGACTCCGTCGGGCTCGGCCTGTTCCTCGGCGGCCCGTGGTTCGGGCACAGCGGGGGCAACGAGGGCTTCCGGTGCCACCTGATCGCACACTGCGACGCGGGATGCGGGCTCGCGGTGATGACGAACGGCGACCGGGGGCACGAGCTCGTCGCGGAGATCCTTGACGCGGTCGCGCGCGAGATGGACTGGCCCGAGTGGGAGGCGTCCCCGCGGACGGAGGACGACGGGCCGCCGATCGCGCTCGACGTGATCGGAGCGTACGAGGTTCGGCCGGGCGTGGTGATCGAGGTTGCCCGAGACGGCGACGAGCTCCAGCTCACGCTGTCCGGACAGCCGCCGATCCGGTTCCTCCGGATGTCGGAGAGCGACTTCGGCTCGTTCTCGGTCGAGACGACTGTGGCGTTCGACGACGGAGACCTGATCCTCCGCCAGAACGACGGCGAGCTCCGCTGCCGCCGCGTCGATCGCTACACGTAGCTCTCGACGCGCACGTACGCCACGACGATGCTCACGACCATGATCAGGCCGACGAGGACCGGCCCGAGCGACCGCGGTCGCGTGTACTGGAAGTGCAGGAGGGCGAACGTCGCGAGCGTGCCGCCGACGAGGCCGCCCACGTGGCCGCCCCACGAGATGTTCGGGATCACGAACGACAGCCCGAGGTTGATGACGATGAGCCCGAGCGCTGGACCGGCGAACGTCCCTGTGGCCCGGTACTCGAGGATGAGGAGTGCGCCGAAGATCCCGTAGATCGCGCCGGACGCGCCGACCGTTACCGCGAACGGGCCGCTGAACAGGAGCGCTCCGGCCGAGCCGGCGATGCCGGATACGAAGTAGATGAGCAGGAAGCGCCACGTCCCGAGCGCGCGCTCGACGACCGTGCCGCACCAGTAGAGGACGACCATGTTCAGGGCGATGTGGAGCAGGCTCGCGTGCAGGAACATCGCAGTGACGAGCCGGTACCACTCGTCCTGCGCGTAGATCTGCGCCCCGATGAGCGCGCCCTTCCCGAACAGCTCGCCGCCGGGCTGGCTGACTCCGCCGCCGCCCTGGTAGACGGTGACGAGGTACACGAGCACGTTGAGCGCGATCAGCCCCACGGTCGCAGGCGCCTCGAGCCCGGAGATCGTCGAGCGGGCGTGGCGTGTCGGCTGCATCGCGCGCTGCGCCGGCCTTCGCGCGCCGCCGACGCCCGCGTGGTCGGGGCACTTGATCCCCACCGGCGCGAACGTCATGCACTCCTCGCAGATCGGTCGCCCGCACTCCGAGCACGAGACGAGCGTCTCGCGGCCCGGATGCCGGTAGCAGTGGGGCGTGTCGCTCACCTCCCGGCTAGCGTACCCGCGTGCTGGTTCACGTCGCGTTCACTCCGGACGAGGCCGCGAAGGCCCCGACGGGGGTCGTGATCGACGTGATCCGCGCCACCTCGACGATCTGCCAGGCGCTCGACGCCGGCTACGAGCGCGTCTGGTGCGCGGCCGAGGTGGAGGACGCGAGAGCCCTCCGCGTGAACGGCGAGGTCACGCTCGGCGGGGAGCGCCGCGGCGTCCGGATCGAGGGCTTCGACCTGGGTAACTCGCCGAGCGAGTACCTCGAGCCGCGCTCGTCGACGCTCGCGATGTCGACGACGAACGGCACCCGCGCGATCGTGACGGCGGCCGAGCGCTGCGAGCGGGTCTACATCGCCTCATTGCTCAATCTCGCCGCGGTGACCGAGGTTGCGCGGAGCCACGGGGACGACGTCGCGGTCTTCTGCGCCGGCGTCAAGGGCGCATTCGCCCTCGACGACGCGTACGTCGCCGGCCGAGTTGCGGAAGGGCTCGGCTTCGAGCGGAGCGACGCCGCCGAGGCGGCCGCTCGGCTCGCCCGGTCGTACGCGGGCGCAGAGGACGTGTTCCGGGCGTCGCGCTCGGGCCGCGACCTGATCGAGCACGGGCCGGAGCTGGAGGCGGACATCGCGCGCTGCGCCCGCGAGAGCGTGCTCGACGTCGTCCCGCGCTTCGTCGCGATGCACGGCGTCGCCGCCGAGCTCAGGCCGTAGTGTCCCGGGCGTGACGGGGGCCGAGGAGCTGGGGCGGGGAGGGCGGCTGCGCGGCAGCGCCGCGTCCGAGCTCGTGGCGGCGGCCTACGCGGCCGAGAGCGCCCACGGCCCACGTCTCTCCCGCGGGCTGTCGCTCGCAGACCTCGCGCACGCCGTCGCCCTCGTCGAAGGCGGCGACCTCGCCGGCGAGGGCGGAACGTCGCTCCTCCGGGGTCTGCTCGAGCTCCACGAGATTCCCGGCGACGCGTTTCCGTGGGATCCCTCGCTCGGGGACGCGTTCAACGCACGCGAGGCCGAGCTCGAGCGGCGGGTGGGACGGGCGGCCGCCGGGTGGCTGAGCGCGGGCCGTCCGCGACGCGAGGCGTTTCGCGTCGCGCTCCGGCTGACCGCCCGAGCGGGCATCCTCGAGCTGCACGACGCGCTCGTCGCGCAGGCGGCGGCGCTCGTCCGGCACGCACGTGCGACGCGAGCCGCGCTCGCGACCGACTACACGTATCTCCAGCCCGCGCAGCCGACGACCGTCGGCCATCTTCTCCTCGCCTACGCGTACCCGGCGCTTCGCGACGCCGAGCGGGTGCGCGCGTCCCACGCGGCCCTCGGGGCGAGCGTCGCCGGGGCCGGCGGCAGCGCCGGCTCGCGCTGGTCGATCGACCGGACGCGCCTCGCCGAGCTCCTGGGCTGCGACGGCATCGTCGAGCATGCCAAGGACGCGGCCTGGCAGACCGACGTGTACGTCGAGCTCCTTGCGACCCTCGCGATCGCCGCGACGCACCAGACCCAGCTCGGCCAGGACTTCGAGATCTACGCCAGCCAGGAGTTCGGCCTCGTCGAGCTCGCGGACGCCCACAGCCGCGCGAGCGCGCTGATGCCGCAGAAGAAGAACCCCTACGCGCTCGCCGCGATCCGCACGCAGGCGGGCCAGGCCGCAGGCGACGTTGCGAGCGCGCTCGCGACCCTCCACACGGGGTCGGCGCGCACCGATCACTTCCACCTGCTGAACGGCACCGTTCCGCGGGCACTCGACGAGGCTGTCGCGACCGCCCGGCTGACGGCCTCGGTACTGGACGGCATCGAGCTCGACACGGAGCGGTTCGCCCGGATCGCACGCGAGAGCTTCGTCACCGCCGCCGACGTCGCCGACGTCCTCGCGCTCACCGGGGCCGTCGACTACCGCAGCGCCCACACGATCGTCGGACGCGCGGTCCGCGAGCTCGTCGACGCCGGCGAGCCGCCGACGCAGCTGACGCCGGCCCGCCTCGCCGCGGCGGCCGTTGCCACGATCGGCGGGCCGGTCGAGATCGACGAGGCGGTGCTGCGGGACGCGCTCGATCCCGCCGCGTGCGCTGCCGCCCGCCGGCAGGCTGGGTCGTCGTCGGAGCGCGCCATGGAGGAGATGCTGGTCGGGACTCGCGCGACCCTGACGGACCGCGAGAGCTGGAGCGTGGCCGCGCGCGAGCGCGAGGCTGCCGCGGAGCGGACGCTGCTCGCCCGGGCGCGCGAGCTCTCCTGACGACGACGGGCTACCCGATCCCGAGCTGGTCGGAGAGCCAGTCGATCCGGTCGGTCTGCGCCTGGTCGTTCAGCGCGTGGTCGGTCTCGTACCACTCGACCTTCGTCCCCTTCGGGGCGGCCGCGATCACGGCTTCGAGCGCAGCGCGGGGGACGATCGAGTCCTGCCGGCCCGCCTGGACGAGGACCTTGCCCTTCGCGTCGTCGATCCGCGTGAGCGGGTCGATCGGCTCGAGCACCTCGCGGACCACGGCCTGGAGCTCCGCGGGCGCGCCCTCGACGTAGGCATCGACCGGCGCCGCGCCCGCTGACATGAGCACGGTCGCCCGCACGCGGCCGTCGACACCCGCGACGAGCGCCGCGAGCCGGCCGCCCATGCTCCAGCCCACGAGTCCGAGCCGGTCGGGATCGACGCGGTCGTCGTCCGCGAGCAGGTCGAACGCGCGCCGGGCGGCGATCACGTCGTCCGCGATCGTGCCGCCCTGCCAGCGGACGAGCTCCTCGCCCGTCGCGCCGGCCGGCGGCGTCTTGGCGCCGGAAGGAGCGGTGATCGTGAGCGCGACGGCGCCGCGCTTCGCGAGCTTCACCGCCGTGTCGAGCTGCTCCTCGCGGTCACCTCCGGCGCCGTGGAGAAAGACGACCGCCGGGACCTTTTCGCTCGTCGAGGACGGCGCGACGAGGTACCCCTCGACCCGGTCGTCGCCGCTCGCGAACGAGACGTCCTCCACGACCACGCCGTCGCGCTCCGAGTGCGTTCCGTGCTGCAGGTCGAGGGGCGCGCCGTCGTCGTAGGAGAGCGGGTCGTCGGTCTGGCTGCTCGCGCCGCTGCTGCTGCTGCCGCCGCCGCCGCAGCCCGCGAGGAGGAGGCCGAGGGCGATCGCGAGGAGAGCGTGGCGCACTCCGACGAGGATACGCTCGAAGGGATGGAGGCAGAGCGAGAGGACCGGCTCGAGCGCGCCGCGTCGTTCGGCGGCGTTGCGGATGCCTACGAGCGGGCGCGGCCCGGCTACCCTGACGACGCGGTCCGCTGGCTCTCGGGCGAGGAGCCGTGCGACGTCGTCGACCTCGGCGCCGGGACCGGCAAGCTGACGCGCTCGCTCGTGGCGCTCGGGCATCGCGTGACGGCGGTGGAGCCGCTCGAGGAGATGCTCGAGCGGCTGCGGCACGCCGTGCCGGCGGCGACCGCGCTGCGCGGCAGCGCCGAGGTGATCCCGCTGCCGGACGGCTCCGCGGACGTCGTCACGTGCGCGCAGGCGTTTCACTGGTTCGATCACGAGGTTGCACTGCCCGAGATGGCCCGGGTGCTGCGGCCCGCGGGCCGCATCGCGCTCGTCTGGAACACCCGCGACGACTCGCAGGGATGGGTCGCGGAGCTCACGGACACGGTCATCGGTCGCAGCGAGTTCCGCGACGACGGTGTCGTCGCGGTGACCGCGAGCGTCGACGAGAGCGGGCTCTTCGGGCCGGTCGAGCGGGCGTCGTTCGCCCACGTGCAGCTGCTCGGGAGGGAGGATCTCGTCGAGCTCGTCCGCTCCCGGAGCCAGTGCGCAGTGCTCTCGGAAGATGAGCGCACGCCCGTGCTCGAGCGGGTGGAGGCGCTGTTCGACGCGCACTCCAGGGACGGCGTGCTCGCGATGCCGTACGTGACCGAGTGCTTCCGCGCCGTCAGGCGCTGAGCCGATAGCACGCATGTCCGTGCGCCCTGCGCGTGAAGATGTGCCTTGACACACGAACACATGTTCGATAGAACATCTGTTCCCCAATGATCGCATGCCTCCTCATCCCGGGATTCGAGCTCCGTGCGGCGCTCCGGTCCCGGCCGAGGCTCGCGGTCGTCCCCGCGGCGCTCGCGCCCGAGCCCGGGCGGGAGCAGCTCGTCGGGCCGGTCACGACGGCGGCCGAGGCAGCGGGAGTGACGACGGGGATGCGACTGGGGGAGGCGCTCGCGACGTGCCCGGAGCTCGTGCTCGTCGATTCCGACCCCGCGGGCGCGGAGCGGGAGTGGGAAGGCGTGCTGCGGCGTCTCGAGGACGCGGGGTTCGCCGTCGAGCCCGTCGAGCCGGGGGTGGTCGTGTTCGAGACCCGTGGAGTGGAGAGGCTCTACGGTGGGGTGGAGGCGGCGCTCACGCGGGCGCTCGCCTCCGTGGGACCTGCCTGGGACCCGCGCGCTGGCGCGGGGCAGCGTCGCTTCGTCGCCCTTGCGGCGGCAAGCGTCGCGCGCCCGGGGCAGGCGGTGATCGTCGAGGGGGAGGAGGAGCAGGCGTTTCTCGAGCCGCTCCCGCTCTCGCTCCTGCCGCTCGACGAGGGGCGGTACGCCGAGCTGGAGGGTCTCGGCGTCCGCACCCTCGGCTCGCTCGCCGCCCTCCCTGGGGGCGCCGTGGCCGAGCGGCTGGGTCAGGAGGGGAAGCGGGCGTGGAGCCTCGCGCGCGGCGGGGAGCGCCGCCGCGTGCGCGGGCGATCGCCCGCGGCAGAGCTGGTCGAGGCGCTCTCCTTCCCCGAGGCGGTCGCGAACGAGCTCACCCTGCGCCGCGCGTTCGGCGCGCTGCTCGACCGGATGCTCGCCCGCCCGGAGCGCGCGGGCCGGCCGTTCCGGAAGCTCGCGCTCTCCGCCCGGCTCGTCGGCGGCGGCTCGTGGCGGCGAACGGTGACGTTGCGAGAGTCGTCCGGAGAACGGGGCCGGATCCGATCGGCGCTCGGCCCGAAGCTCACCGAGATCCCGGCCCCCGTGGTCGAGCTGCGGCTCGAGGCGGTGGAGCTCGCCGAGCACACCGGGCAGCAGCTCGCGCTCGTCGCGCCGGAAGGGGAAGAGGCGGGCGCGCGCCTGCGGGAAGGACTCCGTCAGGTGCGCGCGAGCGCGGGCGGAGGAGCCGTCGGCAGCGTCGTCGAGGTCGCTCCCTGGTCGCGGATCCCCGAGGCGAGGGCGCTGGTGGTCCCGCGCGATGTGTGAGCCCTTCGATCTTTCTGGCGGTGCTTTGGCGCGACGGCTTGCGGCCGGAGGCCGGCTTTGCCGGCCGGGAGGCCAGACGTGGGTTGTGGAGGCGCGTCGGGGAAGGAGGGGGCTCGTGGGGGAACCATGGGTTCCCCCACGTCTGGTCGAGGTCGCTCCCTGGTCGCGGATCCCCGAGGCGAGAGCCCTCGTCGTGCCGCGCGATGTGTAGGTGGAAGGGCAGGGGAGGATGGCACGGTGCACGCGACCCGCCTCAGCTCGGAGATGAACGGTCCCGATGGAGCTGGTGCAGTCAGGATCGACGCTGTCAGACGGGGCGTTGCCGGCCGGCTGAATGCGCCCCGCCCAGCGCTCGTCGAGACGAACGTGAGTGGCGAGCCGCGGCTCGTCGACCGCGAGCTCGTCGTCGTCGTGCGGGAGGAGTGGCGTGTCGTCGACCGCTGGTGGACGGATGACCCGGTCGACCGCCGCTACTTCGAGGTCGTGCTCGAGTCGGGCCGCAACGCATGCGTCTACCGCGACGGGGAACGGCGGTGCTGGTTCACGCAGCGCGCGTAGCGGCTTCAGCTCGACGCCCGGCTCTCACGCGCCTGCGGCGGGACGGAGTGGTCCTGGGCGACCGCCTCGGCCGCAAGCGGCTCCCACTCGGCTGCCTGCTCGGGTGGGACGACGACCCACTGGCGGAAGGGCTGGCCGCGGCCGGACGGGTCGAAGAGGTGCGCCCCGGGGACCGCGAGCGCCCGGGCGTGCGTTACGGGATCGGTGAGCTTGAAGACCATCCCCGTACGGCTGAGGCCGAACACGACACGGCCCGCGCGCTTGACGCACGGCATGCTGAACACCTTTCCCGCGCGACATTCGGGGTGCCACGCGGTGATGGCGTCGACGATGTCGTCGTAACGACTCTCCTGCGGGCGGGCCATCTGGGCGGAGACCTATCGGTCTGCGAGACGACGGATGGCATCCTCCGTCTCGCTGACGAGCGTCTCGACGAGCTCCGCCGCCGGCAGCTCGCGGATCGCGGCCGCACCCTGTCCGGCGAGCACGAAGAGCAGGTCCCGGCGGCCCGCTTCGAGCGCGGCAGCTCGCAGCTCGGCGACGAGCATCGCCTGGAGTGGGAAAGGGAGCGGATCGACGCCGGCGTCCTCGATCGCGTCTACGAGCCGCGTCCGTACGAGCCGTGCCTGTCTGCCCGAGTAGGCGCGGGTGACAAGGGTCCTGTCGGCAGCGTCTGCAAGCATGCCGCGCTGGAGAGCGGTCGACCCGGCCTCGGGGCATCCGAGGAATGCCGTCCCGAGCTGGATGCCTTCGGCGCCGAGCGCGAGTGCCGCGGCGATGCCGCGCCCGTCCATGATCCCGCCGGCGAGAAGTACCGGAACGGAGACGCGATCGACGATCCGGGGCACGAGCGCGACGCCGCCGACGACCGCGTCCTCGAACGGCCCGAGGAAGGTGCCGCGATGCCCGCCCGCCTCACCGGACTGAGCGACGACCGCGTCCACTCCGAGTCGCTCCAGCTCGACGACCTCGGCAACCGTCGTCGCCGTGCCGAGGATCACGCTGCCCGCCTCCCTTACCGCCTCGAGCGACAGGGTTCCGAACGTGAAGCTGAACACCGGCACGCGCTCGTCAGCGACCACTGCGAGCTGCGCTTCGACCAGGCCGGGAGGAGGAGTCGAGGGAACATCCTGCAGCTCCGGCAGGCCCAGCTCGGCGCGGAGCGGCGCGAGGACGGCCTGCATCGCCTCGACCCGCTCCGGATCGGCCTCGGGCGGCGGCAGTTGCGCGAAGAGGTTGACGGCGAACGGCCGGTCGGTCAGCCGGCGGATTGCGCCGATCGCGTCCCGCAGCTCGTCGGGCCCGAGCGTCGCTCCTCCGAGCGAGCCGAGAGCGCCCGCGTTCGAGACTGCCGCGACGAGCTCGGGCGTCGTGAAGCCGCCCGCCATCGGCGCCTGCACGATCGGGTAGCGCGTCCCGAGGAGCCGGGAGACGCTGGTGTCGAGGCCGGCCATCGCTCAGGCGTTCGTGTCGAACGTGCGCACCACGACACTCGCCGGATCGAGCACCGCCGTCCGGCGGAGGCTCGTGCTGGTCGAATCCCGGGTTCTGCCCGCGCAGGTAGTCCCCGAAGCCGCACGACGGTGCGTGGATGTTGAGGAAGCGTGCGGCCGCGTCACTCGTGTTGCCGAACGAATGGACGATGCCGCGCGGGATGAGCACGAGCGTCCCCGCCGACACCCGGAGCGGCCCGCTCTCGAACGTGATCTCGAGCTCGCCCTCGAGAACGAGGAACGCGTCGGAGTGGTCGTGGTGGACGTGCGGGCTCGCACCGAGCTCGCCCGGCCCGTACTCGAAGTCGCTCAGCGTCAGCTCTTCGGTGTCCGCGAGCAGCGTCACTCGGCGGCCGGGACGGTCGGTGATCGCCTCACCGGTCGTATCTGGCCCCGCGACGGGCTTCCCGGTCGGCGGGATGCTCGGTGCCATCGAGGAAGAGCCTAGTGGGCGGCTACGTCGAGCTCCACTGCCATTCGGCGTACTCGTTCCTCGACGGCGCCTCGCATCCCGAGGAGCTCGCCGCGCGAGCGGCGGAGCTCGGCTACTCGTCGCTCGCTCTCACCGACCACGACGGCGTCTACGGCTCGCTCGAGTTCGCGCATGCCGCCAAGCACGCCGGGATTCGGCCGATCACCGGCGCCGAGGTGACGATCGAGGGCGCGAGCCACGTGACGCTCCTCTGCGAGAGCGGGCGGGGGTACGCGAACCTCTGCCGGATCCTCACCGCCGCCCATGCCGGGACCCGCCGTCCCGGGCGGGAGGACAGGGAGCCCCTGCCGCCCACCGTCGCGCTCGAGACGGTGGTGGAGCTGAACGAGGGGCTCGTCTGCCTGTCCGGCTGTGCGCGCGACGGGCTCGCGCTCCGCGATCCGCCGGCTGCCGCGAGGCTCGCCGCGGCGTTCGGCCGCGAGCGGTTCTTCGTCGAGCTGCAGCGGCCGTACGAGCGGGGCGACGCGAGGCGCCACGTGATGCTCCGCGATCTCGCCGAGCGTCTCGGCGTCGAGACGATCGCCACCGGCAACGTCCACGCCCATGCGCCGCGGCGCACGCTGCTCCAGGACGCGCTCGTCGCGATCCGCTGCCGCACCTCGCTCGACGGCTGCGAGCGGGAGCGGCGAGGGAACCGAGAGGCGGTGCTGCGGTCGCCGGAAGAGATGGTCGAGCGCTTCGCCGGCATCGACCGCGCGGCGGCCGAGCGCACCGCCCTTCTCGCCGAGCGCCTGACCTTCGACCTCACCGAGGAGCTCGGCTACCGCTACCCCGACTTCTCCGACCGCGCAGACCCGGCGATCGGCCAGCTGCGCGCGATCTGCGATCACGCGCTGACCGAGCGGTACGGAAGTGTCGGCGCAGGCGTTCGCGCGCGTGCGCACGAACGCCTGCACAGCGAGCTCCGGCTCATCGAGAAGCTCGGGCTCGCGGGGTTCTTCCTCCTCCACCACGAGGTGCTCGAGCTCGCGCGGGAGTGCGCGCTCGAGGTGCGGGGCCGCGACTCGCCGCGCATGTTCCTGCCGCCGGGCCGGGGGAGGGGCAGCTCGGTCGGCTCGATCGTCTGCTACCTGACCGGGCTCTCGCACGTCGACCCGGTCGAGAACGGCCTGTCGCTCGGGCGGTTCATCAACCACGAGCTCACGTCGGTGCCGGACATCGATCTCGACTTCCCGCGCGACATCCGCGAGAAGCTGATCGTCCGCGTCACCGAGCGGTACGGCCACGAGCACGCGGCACTCGTCGCGAGCTTCGCGACGTACCGCTCGCGGGGCGCGATCCGCGATGTCGGCAAGGCGCTCGGGCTGCCGCAGTCCGAGCTCGAGCGGCTCGCCCGCGTCACCGACGGCTGGCACGCCGAGCGTGTCGCGGACGAGGTCGCGGCGCTCCCCGACGCCGACCGGAAGCTCCTCTCGAAGCGCTGGCGGGCGTTCCAGTTCCTCACGCGAGAGATCGCCGGGCTGCCGCGCCACGTCTCCCAGCACCCGGGCGGGATGGTGATCTCGTCACGGCCGCTCGTCGAGCTCGTCCCCGTCCAGCCGGCCGCGATGGCCGGCCGCCAGCTCTGCCAGTGGGACAAGGACTCGTGCTCGGATGCCGGCTTCCTCAAGATCGACCTGCTCGGGCTCGGGATGCTGTCGTGCATCGAGGAGTGCGTCGACCGGATCGCCCGGCTCCACGGGGCGCCGATCGACCTCTCGCGGATCCCCCTCGACGACCCCGCCGTGTTCGCCGAGATCCAGGCGGCCGACACCGTCGGCGTGTTCCAGATCGAGAGCCGCGCGCAGATGCAGAGCCTGCTCCGCACGAAGCCGGAGACGATCGACGACCTCACGATCCAGGTCGCGCTCGTCCGGCCCGGGCCGATCCAGGGGAAGGCCGTGCACCCGTACATCGAGCACCGTCGCCTGCTCCGCGAGGACCCGTCGTTCGTCTTCGGTGTCCCGCACGAGTCGCTCCGCGAGCCGCTTGCCTCGACGCTCGGCGTCGTCGTCTTCCAGGACCAGGTGCTCGACGTCGCGATCGCGCTCGCCGGGTACACGATCGGCGAGGCGGAAGGGCTCCGTCGCGCGATGAGCCGCAAGCGGAGCCACGAGGCGCTCGAGGCCCACCGCACGCGCTTCGTCGAGGGAGCGGTCGGCCGTGGTGTCGACGAGCAGGTCGCCGACGGCGTCTTCGACACGCTCGTCGGCTTCTCCGGCTTCGGGTTCCCGAAGGCGCACGCGGCCGCGTTCGGCCTGCTCGCCTACCAGTCGGCGTGGCTTCGCCACCACTACCCGGCGGAGTTCCTCTGCGGCCTCCTGAACGAGCAGCCGATGGGCTTCTACCCGCCCGCGAGCCTCGTCCGGGACGCGCAGCGCCGCGGCGTGGAGGTGCGCCCGCCCGACGTCAACCTGAGCGGCTGCCGCTGCTCGCTGGAGCCTTGCGGCGGGGGCGTGGCTTCCCAGGGCATGGGTCCAGCCTCTCCCTCGTCCCACGCTGTCCGCGTGGGCCTCGCGTACGTCTCCTCGGTCGGGAAGGACGACGCCGAGGCGCTCGAGGCGGAACGGGGCGCGAACGGGCCGTTCGGCGACGTCGGCGATCTCGCGCGGCGGGCGCAGGTCTCCCGCGAGGCGCTCGAGGCGCTCGTCCGCGGCGGCGCGTGCGACTGCTTCGGCGCTAGGCGGCGTGACCTCCTCTGGGAGCTCGGCCTCGCAACCCGGCCGCGTTCGGTCGAAGGCACGCGCGGAGAGGCGAAGCAGCTCCCGCTCCCGCTCGACCCGACCGCGGAGACGCCGGCCCTGCCCGACCTCACCCGCTGGGAACGGATGCTCGCCGACTACCGCGAGACCGGGCTCTCGGTGGGAACGCACCCGCTCGCGCTCCTCCGCCCGCACCTGCCTTCCGGGACGCTCTCGAGCCCCGAGCTCCTCGAGGCGCGGCATGGCTCGACGGTCGCATTCGCCGGCATGGCCATCGCCCGCCAGCGGCCCGCGACCGCGAAGGGAATCGTGTTCATGCTGCTCGAGGACGAGCACGGCCAGGTGAACCTCATCGTCCCGAAAGACGTGTACGAACGGCACCGGGGCATTGTCCGAGGCGAGCCGATCGTCCTCGTCCGCGGCCGCTACGAGCGCGTCGAGCGGAACCGCAACGTCGTCGTCCGCGAGCTCGAGAGCCTCTCGGCGCTCGCCCGTCGCGTCGCGGAGACCCCGGACGTGGTCGCTGCGCTCCCGCGCGCGCACCACTTCGGTCACCGCTGAGCGAGTCGAAGCGCGGTGTCGACGAGGTCGACGCGCCCGAGACTGGGCACGTCCACGATCGGGATCCACGCCGCCTCGTCCGTCGTGCCGCCGACCTCGTGCGTCAGCTCGCCGCCGACGATCCGCGCCTCGAAGACGACACGGACCGACAGGAGCGGCCGCGCGCCGCGGTCCAGGCGCTCGCCTGCCGGCACCCTGAAGGTGTCCTCGCCGAGCAATCGGACTAGCCGTACGTCGTAGCCGGTCTCCTCGCGCACCTCGCGCACTGCCGCCTCCTCCGGCGTCTCGCCCGGCTCGGCCCCACCTCCGGGGAGCGTCCACACCGGCGGGTCGGCCTGGTTCCAGAGCGCCAGCAGGATCCGTGCCTCGTCGTCGATGAGCACGGCGTAGGCGCCGGTGCGCGTGTCGTAGCCATATGGCTCCACGGGTCTTCAGGCCGCGACCCGTGCGAGGCGCTCGGCCTGCTCGCCGACGAGTCGGAGCGTGCCGCCGAGGCTCACGACGTAGCCGACAAAATGAAGGCCCGGCGCGTCCGGATGCTCATCTGCCCCATGGACGAGCGGTACGCCGCCGTCGTCGAGCACCCCGAGATGGCCGACGAGCGGCTCGAGGCCGGTACGGAAGCCGGTCGCAGCGACGATCGCGTCCACCTCGACGGCGCGGCCGTCGGCGAGCACCGGCATCCCGCTCTCGAAGCGCTCGAGCCCGGCGACGACCTGCACCGTTCCGCTCTTCACCGCCGCGACGAGGCCGACGTCGACGATGGGAATGACCCGTCGGCGCAGGAACTCGGAGTACGGCTTCTCCGGCGCGGGAAGCCCAACCGACGCGAGGTCGCCGAACGCGACGCGTCGAAGCGTGGCCGCGATGCGGTCGACGACGCCGACCGGGAGGCGGCTGCTTGCGATGCCGAGCAGCTGGCTCGGGACGCCCAGCGTGTCCCGGCGGACGACGGCCGGCGGCGTCCGCACCGACAGGAGCACCGCGCTCGCGCCGGAGCGCGCGATGTCGATCGCGATCTCCGCGCCCGAGTTGCCGGCGCCGACGACGAGCACCCGCTGCCCGCGGTACGAGTCGCCGCGGCGGTAGTCCGCGGAGTGCACGAGGTCGCCGGCGAACGATCCCGGCCACGCAGGTAGGTGGGGGACATTGCTGTAGCCGGTCGCGATCACGACGCGATCGGCGGACACCGGCTCGCCTCCGGTGGCCACGAGCCAGCCCTCGTTCGTGCGGTCGACGCGCTCGACCGTCACGCCGGTTCGAACGGCGATCGCATGCGTTGCCGCGTATGCGCGCAGGTACTCGACGACGTTGTCGCGGGACGGCCACTTGCCGAACGAGCGCGGGATGCCGTATCCCGGCAACCCCGAGAGCCAACGGACGGTGTGGAGATGGAGGCAGTCGTACCGCGCCTGCCAGGCGGCCCCGACGTCGTCGCGCTCCAGGACGACGACCTCGGCCCCGGCGCGTCGGAGCATCGCGGCGCATGCGAGCCCTGCGGCGCCGCCACCGACGACGCAGATCACGACGGCCTCTCGTTCGTGGCTGGAGTCGTGAGCATCACTTCGACGTAGTCGGTCGCATACGCGAATCCGAGCTTCTCGTAGGTCCGGATCGCTGCGGCGTTGTCGGCGCGGACGTTGAGCGAGATCACGTCGATCCCGTCCCCGAGAAGGACACGGCAGAGCCTCGCGCATGCGGCGGTCGCGAGCCCCTCGCCGCGAGCCGCCGGCGCGGTCGCGACGTTGCCGAGACACGCAACGCGCCACTCCGGCGACCAGACGTGCACGCCGGCGACGCACGCAAGCTCGTTCCCGTGCCGGATGCCCACGTACCGTCCGGTCTCGAGCATCCGCGGCTGGAACCACGTCCCCGGGTACGCGCGGTCGTAGAAGCGCTCGACCTCCTCGAGGTCGGCAGACGAGAGCAGCTCACACTCCGCCGTGTCGTGCCGGGTGAGCGCGCCGGGGTCGACGAGCCCGAGCTTCAGATGAGGAGCAGGATCCCGCGCGGGAACGAGCTCGGAAGCGAGAGCGTCGAGCAGGCCGGGGGAGAGGTGGGCGTAGACCTCGTGCGGAAGGTCGCCCGCGAGCGACCGGAGCAGCGCCGCCATCCCTCCGGCGGGCTCCTCGGCGAACGCGAGCAGCACCGGCGGCTCGGGCTCGTCGTAGAGGAGCGCGACCTGCTCGACGCGACCATCCGGCATCCATCCGAGCCAACGGGTGTGAGGCCAGAAGAAGTCGTCGAGGTCGCCGAGCTCGTAGGCATGAACGGCCGGCCGCTCGCGGAAGAAGCGCGCGAGCGCGTCCCGGTCGCGGAGCTCGACGACGGCCACTGCTAGTCGACCCGCGCGCCGCCGGGCCGCGTCTCGTCGACGGTGCCCGTGCCGGCACCCCGGCACCAGCCCTCGTCGAGGGTGAGGGCCGCGTCGACGAGGGTCAAGTGGGTGAACGCCTGCGGGAAGTTGCCGACGAGCCGTCCGGCCTCCACGTCGTACTCCTCGGAGAGGAGGCCGAGGTCGTTGCGGAGCCCGAGCAGGCGCTCGAAGAGCGTCTCGGCCTCGTCCAGGCGCCCCTGCATTGCGTACACCTGCGCGAGCCAGAACGAGCACGGGAGGAACGTGGCCTCGCCGGGCGGCAGGCCGTCCACGCCGGTGTTCTCCTCGTCGGCGCGGTAGCGAGCGACGAGGCCGTCCTCGACGAGCTCGCGCTCGATGGCGGCAACCGTCCCGACCACCCGCTCGTCGTCGGCAGGGAGAAAGCCGACCAGCGGGATCATCAGCAGGCTGGCGTCGAGCCGGTCCATGCCGTACGACTGCGTGAACGCCCCGAGCCTCTCCGAGAAGCCCTCGCGGCAGACGTCGTCGTGGATCTCGTCGCGAAGCCGCCGCCAGCGGTCGACCGGTCCCTCACGCTCGTACTCTTCGACGCTCCGCACGGCCCGGTCGAACGCGACCCAGGCCATCACCTTCGAGTGAACGAAGTGACGACGTGGGCCGCGCACCTCCCAGATCCCCTGGTCGGGCTGCCGCCATCCGTCCTCGAGCCACTCGAGCAGCTTCTTGTTGAGCGCCCATGCGTCGGGCGATGCGCCGATCCCCGCCTGCCGTGCGTGGTAGAGGGCGTCCGCGACCTCCCCGTAGACGTCGAGCTGGAGCTGGCCGGAGGCTGCGTTGCCGATCCGCACGGGCCGCGAGCCTTCGTAGCCGTCGAGCCACTCGAGCTCGAGCTCCGTCAGCCGCCGCTCTCCGGCGATCCCGTACATGATCTGGACTTCGCCCGGTCGCCCCGCGATCGCTCGCAGGAGCCAGTCGCGCCACGCGCGGGCCTCGTCCTCGTAGCCCGCGCGGACGAGTGCGAGCAGCGTGAGCGTTGCGTCGCGCAGCCAGCAGTACCGGTAGTCCCAGTTCCGCACGCCGCCGAGCGCCTCGGGCAGCGACGTGGTCGCTGCGGCGACGATGCCGCCGGTCGGCGCGTACGTGAGCGCCTTGAGGGTCACGAGCGACCGCACGAGCGGCTCTCGGAAGCGTCCGACGTGGGCGCAGCCCGTGACCCACTCGCCCCAGAAGCTCTCGGTGTCGACGAGGGCCTGCTCGGCGTCGACGCGCTCGGGAGACGGCCGGTTCGACGGGTACCAGGTCAAGACGAACGGCACGCGGTCGCCGGGAGCAACGTCGAAATCCGCCTCGGTGTGGAGGTTCCGGCCGACGAGATCGACCGGCGTTGCGAGGAACAGCGCGTCCGGGCCCGCCACCGCATGGACGCCCTCGTCTCGCCGTCGCACCCAGGGGACGATCGAGCCGTAGTCGAACCTGATGCTCAGGCGCATCTTCATGGGGACGGTCCCTTCGACGCCCTCGACGATGCGCACGACGTCCGGCGCCTCCCCGCGCGGCGGCATGAAATCGATCAGGCGCACGACGCCCTCGTCGCAGGCGAGCTCCGTCTCGAGGACAAGCGTGTCGCCGCGGTACCGTCGCTCGGTCGACGTGATCCCGGAGGCAGGCTGGAGCGACCAGCGGCCGTTCTCCTCGTCGCCGAGGAGCGCCGCGAAGCACGCCCCGGAGTCGAAGCGGGGAAAGCAGAGCCAGTCGATGCAGCCGTGCCGCGAGACGAGCGCAGCGGTCTGCAGGTCGCCGATGAGGCCGTAGTCCTCGATCAACGCCATCGCTGGCACGCTAGCGCAGCGGCCTGGACGACCACATCTCGGCACGCGCCCGCGTCGGGCGCGTTCCCCGAGAGCGTCTCGGGGGCACGGATCTCGATAGCACCCCCAGCCCGCGGCGAACAGGCCCGGTCGAGCAGCCTGATGCGCTCGACGACGAGCCGGAGGACGGCCGCGCGCGTCGGACCGTCGTCCTCGATCCGGGTCGCCATGGGCGCCACGCTAACGCGTACCGGCTAAGAATTCCGTGCGTGCGAGCCGTGGTCCAGCGGGTCTCGAGCGCCTCCGTGCAGGTCGAGGGCGACGTGGTCGGAGCGATCGGCCGGGGTCTCCTGGTGCTCCTCGGCGCCAGGCGCGATGACACGTCCAAAAACGCCACTCGGCTCGCCGCGAAGGTCGCCCGCCTTCGGATCTTCCCCGACGAGGCGGGTCGCTTCGATCGCTCGCTCCTCGACGTCGGTGGTGATGCCCTCGTCGTGAGCCAGTTCACGCTGCTCGCCGACACGCGGAAGGGCAACCGCCCGAGCTTCACGGATGCGGCCCGGCCCGAGCAGGCGGAGCCGCTCGTCGAGGCGTTCGCGGACGCGCTTCGTGGTTCCGGCATCCGTGTCGAGACTGGCCAATTCGGCGCCTACATGAAGGTCGAGCTCGTCAACGACGGCCCGGTGACGATCGCACTCGAGCTCTGACGGCACGTTCCACGTCTGGGCTGTCGGAGGGGGAAGAACGCCCACGACGGTGCTATCCTTCGATCACCACATTTCACCTGCTTGGCGAAATGGGCGCGGGAGCGCCCATTCGTTTTGAAAGGGATCGAGAAGGCGGATGGCGACGGGCACGTACGACAGGGAGCGCGAGCTGACGGAGGCGATCACGCCGGCCGTCGAGTCGACGCTGCCCGGGGTCGAGGTGCTCGCGGTCGAGCTGCTTTCCCCGGCCCGGTTCTGCGTGTACGTCGACCACCCGGAAGGGGTCGACTTCGCGCTCTGCGAGCGCGTCACGCGCCTGCTGGACGACTACCGCGCCCACTGGACGATCGACGTCTCGTCGCCGGGGCCCGAGCGGCCGGTGCGCCGCCCCGAGCACTTTCGCCGGGCGATCGGCGGCACCGTGAAGCTGAAGACGGTCGACGCGAAGCGCCTTCGGGGAACGCTCGTCGCCGCCGACGACCACGCCGTGACCGTCTCGGTCCACGGCACTGCACACCAGATTCCGGTCGACGAGATCGTCCGGGGCAACCTGATCGACGAGGACGGTGCGGAATGAGCCAGGAGATCATCGAGGGGATCCGGACGATCGAGAAGGAGAAGGGCATCGAGACGGGCACGCTCGTGGCCGCGCTCGAGGACGCCCTGCTCGCCGCCTACAAGAAGACGCCGGGCGCCGCGCGCCACGCGACGGTCGAGCTCGACGACGAGGGCGAGTTCCGCGTCTTCGCGCTCGACATCCCGGGCGATCTCGAGGCGCGCCTGCTCGACGAGGCCCGTGAGCGCGCGATCGACGAGCTCGAGCGGATCGAGGAGGAGACGGGCGAGAAGCAGCACACGCTGATCGTCGACGACGAGCTCGACCTCGACTGGGAGCAGGTGCCGGACGACCTGATCGACCGCACCGACGCGACGCCGGACGACTTCGGTCGCATCGCCGCAATGACCGCGAAGCAGGTCATCCAGCAGCGCATCCGCGAGGCCGAGCGCGCGATCATGTACGAGGAGTACGTCGACCGCCAGGGCGAGGTCGTCACGGGCATCGTCCAGCAGGCCGGCGACCGCAACAACGTGCTCGTCGACCTCGGCAAGGTCGAGGCGCTCCTGCCCCGCTCCGAGCAGGTCGACGGTGAGCGGTACGAGCAGGGCTCGCGCATCAAGGCCGTGATCATCGAGGTGCGCTCGGGCACGAAGGGCCCGCAGGTGATCCTCTCCCGTCGCGCGCCGCAGCTGATCGAGGCGCTGTTCGAGCTCGAGGTGCCCGAGATCGCCGACGGGCTCGTCGAGATCCGTGGCGTCGCACGCGAGCCGGGCTACCGCTCGAAGATCGCGGTCGAGTCGCACGTCCAGGGCGTCGACCCGGTCGGCGCGTGCGTCGGGCCGCGCGGCTCGCGCGTCCGCATGGTCGTGTCCGAGCTCCGCGGCGAGAAGATCGACATCATCCCGTGGAACACCGAGCCGGCGCGGTTCGTCGCGAAGGCGCTCTCGCCGGCGCGGGTGCGCGAGGTCTACATCGACGACGAGAGCCGCGACGCGACCGTCGTCGTGCCGGACGACCAGCTCGCGCTCGCGATCGGCAAGGAGGGGCTCAACGCCCGTCTCGCCGCGCGCCTCACGGGCTGGAAGGTCGACATCAAGTCCGACACCGAGTTCGCGCAGGAGGAGGCCGATGCGGCCTTCGCCGGCGAGGACGACGGCGACGGGGACTTCTCCGGCCGCTGCGCCGCGCTTCTCTCGAACGGCAAGCGCTGCCCGAACGCAGCCCTGCCCGGGTCGAAGTACTGCGGCGTCCCGGCCCACCAGGCGATCGCCAGCGATCCGACCGCCGGTGCATCGGTCGCCGTCGCCGCGGCGGTGGCGGACGACGTCGCCGTCGCCGAGGAGGCCGTCGCCGAGGTCGAGGAGGCACTCGCTGCAGGCGAGTTGACGGCCGAGGAGGCGGAGGCTGCCGAAGGCGCAGTCGGGGACACGGCCCAGGTCGCGATCGCGGCGGACGTCGAGGCGGCCGGCTGTGGCGCCGGCAGAGGAGACGAGCGACGCGGCGTGAGCGTCGCGTTCCCGTCAGGACGTGCGTCGGCTGCGGCCGTCGCGCGCCGCAGTCCGAGCTTCGGCGCTTCGCGGCGGTGGACGGCGTGCTGACGGAGGGACGGAATCTGCCGGGGCGCGGGGCGTACACGTGCGACCGGCTCCGAGTGCTTCGAGCAGGCTGTCGCGCGCCGCGCGTTCAGGCGGGCGCGTGCGTGCCGACGTGACCGTCGGCCCTCGGCTCGCTCGCATCTACACTGGACGGTCTGATGGCTGACGGCCCGAACAGACCGAACCGTCCGATCCGCCCGCGCGGCGGCGGCCAGGGAGGCCGGCGCCGGCGCGTCGTGATCGAGGGCGGCGCGGCACGCGGCCGCGACGCGCGCGCTGCGCGCGACCGCTCCCAGCAGGCGCCCGCGCGCCCGCAGGCGCCCGCGCAGCCGACCGGGCCCGTCACGGTCGAGTCCGGCGTCACCGTCAAGGACCTGTCCGCCGCGCTCGGCGTGCAGATGGCGCAGATCATCAAGATCCTGATGGGCCTCGGCCAGATGCGGACGGCCACGCAGTCGCTCTCGGACGAGGAGGTCGAGCTGATCGCCGCCGAGGTCGAGCGCGAGGTGACGATCAAGCACGCCGCCGACGACGAGGAGGAGCAGATCGTCGAGGACGTCGAGGCAGACCTCTCGGCGCGCCCGCCGGTCGTGACGATCATGGGCCACGTCGACCACGGCAAGACGACGCTGCTCGACGCGATCCGCTCGACGGCGGTCGTGGAGACAGAGGCCGGCGGCATCACGCAGCACATCGGCGCCTACCAGACCGAGGTCGACGGACGGAAGCTCACCTTCCTCGACACGCCGGGCCACGAGGCGTTCACGGCGATGCGCGCCCGCGGCGCGAAGATCACCGACATCGCGGTGCTGGTCGTCGCGGCAGACGACGGCGTGATGCCCCAGACGAAGGAGTCGATCAGCCACGCGCGCGCAGCCGAGGTGCCGATCGTCGTCGCGATCAACAAGATCGACGTGACCGACGCGAACATCGACCGGGTCAAGACCGAGCTCGCGTCCGAGGGGCTGCAGCCCGAGGACTGGGGCGGCACGACCCAGTTCGCCCAGGTGTCCGCGAAGCAGCAGACCGGGCTCGAGGACCTCCTCGAGAGCATCCTCCTCGTCGCCGACGCCGAGCTCGACCTGCGCGCGAACGCGAAGGCCGATGCCTCCGGGCCCATCATCGAGTCGCGTCTCGACGTGGGCCGCGGCGCGGTGGCGACCATGCTCGTCCAGCGCGGCACGCTGCACGTCGGCGACGCGATCGTCGCCGGTGACGCGGCCGGCAAGGTGCGCGCCCTCTACGACTATCGCGGCGAGAAGGTCCGCGAGGCCCATCCGGGCGAGCCCGTCGAGATCCTCGGCTTCGACCGTCCGCCACCCGCCGGCGAGCTCGCGCGCGTCGTCGAGCACGAGCGGCAGGCCAAGGACATCGCGGAGAAGCGCGCCGAGCGGCTCCGTCGCGAGCAGCTCGCGCAGCGCTCGCAGACGGCGGGGGTCTCGCTGGAGACGCTGTTCGAGCGGATGCAGGAGGGCGCCGTCCAGGATCTCAACGTCGTCCTGAAGGGCGACGTCCAGGGCTCGGTCGAGGCGCTGATGAGCGAGCTCGGGAAGATCCAGCACCCCGAGGTGCGGGTCAACGTGATCCACACCGGCGTCGGCGGGATCACCGAGAACGACATCTACCTCGCGTCGGCGTCGAACGCGCTCGTCGTCGGGTTCAACGTCCGGCCGAGCGCGGAGGCGAGGCAGCTCGCCGAGCGCGAGGGCGTCGACATCCGCACCTACCGCGTGATCTACCAGCTCACGCAGGAGATCGAGCAGGCGCTCGTCGGCATGCTCTCGCCCGTCACGACCGAGGAGGTCCTCGGCGAGGCCGAGGTGCGCGCGCTCTTCAAGGTGTCGCGTCTCGGGACGATCGCAGGCTGCATGGTCACGAACGGCGTCGTCCGTCGCTCGGCGAGCGTCCGCATCGTCCGCGACGGCACGGTCATCCACGAGACGACGATCGCCCAGCTCAAGCGGTTCAAGGAGGACGCACGCGAGGTCGCAGAGGGCTTCGAGTGCGGCATCCTGCTCGAGGGCTTCAACGACGTCAAGGAAGGCGACGTCCTCGAGGTCTACGAGACACGCGAGGTCGAGCGCACCGACCTCGCCACCAGCGCCGCCGGCGAGTAGCCGGCGAGCCTACGCGCCGCAGCCGCGGACGAGGCGGGCGATCGCGGCCGCGCGGACGCGGTAGCCGGTCGCCGTCGGATGGACGCCGTCCGAGCCGAACCACGACGGGTGCGCCCGGGCCATCGCGGCCCAGTCGAAGACGCGGAGGTTCTCGTGGCCGGCGGCGATCGCCTCCAGCGCACGGTTGTACCCGGCGTACGAGATCCCCTGGTACGGAGGGCGGACGATCGTCGACCAGACGACGCAGCGGGACGGTCCGGCGATCGCGAGCGTGCGGCGGACGATCCGCGCGAAGCCGGAGATGCGACCCGGGTCGTCGTTCGTGCCTGCGCTGACGACGACCACGTGGGGGAGGGAGCGGCCGTAGGCGCGGAGGGCGTCCGGCACCTCGTCGGCATGTCTCGAGATCGACGCGCTCGACCGGACGCTCCAGCCGCGGAGGTAACGGCCGAGGAAGAGGTCGGTGCCAACCGAGAGCGAGTCTCCGTAGCTCAGGACGTTGCGGTTCCCGGCTGCAGGCCCGGGGGAGGCGGCGACGAGCGCGCAGGCGAGCGCGCCGAGCACCACGGCGAGTCGGGCTGAGCGGGCCACGCGATCGTCTACGGTAGCCAGGGCGCCGCTCCTTCCCCGGTCAGCCAACGAGATCCGAACATGTCCACCGGCTACGTCGGCATCCTCTCCTTCGAGCTCCACTTTCCCGAGAGCCACTCGCTCAAGGAGAAGCGGATGCACCTTCGCTCGGTCAAGCAGCAGCTCGCGAATCGGACCGGCTGCTCGATCGCCGAGGTCGACCACCACGACACCTGGCAACGAGCGGCGCTGACGCTCGCCTGCGTCACCCGGCACGCGAGCGACGCCGAGCGGCTCCTCGACGAGGCCGAGCGCTGGCTCCACGGCCAGGCGTTCGAGCTCTGCGCGCGGCATCGCGAGCTGATCGCCCCGGAGGCGTAGCACGGTCGCGCCGCGCTGTACCGTGAGGCCATGAGCCGCCCCGAGCGCATGCGGCGGGTCGACGAGGCGATGAAGAAGGTCATCTCCGAGGCGATCCCGACGCTCAAGGACCCGCGGATCGGGTTCGTCACCGTCACGTCGGTCGAGACCTCGCGGGACCTCGACCACGCGAAGGTCTGGCTGAGCGTCTTCGGGTCGGAGAAGCAGCGCGACCGCACGCTCGAGGCGCTCGAGAGCGCGGCCGGCGTGCTGCAGGCGAGGATCAACCGCGAGCTCAAGCTGCGCCGGACCCCGCACCTCGAGTTCGTCTACGATCGCGCGGTCGAGCAGGGCGTTCGCATGACGCACCTCATCGACGAGCTCGCGCCGCCCGACGGAGACGACGATGCAGCCGACTGACCCGAGCGCCGTCGTCGAGGCTCTGCGCGCAGGCGACCGCTTCGTCGTCACGTCCCACGAGAACCCGGACGGTGACGCGCTCGGCTCGCTGCTCGCGACGCACCTCGCGCTCGAGGCGCTCGGAAAGGACTCCGTGATGGTGCTCGGCGGTGAGGCGCCGCTGCCAGGCGAGTACGCGTTTCTCGAGCTCGAGGCGCGGGGTCTCGTCCGGTCGGCGCCTCCGGACGCGGGCGAGCGCGTGCTCGTCGCCGTCGACTGCGCCCAGGAGAGCCGGATCGTCGAACAAGGCGCTGATCGAGGCGGCGCGGCTGACCGTGAACATCGACCACCATCACGACAACACGCGCTTCGGGGACATCGACCTCGTCGTCGACGACGCGTCGTCCACCGCGGAGGTGCTCGCGGATGTCTTCGTCGCGCTCGGGGTCGAGCTGACGCCCGTGATCGCGGAGGCGCTCTACACGGCGGTCGTCACGGACACGGGCCGTTTCCAGTACTCGAACACGACGCCCAAGGCGCTCCGTCTGGCCGCTCGAGCTCGTCGAGGCAGGTGCCGACGTGAGCAAGGTGTTCGTCGAGGTGTACGAGTCGACGCCGTTCCCGAAGCTGAAGCTGCTCGCCCGCGCGCTCGAGCGGGCGACGGAGCTCGCGGACGGGCGGATCGTCGTCTCCGAGCTGCGTCGCGAGGACTTCGACGCCGCGGGTGCCGAGGAGCCGTACTCCGAGGGGATCATCGACCACCTGCGCGCCGTCGACGGGGCCGAGCTGGTGGCGCTCGTCCGCGAGCTGCCCGACGGCGCCTCGTCCGCGCGCAAGGGCTCGCTCCGCTCCCATCCGGACGGTGTCGACGTGTCCGCGATCGCCCGGAGCTTCGGAGGTGGGGGGCACAAGCGCGCGGCAGGCTTCTCGACGGACCTGGCGATGGACGAGGTCACGAGCCGGATCGTCGACGCGTTCCTGACCGCGAACGGCGACAGCTCGGGCTGATGCCGATCCCGAAGGCGCTCGAGCCGACGGGAATCGTTCTCGTCGACAAGCCGGCCGGGCCGTCGTCGTTCCAGATCGTCGCCCGCGTACGAGGGAGGACGGGAGCGAAGACGGGGCATGCAGGGACCCTCGACCCTTTCGCGACCGGTCTTCTGGTGCTGCTGTCGGGTCGCGCGACGAGCCTGCAGGACCGGTTCATGAGGCTCGACAAGCGCTACCTGACCGACGTCGACCTGCGCTCACGCACGACGACGGGCGATCCCGAGGGCGACGTCGTGGAGGAGCACGAGCCACCGTCCCGGGACGAGCTCGAGTCGGCGCTCGAGGGGCTCCGCGGCGAGGTCGAGCTGCCGATTCCGGCAGCGTCGGCGGTGAAGATCGGCGGCGAGCGCGCCTATCGGCTGCACCGACAGGGTGTCGTCGTCGAGATGCCCACGCGGGTCATGCGGGTCCACGGCCTCGAGCTGGTCGCGTACGGGGACGGCATCGTCACGCTCGACCTCCACGTCGGGTCGGGGACCTACATCCGCTCGATCGCCGACGCGCTCGGCGGCCACTGCTCGACTCTGAGGCGGACCGAGATCGGCCCGTTCCGCGTCGAGGAGGCCGACGAGGAGCGCGTCGTGCCGCTCGAGGAGGCGCTCCCCCGGCTGGCGGCGGCGCGATGAGGATCGCGCATGCGCCTTCCCAGCTCGAGCGGCGGCCGCGAGCGGTCGCGATCGGGACGTTCGACGGAGTCCACCGTGGACATCGCTCGGTGCTCCGGGCGGCGATCGACTCCGGGCTCGAGCCGACGGTGATCACGCTCGACCCGCATCCGCGCATCGTGCTCGGCAACCGGGTCGATCTCATCTCCACGCTCGAGCGGCGCCTGGAGCTCCTCGCAGAGGCGGGCGTCGCGGACACGCTGGTCGCTGCGTTCACGCCCGAGTTCATGCGACTGTCGCCCGAGGAGTTCATCGCGACGTACCTCACGTCGATCGGGGCGGAGGCGGTCGCCGTCGGGGCGGACTTCCGGTTCGGGCACCGTCGGTCGGGCTCACTCGAGACGCTCCGCGCAGCCGGGCTCGAGCTGCTTCCGGTGACAGAGGTCGAGGGCGTCTCGTCGAGCGCCGTGCGCGATGCGGTCCGCGACGGCGATCTCGCGGGTGCCGCGGAGATGCTCGGCCGGCCCTTCGAGCTGGACGGCACCGTCGTCGCCGGCGACCAGCGGGGCGGAACGCTCGGCTACCCGACCGCGAACATCGCGATGGACCCACAGCTTCTCTGCCCGCGGTACGGGATCTACGCCGGCGAGGCGCTGGGGCACCGCGCAGCGGTCTCGATCGGCACCAACCCGCACTACGGCGGCACCGAGCGCCGCATCGAGCCGTACCTGCTCGACTTCGACGGCGACCTCTACGGGAAGCGCCTCGTCGTCGAGCTCTGGGCTCGCCTCCGCGACGAGGAGGTCTTCGAGAGCGAGGAGGCACTGATCGCCCAGATCGCCCGCGACGTCGACGCGACCCGGGCTGCCGTGCGGCCGGCCTGATCCTGCCGGCCGTTGCGTCGAGGGGAACGATCGAGGATCATCAGGCGCATGGGGGTCGGCAGCGCCCGAGTGCGTGGCTTGGCATTGGTGCTGTCGGCCGTCGGTGCCGGCTTCGGCTCTCCACGCGGAGGGCGCGGTCGCGTCCCCGGCCGCTTGCTCGCTGATCAGCTCTGCGCAGGCCCGGAGCCTTCTCGGGTACCCGCTTCGTGTCCGCAGGGGTGATACGGCCGCTGACTGTGTGATCAGCGCCTTTCCGATCCGGCTCGACCCCGAGACGCTCTCGCCGGTTCGGCCGACGATCACCTTCTCGGTCGCGAGCGAGTCGGCGCGCGCACGGCCCTTCCGACAGGAGCTCGCCGACGCGCGCCGGCGCGGCTTCGGCCCGGTGCCGGGTTTCGGGTCGAGCTCCTATCTCGTGGTCGGGCCTCAGCCCGGCGCGCTCGGCGTCTACGCGAAGGTGCGGGGCACGATTCTCGAGCTCGACGTCGGCCCGGCAACCAAGCCCATCGCCCGGTCCCTCGCGCTCTCGCTTGCGCGGCGCATCGCGGGGAAGATCTGACCCTGTCTGCGCCGCGTCGCTCTCAGGAGGACCGGCAGCCGACGAACACCACCTGCGAGGCTTCGTCGTCACCGACTGCGGCGCGGTCGACGGACGACTCGAAGCCCGCCTGCTCCACGAGGTACAGCCACGTGTGCTCGGGAAACAGCCCTTCGACGTGGTGGTCGTGCACGACCCGCGTCTCCTGGCCCGGCTCGCGCACGACGACCGCGTAGTCGACCTCGTACGTCGTGTCCGACGGATCCGGGTCGACCGACCACTCCAGATACCGCAGCGAGCGCCCGTCCGCGCCGTCGTGGCCGCCGTGCGAGGTGCCGGGCGTGAACGTCTCGCGTGTGAAGTCGGGCACGAACAGCGCCACGCCGCCCGGGCGCGTGTGCGCGAGAGCCGTGCCGATGCAGTCGCGGAGATCGCTCTCGGTCGTCATGTACGCAACCGCGTCGTGGACGAAGACGGCGTCGAACGTCCGCCCGAGGCGCAGCGTGCGCATGTCGCCCAGCACGTGCTCGCACTCGGGATTCAGCTCCCTGCTCAGCGTCAACATCTGCGGGGAGAGGTCGGACAGGGTGCACGCGAAGCGTCGCTTCAGGTGCGAGGCGTTGTTGCCGCCGCCCGAGCCCAGCTCGAGCAGCGTCTCCGCTTCCGGCAAGCTCTCGAGGATCAGCCGCTCGTAACGGGCTGCCTCGACCGCGTAGTCCTCGGGGGCGGTGAGCAAATGGAACCAGGGCGCAAGGTCGCCGTACAGGCGCACGTGACGATTATCCCGATCGCGGGGTGAAGACGACGATGGCGGCGCCGGCCGCGAGCGCCGCGGAGCGGCGCCAGCGAGCGACGTAGGCGTCGAGCGCTGCCTCGCGCGCTCGACCCTCGGCGAGCGTGCCGTGAGCCTCGACACTCCCGCCGCGCAGGGTCAGCGTCGCCGGGTCCGAGGTGCCGAAGGAGCGCCACCAGTGCTTCCGTTCAGGCTCCACGGCGATCGCGACGAGACTCCCGTCGCGGGTCTCGGCGTAGCGGAGAGGGATCCGGAAGGTGCGCCCCGAACGCCGACCGCGATATTCGAGCACGAGGAGCCGCCCGCTCAGGAGCCGGTGAGCCGGGGACTCGAGCACCCCGCGCACGACGGGGTTCGCGAGCCGGAGCAGGCGCAGGGGCGGTGGGAGCACGCGTGACACAGTGTCACCGCCCGCCGTGGAAGCGCGGCGGCTGATGTCTCGGCACAGACCCGCAGCTACACTTCTGCCCAGACCTCGATCGCGGCCGCCCGTGTTCTTCCTTCACGGCGCGCGGGGATCGCGGAGACGAATCCAGGAGAGGAGACACGTGGCTCTCACCAAGGAAGCCAAGCAGGAGCTGATCGACAAGCACGGGGCGAACGCGACGGACACCGGCTCGACCGAGGTTCAGGTCGCGATGCTCACCCGGAGGATCAACGAGCTCACCGAGCACCTCCGGACGCACCCGAAGGACCACTACTCGAGGCGCGGCCTCCTGAAGCTGGTCGGGCGCCGCCGCCGGTTTCTCGATTACCTGCAGCGCAAGGACCTCGAGGGCTACCGGGCCCTCATCAAGGAGCTCGGCCTCCGCCGGTAGCGCGGAGCAGAGCCAAGACGGAGACGGAAGGTGGGCGTTTGATCGAGCGTCGCGCGGCAGGCGCCGCGGCGTTGGCTCAAACCTCCACCTTCCGCCGAAGCGGAAGAGTGGAAGGAAAGAACACGGTATGAGCACCATCAGCACCGGGCAACAGGCCACGGTGTCCGTCGACGTGGGAGCGAACGAGCTCCGCTTCGAGACGGGCAAGCTCGCAAAGCAGGCGGACGGCGCGGTCGTCGTCCGCAGCGGGGACACGATGATCCTCGCGACGGCCGTCGGGCGGCAGGACGCGCGGGCCGACGCGGACTTCTTCCCCTTGACGGTCGACGTCGAGGAGCGGATGTACGCCGCCGGCAAGATCCCGGGCGGCTTCTTCAAGCGCGAGGGCCGCGCCACCGAGCGCGCGACGCTCACGGCGCGCATGATCGACCGCCCGATCCGGCCGCTCTGGCCGAAGGGCTTCAAGAACGAGGTGCAGGTGATCTGCACCGTGCTGTCGGCCGACATGGTCGTCCCGCACGACATCCTCGCCATCAACGGCGCCTCCGCCGCGCTCGCGATCTCGCCGCTCCCGTTCCTCGGGCCGGTCGGCGCGGTGCGCATCGCGCGCATCGAGGGCGAGCTGATCGTCAACCCGACGTACCAGCAGATGGACGAGTCCTCGCTCGACCTGATCGTCGTCGGCACGCGCGAGGCGCTCACGATGATCGAGGCCGGCGGCGACCAGGTGCCGGAGGAGACGATGCTCGAGGCGTTTGCGCTCGCGCACTCGGAGATCATCCGCATCTGCGACGCGATCGACGAGCTCGCCCGCGAGGTCGGCAAGGAGAAGTGGATCGACGTCGAGCTGAACGCCGACCTCGACGCCCGGCACGGCGAGGCCGTCTCGCGGCGCATCGCCGAGGTCGGCCTCCGCGAGGCAGGGTTGGTCGTCGACGAGCTGCTCGCCGCAGACGCCCCGGCGATCACCATGGACTCGGGCGAGAGCGACATCGTCCGCGAGATGCAGGTCCGGAACGGCCTCGGGATGCTGCTCGAGTCGAAGCGGCTGGCGGCGGTCGAGAGCGCGATCCGGGCGCAGTTCGAGACCGAGCTGCGCGCCCTGACCGATGCCGAGCAGGACTCGAAGGAGCTCAAGTCGCGCAAGCGCGACATCCTCCTCGCCCGCATCCAGGACGAGCTGCAGATGCCCTTCCCGGTCGGCGAGGGTGACGAGGCGGTCGTCAGGAGCTACGTCAAGAAGGCCGCCGACGCGATCTACAAGGACCTCGTCCGCAAGAAGATCGCCGTCGACAAGCGCCGGCCCGACGGGCGCGGCACCGAGGAGATCCGGCCGATCACGACCGAGGTCGGGATCTCGCCGCGCACGCACGGCTCGGCCCTCTTCACGCGCGGGCAGACGCAGATCCTCACGCTCTGCACGCTCGGGACGGCAAAGGAGCAGCAGCGGATCGACGATCTCTCCACGGAGCAGGAGCGCCGCTACATCCACCACTACAACTTCCCGCCGTACTCGGTCGGGGAGACGGGCTTCATGCGGGGCCCGAAGCGGCGCGACATCGGCCACGGGGCGCTCGCGCAGCGGGCCCTCGAGGCGGTCGTCCCGTCGACCGAGGAGTTCCCGTACACGATCCGCCTCGTCTCCGAGACGCTCGAGTCGAACGGCTCGTCGTCGATGGGATCCGTCTGCGGCTCGACGATGTCCCTGATGCACGCCGGCGTGCCGATCGCGGCGCCGGTCTCCGGTATCGCGATGGGCCTCGTCAAGGAGGGCGACGACTACGCCATCCTCACGGACATCCAGGGCGCGGAGGACCACCTGGGCGACATGGACTTCAAGGTCGCCGGCACCGAAGAGGGCATCACGGCCCTCCAGATGGACATCAAGATCGCCGGCGTCACGCAGGAGATCATGCGCTCGGCGCTCGAGCAGGCGAAGCGGGCGCGGTCGTTCATCCTCGACAGGATGCGCGAGACGATCTCCGAGCCACGGGCAGAGCTCGCGGGGCACGCGCCGCGGATCCAGTCGATCCAGATCAACCCCGACTTCATCGGGATGGTCATCGGCAAGGGCGGCGAGACGATCCGCTCGCTCGAGGCCGACTACGACGTCCAGATCGACATCGAGGAGGACGGCACGATCCTCGTCTACGCGACCGAGGGCACGAAGGGCGACGCGGCGATCTCGGCCATCGCAGCGATGACGAAGGAGCCCGAGGTCGGCGACACGTACACGGGTCGGGTCGTCAAGACGACCGACTTCGGCGCGTTCGTCGAGCTGAAGAAGGGCACGGACGGCCTGCTCCACGTCTCGAACGTCGGCCCGGGCCGGGTCGCGCACATCGAGGACGTGATCGCCCGCGGCGACACGCTCGACGTCGTCGTCCAGGAGGTCGACAAGGAGCGCGGCCGGATCGGCCTCAAGCTCGTCGCCAAGCACGAGGACGGCAAGCTGGTCTCGCCGGAGACGCTCGTCGAGCGGGCGAAGGACGCCCCGCCGCGCGAGCCCCGCCCGCCGCGCGACGATCGCGGCCGCGGCGGCCGCGACCGTGGCCGTCGGCGCGACTGAGCCGGAGGGGGACGGCGGCCTTGCCGCCGTCCCCCTCGGTTAGGCTCGCGCCGTGCCCGAGCCGCAGATCACGACGCTTCCGGGCGGGGAGCGCGTCGCGACGGAGCCGCTCCGCGGCGTTCGCTCGGTCGCGCTCGGGGTCTGGATCGCGACCGGCTCGCGGGACGAGCCGCCGTCGCGGGCGGGGGTCTCGCACTTCATCGAGCACCTGCTCTTCAAGGGGTCATCGCGCTACAGCGCGCAGGACATCGCCGAGCTCTTCGACGCGATGGGCGGCGAGATCAACGCCGCGACGTCGCGCGAGACGACGGTCGTCTACACGCGCATCCCGGATCGGCGGCTCGAGGAGGCGCTCGACGCGATGCTCGACATGGTCTTCGCGCCCGCGTTCGAGGACGTCGACTCGGAGCGGGAGGTGGTGCTCGAGGAGATCGCGATGGTCGACGACAACCCGCAGGAGCTCGTCCACGACCTCGCGGCGGAGGCGGTGTTCGGGAACCATCCGCTCGGACGGCCCGTCATCGGCCGGGCGGAGGTGATCGCCGGCGTCTCGCCGCGCGCGCTCCGCAGCTACCACGGCGGCGCGTACGTCGGGCCGAACATCGTGCTCTCCGCGGCGGGCCACGTCTCGCACGACCGGCTCGTCGAGCTGTTCGCGGCCCGCCGTGCCCGTTCCAACGGCGTGTCGAGCCTCCGCCGGCCGCTCCTGGGCCGCGCTCCGCGACCCGGCTACCGCTTCCTGCGCCGGAAGACCGAGCAGTACCACGTCGTGCTCGGCGGGACGGGGATCGGCCGGGACGACAGCCGCCGCTACGCCGTCTCCGTCCTCGACGCGATCCTCGGCGGGTCGGCCTCGTCGCGGCTCTTCCAGGAGATCCGCGAGAAGCGAGGGATGGCGTACAGCGTGTACACGTACGGCTCGCAGTACGCGGAGACCGGCCAGGTCGGGGTCTACGTCGGCACGCGCGAGGACAACCTCGCCGAGTGCCTCGCGGTGACGGCGGCGGAGCTGCGCGACGTCGCGGCCGGCAACCTGCGGCCGGGCGAGCTCGATCGCGCCAAGGAGAACCTCGAGGGTCGCCTGCTGCTCTCGCTCGAGAGCACGTCGAACCGGATGACCCGTCTCGGGAAGGCCCTCGTCACCGACGCCGAGCTGGTCTCCACCGAGGAGACGATCCGGCGCGTGCGCGCCGTCACCGAGGCGGACGTGGCGACCGCCGCGCGCGACCTCTTTGCGCCGGAGCGCCTCTCCGCGGCGGGCATCGGGCCGCGCGAGAGCCGCTTCCGCGCAGCGCTCGCGCACGTGAACCCGGCGCTCGCCGAGCGCTCGTGAGGCTCTGCCTCTTCGGCGTCGGCGGCAAGGTCGGGGCGGTGCTCGGCCCGGCGCTCGAGCGTGCGGGACACGAGGTGGTCGACGGGCGCGAGGACGGGCCGGGCGGGTGCGACGTCGCGATCGACTTCACCCGGCCGGACGCCGTGCTCGGGAACGCGGCCCGCGCGCTCGATGCACGGGTCCCGCTCGTCGTGGGGACGACCGGCTTCGACACGGCCGAGCTCGACCGCCTCGCGCGCGATGCGGGAGTCCCGTGCCTCTACGCGCCGAACTTCGCGCTCGGCGCGGTGCTGATGATGCGCTTCGCCGAGGACGCCTACCACGTGCTTCCGCGCGCGGAGATCGTCGAGCTCCACGCCGAGACGAAGCTCGACGCGCCTTCCGGGACGGCGAAGGCGACGGCGGCGCGGATGGGCGACGGCGTCGCGATCCACTCCGTGCGCCTTCCCGGCCTCGTGGCGCACCAGGAGGTGCTCCTCGGCGGGCCGGGGGAGACGCTGACGATTCGCCACGACACGACGTCGCGCGAGGCGTTCGTGCCCGGCGTGCTCCGAGCGGTGGAGGCCGTGCGGGGTCTCCCGCCCGGCCTCACCGTCGGACTCGAGCGAATTCTCTAGCGCGCGCGCAGCACCGCGAGCAGCTCCTGGTGGCGGCGCTCCTCGTCCGAGACCTCCTCCTCGGTCGGCTTCGCGACACGCTTCATGAGCGCATCCATCGGCTTCACGACGAAGAAGAAGACCGCCGCCGCGATGGCCACGAAGCTGATCAGGTCGGTGATGAACGCGCCGTAGCGGAACACGGCGTCGTTGATCGTGAACGTCAGGTCGGAGAAATCGGGCTTCCCGATGATCATCGCGATGATCGGCATCACGAGATTGTTCACGAGTGAGTTCACGACGGCCGCGAATGCGACGCCCATCACGAACGCGACCGCGAGCTCGACGATGTTGCCCCTCAGCAGGAAGTCCTTGAACTCCTTCAGCATCACGTCTCCCTTGTCTCGTGGGCAGTCGGGCACGGAATCCATACCCGGAAACCGGGGCGACTACAATCGCACCGTGCTCGGCGAGGTGCTCACCGCGATCGTGACGCCGTTCCGGGCGGACGGGTCGGTGGACATCGACGCGTTTCGCTCGCTCGCAGGCTTCCTGCTCGACAACGGCTCGGACGGCATCGTCGTCGCCGGGACGACCGGCGAGGCGCCGACGCTCACGGACGACGAGCGCCTGGAGCTCGTCGCGGCCGCTGTCGACGCGGTCGGCGGCCGCGCGACGGTGGTCGCGGGGACGGGGACGTACTCGACGGCACACTCGATCCACCTCACCGAGCGCGCACACGAGCTCGGCGTCGACGGGATCCTCGTCGTCACGCCGTACTACAACAAGCCGCCGCAGCGCGGGATCGTGGCGCACGTCGAGGCCGTCGCGGCCGCGACCGACCGGCCGGTCGTCTTCTACGACATCCCGTCGCGGGTCGTCGTCGACGCCGAGCCGGCAACGATCACGCGTCTCTCCGAGATCGAGAACGTCCGCGCGGTGAAGCAGGCGAAGCCGAGCGTCCCAGCGGCACGCCACGTCGTCGAATGCGGGCTCGACCTGTACGCCGGCGACGACGACCTGATCCTGCCCTTCCTCGAGGTCGGCGGCGTCGGCGGCATCTGCGTCCACACCCATGTCGTCGGCCCACAGGTGAAGGAGCTGATCTCGAGCTACCGCGCCGGCGATGTCGAACGCGCCCACGCGCTCGACGAGGAGCTTCGACCGGCGATCGAGATCCTCAAGGTGCAGACGAACCCGATCGCGATCAAGAAGGCGCTCCAGCTCCTGGGCCACGAGGTCGGCGGGCTGCGCCTGCCGCTCGTCGAGGCCGACGACGCCGAGACGGCCGAGATCCGCGACTGCCTGGAGCGGCTCGGGCTCCTCGCCGCGGTCGCCTGACGCCGTGCGCGACTCGACCCGTTCCCTGCTCGACGCGCTGATGGGGCACGTGGCCGGCGTGCCGACGGCGCCCGGCTTCGGCCTTCCCGGCCTCACGGGCGTCGAGCAGCCTCGAGGCCCGTGGGACGTCGTCACCTCGGCGCACGCACCCGACCTGCCCGGCGACACGTTCAGCTTCGTCGCGCTCGAGGACGGCACGCTCGTCGTGGACGACGACGTCCCGGAGGGCAGCGCGACGCCGCTCGCCGAGGCGGTCGAGACGGATCTCCGGAAGCCGTACGAGGCCGTGGCGGTGCGGCAGAACGACGGAGATGGGCTCTGGCGCGTCGCGGCGGCCGAGGTGCTCGTCGCACCGGCGGTGCCGGATGCCGTAGCCGAACGCGTCGACCTCGCACGCGTCGGAGGAGAGACGAGCGCGACCGTCGACGGTGAGGAGACAGACCCGGATCGGGCGCCGCGCGGGTTGCTCGACCTGCTCGCACACCTCGACGGGGACGCTGCACTCACCGCCGAGCGGCTCGACGAGACGACCTGGGTCGCGCAACGGTGGGCCCTCTGAGTCCCCCGGCCTGCGGTTTCCACGTCGAGAGCCGTCCGTAGACTCCGAAGCGTGACGGACAGCCTGCGGATCATCCCGCTCGGCGGCCTCGGCGAGGTCGGCAAGAACATGACCGTGTTCGAGCTCGGCGACGAGCGCATCGTCGTGGACGCGGGTCTCGCGTTCCCGCGTGACGAGCACTTCGGCGTCGACCTCGTGCTGCCCGACTTCTCGTACCTCGTCGGGCGGCCCGTGCGCGCGATCGTCCTGACGCATGCCCACGAGGACCACGTCGGCGGCCTGCCCTACGTCTTGCGCGAGGTCGACGTCAACGAGGTGATCGGCACGCGGCTCACGCTCGCCCTCGTGAAGTCGAAGCTCGACGAGCACGGCCTCGCCGCCGTCACCGCGCTGACCGAGGCCGAGCCCGGCAGCGCTCCGATCGAGCTCGGTCCGTTTCGCATCGAGTTCATCAGGATGGCGCACTCGATCCCGGACGCCGCCGCGATCGTGATCGAGACATCCGCCGGGCGAGTGCTGCATACGGGCGACTGGAAGCTCGACCACACTCCGGTCGACGGGCTCAAGACCGACGTCGGCGCGCTCGCGGCGCTCGGCAACCTCGGGGTCGACCTGCTCCTGGGCGACTCGACGAACGCCGAACGGCCCGGGATGACGGGGTCCGAGCGGCTCGTCGGCGAGGCCTTCCGCCAGCTGATCCCGCTCCGGACCGGCCGCATCATCGTGGCCTCGTTCGCCTCGAACATCCACCGCGTCCAGCAGGCCGCCGAGGTGGCGATCGCGAACGGGCGCAAGGTCGCGGTCGTCGGCCGCTCGATGCGGAAGAACATGAACATCTCCCGCAACCTCGGCTACGTCGACCTCCCCGACGACATGATCGTCTCGCCGAAAGAGGCGATGGACCTTCCGCCCGGCGAGGTGCTGATCCTCTGCACGGGCAGCCAGGGCGAGCCGATGTCCGCGCTGACGCGGATCGCCTACGGCGACCACCAGAACGTCGAGGTCGAGCGCGGCGACACGGTGATCATCTCCGCGAAGCCCGTTCCCGGGAACGAGCTTCGCGTCCACGACTCGATCAACCGGCTCGCGCGGCTCGGGGCTGAGGTTCTCCACCAGGAAATCGCGCCCGTGCACGTGTCGGGGCATGCCTGCTCGGAGGAGCTGCGCACGCTGCTCTCGCTCGTGCGGCCGCGTGCCGTGATGCCGATCCACGGCGAGTACCGCATGCTCGCCGCCCACGCGCGGCTCGCCCGGGACGCGGGCGTGCCCGACGAGTCGATCCTCCTGGCGGAGAACGGGTCGGTCGTCCAGTTGACGCAGGGCGCCGCGCGGATCGTCGACCGCATCGAGGCCGGGGTCACGTTCGTCGACGGCCTGGGAGTCGGTGACGTCGAGGACGTCGCGCTGCGCGACCGGCGGCGCCTCTCGGAGGACGGTGTCCTCATCGTGGTCACCACCGTCGCGCTCGACGGCGACGGCAGCGACGTGGCGCCGCCGGAGCTGATCGCGCGCGGGGTGGGGGAGGACGAGGACCTGATCGACGACCTGCGTGCCGAGGCGGAGCGGATCGTCCGGGAGCTCGCCGGCAACGGCATCACCGAGATCAAGCTCCTGCAGGAGCACATCCACGACGGGATCGGGCAGGTCGTCTACCAGAAGACGCGCCGACGCCCGATGATCCTCCCCGTGGTGATCGAGGTCTAGCGATGCGGGACTGGGCCGACGTCCTCGAGGCGAACGCCGCGACGCCGGCGACGGTGCGGCGCCTCGTGGCGCAGCTGCGCGCGTGCGAGGCGGCCGCGATCGCCTTCTGTCGGCTTCTCGAGCGCTGGGGCAAGGGCGATGCCCACCCGGCGACGCCGGGCGCGCGCCGCGCGGCCTTCCGGCATGCGGCAGACCGCGTCGAGACCGCGCTCGCGGGCCTCGAGGCGCCTCTCTCCACCTACCTGATCGAGCTCGAGCCCGACCGTGCCGAAGGCAGCTCGTGGTACGGCGGCCCCGGGGCGGGCGAGCTCGTCGAATGGCGCCCGGTGCTGGAGCGCGCGGGCGTCACCGCATGCCCGAATCGCACGGCGGCGGTGTACCTCGAGCTGGCCGTGCTCGTGCGCGCCCTCCAGGGCCTCGACGACGCCGTCCGCCTCGACGTGGTGCCGGACCGCTCCTCGCTCTGGGCGGGGCTCTTCGACCTGCGCGACACGCTCCTCGGCGCAACGGTCGACGACCTCCGCGCGCTCGCGGCGTAAGCGTGGGGGAACCCCTGGTTCCGCCACGAGCCCCTCCTCCGGCGAAGTTCACGCACGGGTCCTCGTTCGGCCCACCGGTACCTGCGGCGCCGAGCGGGAAGCACGGAAAGCGATTGCCGGTGCGAGGATGCACACGTGCCGCCGAGAATCGTCGTGGTCGGCTCGGTCAACCTCGACCTCGTCGTGCGCGTCGAGCGGTTGCCCGAGCCGGGTGAGACCGTCGGCGGTGGCAGCGTTCAGCCGCGTGCCGGGAGGGAAGGGTGCGAACCAGGCGGTCGCCTGTGCTCGGCTCGGGGCGGACGTGACGATGATCGCGGCGGTCGGACGCGACCCGCAGGCCGAGGAGGCGCTCGCGGGCCTTCGCGCGGCGGGCGTGGAGCTCGTGCTGCAGGAGAGCGAGGCGCCGACCGGCGTGGCGTTGATCCAGGTCGACGCGGAGGGCGAGACGACGATCGCCGTGGCGCCCGGCGCGAACGCGACCCTGGGCGCGGTCGACCTGCCCCCGCACGACGCCGTCCTCTGCCAGCTCGAGATCCCGGACGACGCCGTCCTCGCGGCATGGGAGGAATGCACCGGGCTCTTCTGCCTCAACGCCGCGCCGGCGCGGCCCATCGCGGTCGACGCGGACCTCACCGTCGTCAACCGGCACGAGCTCGAGACGCTCGTGCGCAGGGACGGGCTCGTCGCGCTGACACTCGGTGCCGAGGGCGCCGTCCTCCTGGACGACGGCGAGGAGATCGCACGGGCCGCGCCGCCGCCCGTCGACGCGGTGGACGGGACGGCTGCGGGAGACGCGTTCACCGCGTGCCTGCTCGTGTCGCTGCTCGAGGAGCGCTCGCACGAGGAAGCGCTCCGTCGCGCGTGCGCGGCCGGCGCCCTCGCCGCGTCGCGCTTCGGGGCGCAGCCGTCGCTGCCGACCGCTGCCGAAGTCGACGAGATCCTCGCTCGGAGATAATCGCTCCGGATGCCGACGCCGATCATCCTCGACTGCGATCCCGGTCACGACGACGCCATCGCGCTGCTGCTCGCACTCGGCAGCCCCGAGCTCGAGCTGCTCGGCGTCACGACGACCTACGGGAACCAGACGCTCGAGAAGACGACGGCGAACGCCCTCCGCGTGCTCGAGCTCGCCGGTCGCGGAGACGTCCCCGTCGCGTCAGGTGCCTCGGCGCCGCTCGAGCGGGAGCTCGTGGTCGCGGCGCACGTCCACGGCGAGAGCGGCCTCGACGGCCCGGCGCTGCCGCCGCCGAGCCTCGCGCCGGTCTCCGACGACGCGGTCGAGTGGATGGCGGGGGCGGTCGCGGACGCGCCGGGACCGGTCACGCTCGTTCCGACCGGCCCGCTGACGAACATCGCGCGCTACCTGCACGAGCACGGCACGGACGGCCTCGAGCGGATCGTGCTGATGGGCGGCGCGATCGCGGAGGGGAACATGACCCCGGCCGCCGAGTTCAACGTCTGGGCCGATCCCGAGGCCGCGCAGACGGTCCTCGACGCGCCGCTCGACGTGACGATGATCGGCCTCGACGTGACGCACAAGGCCGTCACCGGCCCGGACGTACAGCGCCGACTCCGCGACGCGGGCTCGATCGGCGTCTTCGTCGCGGAGCTCGTCGACTTCTTCACCGTGTACCACCGCGAGACGTACGGCTGGGACGGCGCGCCGATCCACGATGCCGTCGCCGTCGCGCACGTCCTCCGTCCCGGGCTCGTCGAGACGAAGCTGCGCAACGTCGAGGTCGAGCGCGACTCCGAGCTCTGCCGCGGCCGCACGGTCGTCGACCTCTGGCACCGCACCGACCGCTCCGCGAACGCGCACGTCGGCGTCGACCTCGACTCGGCGGCGTTCTTCGACCTCCTCGTCGAGCGCATCTCGAGGCTGGGGTAGAGACGTGGCGGACGTGATGGTCTTCGTCGAGGTTCCCTCGGGCTCGCGGAACAAGTACGAGGTCGACGCAGCGACAGGGCACATCGTCCTCGACCGGCGGCTGTTCACGTCGATGAGCTACCCGGCCGACTACGGCTTCGTCGAGGGGACGCTCGGCGAGGACGGCGATCCGCTCGACGCCCTCTGCCTCGTCGGCGAGCCGACGTTCCCGGGCTGCCGGATCCGCGCTCGCGTCGTCGGCGTCTTCCACATGACGGACGCGAAGGGGCCGGACGAGAAGATCCTCTGCGTCCCGCTCAAGGACCCCGCCTGGATGCGCGTCCACGACGTCCACGACATCCCTCCCGAGCTCCGCAACGAGATCGAGCACTTCTTCCAGGTCTACAAGGACCTCGAGGAGGAGAAGGTCGAGACGCGCGGGTTCGGCAACCGTGCCGAGGCCGAGGTGATCGTCGACGAGGCGCGGGCTCGCGCCGCCTAGCGATCCTCCGCAGGCGCACGGTAGGCGATCACCTCGACCCGCTCGAGGGTCACCATCCCCTCGCTGACCATCTCGTCGAGGATCGGCAGGACGCGGTCGATGTTCTCGGCCGTGTCGACCAGCTCGATCACGATCGGGAGGTCCTGGCTCAGGCGGAGGATCCGCGACGAGTGGATCCGCGAGTGCGCGCCGAAGCCCTCGATCCCACGGACCACTGTCGCGCCCGCCAGGCCCTCCTCGCGCACGCGGGCGACGATCGCCTCGTACAGCGGACGGCCGTGCCACGTGTCGGACTCGCCGACGAAGACGCGGAGCAGCTTGCCCTCGCCCTCCATCCGCATCAGATCGCCCTCCCGGCGGCAACGCCCAGGTAGACGGCGGCGAGCCCTGCCGCGAGGCTGCCGAGGGTGTTGGCGAGCGCGAGGCCGATCGGCCCCGTCCTCGAGCAGCCGGTAGCTCTCGAAGGAGAGGGTGGAGAACGTCGTATAGGCGCCCAGGAACCCGATCGTGATCGACGACCGGACCCACGGGTCGACGCTCACCCGCTCGGTCAGGAGCACGAACACGAGACCGATCAGGAAGGCGCCGCTGATGTTGACGACGAACGTGCCCCACGGGAACGCCCCGGGCCACCGGTTGCTGACTGCGCCCTCGAGGCCGTACCGCGCGAGTGCGCCCACCGCGCCGGCGACGGCGATCCCGATCACGGTCACGAACCGGAGACTACGGCGAATCGGGAGGGATCCGCGCAGGACTCGCGTCGGCCTCGCAGAAGCAACAAGCCCATGGCCACGAGGAAGAAGCGGGCCGCACCGGCGCGGACGCGCAAGCCGCGCAGTCCCGCGCGCGTCCGCAAGAAGACGAGGAAGACACGCGGGCACCACCATCCCGAGCTCTGGGGGCTCGGTCTCGTCGCGGTCGGGCTCGTGCTCGCGACCGTCGTCTGGCTCGGCTTCGACGGAGGCCCGGTGGGTGCGCACGTCGCGGGCTGGCTGCGCGACGGCCTCGGCGCGGCGGCTCCGCTCGTCCCACTTGCGCTCCTCGGTATCGGCGGACTGATGCTCGTCCGCAGCAAGCTGATCGACCTGCGCCCCTTCCGCGACCGGCGTCGCGATCGGCCTTCTGGGCCTGATGATCGCGTTGGGAGAGAGCCACGGGGGCGCTGTCGGCTCGGCCCTGGGCGGCAGCCTCGCGCACTTCATCGGGGAGGCCGGCTCGCTGATCGTCGGGATCGCACTCGTTCTCGCCGGGCTGCTGCTCGTCACCGGCGCGTCTGCCGGCGCGCTGCTCCGCAGCTCGGGGAACGCCGTCCGGCAGGCAGGCAGCGCCGCTCGCCGGTCGATCGAGAGCATCGAGTGGGCCGACTGGAGCGACGCCGACCCGTCGGCCGACGCCGTCGAGACGGCCCCGCGAGGGCTGCCCCGCACGCCGGTCGTGCCGGTGGACGGCATGGCGGCGTACCCGGACGTCGTCGCGGCGGGCCCGCTCTCCGCCGAGCCGCCGCCGCTGCTTCCGCCCGAGCCCGACCTCGTGCGGGAGGAGGAGCCGACCGCGGACGACGCCGCGCTCGACTTCGAGCCCGCGACGAGCGGCGAGTACCGGCTTCCCGACCGCGCGCTCCTCAAGGCGAGCCCGCCGACGCGGTCCGACTCCGCCGACGTCAGCGCCCGCACCGCGCAGGTGCTCACCGAGACGCTCGCGCACTTCGGCGTCGAGGCAACGGTGGTCGGCACCATCGCCGGCCCGCGGGTCGTCCGCTACGAGCTCCAGCTGGCGCCGGGAACGAAGGTCTCCAAGGTCGCGGGCCTGAAGGACGACCTCTCGTACGCGCTCGCGACGACGGAGATCCGCATTCTCGCCCCGATCCCGGGCAAGCAGGCGGTGGGCGTCGAGGTGCCGAACCTCGCGCCGCGCATGGTGACGCTCGGCGACATCTACGACGACCTCCCCGGCACCGCGAGCCCGCTGTCGGTCTGGCTCGGCAAGGACATCTCCGGGAACGCGGTGTGGACCGACCTCGCGCGCATGCCGCACCTCCTGATCGCCGGCACCACGGGCTCGGGCAAGTCGGGCTGCATCAACACGCTCCTCACCTCCGTGCTGCTGCGCGCGACCCCGGACGACGTGCGGATGATCCTCATCGACCCGAAGCGGATCGAGCTCAACTTCTACGAGTCGATCCCGCACCTCCTGACCCCGGTCGTGTCGAGCCCGAAGGAGGCCTCGGCCGTGCTCCAGAACGTCGTGGCGGAGATGGAGCGCCGCTACGAGCGCCTGTCGCTGATCCGCGCGCGGAACCTGCCCGAGGCGAACCGCACGTTCCGAGCCCGCGGAGAGGACCCGCTCCCGTACCTGTTGGTCGTGATCGACGAGCTGGCCGACCTGATGATGGTCTCGCCGCAGGCGGTCGAGGACGCGATCATCCGGCTCGCGCAGAAGTCGCGTGCGGTCGGGATCCACCTCGTGCTCGCCACCCAGCGCCCGTCGGTGGACGTCATCACCGGGATGATCAAGGCGAACGTCCCGAGCCGGATCGCGTTCGCCGTCTCGAGCCAGACCGACTCCCGCGTGATCCTCGACGGCTCGGGGGCGGAGAGCCTCCTCGGCCAGGGCGACATGCTCTTCAAGCCGCTCGGCACGTCACGCCTGCAGCGCGTCCAGGGCGCGTTCGTGACCGAGGACGAGATCGCGCTGATCGTCGAGCAGTGCCGGGCGCAGCGTGGCCAGCAGCTCGACGAGACGCTCCTCGAGGCGCCGGAGGCCGCGCCCGCGGAGGACGGCGACGACTCTCGACTTCGACCCCGACGAGGATCCGCTGCTCGACCGCGCGATCGAGGTGGTCGTCCAGACGCAGACGGCGTCCGTCTCGCTTCTCCAGCGCCGCCTGCGCGTCGGCTACACGCGCGCGGGCCGGCTCATCGACATGCTCGAGCGCCGCGGCATCATCTCGGGCTACGAGGGCTCGAAGCCCCGCCGCGTGCTCCTCGAGGAGCACCAGCTCGCGTCCGTCATCGGGTCGCGCTAGGTCGCATCGCGCGACCGATCTTCTAACAATCCGGCGGCCGCGGCAGCGACTATTCTTCGGCCGTTGCGGCTCGTGTCCAACTTCGTGTTGAATCCCGCGTCACAAAGGCGGGAGGCTCGTCAAATGCACCACCAAGGAGGGTAAGTGGCGATTCGTAAATGGATGGTCGTCGCCTCGCTCGCGCTCGTCGCGGTCGCGGCGCATGACCGTCGCCTCGATCGGCTCCGCGAAGCCGGAGGCCAATGCCCCGATCAAGGTCGCCGTCGTGACCGACATCGGCGGCCTCAACGACAAGGGCTTCAACGCCCTCGCGGCCAAGGGCCTGAACAACGCCAAGAAGCAGCTCGGCGTCACGGGCCGCGTCTTCATCTCGAAGACGGCGGCGGATTACATCCCGAACCTGTCGACCGCGGCGCGGCAGGGGTACGACCTCGTGATCGCGAACGGCTTCCTCATGGGCGACGCGACGGCTGCCGTCGCGAAGCGGTTCCCGAACACGAAGTTCGCGATCATCGACTTCCCGTGGGTCGCCCTGAAGGGGAAGCCGAAGAACGTGCGCGGCCTCATCTTCAAGGAGGCCGAGGCCGGGTACCTCGCCGGCGTCGCGGCTGCGACGGTGGCGAAGGGCCAGCCGGTCGCATCCGTCGGCGGCCAGGCGGTCCCGGCGGTCGTCGCGTTCCTCGCCGGCTACAAGGCCGGCGCGACGAAGACGAAGGCCGGCACGAAGGTCCTCTCGGGCTACTCGCAGGACTTCGTCGACCAGGCGAAGTGCAAGGAGCTCGCGCTGAACCAGATCGCGCAGGGCGCGAAGGTCGTCTTCGCGGCCGCCGGCGGCTGTGGCCTCGGCGCCCTCCAGGCGGCGAAGGAGCAGGGCGTCTGGGGGATCGGCGTCGACTCCGACCAGGCGTACCTCGGCACGCACATCCTGACGAGCGCGACCAAGAAGGTCGACCTCGCGCGTGTTCACCACGGCCGGCCAGGTCAAGGACGGCACGTTCAAGGGTGGCACCGACGGCGTCTTCACCGTCAAGAACGGTGGCGTCGGCTTCGGCAAGGTCAGCGTCAAGGCGCCCAAGCGCGCCGCGCTGATCGCGAAGCTCACCGCGGTCTCCAAGCAGATCGCGGCCGGCAAGATCAAGGCGCCGACCAAGTAGCTCGGCGACATCGGCACCACGCCGGCGGGCGGGCCTTCGGGCCCGCCCGCCGCGTTTCGGACGCGGTGCGTCGGAAAGCGGATCGCCGACGCGCGACGTCGATCTCGCGGCCCGGACGGCGCGGACGCCGTAGTCGGCGCACGAGCGGCTCGACGGCCTCTCTTCGCGCGAAGGGGGACTATGATCGCGCGGATGCCCGAGCGGCCCGTCGTCCTCGAGATGCAGCACATCACGAAGCGCTTTCCGGGCATCGTCGCGAACGACGACGTGAGCTTCGACCTCCGCGAGGGCGAGGTCCACGCCCTCCTCGGTGAGAACGGCGCCGGCAAGTCGACGCTGATGAACATCCTCTACGGGCTCTACCACCCGGACCAGGGGGAGATCCGCATCAAGGGCAAGCCCGTCCAGCTCGGCTCGCCGCGCGCTGCGATCGACGCGGGCGTCGGGATGGTGCACCAGCACTTCATGCTGATCCCGGTGATGACGGTCGCCGAGAACATCGTGCTCGCCTCGGAGCCGGTGCACGCCGGCGTGCTGCTCGACCTGCGGGCCGCCGAGCAGCGTGTCGCCGAGCTGTCGGAGCGCTTCTCGCTCGAGGTGGACCCCCGCTCGCGCATCGAGGACATCACCGTCGGGCAGCAGCAGCGAGTCGAGATCCTGAAGGCGCTGTACCGCAACGCGGACATCCTCGCGCTCGACGAGCCGACGGCAGTGCTCACCCCGCAGGAGGCGCGGGAGCTGTTCGAGATCGTGCGCGGCCTCACCGCGCAGGGGAAGTCCGTCATCTTCATCAGCCACAAGCTGAACGAGGTCGCAGAGATCGCCGACCGCATCACGGTGCTGCGCCGGGGCAAGCTCGTCGAGACGCTGCCGGCCGAGGGCGCCACGGAGGAGAGCCTCGCCCGGCTGATGGTCGGCCGCGACGTCCTGCTCCGCGTCGACAAGACCGAGGCCAAGCCGGCGGAGCCGTTGCTCGGCGTCGAGGGCCTCCAGGTCTTCGACGACCGCGGGATCGAGAAGGTGCGCGGCGTCTCGTTCGAGGTGCGCGCGGGCGAGATCGTCGGCATCGCGGGGATCGACGGCAACGGCCAGACCGAGCTGATCGACGCGATGACCGGCCTGCGGCGCGTCGACGGTGGCTCCGTCGTCGTCGACGGACAGGACGTCACGAACGTCGGCGTCCAGGAGCACTTCGACTCGGGTCTCGGCCACATCCCGGAGGACCGCCAGCGGCGCGGGCTCGTGCTCGAGTTCTCGATCGCGGAGAACATCGCGATCCACGACTACCGCAGCAAGCCGGACTCGCGCTTCGGCTGGCTCTCGCCGTCGCGCCTGATCGAGACTGCGCCGGAGGCTGATCCAGGAGTTCGACGTGCGTGGCGGCGGGCCGCGGACCCGCGCGGGCGGCCTCTCCGGGGGGAACCAGCAGAAGGTCATCCTCGCCCGCGAGATCAACCGCGACCCCAAGGTCCTGATCGCCGCGCAGCCGACGCGGGGCCTCGACGTCGGCGCGATCGAGTTCGTGCATCGCCGCATGGTCGAGGAGCGCGACGAGGGGCGGGGCGTCCTGCTCGTCTCGCTCGAGCTCGAGGAGATCCTCTCGCTCTCCGACCGGATCCTCGTCATGTACGAGGGCGAGATCGTCGGTGAGTTCCCGCCGACGGCGACCGAGGAGCAGCTCGGCGTCGCGATGACCGGCGGCGGCCGGACCGAGGAGCACGCGGCGTGAGCGCCGTGGGAGACGGCTCGGCTCCGCCTCCCGGCGTCGACCCGTCGGGCCTGGGTCCCGAGCTTCAGCCCTCGCTGATCGACCGGTACGGCTGGGCGCAGCGCGCAGAGGGGATCCTGGCGCCGCTCCTGACGACCGTCCTCGCGTTCTTCGTCGGCGGACTGGTGGTGCTCGTGACGACGGGCAAGAACCCCGTCACGACGTACCGCGCGATCTTCGAGGGGGCGGGGCTCTCGTGGTTCTTCGAGGTCGGCAACCACGAGATCGGGCTGCCGTTCAGCGACGCGAAGGTCTGGTTCCCCTGGAACGTCAACGACTTCGAGTCGTTGGCGGCGGTCAACCTCCAGCAGACGCTGATCGTCACCACGACGCTCGTCCTCACCGGCCTCGCCGTCGCGTTCGCATTCCGCTGCGGCCTCTTCAACATCGGCGGCCAGGGCCAGTACATCGTCGGCAGCATCTGGGCGGTGTGGATCGGCTCGTCCTTCGACGGGTTGAACCCGTTCCTGCACATCACGCTCGCGATCGTCGTCGCCACGCTCGCCGGCGCAGCGTGGGCCGGGATCGCAGGGTTCCTGAAAGCCACGGTCGGAGCCCACGAGGTGATCTCGACGATCATGCTCAACTGGATCGCGATCTGGGTGGGCTCGTTCCTGTTCGGACTCGGCGGCCCGCTCCAGAACGACACGCAGTCGTCGGTCCCGATCTCGAACGACATCGTCGAGAGCGCGAAGCTCCCGATCCTCTGGGGCGACCCGCTGCTGCAGGGCCTCCACACGGGGATCTTCTTCGCGATCGCCGCGCTCGTCGTCTACTGGGCCGTCCTCAACCGGACGACGCTCGGGTACGGCGTCCGCGCGGTCGGCTTCAACCCCGAGGGTGCCCGCTACGGCGGCATCAGCGTCCGCGCGCAACTACTTCCTGGCGATGGCGATCTCGGGCGCGTTCGCGGGGATCGCGGGCGCGATCGACGTGCTCGGGTGGCAGTTCCGCCTGGCGACGGGCGACATCCAGACGAGCCAGCTCGGGTTCATCGGCATCGCGGTCGCGCTCCTCGGCCGGAACACCGCCGTGGGCGTCTTCCTGTCGGCGCTGCTCTTCGGCTCGCTCGTCACCGGGACGTCGACGCGGAACCTCGACCCCGAGGTCTTCCAGCCCGAGCTCGCCTTCAACCTGACGCTCCTGATCCAGGGCCTCGTCGTGCTCTTCGTCGGCGCCGACCTCATCGTCCTGTGGTTCCTCCGGCGTCTGCGGACAAGGGTGTCGGCATGACGAGCGTCGCGCTGCCCGTCGCGGCCCGGATCCCCCACGGGCTCCGGCGCGTCGCCTGGATCGGCATCGCCATCGGCATCGTGGCGGCCTGGATGGCCCTGCCGCCGCTCACGCTGCGGTCGTGGGTCCCGAGCCTCGTGCTCGCGCTGATCGCGGTGATGCTCGGCATCGGCGTCGCGATCCGCGGCGAGCGCCGGTTCGGCGGGTTCGCGATCGCGTCGGGCCTGTTCGGCTTCGCGATCGCGTTTGCCGCAACGCTGTCGAGCGTCGGCAAGCTGGAGAGCGTCGTCGTCTGGTCGGCGCTCCTCGCCGCGATGCTGCGGTTCGCCACGCCGCTCGCGTTCGCCTCGCTCGGCGGCATGTTCTCCGAGCGCTCCGGCGTCGTGAACATCGGCCTCGAGGGGATGATGCTGATGGGCGCGTTCTTCGGGATCATGGGCGCCGACAAGCTCGACTCGTGGTGGCTCGGGCTGCTCGTGGGCGTGCTCGCGGGCGGTGCCGCGGCCTTCGTGCATGCGGTGTGGGCGATTCACCTCCAGGCCGATCAGATCGTGAGCGGGACCGCGATCAACTTCCTGGCCGTCGGCCTCACCGGCTATCTGTTCATCGACATCTACGGCACCGAGGGCACGCCGACCGACATCCCGAGCATCCCGAACGTCCATCTCGGCTTTCTCGGGCGACGGCTTCGTCGGCGACATCTTCGGGCAGCTCAACCTGATGATCTGGATCGCGATCATCCTCGTCCCGCTGACGTGGGCGATCATGTTCAAGACGCCGCATCGGTCTCCGGATCCGCGCCTGCGGCGAGCACCCTCGGGCGGCCGACACGGTGGGCATCAGCGTGTACGGCGTTCGCTACGGCGCCGTCACCCTCTCCGGGATGCTGGCGGCCGCGGGCGGTGCCTACCTCTCGATCGGCTTCGTCAACTCGTTCAACGAGAACATGACCGCGGGACGCGGGTTCATCGCGCTCGCCGCCCTGATCTTCGGGAACTGGCGGCCATTCGGCGCGGCGGCGGCGTGCCTGCTGTTCGGCTTCTCGAGCGCGCTCGCGCAGCGGCTGCCCGAGTACTCGCAATCGGCCTCCGTGCTCTTCCAGGCGCTCCCGTACGTCCTCACGCTGATCGCGGTCGCCGGGGTGATCGGGCGCTCGATCCCGCCTGCCGCCGTCGGCAGGCCGTACCGCAAGCAGTAGGTCGTGGCCGCCGACGCCGTCTCGCGTCCCGAGCGCACTCCGGGAACGGCCGCGCGGTCGGCGCGCTGGTCGTCGGGCTGCTCGCGATCGCGATCGATGCCGCTCGCGATCGTCGCGACACGCTACTCCGGCGTCGTACGAGCTGCTGCACGCGGGCTTCGCGATCCCGGTGGCCGTCCTCCTCGGCGCCGGTCGCGATCGGCCTCGCGCGCGCTGCGCTCCGGCCGACGACATGCGGCTCGGCCGCGCCGGAGGCCGCCGACCGCACGCCTCGGCCGCGCGCTCGGCGTGCTCGGGATCTCGCTCGGGGCGACCTGTGCCGTCGCGCTCGCCGTCTACGGGATCCTCACTTACCTCGGCGAGCGCTGACCGATTCGCCGTCGGCGGATCGCGACTACACTCCCGGATTCGTGTTCGAGATCGGCTCCAGTCTCCGCGAGGCGCGCGTCCGCCAGCACCTCGAGTTCGAGGAGCTCGAAGAGCGGACGAAGGTGCGCGCGAAGTACCTCCGCTACCTCGAGGAGGAGCGGTTCGAGCAGCTTCCCGGCCACGCGTACACGAAGGGCTTCCTCCAGGTGTACGCCGACGCGCTGGGCCTCGACGGCCGGCTCTACGTCGAGGAGTACAACCTCCGCTACGTCCTCGGCGGCAGCGGCGGTGGTGAGGAGGCGGGCGCGCCGCGTGTCCCACGTGCCCCGACGGGCCGTCAGAGGCACCGCCGGAACCGGCGCGAGTCCGGCACGGTGGGCGTCGCGCTGGCCGCGATCCTCCTCGTTACGGCGCTCGTGATCGCGGCATGGCGCTTCGGCGGCCACGACGAGCCGCAGGTCGACGGCGTGAACGCGCCGAAGGCACGCACGACGGCGGCCACCAAGCGCACGGCGACACAGCAGCAGGTCGTCGTCACGATCCATGCCCTCCGCGGCCCGTCCTTCATGGAGGTACGCGCGGGCAACGGCACGCCGCTCTACACGGGCACGCTCGAGAAGGGTCAGACCCAGCGGTTCACGAAGAAGTCACTGTCGCTCTCGGTCGACCGGCCGCGCAACGTCGTCGTGAAGGTGAACGGCGCGCGGTACGTGTTCCCGCCGGGCGGCCGGGCGCTCACGGTGTCCGGGGCCACCGCCGTCAGCGGGTGAGCTCGAGGCCGCGCGCGGTCGTCGTCGTCACGGGCAGCGAGCTCGTGCGCGGCGAGCGCACCGATCGGAACGGCCCGTTCTACGCCCGCGAGGCGCTCTCGCTCGGTCTCGTGCCGGAGCGGATCGTGATCGTCGGGGACGACCCGAACGACCTCGAGGCGGCGCTCCGTGCCGCGGAGGACGCCGACATCTGCCTCGTCTCCGGCGGGCTCGGCCCGACGCACGACGACCGCACCGTCGAGCTCGTCGCACGGGTCGCCGGAGCCCCGCTACGCGTCGATCCGGAGCTCGAGACGCACGATCGAGGGGATCTCGCGCCGGGTCGCGGAACGGCTCGGCCGGCCGTACGGTGACTTCGCGCCCGGGGTGACGAAGCAGGCGACGGTGCCCGAGGGCTCCGTCGTCGTCGGGATCGCGGGCACCGCTCCCGGGCTCGTCGTCCCCGGTCAGCGCTGTGTCTACGTCGTGATGCCCGGCCCTCCCGGCGAGCTGCGCCGGCTCTGGCCGGCGGCCGTCGCCAGCGAGCCCGTGCAGGCCGTGCTCGCGCGCACGACGCCGCCCGGCCGGCGGGTGCTGCGCTTCTACGGCGTCAGCGAGTCGGCCGTGGCACGTGCCCTCGCGGAGGCCGGAGGCGACGGTGACGGCGTCGAGGCAACGATCTGCGCGCGCGACTTCGAGATCCACGTCGACCTCGTCGTCGAGCCGGGTTCGGAGGAGCGTGCCGACGAGCTCGAGGTCGCCTTCCTCGACCCGCTCCGCAGGTACCTCTTCACCCAGGACGAGCAGTCCGTCGCGCAGATGGTCCTCGGCCTCTGCCGCGCGCGTGGGCTGCGGCTGGCGACGGCCGAGTCGTGCACCGGGGGGCTCGTCGCCGCGCGCCTGACCGACGTCCCCGGCTCGAGCGACGTCTTCGCGGGCGCGGTCGTGGCGTACGCGAACGAGGTCAAGACCGCCGAGCTCGGAGTGCCCGCTGCCCTGATCGAGGCACACGGCGCCGTCTCCGCGGAGGTCGCGGAGGCGATGGCGGCGGGTGTGAGGGAGCGGCTGGCCGTCGACGTGGGTGTCGCGGTGACCGGTGTCGCCGGCCCGGACGGCGGCACGGAGGAGAAGCCGGTCGGGCTCGTGTACTTCCACGTCTCCACGCCGGACGCCGAGCGCGGTGGCGAGTTCTCGCTCCCGGCCGACCGTGACACGGTCCGCTCGCGGGCGACGGTCGGCGCGCTGCACCTCGCGCGGCGCGTCCTGACACAGAGTCGGCACGAAGACGTATGACTTCGGCGGGTAGCGTCGGAGGCGATGAGCGCCTTCGGCTCTTCCTCGCACTCGAGCTTCCGCCCGCCACGCTGGACGACCTCATCGCCTGGGGCTCGGCGAACCTGTCGGGCGGCCGCATCGTTGCGCGGGAGCACCTGCACGTCACGCTCGCGTTCCTCGGCAGCCGCCCTGCAGTGGAGGTCGACGCGATCGTGCGCGTCCTGCGGGACGCCGTCGCGGCCGGGTCGGAGCCGATCGTGCTCGAGCCCACGCGCTGGCGCGAGACGCGGAGCGTCGGGATGCTCGTTCTCGCCGATCAGGGCGGCGCCGCGACGGGGCTCGCGCACCGATGTCACGCCGGCCTGGAAGCGCTCGGCGTCTACCGGCCGGAGGCGCGGCCGTGGCTGCCGCACGTCACGCTGCTTCGCTTCCGCGAGCGGCCTCGTCTGGAGCCCCCACTGCCCGGGACGGGAACATTCGTTCCGTCCGACGCGGCTGCTTACCTGTCTCGACTGCACCCGACCGGAGCCCGGTACGAGGTGCTGGAACGCGTCTCGCTGATCGCAGGAGGATGATTCGATGAACCGGGAGGAAGCGCTCGACGTCGCGCTCGGGCAGATCGAGCGGCAGTTCGGCAAAGGGTCGGTGATGCGCATGAGCGATGCCGCCCAGGTATCGGTCGGGGCGGTGTCGACGGGCTCGCTCTCGCTCGACCTCGCGCTCGGCATCGGCGGCTTGCCGCGTGGACGCGTCATCGAGGTCTTCGGCCCGGAGTCCTCGGGGAAGACGACGCTCGTCTACCACGCGATCGCGGAGGCGCAGCGTCGTGGCGGCATCTGCGCGTTCATCGACGCGGAGCACGCGATGGACCCGACGTACGCGCGCCGGATCGGCGTCGACATCGACCAGCTGCTCGTCTCGCAGCCCGACACGGGCGAGCAGGCGCTCGAGATCGCCGAGCTCCTGATCCGCTCGGGCGCGGTGGACATCGTCGCGGTCGACTCGGTCGCGGCGCTCACCCCGAAGGCGGAGATCGAGGGCGAGATGGGGGACAGCCATGTCGGCCTGCAGGCACGGCTGATGAGCCAGGCGCTCCGCAAGCTCGCCGGAACGCTGAACCGCACCGACACGATCTGCATCTTCACCAACCAGCTTCGCGAGAAGATCGGCGTCATGTTCGGCTCGCCGGAGACGACGTCGGGTGGCCGTGCGCTCAAGTTCTACGCATCGGTGCGGCTCGACATCCGACGCATCGAGACGCTCAAGGAGGGCACCGAGGCGATCGGGAACCGCGTGCGAGTGAAGGTCGTCAAGAACAAGGTGGCGCCGCCGTTCAAGCAGGCGGAGTTCGACATCATCTACGGGTCGGGCATCTCGTGGGAGGGTTCCGTGCTCGACGTCGGGCTCGAGCGGAAGATCGTGGCGAAGTCCGGCTCGTACTTCTCGTTCGGCGACGAGCGGCTCGGGCAGGGCCGGCAGAACGCGACGGCGTTCCTGACGGAGAACCCCGACCTCGTCCAGTCGATCCTCGCGCGGATCCAGGCCGACGCCGGGCCCGAGCAGATCGTCTCCGCGCGGCTCCTGCCGACGACCGACCAGCCTGTCACCGAGGTGACGCCGGTCGTCGAGGAGGTGACAGCGGACGTCTAGGGTGGTCGTCGTCACCGCGCTCCGGTCCACGCGTGGCGGGGTGGCCGTCGAGCTCGACGGCCTCACGTGGCGGACGTTCCCCGTCGCGGTCGTGGTCGAGTCCGGTCTCGGTGTGGGACTGGAGCTCGATCGGCCGCGTGCGCGCGCACTCGCCCGGGTACGGCGCCGTCACCACGGCGAACAGGTTGCCTTGCGGGCTCTTTCGCGACGCGAGCATTCGCGGGCGTCGCTCGACATGCGGCTCGAACGCGCCGGGGTCGTCGACACGGCCCGTGCCGAAGTGCTGGAGCGGGCAGAGCGCAGTGGCCTCGTCGACGACGAGCGGTTCGCAGAGCGCCGCGCTCGGCAGCTCGCAGAGCGTGGCGCAGGCGACCTGCTCATCGTCGACGACCTCGTGCGACAGGGTGTCGACGACGCCGTCGCGCGGGCTGCTGTCGGGCCCCTCCCCGTTGAGGCGGACCGCGCCGCGGCGATCGTCGAGCGCCGCGGCCGGAGCGCGCGCACGCTGCGCTACCTCGCGTCTCGCGGGTTCTCCGAGGACTCACTCGAGCCGCTGATTGCGGACATCGGGAGCGGAGCGCTACGATGAGCGAGCTTCATCCGGACTTCCCTGCAAACACGCAGTTCCGAGCTCCTCTGAAACCGTGACCGACGTGTCGACCACCCACCTTTCCACACAACGGGCACTCGCCGTACGCCCGCCGGAGGGAACGCCGGCCTAGAGCCACGCAGCAGCGGACCGGAAATCCCGCGCGATGCGGGAGGCCGGATGTGAGCAGCCGCGGCGCCGCCGCGGACAACCCAGGCTCCTGGAGGAGTTGAGATGCTCACGGTGGTCGCGCTGTTGGTGGGGCTCGGAGTGGGAGCAGCCCTCACGGGCGTTTGGCTGCGCGCGTCGAGCGGCTCCTCCGTGCGGCGTAGCGAGGACGAGCGCCGGAGGCTCGTGGCGGATGCCGAGCGCGAGGCGGAGACGATCCGGCGCGAGGCGCTGGTCGAGGCGCGCGAGGGCGCCGTCAGGCTGCGCTCCGACGTCGAGAGCGAGGTGCGCGACCGGCAGCTCGAGATCGCCAAGGTCGAAGAGCGGATCGCGCAACGCGAAGCGGAGGTCGACCAGAAGCTCATCGAGGTCACGCGGCGCGAGCAGGGCATCGGCGACCGCGAGGTGCACCTGAAGCAGCTCCAGGAGGAGGAGAAGGAGCGCAGGGACAGCGCCCTCGTCGAGCTCGAGCGCATCTCCGGGATGACGCAGGGAGAGGCGAAGTCCGCGATGCTCGAGCGCTCGCAGGATCTCGTCCGGCACGAGCTCGCCCGCTCGGTGCGCCAGATGGAGGAGGAGGCCCGCGGCGAGGCACGCCGTCGGGCCCGGGCGCTGGTGGCCGACGCGCTCCAGCGCGTCGCTGCGAGCCACACCGCGGAGACGACGGTGACCGTGGTCGAGCTTGCGAGCGACGACATGAAGGGCCGCATCATCGGGCGCGAGGGTCGGAACATCCGCGCGCTGGAACACGTCACCGGCGTGGACGTGATCGTCGACGACACACCTCATGCCGTCGTGCTCTCGTCGTTCGACGGCATCCGCCGCGAGATCGCGAAGCTCACGCTCGAGAAGCTGATCGAGGACGGGCGGATCCACCCGGCGCGGATCGAGGAGATGTACTACCAGTCGAAGGCCGAGCTCGACGAGCAGGTGCACCAGGCCGGGACTCAGGCCGTGTTCGAGGCGAACTGCGGTGAGCTCAACGAGGAGCTCGTGATGGTCCTCGGCCGCCTTCGGTACCGGACGAGCTACGGGCAGAACGTGCTCAAGCACACGCTCGAGGTCGTCCACCTCGCAGGGATCATGGCAGCGGAGCTCGGAGCCGGTGTGAAGACCGCAAAGCGTGCCGCGCTCCTCCACGACATCGGCAAGGCGATGACCCACGAGGTCGAGGGGTCGCACGCCCTCGTCTCTGCGCAGCTGGCACGGCGCTACGGCGAGTCGGACGGTGTCGTGCACGCGATCGAGGCGCACCATTACGAGATCCAGCCGCAGACCGTCGAGGCGGTGCTCCTCATCGCGGCGGACGCGATCTCGGCCTCTCGTCCCGGCGCCCGGGGAGAGAGCCTCCAGCACTACATCAAGCGGCTCTCCGCGCTCGAGGAGATCGCCACGTCGAAGGCCGGCGTGTCGAAGGCGTACGCGCTGCAGGCGGGTCGTGAGATCCGCGTGATCGTGGAGCCGACCGAGGTCGACGACGACGGCACCGCTCTGCTCTCGTACGAGATCGCGCGCCAGATCGAGGACCAGCTCGAGTATCCGGGCCAGGTGAAGGTCATCGTGATCCGCGAGTCGCGTGCGATCGAGGTCGCGAAGTAGGACGCGGCGGCGCGGCACCGCTCGATTTGGCCCCGCTGGCCGAGACCGCGAGGGAAGTCGCCGCGGAGTGGGGTGTCGAGCTGGGCGAGCCGTTCCCTCTCGCTCGCTTCTCCTTCGTCGCGCCTGCCGGCGCGGAGGCGGTGCTGAAGGTGACGCCGCACTGGGACGACGAGGCGGACGAGGAGGCGGACGCGCTCAGGCTGTGGGCAGGCGTGGGCGCGGTACCGCTGCTGCGCCACGACCCCAGGCGGCGCGCACTTCTGCTCGGACGCGCCCGACCGGGCGACGATCTCGCCACCGTCGACGAGGACGGGGCCACCGCACTTGCGGTCGACGTCGGTCGCAAGCTCTGGCGGCCCGCCGGGCCGCCCTTCCGCTGGATCGGAGACCACGTCGCTCGCTGGCTCGAGCGGCCGGGGGACGGGCCGGGGCGCCGGCTGCTTCCGGCGGCGCGACGGTTGTTCGAGGATCTCGACGTCGGAGCAACCACGCTCGTGCACGGGGACTTCCATCACCACAACCTGCTCTCGTCGGATGGACGCTGGGTTGCGATCGATCCGAAGCCCATGCTCGGGGAGCCGGAGTACGACGTGGCCCCGTTTCTGTGGAATCCGATCCCGTACCGGATGCGCCGCGACGTCACGCAGCGGAGACTCGCAGCGTTCGCGGCCGCGGGCCTCGACGAAGCGCGCATACGTGCCTGGGCGGTGATCCGCGCCTCGTACCTGGGCGCGGACGACGACGGGGTGGAGGTGTTGCGTGCGCTCGCGTGAGCACCACACGCCGGTTGACGCGAACGTGACGCCCGTCGTTCAGTCGGCAGCCGGAGGGGCACCGTCGAGTTGCCCGACGAGCACGACGTATCCGTCCGGGTCGACCATCTCGAACTCGCCGGCGCGCATGTAGAACGGGTGCTCGATCTCGCCGACGTCGATGCCGGCTGACTCGAGCTCGGCGTGTAGTCCGCGCGCGTCGTCCGTCCAGCAGTAGAACAGCACCGCCTGGTTCGACGCGTCGATCGGTCCGTCGGCCGCTGCGACCATGAGCCGGCCGCCGGCGGCGCGCCGGTCGGGCGCGGGTGTGCTCAGGAACGCCTAGGCGATCACCCCGTCGTCGAGATGACGGTTCTGCACCTCGAGGCCGAGACGGCGATAGAACGCGATCGACCGATGGATGTCCGCCACGTGCGCGTACGGCGTCAGAGAATGGATCGGCATGCGACGATCCTCTCAGAGAGCGGAGACCGCGCGACCGAGGACGACGCGCGTCCGGGCTACGCTTCCGCGATGCGCCGGTACCACGTCACGACCTTCGGCTGCCAGATGAACGCTCACGACTCCGAGCGGATCAAAGGGATGCTCGAATCGCTCGGGATCGGCGAGGCCGCGGCGCCCGAGGAGGCGGACGTCCTCGTCTTCAACACCTGCACGATCCGAGAGAAGCCCGACACCAGGCTGGCCGCCTATCTCGGAGACGCCGCCGCGCGAAAGCGCCGGGAGCCGGACGTCGTCGTCGCCGTGGGCGGCTGCTACGCGGAGGCGCAACGCGACCGCATCTTCGAGCGGTATCCCTTCGTCGACGTCGCGTTCGGCCCGGGATCGATCCCGCACCTGGGCGAGTGGATCGAGGCGGGTGGACACGCCGTGCCGCGAGGCCGCTTCGGAGCGCACGAGACCTTCGCCGCGACGCTACCGATGCACCGTGAGCGCAGGTTCAGCGCGTGGGTTCAGGTCTCGATGGGCTGCAACTCGAAATGCGCCTACTGCATCGTCCCCGCGGTTCGCGGACGCGAGCAGAGCAGGCGTCCGGGCGAGATCGTCGCCGAGCTCGAAGCTCTGGCGCGGGACGGCGTGAAGGAGGTCACGCTGCTCGGTCAGAACGTCAATTCCTGGGGTCGTGACCTCGCTCCGGGCATCCGGACGGAGTTCGGGGAGCTGTTGCGCGCCTGCGACGCGGTCGAGGGGATCGAGCGCATCCGCTTCACGAGCCCCCATCCGAAGGACTTCCGCGACCCGGTGATCGCGGCGATCGCGGAGTGCGCCACTGTGTGCGAGCACGTCCACCTTCCGCTGCAGTCGGGCTCCACCCGCATCCTCAAGGTGATGCGCAGGACGTATTCGCGGGAGAGATACATGTCGCTCGTCGAACGCCTCCGCTCGGCCGTTCCCGACCTCGCGCTCGGAACCGACATCATCGTGGGGTTCCCGGGCGAGACGGAGCGCGACTTCGAGCACACCCTCGAGGTGGTGGAGGAGGTCGAGTTCGACAGCGCGTTCACGTTCGTGTACTCGCCCCGCGCGGGAACCGAGGCCGCGGCTATGCCGGACCAGATTCCGGAGGACGTCAAGCGGGAGCGGATGGAGCGTCTCGTCGCCCTCGTCCAGCGCGGCGCGGCCGCCAGGAACGCCGACCGCGTCGGCCGACTGGAGGACGTCCTCGTCGAAGGGCCGAGCCGCACCGATCCCACGCTGCTCCGCGGACGCACGCGCCGGAACACGACCGTGAACTTCACGGGGACGGCAGCCGCCGGCGACCTTGCGAGCGTGAAGATCGAGGGCTCGACCTCGACCACGCTCAGAGGCCGCGAGGCATCGCTCGTGGCCGCCTGACGGCCGGCGAGCCCGCCTGGCAGAGGCGAGCCCCGGGTGTGGAGCGATGGGTGCGCGTTCGGCACGAATCCGTCGCGGACACGTATCGATTTCGACGTTAGGCTCGAAGCGTGGGGAGGAGGTCGGTGGCCCGGGTGAAGGGCGAGATTGGACATGGCGGAAACGGACAGCCTCGGGCCGGGCGAGCGGCCGGAGCCGTGCGTTGGGCGAGCAGCTCGGGGTGGCGGCACGGCGAGGGTTGTGCCAGGCCCGGGCTGGCGGACGGCATCGCCGGTCCGTGCCCGTGAGCTCCGCGCGGGCCGAGGTCGTCGCGGTCTTTGGACCGACGGCGTCGGGGAAGAGCGTCGTTGCGGAAGCGGTGGCCGAGCGGCTCGGCACGGAGGTCGTGTCGGCGGATGCGATGCAGGTCTATCGCGGGCTCCCGATCCTCACCAACCAGCCGTCCACACCGACGCGTCTCGTCGGGATCCGCGCGCTCGGCGAGGAGATGAGCGTGGGAGCATTCGCCGAGCTCGCCCACCGTGAGATCGACACGCTCGTCCACGATCGCGGCGCGGCAGTGGTGTGCGGTGGCACGGGCCTCTACCTGAGGGCTGCGCTGGCCGACCTGGACGTTCCCCCGGCCGTCGACCCCGAGGCGCGCGCCCGGGTTGCGCGCGAGGTGGACGACGACCGGGACGCCGCGCATCGCCGGCTCGCGGAGTTGGATCCGGCCGCGGCCGAGGCCGTCCATCCCCACGATCGCAAGCGCCTCGTCCGGGCGCTCGAGCTTGCCGACGAGGGAGCGTCGCTCGTCGCGAACCAGAATCGGCTCTGGGACGGAGAGACGCGCCGGCCGACGCTGATTGTCGGCCTCGACGTCGCACCGGACCTCCTCGAGCGGCGAATTCGCGAGCGGACGGAGGCGATGTTCGCGCGGGGCGTCGTCGACGAGGTGCGCGCGGCGCTCTCGGGGCCGGTGTCGCACACCGCGGAGAAGACGCTCGGGCTCGCGGAGATCGCCGAGCTGGGGCCCGACGCGCTCGAGCCGATCGTCGCACGCACCCGCCGGTACGCCGCGTATCAGCGCAAGTGGATGCGCCGGATCCCCGCTCTCGTCCTCCTCGACGGCACGAGAGCGCCGGGCGAGCTCGCGGACGACATCGTCCAGCTCGTACTCGTCTAGCCTCTTTCTCGATGCGGTTCGAGAAGTGGCACGCGCTCGGGAACGCCTACCTGCTCGTGGAGCAGCCCGACGCGGGGGAGCTGTCGGCGGCGCGCGTGCGCCGGCTGTGCGACGTCGACACCGGAATCGGCAGCGACGGGCTGCTCGAGGTAACCGGTCGGGATGCGGCCCGCGCGGTGGTCCGCATCTGGAACCCCGACGGCTCGACTGCGGAGCTCTCCGGCAACGGCACTCGCATCGCCGCCGCCTGGATGCTGCGGGAGAGCGGCCTGCCGGAGGTCGAGATCGAGACCGAGAGCAAGCTCGTCCGCGCCGCGCCGGGAGCGCTCGACCTGGTCCGCCAGGAGCTCGGCGCCGTCTCGGTCGGCGACGACGAGGTGCTCGACGTCGCGGGGGAGCGGCTCGGCGATCGTCCCCGTCGACGTCGGCAACCCGCACGCGGTCGTGCGGCGCGACACGCTCTCGCGCGACGACCTGTTGCGCCTCGGGCCGGCCATCGAGACGCATCCGCGCTTTCCCGGGCGAACGAACGTGCAGCTCGCCGCGCCCGACCCCCCGGGACGCGGTCTCCGTGCTCGTCTGGGAGCGCGGCGCGGGGGAGACGGCGGCCTCCGGCTCGTCGGCCGTCGCGGTTGCGGCTGCCGCAGTCGCGCGCGGCTGGTGCGCGAGCCCCGTGCGCGTGGCGATGCCGGGTGGCGAGCTGGTCGTCACGATCACCGGCGGGGACGCGACGCTCGAAGGCCCGGCCGAGCGCATCTGCGCCGGCACCACCGACCTCTGAAGCTCAGACGGCGAGCTCGAACTCGCGCAGCACGTCGTTCAGGCTGAGCCGCAGGTCGTGTGACGCTTCACGCCAGCCGACGATGAGCGCGCACGAGAGCTGGTAGGTCCCGGCCGGGAAGGCCTTGGGACGGGTGCCGGGCACGACGACGGCCCGGGGCGGCACCTCGCCCCGGTACTCGACCGGCTCGGCGCCGGTGACGTCGATGACGGGCACGGACGCGGTCAGCGAGACGTTCGCCGAGAGGACGGCGCCCTCGCCGATCCGGACGCCTTCGGTGACGATGCAGCGTGATCCCAGAAACGCACCGTCCTCGACGATCACCGGAGCGGCCTGCGGCGGCTCGAGCACGCCGCCGATCCCGACGCCACCTGCGAGGTGGACGTCCGCGCCGATCTGCGCGCACGACCCGACCGTGGCCCACGTGTCAACCATCGTCCGCGGGCCGACCCAAGCACCGATGTTGACGTAGCCCGGCATCAGGACGACACCCTCCGAGAGGAACGAGCCGTAGCGCGCCACGCCGGGCGGAACGACGCGGACGCCGAGGGCGGGGTCCACGCGCTTGAGCGGGATCTTGTCGAGATACTGGATACCGCCGGCTTCCATCGGCTCGACCTTGCGCAGGCGGAAGTAGAGAAGGATCGCCTTCTTCGCCCACTCGTTCACGACCCAGCCGCCGTTGCCGGGCTCGGCGACGCGAAGCTCTCCGCGGTCGAGCAACGAGATCGCCTCCTCGATCGGCCCCGGGTCGAGCTCACCCCGCTCCCACAGCTCGTCGATCCGCTCGCGCAGCTCGTTCACAGCACCTCCTCCAGGATCGCCGCCGCTCGTGCGCATTCCTCCTCGGTCGCCACGAGCGCATAGCGCACGTAGCCCTCGCCGGACGGGCCGAGATACGAGCCCGGCGTGACGAGCACGCCGCGCTCGAGCAGTCGTGCTGCGTGGCCCTCCGAGGTCTCGCCGGCGGGCACGGCGATCCAGAGGTACATCGTCGCGGGGCCGCCTGCGTCGCGCAGGCCTCGGCCACGCAGCGCGTCGAGAAGCAGCTCACGCTTGCGCCGGTACGCGTCGCGCGCCCGCTCGACGTGCGCCTCGTCGCCCCAGGCCACGACCGACGCGCGCTGGACGAATTCCTGCGGCGCCGTCCCGACATTCGGCCGGAAGCGGCGCAGGGCATCGACGAGCTCCGGATCTCCCGCGACGAACCCGCTCCGGAAGCCGGTCATCGACGATCGCTTGGAGAGCGTGTTGAACGCCACGACGTTCGTGAGCTCCTCGAGCTGCAGCGCGGACGGCGGCGGCTCCTCGAACCAGAGCTCGGTGTACGCCTCGTCCGACGCGAAGACGAACCCGTGCTCGCGCGCGAGCGAGGCGAGTCGCTCCAGGAACGAGAGCGGGGCGACCGCTCCGGTCGGATTGTTCGGCGAGTTGAGCCAGACGAGAGCCGCACGGTCCCAGACGTCAGCCGGCACCTCGCCAAGGGCGGGAAGGAAGCCGTGCTCCTCGCGGAGCCCCAGCTCGACGACGCGAGCCCCGGCGAACGCCGCGCCGCGACCCGGCACCGGGTACCCGGGCTCGGTCACGACCACCGTGTCGCGACCGCCGGGCGCGTCGAGCAGGACCTGCGCGAAGGAGTAGATCGCCTCCTTCGAGCCGAGCGTGGGAATGACATGTCGTCCCGGGTCGAGAGACACGCCGAAGCGGCGGTCGATCCACGCCGTCACCGCCTCGCGCAGCTCCGGCAGTCCGACGGCCGCCGGGTATCCCATCCGGTCACGCACGCCGTCGCGCAGCGCCTGCAGGATCGCAGGATCGGTGGGCTCGCGAGGGTCGCCCATCCCCAGGTCGATCAGCTCGAGGCCGCGCGCACGGCGCTCCGCGGCGGCCTCGTTCAGGCGCACGAACGGGTAGGTCGCGGTGGCGCGGTAGACGGGGGAGAGCGGCACGACCGGAAGCTAGCCGAGCACGACCCGGCGGAGCGCCTCGTAGGCCCGGACGAGCGCCGCGATCTCGACGCGCTCGTCGACAGCGTGCGCGTACCGCGTCGCACCAGGGCCGAAGTTGACGGCCGGGATCCCGCGCGACGTGAAGTCGGCAACGTTCGTCCACGCCTGCTTCGGCGCGATGGCCAAGTCGCCCGCCGCGCGCAGCGATTGCGCGAGCGGCGCGTCCACGGAGACGTCCGCGGGCGGCGAGTTGCCGACGATCTCGACCGTCGCATCCGTGGGCAGCAGTGCGCGCAGGACATCCTCCGCCTCGGCAGGCGTGCGGTCGGGCGGATAGCGCAGGTTGAGCGTCGCGACCGCCGAGCCCGGCACGACGTTGTCCGCAACGCCTCCCTCGAGCCGCGTGACCGACACGACCTCGAAGAACGGCAGGCCGTCGATGACGGCTTCGCGCCGCTCGTGCGCGGCCACGCGCCCCAGGCCGTCGATGGCGCGGTGGATCGCGTTGTCGGCGAGCCAGGGTCGCGCGGAATGCCCGCTGCGCCCGTTGAACAGGACACGTGCGGTGACGTTCCCCACGCATCCCGCCTGGATCTCGAGGTCGGTCGGCTCGAGGAGCACGGCCAGGCCCGCCTCGTGGACGATCGGACAGCCGTCGAAGAGTGCGGGGAGCGGATTGAAGCTCGGCGGCAGCTCCTCCCGGCCGAAGAGGAGGAGCGCGACGTCCACCGGGCCGGGATCCGACCCTGCGAGCTCGCGCACCAGCTCGACCGCGACGGCGACCCCGCCCTTCATGTCGCTCGCCCCGCAGCCGACGACCCAGCCGTCCTCGATGCGACCCGGGAGGTTCCCCTGGGCGGGGACGGTGTCGTAGTGGCCGGCGAGGACGAGCAGGGGGACGCCGTGACGCCGCGGTCGAGCCCAGAGGAAGGCCTCGTCGCCTGCGAACACCTCGTCGAACGGCGCGGGAACCGCCGCGCGAACGTGGTCGCGGATCTCCGCCTCGTGCAGGCTCTCCGACGGAATGTCGACGAGCTCGAGCGTCCGCGCGGCGAGGCGGTCGGCCAGCGTGTCCACGCGGCGAGCCTACCGCCGGGCGGCGGGAACCCGCGATTGCGGATTCCCGCCTTGTGAACAACAACAGCCATACTTCGGCCGATGACGGCACGCGAGCCCGAGCTCCGGGTCGGCCCGGAGCCAGAGCGCGGCTTGCTGCTCGCTGTGCTGCCGAAGGGCGCCGACGCCGAGGACGAGCTCGGCGAGCTGCGCGAGCTGGCTCGCACCGCAGGCGTGGAGCCGGTCGCGGAGACGATCCAGCGCCGGACGCGCCCCGACCCACGCCGTTATGTGGGCAAGGGCAAGCTCGAGGAGCTGAAGGCCGCGTACGCCGACTACGACGCAGAGGTGCTCCTCGTCGACGACGAGCTCGACCCGGTGCAGCAGCGCGCGCTCGAGGATGCGCTCTCCGCCCGGGTCGTCGACCGCACCCAGTTGATCCTCGACATCTTCGCGCAGCACGCGACGTCGGCCGAAGGGAAGCTCCAGGTCGAGCTGGCGCAGCTGGAGTACAACCTCCCGCGCATGCGGGGCATGTGGAAGCACCTCGAGCGGCTCGGCGGTGGCGTCGGCACGCGAGGCCCTGGCGAGTCCCAGCTCGAAAGCGACCGGCGGATGGCGAATCGGCGCATCACCCTGCTGCGACGAAGGCTGCGCGAGGTGGGTGGTCATCGCGCGACGCGCCGCAAGGCCCGGACGCGCTCCGAGACACCTACGGTCGCCCTCGCCGGGTACACGAACGTCGGGAAGTCGACGCTGCTGAATGCGCTCACCGGTGCCGCGGTCTCCGTCGAGAACCGCCTCTTCGAGACCCTCGACCCGACGACGCGCACCTTCGAGCACCTCGGCAAGCGGTATCTCGTCACCGACACGGTGGGGTTCATCCGCCGCCTGCCGACGCAGCTGGTGGAGGGCTTCGCCTCGACCCTCGAGGAGACGCTCGTGGCCGACCTCGTTCTCCACGTCGTCGACGGGTCGCTGCCCGAGGAGGTGCTCGCGGGGCAGGTCGAGTCCGTCGAGACGGTGCTCACGGAGATCGGGGCGGGCGAGATCCCGGTCGAGCTCGTGGTGAACAAGGTCGACAGGCTCGATCTGCGCGCCCGCCGGAGGGTGGCCAACCGCTTCCCCGGCGCGGTCGAGATCTCCGCCGCGACGGGGGAGGGGATCGACGAGCTGAAGGCGCGTATCGCCGAGCGGTTCGCCGACAGGTTCGACGAGGTGCGGCTGCTGGTCCCGTACGACGCGGGCCGCGTGCTCTCCGACCTCTATGCGCTCGGAGCCCCGATCGACGAGCGGACGGACACCGACGAGGGCGTCGTCGTCCGTGCGCGTCTTCCACACCGAGAGGTGCGTCGCTTCGCGCCGTACCTCGTCGCGGGGCTCGAGGAGCAGCAGGCATCGTGAGCCGCGCGGGCACGGCGACCGAGCTCGCGGTCAAGCGGCTGCGACCGGATGCGGTCGTGCCCGCGCAGGCCTATGCGGACGACGCCGGCTTCGACCTCACCGCCTGCGAGCGCGTCGAGCTGGCACCCGGAGCGCGCGCCGTCGTCGGCACCGGGATCGCGGTCGCTCTGCCGCCGGGCCATGCGGGGTTCGTCGTGCCGCGCTCGGGCCTGGCCGCGCGGCACGGGCTCGGCAAGGTGAACGCGCCGGGTCTGATCGACGAGGGCTACCGGGGCGAGATCAGGGTGATCCTGCACAACACCGACCTCGAGGAGACGTTCGTCGTCGAGCCCGGGATGCGCATCGCCCAGCTCGTCGTGGTCGAGCTGCCGCGGATCGAGCTCGTCGAGGTGGACGAGCTCCCGGACAGCCAGCGCGGGGCCGGCGGCCTCGGCTCCTCGGGGAGGTAGCCGTGCGCCCCGAGCCGCGCATCCGGGTCTCGGCGCTCCTGCACTGGCGCGGGTCGATCCTCCTCATTCGCCACGAGAAGCGCGGCCGCGAGCACTGGCTGCTGCCCGGGGGCGGCGTCTCGAGCGGCGAGACACTCGTCGACGCGCTGCAGCGCGAGCTGGCGGAGGAGACGGGGCTCGTGGGCGATCGCGACGAGCTGCCCGTCGAGGGGCCGATCGCGATCGTCGAGTCGATCTCGCCGGAACGCAGCCTCTGGTCGAAGCACGTCGTCCATGTCGTCTTCGCCGGCGAGCTGGATGGATCACTCGAGGGCGTCATGTCGAGCGACGAGGCCGTGCGGGGCCATCGGCTCTTCACGCCCGACGAGCTCGACGGCATCGCGCTGCACCCCCCGATCGCCCGGTTCCTGGCCCGGTGGCAGCCTGGCGACCCGTGCGTCTACCTCGGCGCCCGCTGGGCGGAGTAGGACTCAGGCGGGACGCCCGCCGCGGCTTCGCGCGCGCCCGGCGGCGACGGCGTGCGCCGCGGCCTCGAGCTCGTCGTGGAGCGCGGCGAGCGGCTCCGGCTCGCCGCCGCTCGCGTGCGCGATGGCCCAGGAGAGAAGCAGGTCGGCGAGCCAGGGGTTGCGGGGCAGCAGTGGCCCGTGGAGGTACGTGCCGACCGCGCGGCCGACACGACAGCCCTCGAAGCCGGAGGCGCCGTCGTTGCCGTATCCCGCGACGACGCGGCCGAGCGGCTCTGCTCCGGGATCGAGAACCGTCCGCCCGGCGTGGTTCTCGAAGCCCGCGATCGTGCGGCCCGGCGCCTCGTCCAGTGTGCTCTCCAGGAGGACATCGCCGATCATGCGGGTCTCGCCGGCAACGGTCTCGTGCGGGAAGAGGCCCGCGCCTTCGAGCCAGGAGCCGTCGCGCCCGCTGTACCCGCGGCCGAGCAGCTGGTAGCCGCCGCACACCGCGAGCAGAGCCGATCCACCCGCGACGGCGGCGCGGATCGCGTCACCGCGCGCCGCGAGGTCGGGGGCGATCATCGCTTGCTCGCGGTCCTGACCGCCGCCGACGTAGACGAGGTCGTGCGATCCCGGCTCGATCGGCGTGTCGAGCGTCACGGCGTCGATGCGTAACTCGTGACCGCGGGCGGCGGCGCGGCGCGTGAAGACCGCGATGTTGCCGCGGTCGGCGTAGATGTTGAGGTACTCGGGATAGAGATGGCCGACGCGGACGATCATCGTCCGTCTCGCTCCCAGTACGGTCGCGTGAGCCCGCGCTCCGTGGCGATCGCCCGCAGCTCGAGCATCGCGGTGTACGTCGGAAGGACCGCCAGCTCGCCGCCGGGCGGGGTCAGCTCCAGCCCGCGGTCGAGTGCCGCCTCGAGACCGGGCAGGAGCTCGAGCCGCTCGCGCGGGAATCCTGCGTACGTGAAGCGCAGCGCCAGCTCCGCCGCGCGCTCGCCGCTCACCACGATCCGTTCGGCGCCCTCGAGCACAGGCTCGAAGTCGACGTCCCAGATCCAGGACACATCGCGCCCGTCGGCAATCCGGTCGTTGAGCGCGACGACGAGAGCGGGGGGGACGCCGCCCTCCTCGAGCGTCCGCAGCGCCTCGTTCGCGCCGGCCGGGTTCTTGACGAGCAGCAGCAGGAAGCCGCGATCGCCGACCGAGAACCGCTCGAAGCGCCCGAATGCCGCCTGAAAGCGCTCCAGCCCCGCGACGACGTCATCGAGCGCCACGTCGAGCGAGAGCGCGAGCGACGCGGCCGCGAGCGCGTTGTACACGTTGTAGAGGCCGGGGACGCCGAGACGAACGCGCAGGCTTCCGTGAGGCGCGTGAAGCTCGAAGGAAACGCCGTCGAGCCCGTCCGGCTCGATCTCTCGCGCGACGACGTCGAGCGGCGGCCGTGCGTGGCCGCACGCCTCGCAGCGATAGTCGCCGAGATGTCCGACGTACACCGCGTCGTAGCGGTACGGATGACCGCAGCGAATGCAGTACTTCGAGTCTGAGGCGTGCTGGAGGCCGGTGCGCGCGCGGCGAGGGTCGTCGACGCCGAAGAGCAGCGTGTTCCGACGGCCCTCTGCAAGCGCCGCGACGAGCGGATCGTCCGCGTTCGCGAGGAGCGTGGCCTCCCGATCGAGCCCGGCAACGGCAGCGCGCCAGCGCTCGGCGATGTGCTCGAGCTCGCCGTAGCGGTCGAGCTGGTCGCGGAAGAGGTTGCCGAGGCACACGACACGCGGGTGCGTCCGGCGCATCACCTCCGGTAGGGCAAACTCGTCGACCTCGAGGAGCCCGAGATCGGCGCCGTCGGCGTTCAGCAGCGTGGAGGTGATGCCCGAGGCGAGGTTCGCCCCCGAGTTGTTCCACGCGAGCGTCCGCGTGGGTGCGAGGATCGCGCTCGCCATCGCGGTCGTGGTCGTCTTGCCGTTCGTCGCCGAGACGAGGGCAACCCCCTGGTGGAGTCGCGCGGCGAGGGCGTCGACGGCGGCCGGGTCGAGCTTCCAGACGAGCTTGCCGGGCAACGTCGTGCCCCCGCCGCGTCCCGCGGCACGCGAGAGCCGTCCCACGAGCCGGGCGGCCGAGGCCTCGAGCGCAAGCCGTGCACCCATGCGCGCGAGGGTAGTCGAAGCCTGTCGCTCTGCCCGACTTGCAGAATATCGAAAATGCTCTAGATTGATTGCATGGGCCGGCAACGGCGACGACATCCTGCGCTCGAGGGCATCGACGTCGACGTGCTGGCCGAGTTCCGTGCGGGTCTCCGGCGCCGGTACACCGACGAGGAGATCCTCGCCGAGCTGCGCGCGTCGGCCCTGCGCCTGGGGCGCTCGCCGACGATGCGCGAGTTCGCCGGCGACCCGGAGGCGGGCGTCCACCCGCAGACGGTGATCGAGCACTTCGGCACGTGGAACGCGGCCAAGCGAGCTGCCGGTCTCCAGCCGCGCCGGTTCATCAGTCGCGAGGAGCTCGTCGCGCAGCTGCGGGAGCTGGGGGAGGAGCTCGGCCGCACGCCGACGGTGCGAGACATCGAGGAGCGCCGCAGCCGGATGGCGTCGAAGTCGCTGATCTGGCACACCTTCGGCTCGCTCGCAGCAGCGCTCAAGGAGGCCGGCTTCGACGTCCCGGTGGGGGAGGAGCGGCTCGAGCGGGCGATCGCCGACGGGGCCGTCCTTGCACGGGCGCTCGGGCACCTGCCGAAGATGGCCGAGTGGAAGGACGCGCGAGCGAGGGACGCCACGCTTCTCTCCGAGTGGCAGGTCTATCGCCTCGTCGACGTCAATCCGGGCGCCTGGTCGGCGTTCCAGTTCCTCGTCAGCCGGCGGCTGCGTGAGGAGGGCGTCGAGGTGCGCGCGGACGGCACGGTCGAGGCACCCTGACACCGTAGACTCGCCCGATGGCGCGGACGTGTACGTCGTGCGCGCCGACCAGCTCCCCGACGCCCGCTTCCGCAGCTCATGCGGTGCGCCGCTTCGGGCGACCTGCCCGGTGTGCGGTGCGGACACACCCCGGTGCGGCGTTCTGCCCGAACTGCGGCGCGCCGCTAACCGCGAGATCCGCGGGCGGCGCCGCTGTGGACGACAGGGACGAACTCGGCGTAGTGACCGTTCTCTTCGCCGACGTCGCCGGGTCGACGGCGCTCGCCGAGGGCATCGACCCGGAGGAGCTTCGCGTCCTGCAGGGCGAGCTCTTCGCCCTCGTCAACGCCGAGGTCGAGCGGTTCGGCGGGCTCAGCGAGAAGTTCGTCGGCGACGCGGTGCTCGCCGTCTTCGGCGTGCCGCTCGCGCACTGCGCGCGCGACCGCGGTCCTCGCGCCGCCCCGGTGCGTGCACGCGTACTGAGGGATCAGGCCGGCGCGATCAGCGCGGCGAGCCGCTCGAGGCAGAAGCGTCCCTCGTGCGGAGCGCGGACGGCGGGCAGCGCCACGTCCTCGCGATAGCTTCGGTCGGGGCTCCAGCGGCGCTCTTCGACGAGCGATCCGCCGACCAGGGTGAGCAAGCGGCCCTCCTCGACCTCCGTCTTGCGGAACGTCGTTCCCAGTGCATGCTCGACGACCTCCAGTGCGGCGCGCGTCGACGCGAAGAGCACCTCGTGGCGCCCTCGCGCCAGCCAGAGGGGCCGACCGACGCCGCGTGCGATGTGGAGCGCGTCGGGGCTGCGCTCGTCGATCCAGGCGGCGGCCATCGCGCCGACGAGCTCCTCCAGCACGGCGGCGGACGTGCCGCGGGAGTCGACGAGCGCGAAGATGACCTCGGAGTCCACCGTCATCTCGGGCTGGTCGCGCTCGATTCCGTGTCGCGCGAAGAGTTCCTCGTCGTTCGAGATGATCCCGTTGTGGATCCCGGTCACGCGACCATGTCGGACCGGATGGTTGTTCGCCGCGATCGTCGGGTGTCCCTTGGTGTAGTCGCGGACGTGGATCAGCGCCTGACCGGCCGCGGGGGGGAGGATGACGGCGTCGAGGAGCGCGCTCGCGCCGGTCCGCTGCTTGTGGACGACGAGTGGGCCGTCCGCGCGGTGCGCGTATCCGACGGCGTCGGCGCCGCGCTCCGCGATCCCGGCGAGCAGGGCTTGTGCCGCGAGCGTTCGATTCACTCGCGAGGCGTTGCCGAAGCTGTAGCCAGCGATGCCGCACATGCGGATGGTCCTACAGGGAAGGCCGGACGGCCCACGTCCCACCGTACTCGGAGATCCGTGAGCAAGGTGTTCGGATTCCGGCGGTCGACTCCTCGCGGGCACGCAGTGGTCTAGCCGTTCGGGGCGCGGAGGACAGGCCGAACGACCAGTTGGAGGTCCAGGAAGGCGAGGTAGCCTCGTTGATACCTCAAGGGGGGGACGCGGACGGCCGATACGTCCTGCGTGGAGATGAACGCTGCAGAACCGCTATTCGACGCTGCACACGAAACGGCCGACGAGGTCGAGACCGGCGAGCCGACCCAGGACCCGCTGAAGCTCTACGTGCGGGCGATCGGCGACGGACGGCTTCTGACGCCCGCCGAGGAGCGCGAGCTCGCGCAGCGCAAGGACGAGGGCGACGAGATCGCGCGGCGGAGGCTCGTCGAGTCGAACCTGCGCCTCGTGATGTCGATCACGCGCAACTACACGCGCGCGGACGTGCCGCTCCTCGATCTGATCCAGGAAGGGAACCTCGGCCTCATGCGCGCGGTCGACAAGTTCGACTGGACGATGGGGTTCAAGCTCTCGACGTACGCGACCTGGTGGATTCGCCAGGCCGTCCAGCGCGCACTGGCCGAGCAGAGTCGGACGATCCGCCTGCCCGTGCACATCGCCGACCAGGTGCGCCGCGTCCAGCGGGCCCGGCGCGCGCTCGGCCAGCAGTTGAGCCGCGACCCGACGTTCGACGAGATCGCGGCCGAGACGGATCTGACCCCGCTTCGCGTCTCGGAGCTCCTCGACCTCGTGCAGGACCACATCAGCCTCGAGACGCCCGTCGGCGACGGCGAGAGCGTCATGAGCGACCTGATCGAGGACCCGAACGCCGCAGGCCCCGAGGCGGAGACCGCACTCAGGCTTCGGTCGACCGAGCTCGCGCGCGCTCTCTCACAGCTCAAGCCGCGGCTCCAGCGCGTCCTCGTGCTCCGGTACGGCCTCGACGGATCCGGCGGCCGAACGCTCGAGCAGGTCGGCGTCGAGCTCGGGATCACGCGGGAGCGGGTCCGCCAGCTCGAGACACGCGCCCTTCGCGAGCTGCGCCACGCCGCACCCGCGCTCGAGCTCTACATCCGCGCCTAGGTCAGCCCTGCACGGCCTGCATCTCGCGGAGCAGCGAGAGGCGGCGAAGCGAGTCGAGCTCGATCTGACGGACGCGCTCGCGCGTCAGCCCCAGCCGGCGACCGATCTCCTCGAGCGTCCGGGGCTCGTTGCCGTCGATCCCGTACCGAAGCGTCACGACCTCGCGCTCGCGGTCGGGGAGCGACAGGAGCGCGTCGAGAAGGACCTGACGCCGGAGCTCCACGTCGACCTCCTCCTCGGGCAGCGGCTGGTCGCCGGCGACGAAGTCGCCGAGCGTCGCGTCGTCGTCGTCGCCGACGGGCGCGTCGAGGCTCGTCGAGGCGCGCGCGGCGGCGCGCACCTCGAGCACCTGCTCGGGCGTGAGAGACGCTTCGTCGGCGATCTCCTCGAGCGTCGGCTCGCGCCCCAGCTGGGCCCAGAGTGACCGGTCCGCGCGGTTGATCTTCTGGAGCCGTTCCACGATGTGAACCGGCATGCGGATCGTGCGCGCCTTGTCGGCCAGCGCGCGGGCGACCGCCTGGCGGATCCACCACGTTGCGTACGTCGAGAACTTGAAGCCGCGCCGCCAGTCGAACTTTTCGACCGCGCGGATGAGACCGAGCGTGCCCTCCTGGATCAGGTCGAGGAACGGAAGGCCCTGGTTGCGGTAGTTCTTCGCGATCGAGACGACGAGGCGAAGGTTCGCCTGGATCATCTCCTCCTTGGCGCCCGCATCGCCGCGCTCGATCCGCTTCGCGAGCGACACCTCCTGTGCGGCGGTGAGGAGGCGGTGGCGGCCCGCCTCCCGCAGGAACAGCTGCAGGGCGTCGGTCGTCGACTCGACCGGAGTCGGAGCGACCGGCGCGCGCTCGACGGGCTTCGCCTCGACGATCTCGATGCCGCGCTTGTCGAGCTCCCGGACGAGCGCCTCGTGCTCGAGCCCGGTCAGCTCGTGCGCCTCGACGATGTCGTGCACGTCCGGCGCGCGGATCGTGCCGCGCTGCTCGCACGCGTCGAGCATGGCGCGGAGTTCCTCCTGGGCCAGCAGGCCTTCGATGTCGACGGTGGTCACGGGGGGAATCGGGCGGGACGGACCGTGCGTCGGCGCCTCCCTACGAGGTTCCCACAGTTGGCCGATGCCCGCAACCCCTCTTCCGGTCGAAAGCCACTGGCGCCGGCACGAATCCTCCGTAGGGTGCGGTTCAAGGGGAGGGATTTGAGCGAGCAACGTCACGAGGAGCGGAGGCGTGCGCCGGCGCGCTGCGACGGCTGCGGGCGCAGCGCCGACGAGGCAGGCATGACCGATGGCGGTTGGACGGTCAGCCCGACGTCGGCTGCGGTCCCTGGAACGTACTGTCTCAGCTGCGCGTCGGCTCTGCGCATGCTCGACTGGTTCGTCCGCTGTGTCGACTGCGGCGCGGTCGTCGAGAACGAGGTCGAGGCGGAGCGCTACGGCTGGCGGTTCTTCCCCGACGAGCTCGGCCAGCTCCAGCCGCACTGCGGCATCTGCACGGCCGAGCGCCGCTGATCAACCCGGCGACACCGGCGGGCCTAGCTCGCCTAGACGCCGCTGTGTGCAGGTCGGAGCCGGAGAACGAACCGCCGCAGACGACTGCCGCGTCGACGTGCGGGGAGCGAGTACGAGACGGTCTCGCGAGCGTGCCAGGCCGGTACGGACGACCGGTGTGAGAGCAACGCTGCACGATGGTGCCGTTCCAACATCTGTCGGGTGAAGACATCGCCGGGAAGCACGATCAACCTCGCGTGTGAGGGCTGCGAGCCACGGGTGCAGCCATAGACATCGGTGCGGCCATAGACATAGAGCGAGCGTAGGAGCGGCCGTCTCCGCCGTCGTCGTCGTACGCGGCACATCGTGTGTAACGGTCGCGACGCAGCCGAAGAATGTGCTTCGTTTCCCACGCACGATAATGCGCGTTATGTCAAGTAGACATATTTCGGAGCCACGCCACCATCCGGCTCGCCCCTGCCCCGCCGCCCCGCTCAGAAGGTCGCGGCGCGGGCGCCCGTGACGATCAGCAGGACGATGATCGCGGCCGCCACGAGGCGGTAGACGACGAACAGCCCGTACGTGTGCTGCCGCACGTAGCCGAGCAGCCACTCGATCGCGAGCAGCCCGGTGCCCCAGGCGGACAGCACCCCGACGAGGAACGGCCCTTTCCACCCGGCGGGCAGATCGCCCAGGACGACGTCCTGGAGCCCCTTGAGCAGCACCGCGCCGAGCACCGTCGGCACCAGCAGCAGGAACGAGAGGCGCGCGGCGGCGTCCCGGTCGAGCCGGAACAGGCGCCCGGCGGAGATCGTGATCCCGGACCGTGAGACGCCGGGCGCGAGCGCGAGCGCCTGGGCGATGCCGACCGCGAGGCCCTCCTTGAGAGAGAGCTCGTGTGCCTCCCGCGTCGCCGGCCGGCGGTCGACGAGCCACAGGATGCCGGCGAACACCGCGAGCAGGATCGCTATCTGCCAGGGCTCGCCCAGGTGCGCGGTGATCGTGTCCTCGAGCGCGAGGCCGACGACGCCGGCCGGGATCGTCGCGATGAGGACGATCCAGGCGAGCCGCTCGTCCGGCGTCTCCAGCCTGCGGGTGTGGAGCGTCCGCACGAACGCGCGCACCATCGCGACGAGGTCGTGCAGGAAGTAGCCCCCCACCGCGAGCATCGTCCCCAGGTGCAGCGCGACATCGAACGTGTGGTTGAAGTCGTCGTGCTGTTCGAGATACGTCCAGTCCCCGAGCCACGGGACCAGGACGAGATGTCCGGACGACGAGATCGGGAGCAGCTCGGTCGCGCCCTGCACGACGCCGAGCACGAAGGCCTGCCAGTCGGGGAACCCGGCCTGATCCCCCACTCCGGCGATCGTGAGCAGCGCCGCAGCGCCCAGGAGCGCGGCGGCGAGCACGTACGTCCGTCCGCCGCGCATCGCGGCAAATGGTAGTCGGACGTCCGGTCGCGAGTCCCATGCCTGGCCCCGAAGGAAACCGCGCAAATTGCGGACTTCTCCTCGGTGACCTGCTTGACCTGGCTTCCCTGCCGCCGTAGGTTGGCGGTGCACCGAGCACGGAGCGCGACTAGGTCGAAGCCCGTCACGAAGGCACTACGCGCAAGCGGAAGGTCGATGTGGCGGGGGGACGAAAGCGCCACCGGCTCGGTGAATTCTTTTTGGTCCGCAAGATGGAAATCCGTAGGAGCGGATTTACCTCGTACCCTCTGAGCGATTCCACGCGGGTCGGAAGTCGGACTCCTGTACGCCTATCGGCCACGTGGCCCGATAGGATCGCGCGCGATGCACCTGCGCATGCCGAGTATCGACCGCGGCGTCCAGAGCTTCATCTGGGCGGTCGTCTTCTTCCTGTTCCTCTACTTCGGCATGGTCGCGATCCAGGTCTCGAAGGGGACGGCGTTCGTCCTCTCCCTGGTCGTGGGGTTCCTGACGTTCCTGATCGTGCGGACGCGCGGCGGGGACGACCCGCGGGACGCGTAGCCGTTCCCGCCGTGGGAGGTCCTGGGCTCTAGCGCCGCTCGCTGCTCAGGCTCGTGAGGAGCTTTCGCATGAGCTCGGGGCCGAGCGCCTCCTCGAGACGGACCTTCGCAGGCGTTCGCCGGTTGTCCGGCTTCCCGAGCGCGAGGCAATCGAGGAGGAGGTGGAGGTCGCGGGCATTCGCGTCCGCGGGCCTGCTTTCGACGGCTGACTTCATGTTCTTGAAGATCGGCCGGGAAGGCGTCGTCCCGTCATCCCTCCCCGGAGGGAACGGCGCCTCACCCATCAGAGGACCAGCCGCTTCTCGTCGAACCACGCAGAGCCGAGCTCCGCGCGGAAGCTCTCGATCGTCGGCAGCGAGCCCTCGTCGAACGAATGCGCGAGGACCCCGACCGTCGTGTCCGTATGGAACGGGACGTCGACGTGCGGCTGCGACACGAGGTTGACCGACGTCGAGTCACAGACGGGGCAGCGGACGGCCACGGCGACGGTCTCGTGGCACGGCGCCAGCAACAGGAAGGCGGAGGGCGTGACGGGGCGCGGCGCGTCCTCCCGCCGGCAGAAGAAGCACCATGGCCAGTCCCCCCTTCCGATCCGCGCAGACGCGAGGGACGTGAGCTCGGAGGCAAGCTCGTCGCGGCGCGAGGTCATCAGGTTGATGTACGTCAGCCGGTCGTCGAGCCCGAGCGGCGCCCAGTCGAGCGCGTCGTGGCCGACGAGGCCGACGTGCTCGCCCCCGCATGCACATGCGAAGACGACGCGGTACACGGCGGGGTGCGCCGGGCCGGGCAACCGGTCGATCTGACGGAACGACGACAACCGCACGCGAGTCGTCGAGCCGGCCGCCGGGCAACCCAGCCGATACGTGCCGGTGAGGGCGTCGACGGCACCCATGTCCTAGGTGTACTCGGGCCGTCGGACGGCGTCGACCGCGCTCAGTACGCGATCAGCGCGTGCACGTCGGTGCCGTCGAGCTTCTCGCGCCCCGAGAGGAACGTCAGCTCGATCACGAAGAGAGCGCCGACGACTTCGCCGCCGAGTCGCTCGACGAGCTCGACCTTCGCCCGCGCGGTCCCCCCTGTCGCAAGCACGTCGTCGAGGACGATCACGCGGGCGCCCGGCTCCAGCGCGTCGGAGTGGATCTCGAGCGAGTCGCTGCCGTACTCCAGGTCGTACGTCGCGCGCACCTTCGTCCACGGCAGCTTCCCCGGCTTCCGCGCGGGGACGAAGCCGCAGCCGAGCTCGTACGCGAGCGCGCCCCCGAAGATGAACCCTCGCGCCTCGGCACCGAGGATCACGTCGGGATTCCGCGGCCGCGACCAGTCCGCGAGGTGCTCGATCGTCGATCGGAACGCCTCGGCGTGGCCGATCAGCGGCATCAGGTCCTTGAAGACGATCCCCTCGGTCGGGAAGTCCGGGACGTCCCGCACCATGGCCTTGAGCTCGTCGGTGGTCATCGCTCCGAAGCCTCCCGGAGATCGCGGACGAGAAGGTGCTGCGCGAGCTCCGTCGCGACGGCGGCGAGCGCCTCGAGATCGTCGAGGGCCGCGCGGCGCCGCTCGAGGTCGCGGGAGCGCAGGCCGCTCGCGACGAGCTGCTCGAGCAGGGCCGACTGGCGACCCGCGGCGGTGCGAAAGGCGCGCAGGTGCCGGGCATCGAGCCCATGGCGCGCGAGGCGCCCGCAAGCGGCCGCGATATCGACCTCGCCCTCCCGGTACATCCGCTCGCCGGCCTCGATGCGGGGTGTGACGAGGTCGTACTCCTCCAGCCGCCGTGCGAAGTCCGCCGTAATTCCGGCGCGCTCGCAGAGCTCGCCGAGGTCGATCTCGCCGCCGGGGTCGCGGAGCGCGGGCGGCCGCCGCTTCGCCGTGCTGGTGCCATGGGCGTCGAGCTCCGTGCGGATCACGCGCAACGGGAGGAACTCGTCGCGCTGAAGGCGCAGGATCGTCTGCAGACGCTCGATGTCGTCCTCCGAGAAGAGCCGGTAGCCGCCGCGCGTCCTGCGCGGCTGCAGCAGGCCCTGGTCCTCGAGGTAGCGGATCTTCGAGATCGTGATGTCGTTGAACTCGGCGCGCAACCGCTCGCAGACGGCGCCGATCGTGTGGAGCCGCGGTGCCGTCGTCTGTGGCTCGGTCGTCGTGCTCATGGCAGGAGAAACGTCATCCGATACTTGCCGATCTGAACCTCGTCGTCGTCGGCGAGCGTGGCGTTCTCGATCCGATGGCGGTTCACGAACGTCCCGTTGAGGCTGCCGAGGTCGCGGATCACGTAGGCGCCGCCTTCCCGGACGATCTCCGCGTGGCGGCGCGAGACCGTGACGTCGTCGAGGAAGACGTCGCACTCGGGCGAGCGCCCGATCAGCGTGCGCGGCCCCTCGGTCTCGAAGCTCTCGCCGGCCCTCCCACCCCCGGCGCGTACGACGAGCGCCGGCCCGCGCGGCTCTCCCGCGGACACATTCTCACCGCTGACTTCCTCGGGCGTGAGGCTCAGCGTCGTCTCGCCCTGCTCGTCGCGACGGAGGTAGGCCCCGCAGCGGGCGCAGTAGTTCGACACCTCGGGATTTTGGAAGCCGCACTCCGGGCAGTACACATGGCTCATCGAGGGCCGCCGAGGATCGTTCCGAGATCCTTCGGGTCGACGTGATGCCCTCGGCGGCGCCGCTCCCGCTCGGCGCGCAGGATGTCGATCCGCCCGTGGAGTACGCGCCGGTGCAGGGAGATGTCGTCCTCCTCGTGCTCGAGCTCGAGGATCGCCCCGCGCAGCTCGTCGTCGGAGAGCGACGACGGATCAGCGGATGGCGCGTCCTCGCGGTCGTCCGGCGGGTCGCCCGTGCCCTCGAAGATCGGCCGCTCGAGCGCGGCCGGGGTCGTCAGCTCGAGGGTCCCCGCGGACACCTGGCCGCGCAGGCGGGAAACACGCTCGCCGCGCAACTCGTCGATGCGGGCGTGGAGTCGCCTGCGCCGTTGCGAGACGGCATCCTCCTGATCCTCCGTCTCGCGGATCAGGCGGCCGAGATCGTCGTCGCTCAGGGTGGCAAGGTCCGGAATCGCATCCACGGGCTACGGGCCTTTCGTCGGGAATGACCGATTGAAGCAGCAGCGGCGCCGAGGGGTCAACCTCAGCTTGAGGCTTGCTCCAGAGTTCGCTGCTCGACCGCGTCTCCCTGCACGACGGAGTCGACGAACACGGTGATCTCCTCGGCCAGCTCCGCCGTGAGCTCCTCGGTCTCGCCTTCGGCGTAGAGCTGGACGAGCGGCTCGTCCTCGTCCGGCACGACCTGAACCCACCCGCGCTCGTCGTAGGCCTTCACGCCGTCCGAGAGGTCGAGCCGCCGCGGCGCGAGGTACTCGTTGAGGAGCCGCATGACGAGGCCCTTGCGGCTCCACGGGCACGGCAGCGCGCTGTGGACGAGAGTCGGCCTCGGGAGCTCGGCGACGAGCTCCGACACGGGCCGCTCCTGGCCGGCGAGCAGCTCGAGCATCTTGCAGAGCGTGGTCACGGCGTCGTAGCCGGAGACGACCTCCGGGAAGACGAAGCCGCCGGTCGGCGCCGCGGCGAGCACGACGTCCTCCTCCGTCGCCGCGCGCGTCAGATCCGCGAGGGAGTGCTGGGTGCGCACGATCTCGAGGCTCGAGCCCTGCACGAGGTCGTCCACGTGCCGCGTCGCCGTGATCGGGACTGCGATACGGCCGGGGCGCCCGGCGAGCGCGAGCAGCCGGACGACGAGCAGGAGGCCGAGCTCGGCGGGCACCGACTCCCCACGCTCGTCCACGAGCAGCAGCCGCTCTGCAGCGCGGTCGAGGACGACTCCGAGGTCGGCGCGAACGCCCGTCACGATCCGTCGCGTGTCGAACGGCTCGAGCTCCCCCGCCGTGTCGTCCTCGACGTAGAACCCACGGGTTCCGATCGCCTCGACGCCGAGCGGGCCGAGCACGAGCGGCAGCGTGAACGCTGCGGGCGAGTAGCCGTAGTCGATCGCGACACGGAACCGGCGGCGCCTGACCGCGTCCACGTCGACCGAGTCGAGGATGTCCTGCGCGTAGCTCTCACGGACCCGCGCCGGGTAGGTCGTCTCCCCCACCTCCGCGAACGTCGCGCGCCGTAGCTCGTGCCGGCTGAAATGCTTCTCCACCTCGTTCTGCCGCGCCGCCGTCATCTGGTTGCCGGGCCACTCGAAGACGCGGATGTTGATCATCTCGGGATCCGCGCTGGAGCGCCCGACGTGGACGCCCGCCTGCAGACCCTGGGTCTTGAGGACGTGGCGTGTGACTGCAGCCGGCGAGATGCGCAGGTCGGCGACGTGGACGCCGGTCGACGTGAGACCGGAGATCAGCGCCCGCTGGATCATGCGGCAGGCATCCGCCGACGCACGGCTCGCGACGACGCGGTCGCCGCGCCGGAGGGCCGTCCCGAGCGCGGCTGCGAGCCGCACCGCCGTCTCGGGTGTGAGGTCGACGTTCACGAGCCCGGTGGCGCCGTCCCGGCCGAACGGCGAGCTGGCGGCCCGCGTCTCCCAGACGACGTTCTCGTGGATCTGGGCGCCGGTCTCGATCTCCTTGAACGGGTAGATCCGGACGCCGGGGAAGATGCTCGCCTCGGACCCTACCGTCACCTGATCACCGATCGCGACGCCCTCGTGCACGCGCACGTGGTCCCGGAGGTCGCATCCGCGCCCGAGGATGGCGCCCTCCACGACCGAGCTGCGGCCGAGGTAGGTGCCGGCGTCGACGACGCTCCTGACGACCCGGGCGCCCTCGCGCATGGTCACGCCGCGCGACAGGATCGAGTAGGCGCCGACCGACGCGCCGTCGGCGATCCGGCAGTTCGCGCCGATGAACCCCGGCCCGACGACCCCTTCGATCTCCGCGATGTCGACGTCCTGGCTGACCCAGACGTTGCCACGCAGCTGGAGACCCGGAATGTCGAGTTGGACGCGGCCGTCGAGCGCGTCGAAATTTGCCTGGCGGAACTGGTCGAGGTTGCCGATGTCCTGCCAGTAGCCGTCGAGCACGTGGCCGTAGATCGGCCGGCCCATCTCGAGCAGGAGGGGGAACAGCTCCTTCGAGAAGTCGTAGGGACGGTCCGTCGGGACGTGGCGCAGCACCTCGGGCTCGAGGACGTAGATGCCGGTGTTGATCGTGTCCGAGAACACCTGGCCCCACGAGGGCTTCTCGAGGAAGCGCTCGACTCGGCCTTCCTCGTCGGTGACGACGATGCCGAACTCGAGCGGATTCTCGACCGACTTGAGCCCGATCGTGACCGCGGCGCCCTTGGCCTTGTGCGCCTCGACCAGCGCGGTCAGGTCGACGTCGCAGAGGGCGTCGCCGGAGATGACGAGAAACGTCTCGTCGAGGCGGCGCTCGGCGAGCTTCACCGAGCCGGCCGTGCCGAGCGGCTGCTCCTCGACCGAGTAGTCGACGTCCATCTCGAGCGACTCGCCGCCGCCGAAGTACGTGCGGATCGCCTGCGGCATGAAGGCGAGCGTGACGACGACTTCGTTCATCCCGTGCCGGCGCAGCAGGTCGAGGATGTGCTCCATGCACGGCTTGCCGACGATCGGCACCATCGGCTTCGGCTGGTTGGACGTCAGCGGCCGGAGCCGTGTCCCCTCCCCGCCGGCCATCACGACCGCTTTCATCGACGGACCTCACGCATCGCCTTGGCAACGTACTGCGCGGCGGCGACCACGGCCAATCCGAGGCTCACCCAGAACAGCGCCAGCGGCCACCAGGTGTCGCGCGCCGTCACGAGGACGAGCGCGAGCGACGCGTAGAGACCCCACGTCGCGATCTTCCCGAGGCGAGAGACCTCGAAGTCGTAGCCGCGCGGCACGACGAGCTTGTAGCCCCCTACCAGGAGCAGGTCGCGGAGCAGGATCACGAGGGCGATCCACGGCAGGCGGTCGTAGACGACCAGGAGGACGACGCAGACGTCGATCATCAGCCGGTCCGCGAGCGGGTCGGCGACCTTCCCGAAGCCCGACTCGACGTGCCAGCGGCGGGCGAGCCAGCCGTCGAGCTGGTCGGTGATTCCCGCGAGCCCGAAGACGATCCCGGCGGCCCAGCTCGGCCCGTCCTGCTCGCGAACGAGCAGCACGACGAAGAGCGGGATCGCGAGGAAGCGCAGGATCGTCAGGGCGTTCGGGATCTGGCGGAGCGGTTCCGGGACCGACCTCGAAGCCTGCATCGCCG
>CAVUMD010000014.1:0-17996 GCA_963742525.1 uncultured Actinomycetes bacterium
AGTGCCGGTTCGGATACGCGATCACGCGCATCCCCGCCGCATGCGCTGAACGGATCCCGCTCGCGGAGTCCTCGACCGCGACGCAGCGAGCCGGGTCGACTCCGAGGCGAGCCGCCGCCTCGACGTAGACGTCGGGCGCCGGTTTCCCGCGGGCGACCTCCTCGGATGACACGGTGACCTCGAAGAGTTCGGTCAGCCCGAGCTCCCGCAGCACGGTGTCGATCAGCTCGCGGTTCGAGGACGACGCGAGCGCCAACCGGAAGCCGGCCTCCGCGAGCCCGCGGACCGCCTGGACGGCGCCCGGCACGACCGGGAGGTCCGCCTCGTAGCGGGCAAGCATCCGCCGGACGACCTCTCCGTTGATGACGTCCGGCGGCTCGCGCAGCCCGACGACCTCGTGGAGGTAGCGCGACCACTCGCGCGAGCTCATCCCCATCATCGCCTGCTGCGCCTCGGGCGTGTACCGCCCGCCCCACTCACCGGTCAGCTCTTCGCGGACCTCGTCCCAGAGGTGCTCGGTGTCGACGAGCACGCCGTCCATGTCGAAGATGACCGCCTCGATCTGCCCGGGGACGCGCACCAGCCGGATCGTACGGCGATCAGAGAGGCTTGCAGAGCGGGTCGTTCGCGTACACCGCGCGCTGCTGCTCGACGAGCTGGCGGTCGAGCGCCTCGTCGTAGGCTCCCGGCGCGGCGCCCTCCCAGGTCACGTCGGGCAGGACGCCGGGGCCGATCACGGTCGCCCGGTAGCGCGTGCCCTTGCCGGCCGGGCGCTTGCCGACCGCGGGGTAGCCGGGGTAGGGGTCGTGCGGGTACAGCCCGTAGCAGAAGACGCCCGTGCCGCGGTGCGCGAGGAAGCTGTTCTCACGTTTCCAGCCCGGCCCGTAGGCGGAGTCGAGCGTGTCGAGGTAGATGTTGCGGCCGAACCCGTCCGCCGGCACTCCCTCGGTGGACGCCGCGAAGCCGTAGGCGGGCTGGCCGAGGTACGTCAGTCGCCCGAACAGGTGGTCGAAACGCCTGCTGTAGGCCCAGTTCGTCCAGATCTCGAGCTTCGGTAGGTCGCCGCTCCAGTGGCTCAGGCGGAGCTCCCAGGACGACTGCAGCGGCTTCCACGGATCGAGCCCGAGGTTGGGGAGGCCGCGCTGCCACGACTGGATCGCCCAGTGGCTCCCGTCGCGCATGGTGCACGCGGTCACGAACCAGGGGAGCTGCGGGCCGGTGTACTTGCCGCACGCGTTGACGAACCCGGCGGAGAGCGTCTTGCGGTACGTGCCCCAGCCGCCCGCGTAGTCGACGCGGAGGGCGACCTGGTCCTGGCCCGGGGCGGGGTGCCTGGCGTTGATCGCGCCCCACGCCAGCACCGTCCACTGCTTACCCTTCGCGCGGTAGCCGACGAGCGCCTGACCACGTGCGTTGACGCGGAGCGTGACGTCCTTCGCGTCGCGGGCGATCAACTGCGACGCCTGGGCGCCCGCGGGCACGGCGAGGGGGGCGAGCAGAAGGATCGTGAGGACGGCGCGCCGCATCGACGGCTGGATCGGCATCACGCGCGAAAGAGTAGAGCCCCCGATGTGAGGGAGTTGCAGCTAACCGATCCGGCCTCGGCGGCGTCTACACTCTCGTGCCGATGGGGTCTCAGGGGACCGGGGGCAGCCTCGGATGAACGTCGCGGGGTCGCTCGCCGACGTCTTCGAGTCCGCATCCGATCGCTTCGGCGGGCTCGACGGGCGCTTCCTCCTGGCGGCCCTCGTCCTCCAGCTCGGAACGCTCGCGTTCCGGTCGTTCGCATGGCGAGGAGTGCTTGTCGCGGCGTACCCGGAGCGGCGGATCCCCGTGCGCTCGGTCGCGGGCGCGTACGCCGCCGGCGTCGCGATGAACGCGTTCACGCCGGCGCGCGGCGGCGAGCTCGCGAAAGTCCTGATCGCCCGCACCCAGATCGTCGGCTCGACCGTGCCGACACTGGCGGCATCCCTCGCCGTCGTGACCGTCGTCGACGGGCTCATCGGCAGCGCGCTTCTCGGCGTGCTCTGGGCGACGGGCGTTCTCCCGGTGCTGCCCGCACTCCCGGGCACGCTCGCGGTCGGTGTCGGCGCACTCGGTCTCGCCGTCGGGGCAGCCGGCATCGTGTTGGCGTTCCGTCTGCGTCCCGAGCCGATGCGACGGCTGGCGTGTCGCGCGGCCCAGGGTCTCCGGATCGTGCGGCAGCCGGGCCGCTACGCCTGCACGGTGCTGCCGTTCCAGGTCGTGGCGTGGGCCTGCCGGATCGGCGTCGTGTGGCTCGTCCTCGCGGCGTTCGGCATCCGGACGAGCCTCGCGACCGCCGCCCTCGTCGTCGTGCTGAACGGCGCGTCGACCCTGGTGCCGGTCCCGGGCGGGGCGGGGTCGCAGCAGATCCTGGCGACGTTCGCCCTCCAGGGCGCGGTCTCGACGGCGGCGGCCGTCTCGTTCTCCCTCGGGCTGCAGGTCGGCGTCACAGCCGTCAACGTGACGGTCGGAGTCGCCGCGATGATGCTTCTCTTCCGGACGGTTCGCCCCGCCGGAGCCCTCCGGAGCGCCCGCGCGCTCGTCGCGCAGCGCGCCGTGCCCGTCGAGTAGCGGCTACCGGGGCGGGCCTGCCTCGAGGACGCGCCGGATGCCGCGCACGGCCTGGCGGATCCGGTGCTCGTTCTCCACGAGGGCGAAGCGGACGAAGCCCTCGCCGCCCGGGCCGAAGCCCGATCCCGGTGAGACGGCGACCTTGCCCTCGCGAGCGAGGTGCTCTGCGAAGGCGAGCGAGCCCATCGCTGCGAACGGCTCCGGGACGGGCGCCCAGGCGAACATCGTCCCCCGCGGCTTCGGGAACGACCACCCGGCCCGCTCGAGGCCGTCGCAGAGCGCATCCCTCCGCGAGCGATAGACCCCGCAGACCTCGGCGGGCGTGTCCGGTGCCTCGTTGATTGCCGTGATTGCGGCGATCTGGATCGGCTGGAAGGTGCCGTAGTCGAGCCAGCTCTTGAGGCGCGCCAGCGCGCCGCAGACCTCCTCGTTCCCGACGAGAAAGCCGACGCGCCAGCCGGCCATCGAGAAGGACTTGGTGAGGGTGTAGAGCTCGACCGCGACGTCGCGTGCGCCCGGCACCTGGAGGATCGACGGCGGCTCGTGGCCGTCGAACGCGAGGTCGGCGTACGCGAAGTCGTGGACGACGAGCAGCTCCCGCTCCCGCGCGAAGCCGACGACGTGCTCCATGAAGTCGAGCTCGACGGTGGCCGTGGTCGGGTTATGGGGAAAGGAGAGGAGCAGCACGCGAGGGCGCGGGGAGGCCCGCGCGTAGGCGTCCGCGAGGTTCGCGACGAGGTCCTGGTCCGGCGCCATCGCGACCTGGAAGACGCTCGCCCCCGCGAGGATCGGCGCATGGATGTGGATCGGGTAGCTCGGCGCGGGCACGAGCGCCGCGTCGCCGGGCTCGACCAGCGTCCACATGAGGTGGACGAGCCCCTCCTTCGCGCCCATCGTCGCGACGACCTCGGTCTCGGGGTCGAGCTCCACGCCGAACCGGCGCTGATAGAGGCCGGCGCAGGCGGCGCGCAGCTTGGGGATGCCGCGCGAGGTCGAGTAGCGGTGGTTGTGGGGCTTTGCGGCTGCCTCCTGGAGCTTCGCGACGGCGACGTCCGGCGAGGGCAGGTCGGGGTTGCCGAAGCCGAGGTCGACGACGTCCTCGCCCGCGCGCCGTAGCTCGAGCGTCAGCTCGCGAATGACGGCGAAGACGTACGGGGGCAGCCCGTCGAGGCGGCGGAAGGTGTGCGTCACGCTGTCCCCACGGCGAGCTCCAGGCGGCCGAGGCCGGCCACGTCCACGACCGCCTCTCCGGGCGGCACGTCGGCCGTCACCGCGGCAGGCGCGAGCAGGAGATCGCCGACGCGAAGCCTCGTGTTCGCCTCGGCATAGAGCCTCGCTGCTTCCCAGTCGAACGCGTTCGCCGTCGCCTCCGTCGTCTCTCCTCCCGCGGTCACCCGGGTCGACGGTGCCTTCGGCGCCTCGTCGAACGTCGTGAACCAGGGGCCGAGGACGATCCCGAAGTCGCGGTCTTTCGGCGGCGCGAGCGCAGGCGCCCGCAACCGAGCGACGGGGGAGACGGCGACAACGGCGTCGGGCCCGACCAGCCCGGCAAGCCCGGCGTCGAGTGAGATCGCCGCGTCCGGGGCGGAGACCACGGCGCCCGGCCCGACGAGCGCGGCTGGATTCGCGAACTCGAACGCGGCGTCTTCGTCGAAGACCCTGATCGACGGCGGGACGGCGACTGGCGACAGCAGCGTCACGTCCGCGAGCGGATAACGCGCGTGGTCGCGGGCCTTGCCGCCGCCCGTGAAGAGATGCTGCAGCGTCTGCGCGGCGAGGTGCACCACCTCGGCGTCTTCGACCCGGCCGACCCAGCCGCGCTCCATCGGCATCGCGACCGGGTGGAACATGCAGAGCCTCATGCGAAAGAGCCTACGGATCGGCCTCTACGACACGAACCACCACTCTCTCCGGAGCGCCCGCACGAGCTCGGCGACGTGCCGCCAGCCGTTCGTCGTCGCCCAGGCGTCGAGCGCGACGGGCACCTTCTGGCCGAGCCGCTCGCGGAAGTACCAGCCCACGAGCTCCTCGTCGCCCGGGGTCGCGCGATCGGACGGGAGGGATGCGAGCAGCTCACGTTTCCGTTCTGCCCGGCCGGCGAGCCCTGCGTAGGTGTCATCTGCGCGAACGGCGAGCGTCATCTCGCCGGCGACGGCGTCGCGGTGAGCGTCGCGTGCCCAGCGCAGCACCGCCAGCCGTCGGCCGATCTCGGGCAGATCGGTGCGGTCTAGGTCGTTCTCGTCGAGCCACGTGTCCAGGTCTTCGGGCTCGAGCAGCCCGCGCGCTCTCCGCTCCTCCTCGAGGGCGGCCTCGCGCGCCCAGGATGAGACGTCGACGCCGAAGGAAGCCGCAGCGTTTCGCGCCAGCGCCGTGAGGAGCGAGCGATCGGCGAGCCGTTTGTACGCGTCGGGATCGAGACGTACCTCGTCGAGCACCGCGTCGAGCGCGGCGTCGGCCGTCGGCCCGGGCTCGTCGCTTCCCGCGACCTCGACCGAGCGTCGCGCCTCCTCCCAGTAGCGCGTCCGCTGCAACGTCCACGTCGGCCTGAACGGCTCGAGGCCGTCGTCCAGGTCGCGCCGGATCGCGCGCAGCAGCTCGAGCGCGTCCTCGCGCTTGCGCTCGACGCGACCGCCCGGCAGCCACGCGCGGAGCAGCTCGTGCTCCTCGTCCGCCCGGTCGAGCGCCGCGACGAGGGCGCGCTCGGCATAGAAGGTCGACTTGATCCGTGCGACGAGCCCGTCCGCCGTTCCCTCGTGGATGACACCTGCGCCGACCGCCGCGGCAAGAGTTGCGCGCACGTCGACCATCGCGTCGGAGAGCGCGCGGAAGCCGTGCTCCGTGCCCGCGTGGGCAACCGCGACCTCGTCGTCGTCCTCGAGGACGCCGTCGGCGTACGCCCGATAGACGGTGCCGACCCCGCGCATCCCGAAGGCGTCGAGCTCGGCCGCACGGAGCGCGCCCATGCTCGCCGCGCCGTAGACGTGCACGCCCTCCGAGAGGGCGAAGAGGATCTCCTTGTGCCACACGGCCGGCACTCGCTCGAACACGCCGTCGACAAGGCCGATGGCCTTCGGCCGGCGGAGCGCGACTCGGAGGACGTCGCCGTGAGCGGCGGGTGGGCGGTACTCGGCGTCGAGCACGTCCCGCGCGTCGTCGTGCGACAGCGTCGGCCCGAGGAAGACGACGAGCCGCGAGGTCATGTCCCGCGCAGTGCGCGACGGCGAGAGCCGGGAACGGCAGGAGCGACCTTGTCGGTCCAGCCCTCGAGGCCAGGAACCACCATCCGGACGACGGGGACCCCGACATCGGGCCGCGTCAGGTCGACGAGGACCGCTTGCCCGATACCCGCCGACCGCAGCCGGTCGAGCCCGTGCGCCACGTCGTCGTCGATCGACTCTCCGGAGACGTTCGCGATGTCCTCGAACGCCCGCAGACCGTCCGCTGCGAGCGCCCTCCCGTGCGACCCGATCGCGCCGGCGTCCTTCACCCGGCGGTAGAGGGCGGGTGGGCAGTCGTCGCGGCTGCCCGCGATCAACGTCAGCCGGCTCTGCGCCGCCTCGGTCAGCGCGCGCGAGAGAGCGACGGCGCGGTCAGGATGGCAGCCGCCTCCGGTCGCGGCGGGAAGGCGCCGGAGAACGTCGCTCCGCCGGTCGACGATCGTCGCGGAGAAGACCGGCACCTCGACGTCCGTCGTCAGGTCCCACGCGACGACACCCACATCGGCACGCTCATAGGTCTCGAGCAGCTGCCGGCAGCCCGGATCGGTCACGCTGTCGAGATCGACGCGACGCGCCGCCCGGTTGGTCGGAGGGCGCTCGTCCCACAGCGCGAACGCGTCGCGCTCGACCGCCTCGCAGAGCGCGTGGCTCACCGCCTCGAGCAGGTGGTTGCCTGCGGCGAGACCCGTGCCGTTTGCGAGGAAGCACCCCGAACCCTGAGGGCCGGGCGAGCGGAAGTCGAGATGGACGCACTCGTACGGCACCCAGAGCCGCTCGCCCCCGATGACGTCCGTGCCCTCGATCCAGAGGATCGACAGATCGGGGTGGAACCGGGACCACGACGGCCGCGGCAACTGCTCGACGTCGACGACACGGGCGACCTCGCGCAGCTCGCGGTACGTCGCGAGCCGGAGGGGAAGGAGGATGTGCTCGGCGTGCCACGCCTCGAGCGCCTCCATGATCCCCGAGACCTTGGCCGAGACGAGGTCGACACCCTTTCCCTGCGAGACGGAGAGCGAGCGGCCGTTCGGCCGGCAGACCATCACGACCGGGATGCCGACGACGTCGAGCCCGGTGACGACCGCCACGCGCGTGACGCCGATCCGCGGCAGGATCGGCACGAGCCACTCGAGCGTTCGCTCGGGCTCGACGGTGCGGTGGGTGCCGTCGCGGTGGAGCTTCTCGGCGACGGCGAGCGGTGCCACCCTCGTCGGTCGCGCCGGTGGCCCGGGCAGGGCTACGACTGGGCGCTGCCGGCCGGCCCGCCCTCGGGCATCGGCATGAACGCCGCGGCGTCCGATCCCGCCTCGGGCATCGGCATCCGGGCGGCGTCCTCGCCCCCGGCGCGGTCGACCGCGAACGCGTGCAGGCGCGGCACGTTGGCCGAGACGTCCGCGCCGGCGGTGAGCGGCTCGGGCACGTTCGTCACGGCGTACCCCGAGAGGTCGGTCTTCGGGATGAAGTAGTGCGTGCCGTCCTCGCCGCGAAGCAGCACTCCTGGCGTCGTCTCTCCGGTCACCTCGGACCTCCTTGCCCCGTCGTGAAATCGTCCGGACGTCGGCCGGTTGCGAGAGCCGTGGCTCTCGCGTGCCCCGCCGTGTTGCTCTTGGCGAGATATATCACCGTCGCGCGCGCGATGTCTTCGTCCGCGACTGCGTGGTCACCGGCGAGTGTTGCCACGCGCGCCCGGTCGAGGAGCGTGTCGGCGAGGACGTTCGGCCACTCGGTCGTCGCGGCCAGACGGACGGCCTCGTCGCCGACCTTCCGCGATCGCTCCGCGTCTCCCTGCAGTGCGAGCGCGCGTGACAGCGCGCTCCGCCAGAGAACCTGCGACAGGACGTCGGCCTCGCCCGCCGCGTCGCACGCGACCGCGGCGAGCGCCGCCGCCTCGTCGGAGCGCCCGAGCTCGACGAGCGCGTGCGCGAGCTGCCCCGCGAGCGTCGACGAGAAGGCAAGGCTGCCGGCGTCTCGCAGCGCCTCGAACGACGGGCGCAGGGCGCGCTCCGCCCGCTCGGGGTCGCCTGCGAGGAGCTCCGTGCGGCCGACGTTCTGCCCCCACGAGGCCCAGAGCACGATCCGCTGCCCCTGGCGCTCGGCGATGGCGCGCATCCGGTCGAGCGCGGCGCGCGCGGACGCGATGTCTCCGGCCTGCGCGAGCAGGTACGCATGTCCGGCGAGGACGAACGGCTCGGTCGCCGGATCGTCACGCACGGTGCGGAGGAGCGCGTCGGTCGCCTCGAGCGCGTCCGGCACGGGGGTCAATCCCCACGCGAGGTTCATCGCACGCATGCCCGGGAGTCGGCCCGCGAGCGGATGGGAGAGACGGTCGGCGAGGACACCGAGGCGGTCGATCGCCTCGCGGGCGGCCGTCGACCTTCCGATCGTCATGCTCGTCAGGTACGAAACCCAGCACGCGCGGAGCAGCGCCTGGTCGTCGTCGTGGGCGGCGAAGAGCTCGATGCCGCTCTGCGCGAGGGCGTGGAGCCGCTCGACGGTTGTCGTCGTCGAAGCCAGCTGGAGCTCGATCTCGCCCCGGCAGAGGGCCGCATGTTCGCGCGTGACCTCGTCCACCGAAGAGCTTCCTTCGAGCTCGTCCAGGACGCGCAGCGCGTCGGCGTTGCGGCCTGCGTCGATCAGCGCCTCGGTGAGCTGGACGAGGATCCGTACTCGCTCCGGCTCGTCCGTCGGCAGCAGGGTCGAGGCCCGCCCGAGAAGCCCCGAGGCGGCGTCGATGTCGCCGCGGCGTGCCGCACGCTCGCCGGCCGCCGCGAGGCGATGCGCCGCACGCGTCCCGAGCGCACGGATCTCGCCGTCCGGCGGGCCGAGCTCCGTCCGGTAGCGGTAGCTCTCCTCGAGGTGGTAGCCGAGGATCTCCTCGTATTCCGCAAGCCTCGCTCCGACGACGTCTTCGAGCCAGTCGGCGAACTGCACGTGGAGACGCGCGCGAAGTCGCTTCGCGGTGCCCTGGTACGCGGCATCGCGGACGAGGAGGTGCTTGAAGCGGTATGCCGCCTCACCCGCGAAGCTCGCCTCGGCGGGTCGAACGAAGTCCTTTGCCGCGAGTGCCTCCAGGTCGGCCCGCACGGAGGCGCGCGCGGGTGGGTCGACGAGGGCGACGACGGCACCGCGGTGGAACACCTCGCCTTCGACCGAGCCTCGCTCGAGCGTTGCGCGTGCGCCGGGCTCCAGCGAGTCGAGTCGCGCGCCGAGGAGCGCGTTGAGGCTCGTCGGCAGGGCGAGCGCGTCGACGTCGCCAACCCCGCCGTCATCGGGCTCGAGGACGCCTTCGTCACGGAGCATCGCGACGAGCTCCTCGAGGAAGAGGGGGTTCCCGCCCGACGCTGCCGCAAGGCGCGCGCGCAGCGCCGCGGGGGCGCGTCCGAGGACCACGTCGAGCAGCCGTTCGAGATCCGTGCGCCGAAGGGCTCGAGTCGCACCGTCGCGTTCCAGTCCGGACGCACCTCGAGCAGCTCCGGGCGAGCCAGCCCGAGAACCATGACGGGCGCGTCGGTGAGCGCGGACGGCATGCCGGCGAGGAGGTCGAGCAGGGTCGGCTCCGCCCACTGGATGTCGTCGACGATCACCACCAGCGGCCGCTCGCGGGCGCCCGCCGCGAGAAAGGCCGCAACCGCGCGCGCGGTGTTCTCGGCGGTGGCCGACCCGCCGGCGACGCCGAGGAGTTGCCCGACATTCGCGGCAACGGCAGACGGCTCCGCCGTTCCCGAGACGTGCATTTCGAGCAGCGAGAGCACCTCCTCCGGCGAGTGCTCGTCCCTGACGCCGGCCAGCTCGCGCGCGATCTGCCCCACGGCCCAGTACGTGATTCCCTCGCCGTACGAGAGGCACGTCCCACGGACGACGCGCGCGCGCGCGCCGATCCGCGACACGAGCTCGGCGATCAGACGGGACTTGCCGACACCCGGCTCGCCGACGACGGTGGCCAGGCGGGCGGCACCGGAGGCGACGACCTCCTCGAAGACCTGCTCGAGCCGGTCGAGATGCTCGGCTCGGCCAGTGAACGGCGTCCCGGCCGGCCGTGCGACCGGCCCGAAGCCGGAGACCTCGAGCAGGCGATAGGCGGGCACCGGCTCGGACTTCCCCTTCGCGTGGAGCGGCTCGATCGCCTCGACGCGCACGGCGTCCCTCACCAGGCGCAACGTCGGCTCGCCGAGCAGCACGTCACCGGCGCCCGCCGCCTGCTCGAGCCGTGCGGCGACGTTGACGGGGTCGCCGGTCACGAACGTCTCGCGGCTCGAGCTGTCGCCCGCGACGACCTCGCCGGTGTTGACGCCGATCCGCAGAGCGATCCGCGTCCCGAAGCGCTGCTCGAGATCCTCGTTCAGGGCGCCGAGCCGCGCCTGCATCTCGAGCGCGGCACGGCACGCGCGCAGCGCATCGTCCTCGTGCGCCTCCGGGACGCCGAAGACGGCGAGGACGGCGTCGCCGACGAACTTCTCCACCGTGCCGCCGTGACGTTCGAGCGCGCCTCGCATCTCGTGGAAGTAGGAGAGCATCAGGCTGCGGACCGCCTCGGCGTCGAGGCGCTCGCCCATCGCGGTCGAGCCCGACAGGTCGCAGAAGACGAGCGTTGCGAGCTTCCAACGCTCCGGCGCGGCGGGTGCGAGAGCGGTGCCGCAGTTCATGCAGAAGCGGGCGTCGACGGCGACGGTCGAACCACAGCCGGGACAGATCACGGCCGTGACACTACGGCGGAGACGTCGTAGAGTGACGTTCCGCCCGTCGCGCGCGGGGTCGAGCCCGCCCGAGCCGATTCGTGTCCATTCGAGAGGGAGCTGCCGATGACCGAGAGACGTAACCCCTTCCGCAGGCGGCCGGTCGTCGCCGCGATTCCCGTCGTCCTCGTGGCCGCCGCCCTCGGGGGCGCCGCGACGGGCGCGCCGAGCGCGACCGTGGCGACCATCACCGTGAACACGCTGCCGATCGCCAATGCGCTTCCGCTGGACCTCGGGATCCAGAAGGGCTTCTTCGCCGCGCAGGGCATCGAGATCAAGAAGTCGACCCTGCAGAGCGGGAACGACATCGTGCTAGCGCTGGCCAACAACCGAGGCGAGATCGGCTACATCGGCTACACGCCGGGGATGATCGGCCGCACGCAGGGCATCCCGATCACGGTCGTCGCCGCGAGCGAGACCGAGGGAGCATCGGAGGCCGACAACTGGCAGAACGTTGTCGTCTCCGGTTCGAGCCCGATCCGCAGCCCGCAGGACCTGGTCGGCAAGACCATCGCGCTCAACGCGCTCAAAGGCGTCGCCGAGATCGTCGTGCGCGGGGCGCTCGACAAGCTCGGGATCGACTCGAGCTCCGTGAAGTACACCGTGATGCCGTTCCCGGCGATGCCCGCAGCGCTCGCCAGCGGGCTCGTCGACGCGGTGCACACCCCCGAGCCCTTCATGTCGCAGATCGTCGCGGCAGGCGGTCGCGTCGTGCTGGCTCCCGGCCCGGTGCTGGGCCGGTACTTCCCGAACGGCTGCTACTGCGCGAGGGAGGACTGGGTACGAGCGAATCCGGGGCTCGTGACGCGTTTTCGCGCGGCGATCAACCAGTCGCTCGTGTACGCGAACAGCCACCCCGACGAGATCCGGGCGATGCTCCCCGCCGCAATCCGGAACATCCGGCTGCCGACGTGGAGTCCACTCGTCGACCGCGTCCAGCTCCTCAATCTCGCCAAGCTGGCAAAGAAGTACGGCGCGATCACGACGCTGCCGAACATGACGAAGTTCGTCCCGAGCTTCGTCGAGGGCGGCCGTACGCTGCAGGCGACGGTCGGTCAGGGCGCGTTCCTCACGCTGAGGCTCGACGGGCGCATCGTCACGCGCCTCCGCGCCGGCAAGTACACGGTCGCCGTGGCAGACCGCTCGACGAGGGACAACTTCCACCTCGTCGGCGGCTCCGTGAACCGCGCGACGAACGTGGCGAAGCGGCAGAACGCGACCTGGATCCTCGACCTGAAGAAGGGGGTCTACCGCTACTCGTCCGACGGGAGCACCAAGAGAAAGGCGGTCTTCAGGGTGGCGTAGACCGCTCCGTCCACACGAATACCGCGTTGCGGATGCCTGTGGCGGTGCGCCCTCGACGTTCTCACGCGCGGGCTCCGTCGAGGCTGGACGGTCGCGGCTTCCGAGGCGAGAAGGCCGTCGATGGGGCAAGCGTGGGACAGCGGCGGGGCTGGGATTCGAACCCAGGAGACGCTTGCACGTCCAACGGTTTTCAAGACCGCCCCGTTCGACCGCTCCGGCACCCCGCCGAGCGGGTCAGTGTACGGCGGTGCTACGCCGCGCGGGCGCCGTCGGCGGTCGCCGGCTGCTGCTCCGACGCCTGCTGGTCGGCGTCCTGGATGGCGAAGAGCAGCTTCGTCCGGAGAAGCACGGTCGGAAGATCGAACGCCACGAGCCGGCGCACGAACCGCTCTGCGACCTCGCGCTCGAGCGTGACGCTGTGGCTCCGCGCTCGAACAGCGGCGCGCAGCGTATCGCGCACCTCACGGCGGCCCTCGAAATGTGGTGTCAGCTCGATCGCCTCGCGCGCGGCGGTTAGCTCCGCACGCGACAGCTTGATCCGAACATCGCCCTCGCACCGCATGGCGCAAAGTGTACCCCGATGGGGGGACGCCACGACACCCTCGTTCGAGGGAGCGCATCACGCTGTCAGGCGGCGGTCCGGGCTATGCGGCAGCGGCAGTCGTCGCGTGCTGCGGCCGGTGAACGTTCGCGATCCCGCGCTTGCGCGGCCCGCGGACAGCGTGCAGCAGCTTTCCGCGGGCCGTCGCGGTTGTCAGGTCGACCGGAACGAGGCGGTTGGCGAGACGCTCGGCGATCCCGAACTCGAGCTCGAGGTAACTGAGCCGGTGCGCTCGCACCGCCGTGCGGAAGAAATCCCGCAGCTCCTGGCGTCCCTCGAAGTTCGGGGTCACCTCGATCGCCTCGCGAAGCGCGAGGAGCTCAGCGCGCGTCCACTTGACGCGGACCGTTGCCGCAGGCCGCATATCCACGGTATCGCCGCTCCGGCGCTGCGGCGATCTGGCGCTTGGTATGGAGTTCAGCTAGCCACTCGGTCAGGCGCGCCGAGCGGGCGGAGCACGTCGGGCACCTCACCCTGGAAGTTCTCGAGGATCGCGAGGGCCATCCGGTCGACGACCGCCGTCCCGTTCAGCGTGTGGACCGGCTCCGGGCCGTGCTCGCCGCGGAAGCGGATCTGCAGGCGCCGCGCCTGGAAGTCGGTGGTGTTCGAGATCGACGCGGTCTCGCGGTAGCGCCCCTGGCTCGGGAACCAGACCTCGACGTCGTACGTCTTCGCCGAGGCGCTCGACATGTCGCCTGCCGGCAGCACCACGACGCGGTACGGCAGCCCGAGGTCGCGCACGAGCTCCTCGGTGTTCGCGAGGAGCAGCTCGAGCTCGTCCCAGGACCTCTCGGGTCGCGTGAGGGAGAACTGCTCGACCTTGTTGAACTGGTGGACGCGGATCATCCCGTGGGTGTCGCGCCCGGCGGCGCCCGCCTCGCGGCGGAAGCACGGCGAGAACGCGGCATAGCGGAGGGGGAGCTCGTCCGCGGGGAGAATCTCCCCCGCGTGGAGGCTTGCGATCGGGATCTCCGCGGTCCCGGCGAGGTAGAGGTCGTCCTCCGGGAGCTCGTAGACGTTCGTCTCGTCGGACGGGAACGCGCCGGTTCCCACGAGCGCGGCCTCCCGCACGAGCACGGGCGGCAGCACCGTGACGAACCCCTTGGCGGCGAGGCGGTCGAGCGCGAGCCGGTAGAGCGCGAGCGCCAGGCGCGCAGTGTCGCCGACCCAGTACCCGAAGCGCGCGCCCGACATCCGCGCCGCGCGCTCCATCTCGAAGCGCCCGAGCTCGAGGTGGTCGCGCGGCTCGTCGAGGTCGGGCGGCTCGCCGACGCGTCGCACCTCGCGGGCGTCCTCTTCCGCTGACCCGTCGGGCACGTCGTCCTGCGGCGGGTTCGGTACGCGCAGAGCGAGCGCGTCCCGCTCGGCCTCCGCCGCCGCGAGCTCGTCCTCGGCACCCTTGAGCGCGGCCTTCACCGCCTGGAGCTGCCCGAGCTGCTCCGGCGTCGGCTTGCCCTTGAGCTTCGTCTTCGCGCGCAGCTCGTCGACGCGCGGCACGAGGGCACGCCAACGCTCGTCGGCCTCGAGCAGCCGGTCGAAGGCGTCGCCCGCGCCTTTGCGCGCGAGCGCCGCCCGCACCGGCGCAGGATTCGCTCGCGCTGCCCTGAGGTCGATCACGGCTTCGAGTCTAGAACGGCCTCGATCACGGACGCGACGCCCTCGTCCGCGGGGCCGGAGCATGTGGTGTCGGCGATCGCGCGCAGCCGCGGGTGCCCGCCTTCGACGGCGACGCCGAAGCCCGCCGCCTCGAGCAGCTCCACGTCGTTCTCGCCGTCGCCGAACGCGACCACGCGGTCGAGTGCGACCCCGAGCCGCTCGGTGACGAACGAGAGGCCAGAGCCCTTCGTCACCTCCGGGTTGCCGATCTCGAGCATGTAGGGCAGCGACGTCGTGAGGAAAGCCCGGGCGCCGAGCCGTCGCTCGAGCTGGGGGCGGATCTCGGCGAGCACCGCCGGCTCGGCGACGGCGACGAGCTTCGTCGGGGGACGCTCGAGCCACGCAAGCAGGTCTCCCACGGCGACCACCGGCAGCCGCTGGAAGACGGAGTACCGGCGCGTGTAGTCGTTCTCCGCCGCGACGTAGAGCTGGTCGTCCACGTAGACGTTCGGCGAGATGCCGAGCGTCGCGAGCTCGGCGATCGCGTCCCGCGCGACGTCGAGGGCGAGCGGCCGATGGAGAAGGAAGACTCCCGACGGCGGATCGACGACGGCCGCGCCCTGGTAGCAGACCACCGGTTCCGGAAGGCCGACGTCGTCCAGGTAGCGCTTGACGGAGCGGAACATCCGTCCCGTGGCGATCAGCACCGGCACGCCGGCCGACTGCGCCCGCGCGATCGCCGCCCGGGTGCGGCCTCCTACAACGCCGTTCGGCCCGATCAGCGTCCCGTCGAGGTCGCAGGCGAACGCCTGCACCTGCGGGGCGAAGTCCGGAAGGTGGCTCAGCCGCCCGTCGCCGAGGAGACGAACGCTGCGACGTCGGCGATCTGCTGCGGCTGCAGCTGATCCTTGAAGGACGGCATACCGCCCTGTCCGAGCGTGACCCGCTGGACGACGAGCTCGTCGGATGGCTTGGCGTCGTCGAGGTTCGGGCCGACCGTACCCGATGCGTTTGCCTCCGACAGCGTGTGGCAGGCGGCGCAGCCCGCGCTCGCGAAGACCTCCTTGCCGGCCGCGGCGTCTCCCTTGAGGGCGAGAGCGGGAAGGTCCTCGCTCGGCCCCGTCGTCGTCTCCTCCGGGACCGTGCCGACCACCGTCTCGGGCGTCGCGCTGACCTCCTCGCCGCCGCAGCCCGCCGCGACGAGCGCGACCGCCACCAGCAGGAGCGCAAGAGCTGCGAGTGGGCGGCGCATCGCGGGCAGTCTAACCAGGTGCGTCCGCGCTCCGCGCGCCGATCCGTCCTCGAAGCGGCGGATCACGAACGCCGCCACCGCGCCGAACCCGATCACGTCTCCCGGGGTGTCGTTGACGACGAGCGAGACGAGCAGGGCGACGAGCACCGCGTCCGTGAGGGGGCGTCTCGGCCTGCGCGTGGCGACGACGACCAGGACGGCCAAAGAGGCGAGGACGGCGAACGCCGGCCCGAACGCGCCGAACGTCCGGCGGGCCGAGAGCTCGAGCCGATCGGCGATGTCGCCGAGCACCGCACCGGGACCGTCGCCGACCGCCTGCGTCACGTGGCTCGACCCGCCGATCGCCGCGTCGATGCCGACGAGCACGACCGCCGCAGCGACCCCCGCCACCACGAGCACCGCGACACGACGCGCGTCGAGCCGGACGCCGCGCGTGCGCACGAGGAGCGTTGCGTACGCGGCAAGCAGGACGAGCAGCCCGCCGCCGTCCGCGCCGAAACGGCTGCCCGCGACGGCGACGATCGAGAGCCCCGCGACCGCGACTCCGAGCCGCCCGAGGAGCGCCGGACCGAGGATCGCGGGCACGAGGAGCATCGTCTCGAGCAGGTTGGAGACGCCGTAGAACCGCCCCGCCTGCGACGGGCCGAACGGGGACAGGGCGATGGACTCCGCGTCGAGCCCGAGGACGAGGAGGTACGCGAGCAGGACCGACGCGCACGCGAGCCCGAGCGGGAGCAGAGCGGCGGCGAGGGCCACGAGCGCGACCACCCACCAGCCTGCCAGCCAGAGGTTCGCCGCCAGGCCGAGCAGCACCACCCGCGGCGCGAGGCCCGGTGCCAGTACGGCGACGATGTACGCAAGGCCGCCGAGCAGCAGGGTCAGCGGGAGTCGGATGCGGTCGTTCCGCTCGATCCGGTGCTCGAGGCGCTCCAGCGTCGCGACGGGGTCTTTCACGGCGACGACCTCGAGCCTGCCGCGCGCGACGTCGGAGAGCGAGACGAGGCCGTCGATCCGCGTCGAGCTCGAGGTGAGGACGCCGCGCGGACCGGGAGTCACCGCGATGGGGTAGCGCGTGTTCTCGCTCTCGCCGCTCGGTGGCAGGACGACCAGCGTGTCCGGCGGCGGGCCGTCGTCGAGCTGGATCAGCGGCGCGCCGGCGGGAGCGCCGCCGAGCAGCGAGCTCACGACCTTCCCGGTGAGCAGCGTGTTGAGGGCGCTCTCGCGGGTCACGGTCGGGCCTGCCCCCGGCACCGCGAGCCCGATCGCGCCGCTCCCGGCGTGGCGGTCGAGCGGGAACGGCCCCACGACCCGCACCGCTGCTGCGGCAGGGGCGGACAGGGCCAGCGCGGCGGCGAGGACGACGAGCGGTCTCGACACGGTGGGAGTCTCTCCGACGCGCGCCGGTGGCGTAGGCTCTGCGCATGATCGTCGAGCGCTCGATGGACTCGCGGTACCTCTCGAACGCCTTCGTCGTCGGCGACGAGCCCGGCGGCGTGGCGGTGTTCGTCGACAGCGGGGCGCCGCTCGATCCGCTGCTCGAGACGATCGAGCGCGAGCGGCTCACGCCGACGCACATCCTCCGCACGCACGGCCATCCGGATCACGTCGAGCACGAGGACGAGCTCGCGAGCCGGTTCGGGATTCCCGTGCTGACGGGACCGGTCGAGACGGGCGGCCTGCGCGTCGAGGCGATCGAGACGCCCGGTCACTCGGACGACGGCGTCGCGTTCGTCGTCAACGGCGCGATCTGCTTCTCGGGCGACACGCTGTTCCGCGACGCGGTCGGCGGCGGCCCCGCGGACGTCGTGCGCGACTCCGTGATGGAGCGGCTGATGACGCTCGATCACGGCCTGCGCGTGCTCCCCGGCCACACGGTCGAGACGACGATCGGGCGTGAGTGGGAGCGAAACCCCTTCGTCCGCTTCTGGCGCGGGCTCGACGAGGAGGTAGGGACACCGTGCTCCGTCGGCGGCGTCGCGGGCGTCGTCGTCGTCGAGTCGCCGGACTACGACGGCAAGGGCAAGCTGCTCGTACGTCTCGACGGCGGCGAGGAGCGGATCGTCGGCGCTTCCCGCGTCGAGCTTCAGGGGTCTGGCGCCGCAGGTGCCTGACCCCAGCGTCCTCCCGCAGTAACCGACGCGCGGGGATCGACGCTGCGGCCACCCGGGCCTAGGGCTCCCCCAGCCGCACTACGCTTCGCGCAGCGCGCGGAGGAGCTTCGACTTGGCGACCACGGTCTGCAGGTCGAGGGCGAGGAGGTTCGCCGCGAGGCGCTCGGCGAGCTCGACGTCGAGCGTCACGTCACGGTGCTGGGTCGCCGGCGACCGAGCCGCAAGAGCGGCACGGACCTCTTCGCGGCCCGTGAACTCCGGCGTCAGCTCGATCGCCTCCCGGACGGCGACGAGCTCGGGCCAGGACCAGGGCACGGAGACATCCTCCCGCTGCTGCACGGGCCGAGCCTACCGGCGCGGCCGCTCCGGTCGGCTAAAGGCCCAGAGACCCGTCACCGCGACCACGAGGACGACCGGGCCGAGGATCCGCTCCCCGTCCCCGAGCCAGAGCCACGCGCCGCAGAAGGCGAGCGCGCCGAGGACCAGCCGGACGGCAACGACCCAGGACGTCCCACGCATCCGGCGAGCATAGAGCGGGCGTCGGCCGCACAGCGAGTCCGTCGACGCCGCTACCGTCAAGCGCCC
>CAVUMD010000015.1:0-74868 GCA_963742525.1 uncultured Actinomycetes bacterium
CGGCGGCACCCAGGACCGGCTGTGTGACTTGCCGGCGCGCTGCGCTCGGAGGACGAGGCGGCGGCGGCGTTCCCGAACGGCGGTGAGCGTCTCGGTCAGGCGCCGTCGAGAGCGGCCGCGAGGTCGCTCCACAGGGCTTCCGGGTCCTCGAGCCCGACCGAGAGCCGGATCAGGCCCGTCGGGATGCGGTCGCCCTCCCAGCGGTGGCGTGCCTCGAGCTTGGAGCGCGTCCCGCCGAGGCTCGTGGCGTTCTCGATCGTCCGCGCGGCGCGCTCGACGCGTCCGGCAGACACGCCGTCGGCGACGTCGAACGCGATCAGGAAGGAGAAGCCCGGGTAGCGCACCGTCGTCACGGCCGGGTGGGTGGCGAGTCGTTCCGCAAGCACGCGGGCCGTCGCCTCCTGCCGCGCGAGTCGGGTCTCGAGCGTCTCCAGACCGCGCTGCACGAGCCACGCGGTGTCCGCAGCGGCGACGATCCCGGTGAGGCGGCGTGTCAGGTGGAGGCGTTCCCGCAGCTCGGGGTCGCCCGTCACGGTCACTCCTGCGAGCACGTCGTCGTGCCCGGCGAGGATCTTCGTGGCGGAGTGGATGACGACGTCGGCACCGTGGTCGAGCGGCCGCAGCCGGAGCGGTGTCGCCACCGTGGCGTCGCAGACGACGGGCGCGGGATGGGCCGCTGCCGCCTCGAGGTCGGGCATCGTCAGAAGCGGGTTCGCGGGCGCCTCGAGGAAGATCAGGTCCGCCTGCGCCGGCGGCGGGCCGGCCTGGTCGAACTCGACGACGTTCACACCCCACGGCGAGAGGTGGTCGAACAGGACACGGTGCCCGTAGTAGGCGCCCTCGGCGAGCGCGACCGTGCCGCCGGGGCGCAGCATCGTCAGCACGACCGTCGTGACCGCCCCCATCCCGGACGGGTAGAGGAGCGCGTGACCGCCGTCGAGCGCCCCGAGCGCCTCCTCGCAGGCGACCCCGGTCGGATGGTCGGCGCGCGCATACGAGAAGCGTCCCGGCTCTCCGTTCTCATACGGCCAGGTCGCCGAGCGGTCGAGCGGCGCGCCCACGAGCCGACGCTATCAAGTGTCCTTGTCGCCCGAACGCGCCCGAGCGCTGGTTAGGCTCCTCGCGATGTCGACCCGGCACGAGACCACCGAGGCAAAGCTCGCGTGGCTGCGCGAGCTCGGCGCGTCGGCGGAGCACGCAGGGTCGGAGAAGGCGGTCGCCCGGCAGCACGAACGCGGGAAGCTCCTCGCGCGCGAGCGGATCGACCTGCTGCTCGACTCCGGCTCGTTCGTCGAGCTCGACCGCTTCGTCCGTCATCGCGAGACCGAGTTCGGCATGCGCGAGAACAGGCCCTGGGGCGATGCGGTGGTCACCGGCTACGGCACGGTGTTCGGGCGACCGGTGTGCGTCTTCAGCCAGGACTTCACCGTCTTCGGCGGCTCCCTGTCGGAGGTCTTCGCAGAGAAGGTCTGCAAGGTGATGGACATGGCCCTCAAGGTCGGGTGCCCCGTCGTCGGGATCAACGACTCGGGCGGCGCGCGGATCCAGGAGGGCGTCGTCTCGCTCGCCGGCTACGCGGAGATCTTCTGGCGCAACGTGCAGGCTTCGGGGGTCGTCCCGCAGATCTCGCTGATCATGGGTCCGTGCGCGGGAGGCGCCGTCTACTCGCCCGCGATCACGGACTTCGTGCTGATGACCGAGGACACGTCCTACATGTTCATCACCGGGCCCGACGTCGTGAAGACCGTCACCGGCGAGGAGGTGAGCTTCGAGGAGCTCGGCGGCGCGAGCGCGCACGCAACGAAGTCGGGTGTCGCGCACCTCGTCGCGCCGGACGAGCGGGCGTGCGTCGACGACGCGCGCTACCTGCTCACGTTTCTTCCCCAGAACAACCTCGAGACGGCGCCCTACGCGCCTCCGACCGACCCGGTCGATCGCGAGTCACCCGAGCTCGACGGCCTGATCCCCGACTCGCCGAACAAGCCGTACGACATCAAGCGCGTGATCGAGACGGTCGTCGACGACGACGCGTTCCTCGAGATCCAGCCGTCGCACGCCGAGAACATCGTCTGCGGCCTCGCGCGGCTCGGAGGCCACTCCGTGGGAATCGTCGGCAATCAGCCCGCCGCACTCGCCGGCGTGCTCGACATCGACGCGTCCGTCAAGGCTGCGCGGTTCGTCCGGACGTGCGACGCGTTCAACGTCCCGCTCGTGACCTTCGTCGACGTGCCCGGGTTCCTGCCGGGTACCGCGCAGGAGTGGGGCGGGATCATCCGGCACGGCGCGAAGCTGCTCTACGCGTACGCCGAGGCGACGGTGCCGAAGCTGACGGTGATAACGCGCAAGGCGTACGGCGGCGCGTACGACGTCATGAGCTCCAAGCACATCCGGGCAGATGTCAACATCGCGTGGCCAACCGCCGAGGTGGCCGTGATGGGGCCCGACGGCGCCGTCAACATCGTGTTCAGGCACGAGCTCGCGGACGCCGAGGACTCGGATGCGCGGCGGGCCGAGCTGATCGCCGACTACAAGGAGCGGTTTGCGAACCCGTACTCGGCCGCGGAGCGCGGGTACGTCGACGACGTGATCGAGCCGAGACGGACGCGGCCGTACCTGATCCGCGCGCTCGAGGCGACGCTCTCGAAGCGCGAGCCGGGCCCGAAGCGCAAGCACGGCAACATCCCGCTGTAACGGTGCTCGGTCGGTGTTCGGGCCGTGACGAAGCCGGCACGATGTTGGCACCGTCTCGTGACATTCGTTGTCGATTTTGGCGATAGAATCGAAAGTGGGTGGTGGGATGGGGTGCCCCACGAGGCGGTCGCAAATTGCGCAAGTCGCCGACCGGAAGACCGCGACCTCTCGGACCTGACGCCTCGGCCGGTGAGCGCCGGACGCGCGTCGATCCTCCTGCGACCTTCAGCCGGACCCAGCCGTGAACGCGATCTCGCGCGAGTCGCACACCGGCCGGTAGCCGAGCCGCATGTAGATCGCGTTCGACGTCGGGTTCGCCAGGTCGGTGTAGAGGAAGCAGAAGCGCTTGCCGCGATCCAGCGCACCCTGCGACGCAGCGGCGGTGACCGCACTCCCGTAGCCGTGCCCGCGGTGCTCGGGCGGCGTGTACACCGGGCCGATCCGCAGTCCGTTCGGGGTCGGCCCGCCGAACCCCGCAAGGGACACGGGCTTGCCGCCGACCTCCCAGAGGCAGATCCCTCCGGCGCCTTCCGGCCCGAGCCGCGCGTCGACGCTCCGCTCGATGCGGCCCGCGTCGTCGCCGCCGTGCAGGGCCTCGTGCGCGAACGCGGTCATCCAGTCGAGCACGAGCGCGCGGTCATCGGTGCCGGCGAGCCGTGCGACGCCCTCCACGCCGCGTGGCGGAACCAGCTCCTCCACCGCATAGATCCGCTGGTCGAAGCGGGTTGCGGCCGTCACCCCGTGGAGCGCCGACCAGGCCGACGCGAACCCGTCCACCTCCGGCACCGCGCCGACGACGCCGGGCAGCTCCTCGGTGACGGCCCCGGCGAGCGCAGCGAGCGCACCCGGCGTCCTGGGACGCGCCAGGACGAGGTTGTACGGCGGTGTGCGGAGGGCGGCGCCGACGATCTCACCGCCCTCGCGCGCGACCCATCCGCGAACGTCGCCGTACACGTCGGGATGGTCGAGGGCGACGGACGCAATCCCGAGCACGAGGTTGTGGCGCGCCTCGTCCTCGAGCAGGAGCGTGCCGGCCCGCTCGAGGAACGCGCCCGCGCCTGCCGTGACCTCGACCTCCACCGCTCGATCCTACGGCCGGGCGCGGGCGCCGTTGCACCCGGAACGAGGATGGCGCAGACTCGACGGTCCGTGACGCCGCAACCGTCGATCGACGAGCTCCGAGGACTCCAGCTGGAGCGCCTGCGCGAGACCCTCGAGCGGGTCTACGAGCGTGTACCTCACTACCGGCAGGCGTTCGACGCCGCCGCGTGTCCGGCCCGCGGATCTCGTCTCGCTCGACGACCTCGGGCGCTTCCCGTTCACGGGGAAGAAAGACCTCCGCGCGAACTACCCGTTCGGGATGTTCGCCGTGCCGCGCGAGGAGGTCGTCCGCATCCACGCGTCGTCCGGGACGACGGGCCGGCCGACCGTCGTCGGCTACACGCAGCGCGACCTCGACACCTGGGCGGAGCTCGTGGCGCGCTCGCTCGAGTCGGCGGGCGTCCGACGCGGCGACGTCGTGCACATCGCCTACGGCTACGGCCTCTTCACCGGCGGCCTCGGCTCCCACTACGGCGCGGAGCGTCTCGGCTGCACGGTCATCCCCGTGTCCGGCGGCATGACCGAGCGGCAGGTGCAGCTGATCGCGGACTTCGAGCCGCGGGTGATCATGGTGACGCCGTCGTACTTCCTGGCGATCGTGGACGAGATGGAGCGCGCGGGGCTCGACCCGGCGGCGTCGTCGATCGAGATCGGGATCTTCGGCGCCGAGCCCTGGTCACAGGAGATGCGCGCCGAGATCGAGCTGCGCTGCGGGATGCACGCCGTCGACCTCTACGGCCTCTCGGAGGTGATCGGCCCCGGCGTCGCGCGGGAGTCGGTCGAGACGAAGGACGGCCTGCACGTCTGGGAGGACCACTTCTATCCGGAGATCGTCGACCCCGACACCGGCAGGGCGCTTCCGGACGGGGAGCTGGGCGAGCTCGTCTTCACATCGCTCACGAAGGAGGCGATGCCGATCGTCCGCTACCGCACGCGCGACCTCACGCGGCTCCTGCCCGGCACGGCGCTCGCTCCCCACCGGCGGATGGAGCGGGTGGCGGGGCGCAGCGACGACATGATGATCGTGCGCGGCGTCAACGTCTTCCCGAGCCAGATCGAGGAGCAGATCCTCCGCGTGGAGGGGCTGACCCCGCACTACCTCTGCGTCCTCACCCGCCCGGGGCGGCTCGACGTCCTCACCGTCCGTGTCGAGGCGGTCGACACGTTTGCGGCCGGAGACGCCGCCTCGCGCCTGGCCGGCGAGCTCGTCGAGCGGGTCAAGCACACGGTCGGGGTCACCGTCGACGTGGATGTCGTCCCCCCGGGCGCGCTGGAGCGCTCGCAGGGGAAGGCGAAGCGCATCGACGACCGCCGCTAGCGACGCGTACGGTTTCGACGTGCGCGTCTCCGCCAAGGTCGACTATGCGCTGCGCGCGATGCTCGAGCTCGCGGCCGCCGGGGAGCTCGTCAAGGCCGAGCAGCTCGCGACGGCCCAGGGGATCCCGCAGAAGTTCCTCGAGAGCATCCTGCTCGACCTGCGCCACGCGGAGCTCGTCACGAGCCGGCGCGGCGTCGAGGGCGGATACGCGCTCGGCCGGCCGGCCGCGGAGATCAGCCTCGCCGATGTGATCCGCGCGGTCGAAGGCCCGATCGCGACCGTGCGCGGCGTCCGGCCCGACGACATCGACTACGACGGGGCGGCTCGGTCGCTGGCCTCGGTGTGGATCGACCTGCGCACAGCGATGCGGGGCGTCCTCGAGGACACGACGCTCGCCGACGTCGTGGCACGGTCGGAGACCGCCCGCTGAGCACCCTGGCACTGAGCGCCCGAGCGGGGTGTCTCAGCTGAACGTCGTGTGCCGCGTCGGGCGGACGTAGACGATCTGACGGGGCGCGAGCTCGAGCAGCTCGGCGTGGTCGCGCGTCGTCTGGACCGACAGCCGCTCGCCGGCGCCGTCCACGAGCTCGACCCGGACGTCGAACCCGAGGTGGACGACCCGCTCGATCATCACCTCGCGGGTCGCGCCGTTCGGCTCGAGGGTGACCTCGAGGTCGTGGGGCCGGACGAACGTGTCGCCGAGCCTGTGTGCCTGGCCGACGAAGGTCATCACGAACTCGTTGGCCGGCTCGTCGTACACGGCCCGTGGCGAGCCCACCTGCTCGATCCGTCCGTTGCTCATCACCGCGACCTGGTCGGCGACGTCCATCGCCTCCTCCTGGTCGTGCGTGACGATCACCGTCGTCGTCTGCGTCTCGTCGTGAAGACGCCGGAGCCACTCCCGCAGCTCGGCCCGCACACGCGCGTCGAGCGCGCCGAAGGGCTCGTCGAGAAGCAGCACGGCCGGGTCGATCGCGAGCGCGCGTGCGAGCCCCATTCGCTGGCGCTGGCCGCCCGAGAGCTGCGACGGATAGCGCTTCGCGAGCCCCTCGAGCTGGACGAGCTTCAGCAGTCGGTGCACGCGGTCCGCGATCTCCGCCTTCGGTCGCTTCCGGATCTTCAGGCCGAACGCGACGTTGTCGTAGACGGTCATGTGCTTGAAGGCCGCGTAGTGCTGGAAGACGAAGCCGACACCGCGGTCCTGCGGCGGGCGGCCCGTCACGTCGACGCCGTCGATCACGACGCTCCCGGCATCGGCGCTCTCGAGGCCGGCGACGATCCGCAGCAGCGTCGACTTGCCGCTGCCGCTGGGGCCGAGGAGCGCGGTGAGCGACCCCTTGGCCACGTCCACCGAGACGTCGTCGAGTGCGACGAAGTCGTCGAAGCGCTTCGTGATGCGCAGGGCCGCGATGGACATCAGTGCCTGGCTCCTTTCGGTTGGAGGACGAGCATCGCGACGAGGACGAGGATCGCCGTCGCGGCGAGCACGAACGCGATGCCGTACGCCGGCGCGTAGTTGCCGTACGCGAACTGGTAGGCGTCCTCGACCCGGAGTGTCGCGGTCTGCGTCTCGCCGGCGATGTTCCCCGAGACCAGCGCGACGGCGCCGTACTCGCCGATCGCCCGGGCGGCGGTCAGCACGACACCGTAGACGACGGCCCAGCGGATCGACGGGAGCGTGATCCGCCAGAAGGCCTGCCAGCCGGACGCGCCCAGCGTGTGCGCCGCCTGCTCCTGCTCGGTGCCGATCTCGCGGAGCGTCGGCACGACCTCGCGGACGACGAACGGCAGCGTGACGAAGATCGTCGCCAGAACGATCGACGGCGTGGCAAACACGATGTCGTGGCCGTGCCGCTGGAACCAGCCGAGCCACCCGTTGGCCCCGTACAGCGTGATCAGGGCGAGCCCGACGATCACGGGGGAGAGGGACAGCGGCAGGTCGACGAAGGCGTTGAGGAAGCCCCGCCCCGGGACGTTGCCGCGGACGATGAGCAGTGCGCAGATGATCCCGAAGACCGTGTTCACGACGACGGCGATCGTCGTGACCTTCAGCGTCAGCTCGAAGGCGGCGATCGTGTCGGGCGCGGTGATCGCGGCCCACGCGCCGTCCAGGTCCTCGGCGGTGCGCCACACCATCATCGCGAGCGGCGCGATGAGGATGAGCGTCAGGTAGCCGAGCGCGACGACGCGAAGGCCGTACCTACCCACGCTCGTGCCTCGTGACGTACCAGCGCACCGCGCCGATGCCGAGGAGGACGCCGAACGAGATGGCGAGCAGCACGACAGCCACGGCAGCGGCACCCTCGGGGTCCTGCTCGATCCGATAGAAGAGGTGGATCGAGGCGGCCTCGGTCTTGAACGGCAGGTTGCCCGCGATGAGGACGATCGCGCCGATCTCGCCGATCGCCCGCGCGAAGGCCATCGCGACCCCCGACAGGACGCCGGGGAGGATGGCGGGAAGGACGATGCGACGGAAGGTGGTGAACCCGCTCGCCCCGAGCGATCGCGCGGCGTCCTCGAGCTCGCGGTCGAGCTCGATCAGCACGGGCTGCACCGTGCGGACGACGAACGGCAGCGTCACGAACAGCAGCGCGACGTAGATCGCGGTGCGCGTGAAGGTGATGTCGGCGTCGAAGTGGAACGAGCCGATCGTGATGTCGAGCGGTGTCCGGGGCCCGTAGAGCGCCATGATCACGAGCCCGGCGACGATCGTCGGCAGCGCGAACGGCAGATCGATGATCGCGTTGACGAGGGACTTCCCGGCGAACGAGTCCCGCACGAGGACCCAGGCGATGATCGTGCCGAAGACGGCCGTCGTCAGCACCGCGAGGGTCGCGGTGATCACCGACAGCTTCAGGGCCGCAACCGCCTGCGGCGAGGAGACGACGTCCCAGAACCCGGACCAGCCGTTCCCGGTCGACTTCCAGACGACGGCGGCGATCGGCAGCACGACGACGACGAGCAGGAACGTCGTGACGAAACCCACCTGCAGGGAGAGCGCCGTCGAGGCCCTCTCCCTGCGATGCGCGGCCGGTGCCGGGAGCCCCGGCGCCGGCCCGGTGACGGCGCTAGCTTCCAGTGCTCACTCCGAGCGAGCTCTCGATCGCTTGCATGATGCTCTTGCTCGGGTCGAACCACTTCTTGTCGACCGCGCGCCAGCCGCCGAGCAGCTTGTTCGTGATCGTCGTCTCGCCCGGCCGCACCGGGAACTTGCTCCGGAACTCGGAGAGCGCCTGCTTGTTCACCGGCCGATAGCCGTTCTCGGCGAGGATCTTCTGGGCCGGGTACGTCTTCAGGTACCGCGAGAAGGCGTTCCATTCGGCCTTGTGCTCGCTCTTCTTGGCCGCCGCGATGTAGACGTCGATCAGCATCGTCTGCCGCGGGATGACGTACGGGATCTTCCCGTTGATCGCCTCGCTCTCGAACGTGAGGAGGACGTCGCCCTTCCCCGACAGGAACGTGTTCGTTGCGTTGGATCCCGACGAGTCCTGGGACACGACGTTGTTCTTGTAGAACCTCCGCAGGTAGTCGATCGCCTGCTTGTCGGTCTTGCCGAGGCGGCGCTGCGCGGTGTAGCCGGCGAGGATGTTCCACTTGGCGATGCCGCCCGTGAACGGATTGACGGTGACCGCCTCGACGCCGGGCTTCAGGAGGTCGTTCCAGCCCTTGATCTTCTTCGGGTTGCCGCTCCGGAGGCCGAAGACGACGACCGAGTTCCAGACGACGCCGTTGTAGCTCTGCTTGTCCCAGTTCTTGTCGACGAGGCCCTTGTCGACGAGATCGTTGATGTCGTTGCCGGTGTTGAGGATGACGCCGTCGGCCGGGAGGCCGTTGGCCACGGCCTGACCCTGCGCCGAGGACGGCCCGTAGGACGCCCGAATGTTGACGCCGGACCCCTGCGGAGTCTTGCGGAACTCCTCGATCAGCTTCGTGAGGACAGGCCGGGGCGTGGAGTACGCGACGAGGTTGAGCGTCACGTCCTTCGAGCTCGTGTGTGCCGCCGTCGCCGCGCCTGCGACCGCCGCCGCAAGCACCGCTCCCACCGCAGCGATCCAGGCAAACCTCATTCGTTGCATAGCGCTCCTTGGTCGAGTCGGGTGACGGTCGCCTCTCCTCGAGCTTCCGTCTTTGTCTATCGGGAAGCTATAGCATAAGCAATTTCAATTTGACGAATAAGCACAATGCATGTGAGGCCTGGCGGCCGGCTGGTGCCGCAGGTCGCCTGCTTGCTACCGTCAGACCGTGGCGAGCGAGATCCTGATCGAGCACGGCGAGACGCGGCTCGCACGCCGTCTCCGCTCGAACCGCTACAAGGTCGCGCTCGCGATCGCGGCGCTCGAGGGCATCCTCGTGCTCGCCGGAGTGATCCCGTGGTGGGTCGTCGTGCTGCTCGCTCTGGTCTCGCTCGCGGGCTACGTCGCATGGGGGAGGGAGCACGAGAGCGCGGACGTGCGCGTCGTGACCTGGACCGCTGCCGTCTCGCAGCTCGTCGTCGCGCTCGTGCCGGTCGTGGCAGGGCTCGTCGTCGTGCTCGCCGCGGTCGTGGTCGTGCTCCTGGCGGCCGTCGCCCTCGCCGCGCTGCTCCTCGACCGGCGCTGACGGCTCCGGCGACCGGGCCGGGTACACTGCCGTCCCCTGCTGTGGGGCGTGGCCAAGTGGTAAGGCAACGGGTTTTGGTCCCGTGATCCCAGGTTCGAATCCTGGCGCCCCAGCCATCGTTCAACCGTTGATGCCGACGAGACTCGCTGCAGTCGTGATGGCCGGAGGCCTCGGGACCCGGATGCGTTCAACGCTTCCGAAGCACCTCCATCCGATCCTTGGGCGGCGCATGGTGGACTGGGTGCTGGAGACGGCGCGCCCGCTCGACCCGTCGCCGCTCGTGGTGGTTGCCTCTCCCGACACCGCATCGTCGTTCGACGGGGTGGACGTCGCGGTGCAGGAGCGGCCGCTCGGGACGGGCGACGCCGTTCGCTCGGCCCGCGAAGCCCTCTCGGGCGCCGACGAGGTGCTCGTGCTCTCCGGCGACACGCCGCTGCTGACAACAGAGCTGCTGGACGGCCTGCTCGGCACCCACCGCGACTCGGGCGCGGCCGCGACCGTGCTGTCGTTCGTCCCGGACGACATCCGCACGTACGGGCGGATCGTGCGAGACGCGGCGGGCGGTCTCGTCGCCATTGTCGAGGCGTCCGACGCCACTCCCGAGCAGCTCGCAATCGGGGAAGCCAACTCCTCGATCTACGTGTTCCGCGCGGCCGCGCTCTGGCCCGCGGTCGAGGAGCTCACGCCCGCGAACGCCCAGGGCGAGCTCTACCTCACCGACGCGGTTCGCGGAATCGTCGACGGTGGGGAGACCGTCGCCGTCCACGTCGCTCCGGATCCTGCGGAGGCCGAAGGCGTCAACACCCGGGTCGAGCTCGCAGCCGCAGCGGCCGCGCTCCGGGACCGCATCAACGTCGCCCACATGCTCGAGGGCGTCACGATCGTCGATCCCGCCTCGACCTGGATCGACCCGACGGTCGCCCTCGAGGCCGACTCCGTCGTGCATCCCTTCACCTTCCTGCGCGGCGCAACGACGGTGGCCGCAGGCGCCTCCGTCGGACCGCATGTGGTGGCGGTCGACGCGGCGATCGGAGCGGGATCGCTCGTCGGACCGTTCTGTTACCTTCGCCCCGGCACCGTGCTCGAGGATTCGGCGAAAGCAGGCACGTTCGTGGAGCTGAAGAACACCGTTGTCGGAGAGGGCGCCAAGGTGCCTCACCTGTCGTACATGGGCGACGCCGACATCGGAGCAGGCGCGAACGTCGGCGCGGGCTCGATCACCGCGAACCTCTCGCACCACCCCGAGCGGGGCAAGTCGCGCACGCGAATCGGGCGTGACGTCAAGGTCGCAGTGGACACTATGTTCGTTGCACCTGTCACTCTGGGAGACGATGCGTGGACGGCGCCCGGCACGGTCGTGACCGACGACGTCCCCGCGAACGCCCTTGTGGGCTTCGCGCCGCGCCAGGAGGTCAAGGAGGGCCGCGGTGGAAACCGGGACGATTGAGCAGGCGCTGCCCGGCCTCGAGCAGGTCCCGCCGGAGCCCGCGGTGAAGCCGGGCCACGCGCTGCCGCTGACGCCGAAGAAGCGGCTCATGGTCTTCTCGGGCCGCTCGCATCCCGAGCTCGCAGAGCGGATCGCCGAGCGCCTCGGCGTCGACCTCGGCGAGATCGAGCTGAACACGTTCCCGAACGACGAGACGTACGTCCGCTACTGCGAGTCGATCCGCGGCGCCGACGTCTTCCTCGTGCAGACGGGGAGCCCGCCGGTCGACCAGCACCTCATCGAGCTGCTGTTCATGATCCAGGCGGCGAAGCTCGCGTCCGCGAAGCGCATCACCGCGGTGATCCCGTGGTTCCCGTACTCCCGGCAGGACCGCAAGGCGAAGCCGCGGGAGCCGATCTCGGGCCGCCTCGTCGCGGACATGCTGCAGCTCGCAGGCGTCGACCGCGTGCTCACGATGGACCTCCACGCGGGCCAGATCCAGGGGTTCTTCACGATCCCGGTCGACCACATGACCGCGCAGCAGCTCTTCGCACGGCACTTCCGGGACCTCGGCCTCCACGGAGACGGAGTCGTGTCCGTCGCACCGGACGCGGGCCGTGCCAAGGTCGCCGTTCGCTTCGCGGAGATGCTCGACGCCGACTTCGCGGTCATGCACAAGACGCGGCTCGGCGCGGAGCAGGTCGCGGTGACCGAGGTCACCGGGCGCGTCCACGGCAAGGTCTGCATCGTCGGCGACGACGTCACGACGACGGGCGGCACCCTCATCGCCGGCGCGCGGGCGCTCCGCGAGCACGGCGCGCGCGAGGTCTGGGTCTACGTGACACACGCGCTGCTCTCCCGCGAGGGGCTCGCACGCCTGGCCGGCGCGGAGGACATCAGCGGAATCGTCGTCACGGACACGGTGCCCATCGACCCCAGGGAGCAACCGGAGAACCTCACGGTGCTCACGGTCGCACCGCTGCTCGCCGAGACGATCATCAACGTCTTCAGCGACGACTCCGTCTCCGCGATCTTCGGCGGCGAGAACCAGCTGTTCTAGGCCACGTCGGCCGCGAGCGAGACGGTGGCGTCTAAGCACCCGCGACGATCGGCAGGCGCGCTGTTTGGCCGCCGGCGGCTTGGGGCCATACCGAGGTGCTGTGGCTCGGGGGAGACACACGTGGGAATCCGGACAGGCGATCGGCGAGTACGCCGTCGTCATCGCCGGGATCGCCGTCGTGTGCCTCGTCGCCGCTCTGTTCGTCGGCTCGGTGGTCGCGAACCGCTTCCGCGACCCCGTCCGCCGCAACTCGTCTGGCCGAGGAACCTCGAAGACTGCGAGAACGGCGGCTGGCGCAACTACGTCCAGTTCGAGAACGAGCGCCAGTGCAAGGACTCGTCGCGACAGGCGTCGCGATGCCGCCGTCGGAGCCGCACACTTCGTTCGAGCCGCCGCGCACCTCGCCGCAACTCGTCTGGCCGAGGAACCTCGAAGACTGCGAGAACGGCGGCTGGCGCAACTACGTCCAGTTCGAGAACGAGCGCCAGTGCAAGGACTCCGTCCGCGAATGGCGTCGTAACGCCACGAAGCCGAACCGGCCCTCTCGCGGACGTTCGCCCTGACGAGAACCAGCCTTTGCTTGGGGAGAGCGGAGTTCAGGAAGAGTTGGATTACTCGACGCTCGCGGCGGGTAGAGCCGCCGCAGGTTCTTCGATGCCGTCAGATGTACGCCAATCGTCGGAAGCGATCCTTCAGGCGCTATCCGCTCCTTGGATCATCCGCGCGTGACGCCGGCTCCGGCCATCACGGCAAACCGCTCGCCGTTGAGCGTTCCGACGTCGAGCATGCGGGCGTGCCGCGGAGGCCGATCTCGACCGCCTCGGCGATGTTCTGGGGAATCCCGAGGTTGGAAGCGAACAGGTTGCCGTCACTGCGGACGATTGCGAGCTTTGCGTCGCTGCCGGCGTGACGTCGATGCAGCGCTGTCATCGTCGCGGTTCCAGACAAAACGGAGCACGCTCTGTGCAGCGCCGCTCGACTCGTTCCGGAGCGTACTTGCTCTTCGGCACCTCCGACCAGTAGGGATCGACGACGCAGGCTCGCCTGAGCTCCTTGCGCAGCTCCTCTAGGCCGCCGCCGATGGTCTTTCCGGCATGGGCGACGACGGCGACGCCTTCACGACGTCGCTCGTTTCTCGGCGTCCCGCCTTGTGGCCGCAGCGGTCGCGACCCGCGCTGCGAACAGCGTGATCGCCAATGCCAAGACGCCTACCAAGACGCCGGCGGCAGCGTGGTGAAGTGGTGCATGCCGCGGTACGTGCGTGCCCACCCGACGAACAGCACGAGCGCAGTGTGACGACGAGGGCGAGCGCCGAGAACGACCGGCGACCTACGCGCGAGAGAGGACGAGAGAGGCCGCTGTAGAGCGCGACCGTCGCGCGATGGTCGTACGGGTCGTTCCAGTCGGTCGAGCCCTCGACAAGGCGCCGCCGCACCGTGGCACTCGTACGTTAGCGTCGTCGCCCGGTACGAGCCGGACTCGACCGCGATGACGAACAGCGTGAACGCGGCCAGCAGCCACTTCCGCCTGAGCAGAAAGGCGCCGACGAGGATCCCGACCACCACCGACGACGGGACGGCCGCCACGTTCAGCCGTCCCCGAAATTCGTGAGCGAGCCGCGGCGCTCGCGAGCCAGCGGTTGACATCGTTGTCCCATTTCTCGACGCCGTCGTTCGCGACGAGGTATGAAGTCAAGACGAACCCGGCGGCGACGCTGACCGCGACGATCAGGGCATAGCCGGCGAGGACGGTGACCAGAAACGCCCGCACCGGGTGAACCGCACCGAGCCGGTGAGCAGGCGTGCGGAAGCGCCGTTGGGCGGCGGCTCCAGGACCGGGACTGACCGCGGCCCACTGGATCTTCCGTCCGCTGCCGGCTGCGCGACGCGGAGGGAAGGAATTCCTACTGCCGTGTCCGCCGCGTCCACACTTGTGTTTACCCCTTCGGCACCGGGGCAAACTTCTCCCCGTGCCGCTCCTCGTGCTCCTTCTCCTCGCTCTTGCCGCCGGCAGCCTGATCACGTTCGTCGCATCTCGGTATCCGACCCCAGTCGTCGGCCAGGAGCCGTCGACGGCGGCGGCCGAGATGGCCGCGGAGGAAGCACTCAAGCGACCATGGCTGCGACGGACGCTCGCGCAGCGGCTGAATGCGCAAACCGCGACTGGTCTCGCACTGACGCTCGCCCTCGGTCTGACGACACTCGGCGGCCTCCTGGTCGGTGTCCTGGCGTATCTCATGCGCTCGAGCGGCACCCTCGTGTCCATCGACCGAAGCGCCGGCAGTGGGGCCAGGACCACGCAACGGCGTGGTCGACGGACGCAATCCAGATCGTCACGGATGTTGGCGGGACGTGGGTCATCCTCGCACTCGGGGTCAGCGTGTGCATCGTCGAGCACATCCGAGCCCCAAACCGATGGATCCCGTTCTTCCTTCTGACGGTCGTTACGGGCGAGATTGTGATCGTCAACACGATCAAGGATCTTCTCGACCGTGTGCGCCCGACGTTCAACGCGATCGCGGAGACACTCGGCCCCTCGTTCCCGAGCGGGCATTCCGCGACCGCCGCGGCGTTCTATGCGGCGTCGCGCCGACCTACGCCGAGATCTCACGGATCGTCATCGCCGCGTGTGAGCGGTGGGAGAAACGCGGACCAGGGACGGTCGGCGGGCTGACGGAAGAGCAGAACATCGCGGACGAGCCGGGGCAGACGACGTTCCGCCGCCGCACGTTCGCCGCCAACCGCCCGCAGACCCCCGCGCGGCGGGAGGAGAGGGCGACGACGATGCGGCCCCGGACGCGCGGACGTCGCCGTTCCCGTACGCCGAGAGCTTCGACGAGTGGGTCGCCGACGAAACGGCGGCACCCGATGACCCATACCCTCGCCGCCGGCCGGGCTGAGAACGAGCTGTGCACGTGGCGAAGACACCTCAGGAACACACGCAGGAGGAGCTCCAGGAGTATCGAGCTCAGAGTACTTGCACTGCTGGACGCTGCCAGGAGGACGCCTCACACCCGATCAGACTCGGGCGCTCCTCGCCTGGGACGGCACACCGGACGCGGAAAGAGCCGGCCTCGAGTCCAGCCTCGCGTCCACGCAGCAGCAGGTCCCAGCGGAACCTCTCGCGCCGAATCAGCGCCGCGGCCACGTCAGTTGGCTCGACCGGCTCAAGCACGTCCTGGGCCACTAGCGTACGGTCACTCGCCCTGACGTCATCGAACAAGAGCGAGGCCGCTTCTGATCCTCGATGCGTGGCGCCTCTCCCCGACAACGCGGACGTCACGTCATGATCTCGCTGACAAGAGGCCCGCGACGTGCCAGAGTCCGGGCCGCGACCGAGGAGGAGGTCCCTCGATGACCGGCCACGCTTCCGCCCCCGAAAATCCCACGCCCGTCTCGTGACGAAGGTGCCGAAGGACGCTCCCGCGTGGCTCGTCGAGGTCGCCGGCCCTCACTGGGGAACGACCGAGTGGGAAGCATGGGAGGGCTATCGCGCGGAGCTCACCGCCCTCGGCGTTCCGGCGAGCCACCTCAAGCCGATCGGGTCCCTCAGCCGCCCCACGGAGATCTCGGCCCACATCCCGAGCCTGACTCCCTGGGTCTCGGTCCCGATCGACTGGCAGAGATTCGGAGACAGGGACGCTCTGTTGTACGCATTCGGGGAGCTCGTCACCGAGGTCGCGAAGACCACGACATAGCGCGCCAGCTCGACTCCGAGCACGACCTTCGCATCGAGCCTCTTGCGCGCGGACGGGGCAGCGCGGACGGGGGAAGGCCGCACGTACCCCGCCCGGCGGGTCGAGCGTGCCGTCCGTCTCGTGGTCGCCCCGTTAAGGGACGGTGCATGTGATGTAGCGTCACGCCACTGTCGGGCGTCGACCACCCACCGCCCCCGTACCTGATCCGCACAGAGCGGCTCGTGCTCCGCTGCTGGGACCCGCGCGATGCACCGCTCCTCGCGGACGCGATCGACTCCAGCCTCGACCACCTCCGTCCCTGGATGCCGTGGGCACACGACGAGCCCCGGTCGCTCGACGAGCGGATCGGGCTCCTGCGGGGCTTTCGGGGACGGTTCGATCTCGGGGAGGATTTCGTCTACGGCATCTTCTCGCGCGACGAACGCGAGGCCGTCGGCGGCTCGGGGCTCCACACGCGCGCCGGCGAGGGAGCGCTCGAGATCGGCTACTGGATCCGCGCCTCGGCGGTCGGTCGCGGCTATGCGCGCGAAGCGACGGCCGCGCTCGCGAGGGTCGCGATCCGCGTCTGCTGCGTCGACCGCGTCGAGATCCGGGTCGACCCCGCCAACGAGGCGAGCCTGCGCATCCCGCGCGCCCTCGGCTTCGCGGAGGAGGCGACGCTGCGCCGGCGGCTCCCGGCAGGGGAGGGCGAAGCGCCGCGCGACGCGGTCACCTTCGCGGTCTTCGCCGACGAGCTCGACCGCACGCCGGTCGCACAGGCGCGGCTCGAGGCCTTCGACGCGCTCGGCCGCTCGATCCCGCTCTAGGGAGCTCCGGCGCGCGCGAGCAGGTCGTCGACGATCTCGTCGAAGCGGAGCGCCAGCGAGAGGTGCCCCTCGTCGTCGAACAACCTCGCGGTCGCGCCCTCCACGTGTTGGCTCAGCCATACGCCGTGCGCGTAGGGGACCATCGCATCCTCGCGGCCCTGCCAGATCGTCACCGGTACCGCTATGTCATCGACCGCGAAGCCCCAGCCCCTGGCAAACGCCAGGTCGTCGTCGTGCCATCCCCAGATCCCGTCGCGAAGCGCGCCGCGCATCACGGCTGCGAGGTACTCCGAGAACGGCCCGTGGAGCGCCTGCCGGTCGACCTCCGTCACGAGCCCTCCGAGCGCCTCCGCGATCGTGTCTCCCGTGCTCTCACCCATCGCCGCCGCGGCCTCCCGGAGGAACGGCTCCAGGCGCTCGGTTCCCACGAGCGCTGCGCCGAACTCGTCGCGGTTCTCCTCCGCCATGCCGTCCAGCCAGTCGAGCCCCGCCGCGTCCCGCGGGGCGACGCCCGCGAGCGTGGCGGCAGACGCCACGAGCTGCGGCAGGAGTGCCGCCGACGCGAGCGCATGCGGCCCGCCGCCCGACCAGCCGACAACGTGGAGTCGGTCGAGTCCGAGCCGGACGGCGATCTCCGCGACGTCGTCCACGCAGTCGGCGACGGCACGGCCGGGACGCCGCGACGAGCCGGCGTAGCCCGGTCGCGAGTAGGTCACGAACCGCAATCCGCGAGCGGCCACCTCCGCGACCCACGGCCCGTAGGCGATCCCGGCGCACGGCGTGCCGACATGGAGCAGGACGGCGGTCGCGGATGCCCCATCGCTCGCCCACCCCTCGAGCCGCCGCCCGTCGGAGGTCACGAGCTCGAAGGCGTCGCCTTCCACGGCACGATCCTAGTGCCCGGCCTCCGCTACCATGGCACGCCGATGTCGAGCGATCGTGTCACCCTCGAGGTCTCCGAGCGCGGAGCCGAGCAGCTCGGCTCCCGCCGCGTGCGCCGCCTTCGCAAGGAGGGGCTGGTGCCCGGCGTCCTCTACGGGAAGGGGCACACCCGTGCGATCGTGGTGCACGAGCGCAGCCTCCGTACCGCGCTGACCGGCCCGTCGGGTCTGCACGCGATCGTCGACGTCGTGATCGAGGGGCAGACGACTCCCCATCACGCCGTCCTCAAGGACTTCCAGCGCCACCCGATCCGCGGCACGCTGACGCACGTCGACTTCCACGAGGTGCGTCTCGACCGCCCGATCCAGGCAACGGTGAGCCTCGAGCTCGTCGGCGAGTCGCCCGGCTCGAAGCAGGGCGGCAGCGTCCAGCTCGTCAGCCGCGAGCTGCAGGTCGAGGCCCTCCCGACCGGGATCCCCGAGCATGTCGAGCTCGACATCTCCGGGCTCGAGCTCGGGGTCACGCTGCGCGTCGAGGATCTCTCCCCGATCGAGGGGGTCACCTTCCTCGACGATCCGCAGCTCGTGCTCGCCACCTGCACGGTGCCCCGCGGTCTCACGGAGCTCGAGGAAGAGGCTGCCGAGGGCGAAGGCGAGGGCGAGGATGCGGAGGCCGGCGAGGGCGGCGACGCCGCCGAGGCCTCGGACGAGGGCGCAGCCGCCGCCGAGGACTGATCGGTGCGCCTCTTCCGGCGGGGAGAGGCCGCGATTGCGATGGACTTTCTGGTCGCCGGGCTCGGCAACCCCGGCCCCGAGCACGCCCGTGACCGGCACAACGTCGGCTGGATGGTCGTCGACGAGCTCGCGCGACGGCACGGTGGCTCGTTCAAGTCGAAGTTCCGCGGGCGGCTCGGCGACATCCGTGTCGGCGAGGCCAAGCTCGCGCTGCTGAAGCCCGAGACCTACATGAACGAGTCCGGCGCCTCGATCCAGGCTGCCGCCGCCTTCTACAAGCTTCCGGGCGAGCACGTACTCGTCGTGCACGACGACGTCGATCTCGAGACAGGCCGCCTCCAGGCGCGGCTCGGCGGCGGCCTCGCCGGCCACAACGGGCTCCGCTCCATCGCCCAGCGTCTCGGATCGCAGGACTTCCTCCGCCTCCGGGTCGGAGTCGGGCGCCCGGGCCGCGGCGACCCCCGTCCGGTCGCGGACTACGTCCTCTCCGGCTTCGCGCCCGAGGACGACGCGGAGGCGATCGTCGCCCGCGCCTGCGACGCCGTCGAAGCGTTGGCCGCCGACGGTCTCGACGAGACGCAACGCCGCTTCAACTGAGCGCTACCGGGCTCCGCAGACAGCCGGCACACATCCGGCACGAGGCCGGCGCACTCGGGGCACACGTCCCTCGGTAGCGTGAAAGCAGGGCACGGGGGTGCCCCCGGGGGTGGTTGGTGAGCCGGGCAGTACGATGGCCCCGCGGGGCGCGATCCCCGCCAGCCGCATGGACCAGGCCGCCACCCGCACGTCCACCGTCGCGCCGCTCGCCGCCTTCGTGGAGGAGCTTCGGCGCACCGAGCGCTTCCAGGCGCTCGTCCGCACGTTGCCGACCCGCGCCCGCGTCTCGGAGCCGGTGCTGCCCCTCGTGCTCGCGGCGCTCCACGCCGAGCTCGGCCGCGCGCTCCTCGTGCTGCTGCCCGAGGACGCCGACGCGCGGGACGCTGCGGACGGCGCGTCGTGGTTCGGGGACGTCGCGCGGGTCGCGTTCCTTCCGAGCAGGGGCGTCGCCCACGAGTCGGGGCTGGTCCCTCCGCCGCACCTCGTCGGTGAGCGCTACCGGGCGCTCGACGTCCTCGAGGCCGGAGGGCTCGTCTGCGCGTCGGTCGCGGCGCTCTCGGAAGGGCTGCCGCCGCGCGCCGCGCGACCGGGCTCGCTCGCGCTCCGGGTCGGCGACGAGCCGGGGATCGACGGGCTCGCCGAGCAGCTCGCGCTCGCCGGGTACGAGCGAGTCGAGCGGGTCGACGAGCGCGGTCAGTTCGCCGTGCGCGGTGGCATCGTCGACGTGTTCCCGTCCACCGGCCGCGAGCCGCTCCGGGTCGAGCTCTTCGGCGACGAGATCGAGCAGGTGCGCGCGTTCTCGCCGTTCACGCAGCGCGCGCTGCATCCGGCCGACAACGCGATCGTCCATCCGGCGGTCGAGCGGCGTGTCGACCTGCTCGACGTCGACCTCGGACCTGAGGGGGACGACGGCCAGGCGGTCGTCGAGATCCCGGCGGATCTCGTCCCTCCGGTCGACCGCGCGCCCGACCTCGTCTGGCAGCCGGACGACGTGCGTCGTGTCGCCGAGGAGGAGGGCCTTGCGCCGATCGCCCTCGACGGCGCGACCGAGCTCGACCCGTTCCCGCAGGCGCAGCCGCACGCGTTCGAGGCGCAGCGGCCTGCGATCGCGGCACGCGGCCTCGCCGAGGCGGAGAACGAGCTCGCCGGGTTCGTCCGCTCGGGGAACCGCGTCGTCGTGGCGTTCGCGCATCGCGGCGAGGCCGAGCGGCAGGCGGCGCTCCTGCGGAAGATCGAGGCGCCGATGCTCGCGGAGGGCGAGGCGCTCGCCGCCGACCCCGCGCTGCGCTTCGCGGTCGCACCGGCCCGCCGCGGGTTCGTCTGGCGCGAGCTGGGTCTCGTGCTTCTGCCCGACACGCAGGTCTTCCGCAAGCGACCCCCGCGGGCGGACAGGCGGCTCGGCAGGGCGCTCGCGAGCTTCGCGGACCTGCGGGTCGGCGACCACGTGGTCCACGAGGACCACGGCATCGGCAAGCTGCTCGGCTTCGAGACGAAGGAGGTGGCCGGTGTCACGCGCGACTACCTCCATCTGGCGTTCCGCGGCGAGGACCGGCTGTACGTCCCGCACGAGCAGCTCGGGAAGCTGTCGAAGTACATCGGCGCGGACGCTGCCGCTCCGAGCCTCTCGAAGCTGGGGGGGAAGGCGTGGCAGAACCTCAAGGCGCGCGCCCGGAACGCTGTACGCGAGCTGGCGGGCGAGCTGCTGCAGCTCTACGCCCAGCGCCAGCGGGCCGAGGGGGTTGCGAACGACCTCTCCGGCGACTGGATCGAGCGCCTGGAGGCGTCCTTCCCCTACCGCGAGACCGACGACCAGCAGCGCGCGATCGAGGCCGTGAAGGAGGATCTCGAGTCGCCGCGGCCGATGGACCGGCTCGTCTGCGGCGACGTCGGCTTCGGCAAGACCGAGGTCGCAGTGCGCGCGGCCTTCGGCGTCGCCGTCAACGGCCGGCAGGTGCTGGTGCTCTGCCCGACGACGATCCTCGCCGAGCAGCACTGGAACACCTTCCGCGAGCGCTACCGCGACTTCCCGGTGCGGGTCGAGATGGTGTCGCGGTTCCGGAGGCCCGCGGAGGTGAAGGCCGTCCTGAAGGAGTTCGCGGAGGGGAAGATCGAGGTGCTCGTCGGCACCCACCGCATCCTCTCGCGGGACGTGATCCCGAAGCAGCTCGGCCTCGTCATCGTCGACGAGGAGCAGCGCTTCGGGGTCTCGCAGAAGGAGCTCCTGCGCGCCCTGCGGCTCGAGGTGGACGTGCTCGCGCTCTCGGCGACGCCGATCCCGCGGACGCTCCACATGTCCCTCTCCGGGCTCCGCGACATCTCGATCATCGAGACGCCTCCCGAGGGCCGGCGGCCGATCCGGACGACGGTCGGGGAGTACGACGACGAGCTGGTGCGGATCGCGCTCGAGCGCGAGCACGCGCGCGAGGGCCAGTCGTTCTACCTCCACAACCGCGTCGAGACGATCGAGGAGGCCGCCGAGAAGCTGCAGCAGCTCTGCCCGGGGCTTCGCTTCCTCGTCGCCCACGGCCAGATGGCGGAGCGCGACCTCGAGGAGCGCATGCACGCCTTCCTGGCCGGGGACGCGGACGTCCTCGTCTCGACGACGATCATCGAGTCGGGCATCGACATCCCGCAGGCGAACACCCTGATCGTCGAGCGGGCCGACACGCTCGGGCTCGCGCAGCTGTACCAGATCCGCGGTCGCGTCGGGCGCTCCGACGTGACCGCGCACGCATACCTCTTCTATCCGGATGCCACGGAGCTGACGCCCGAGGCGCGGTCGCGGCTCGCGACGCTCGCCGACCACACGGAGCTCGGCGCGGGGTTCCAGATCGCGATGCGCGACCTCGAGATCCGCGGCGCCGGTGACCTGCTCGGCGCCGAGCAGTCCGGTCACGTCGCCGCGCTCGGCTTCGAGCTGTACGTCGAGATGCTGAACGAGGCGGTGGCCGAGCTCTCCGGCCAGGCGCGGATGGCCGTGCGTCCGGTGCGGGTGGATGCGCGCGTGGATGCGTACATCCCCGCGACCTACATCCAGGCCGAGGCGCTCAAGATCGACCTCCACCGCCGGATCGCGCTCGCCGAGCACGAGGACGAGCTGCGGGAGCTCCACGCGGCGACGGAAGACCGGTACGGACCGCTGCCCGAGCCGGTCGAGAACCTCTTCCGCATCCAGGAGGCGAAGCTCGCGCTGGCACTCGTCGGGGCCGACTACCTCGTCTTCCGCGGGGGCCGCGCGACCGTCGGGCCCGTCGGTCTCGCGGCGACCGAGCTCCGCGCGCTCCGCGCGATCGCCGAGACGGCCGTGTACACGTCGGCTCGGCAGGAGGTCGCGATCCGCGCCGAGGGGCTCGACGGGGCTCTGGCGCTGGCCGATGCTATCGTTGCCGCCCGCCGGGCCGCCTGAGCGCGCCGCGAACACCGTCCGCTCCCGTGCCCAACCGAACCTTTCCCGTACACGTCGTAACCCCCCCGTAACCGGTCGTCGCCTACAAAGAGGACTCGATGAAGCGCTCGCTCGCACTCGCCGCCGCCGCACTGGCCGCTGTCACTCTCGTCGCCGCCGGCTGCGGCGGCTCGGACGAGGTTCCGGCCGATGCCGTCGCGGTCGTCGACGGCACCTCGATCACGCGGTCCTCGCTCGACGGGCTGCTCGCGCGGGCGAAGAAGTCCTACACCGCCCAGAAGCGCGACTTCCCGAAGGCCGGGACGTCGGACTACCAGACGCTGCAGACCCAAGCGGTCGCCTACCTCGTCCAGCGCGAGGAGTACGCGCGCGAGGCCGACAAGCTGGGCATCGACGTGACCGACCAGCAGATTGCGAAGAAGGTCGAAGAGGTCAAGAAGCAGTACTTCGCCGGCAGTCAGGCGAAGTTCGAGAAGGGCCTCGAGGACCAGGGGTACACCAAGGCGAGCCTCGAGGAGGACATCCGGTCGCAGCTCCTCACCGAGGGGATCTACAAGAAGGTGACCACCGATGCGAAGGTCACCGATGCGGACGTCAAGAGCTACTACGAGAAGAACCGGGCGAACTACTCGGTCCCGGAGTCTCGCTCCGTTCGCCACATACTCGTGAAGACCAAGGCCGACGCCGACCGGATCCGCACCGAGCTCGTCAACGGCGGCGACTTCGCGGCACTCGCCAAGGCGAACTCGATCGACCCCGGCTCGAAGGACGCGGGCGGCAAGCTCACCGTCTCCAAGGGCCAGACCGTCGCCCCGTTCGACAAGGCTGCCTTCTCGCTCGACACCAACGAGCTGTCGCAGCCGGTCAAGACGCAGTTCGGCTACCACCTGATCCAGCCGCTCGCGGACGTCAAGGCCGGCTCGGTCACCCCGTTCGCCCAGGTCAAGGACCAGATCCGCACGCAGCTCGAGTCCGAGACGAAGAACACCGCGGTCAACAAGTGGGTCTCGGACGTCGAGAAGGAGTACAAGGACAAGGTCCAGTACGCCGCCGGGTTCGAGCCGCCGGACACGTCCACCACGACCGGCGAGACGACGACCTCCGGGTAGCGTCGGCCGCGTGGGCGCAGACGGCCCGCTCGGCGAGCTCCGTGAGCTGACCCGGCGCCTCCGGGCCGAGTGCCCCTGGGATCGCGAGCAGACGGCTCGCACGATCGTCCCGCACACGGTCGAGGAGGCGTACGAGGTCGCCGACGCCGCGTTCGCGGACGATCCCGCGAAGCTCCTCGACGAGCTCGGCGACCTCCTCTTCCAGGTGTTCTTCCTCTCGTTGCTCCTCGAGGAGCAGGGCGAGGGGGACCTCGACGAGGTCACCCGGGCCGTACACGAAAAGCTCGTGCGCCGGCACCCACACGTCTTCGGCGACGCCGAGGCGCGCACGGCAGGGCGCGTGCGCGAGCGCTGGGAGGCGATCAAGGCCGAGCAGGAGGGCCGCGAAGGCGTCTTCCACGACGTGCCGGAGTCGCTTCCCGCGCTCCTGCTCGCGCGCAAGGTCCAGCGTCGCGCGGCCGCGGTCGGCTACGACTGGCCCGACCTCGAGGGCCCTGTCGCCAAGGTGCGCGAGGAGACGGCCGAGCTCCTCGCCGAGCTGGGCCGCGCGGGGCGTCCTGCGCCCGAGAGCGAGCCGGATCGCGCCGTCGAGGCAGAGCTCGGGGATCTCCTCTTCACCGTGGTCAACCTCGCGCGGTTCGTGAACGTCGATCCCGAGCTCGCGCTCCGCGCGGCGACCGGCCGCTTTCGCGGGCGGGTCGAGCTCGCGGAGCGGCTCGCGGCCGAGGCGGGGGAGACCTGGGCCGAGCTGGACCTCGCCGGCCAGGAGCGCTGGTACGAGCGCGCGAAGGCCTCCGCGCCCCACGTCTAGTCTTCCCCGAACATGGAGATCACGTACGTCCACGGCCGCCAGGTGCTCGACTCGCGGGGGAACCCGACCGTCGAGGTCGAGGTCGGGCTCGAGTCCGGCGCGTTCGGGAGCGCTGCGGTCCCGTCCGGCGCCTCGACCGGCGAGCACGAGGCGGTCGAGCTCCGCGACGGCGGCGACGAGTGGGATGGGAAGGGCGTCACGCGCGCCGTCACGCACGTCGACGGCGAGATCGCCGACGCCCTCGTCGGGCTCGATGCCGCCGACCAGCGCCAGATCGACGCTGTCCTCGTCGCGCTCGACGGAACCCCGACGAAGGCGCGTCTCGGCGCCAACGCGATCCTCGGCGTGTCGCTCGCCGTCGCGAAGGCGGCTGCGGCGGACGCCGGGGTGCCGCTCTACCGATGGATCGGCGGCACCAACGCGCACGTGCTGCCCGTGCCGATGATGAACGTCATCAACGGGGGCGCGCACGCCCAGAACTCGCTCGACTTCCAGGAGTTCATGCTCGTCCCCGCGGACGCGGAGACGTTCGCGGAGGCGCTCCGGATCGGCGCGGAGACGTACCACGAGCTCAAGCGCCTGCTCGGCGAGCGTGGTCTCTCGACTGCGGTCGGCGACGAGGGCGGCTTCGCGCCCGACCTCGGCTCCGCGTACGAGGCGTGCGAGGTGATCCTCGAGGCAGCCGAGCGCGCGGGGCACCGCGACAAGGTGGCGCTCGCGCTCGACCCCGCCACCAGCGAGCTTCATCGCGACGGCGCGTACCGGCTCGAGCGGCAGGGCGGCACGCTCGACACGAACGGGATGATCGACCTCTGGGCCGACCTCTGCGACCGCTTCCCGATCGTGTCGCTCGAGGACGGGCTGGGCGAGTCGGACTGGGCGGGCTGGCAGACGCTCACCGACCGGCTCGGCGGACGGCTGCAGCTCGTCGGCGACGACCTCTTCGTCACGAATGTCGACTTCCTGCGGCGCGGGATCGCCGAGCGGGTCGGCAACGCGATCCTCGTCAAGGTCAACCAGATCGGGACGCTCACCGAGACGCTCGAGGCGGTCGAGCTCGCGCACCGGAACGGCTACCGCGTGGTCGTCTCGCACCGCTCGGGCGAGACCGAGGACGCGACGATCGCCGACCTCGCCGTCGCGACCAACGCCGGCCAGATCAAGACCGGCGCCCCGGCCCGCTCCGACCGCGTCGCGAAGTACAACCAGCTCCTGCGGATCGAGGAGGAGCTCGGCGACGCGGCCGAGTACCGCGGTTGGGCCGCATTCCCCCGGTCGGACGCCTGAGCCGCGCGTAGGCTGTCGCCGTGACCGGGCACACGCGCCGCACGAAGATCGTGGCCACCATCGGCCCGGCGTCCGCGAGCCCGGAGACGCTCGCGGCGCTGATCAACGCCGGCATGGACGGCGCGCGCCTCAACCTCTCCCATGGGACGCGCGAGGACCACGCGCGCTCGGCTGCGCTCATCCGCGAGGTGGAAGCGGCGGCCGGACGGCCGATCGCCCTGATCGCCGACCTCCAGGGGCCGAAGCTCCGCGTCGGCGACCTCGACGCCGACGTCACGCTCGCGACCGGCGACTCGATCGTGATCGCCGGCGAGGACGCCGCCCAGCCCGACGACGTGCCCGTGAGCCCTGCGGTGCTCGGCTCCGTGCTCCAGCCGGGAAACGACGTGCTCGTCGACGACGGGCTCGTCCGGCTCCGCGTCGAGAAGGTAGAGCGCGGCCGCGCGCGCTGCGAGGTCCTCGTCGGCGGCGTGATCAAGGCCCACAAGGGCGTCAACCTGCCCGGCGTCCCGCTCCCGATCCCCTCGCTGACGCGCAAGGACCTCGACGACCTCGACGCCGCGCTCGAGTTCGGCGTCGACTACGTCGCGCTCTCGTTCGTCCGCTCCGCGTCGGACGTGCTGGCGCTGCGCACGCTCATCGAGGCCCGCGGCTCGCACGCGTGGGTGATCGCGAAGATCGAGAAGGCCGAGGCGGTTGCCGCGCTCGACGACATCCTCGCCGAGGCGCACGGCGTGATGGTCGCACGGGGCGACCTCGGCGTCGAGATCGGCGCCGCCGAGGTGCCGCTCCTCCAGAAGCGGATCATCGTGCACGCGCTCGAGCGCGCGAAGCCCGTGATCACGGCGACGCAGATGCTCGAGTCGATGATCTCCTCGCCCGAGCCGACGCGCGCCGAGGCGTCCGACATCGCCAACGCGATCCTCGACGGCACGTCCGCGATCATGCTCTCCGGCGAGACGGCCGTGGGGGCGTATCCGGTCGAGGCGGTGGCGGTGATGGACCGCATCGCGCTCGCCGTCGAGCCGCATCTCGACTACCGCCACGAGACGCCGCAGGCGAGCGATCAGCCGACGATCGACCAGGCGATGTCGAACGCCGCCTGCGACGTTGCCGAGGCGCTCTCCGCGAAGGCCATCCTCGTGCCGACGTTCACCGGCCGCACCGCCTCCGCGGTCGCGCGCCTGCGCCCGCAGCGGGCGATTCTCGCGCTCACGCACAAGATGGAGTCGCTCCGCCACATGGCGCTCGAGTGGGGCGTGACCCCGCTCGACATCTCGGAGACCACCGACGTGGAGGATCTCTGGACGAGGTCCATCGCGGCCGCGCGCGAGTCGGGCATCGTCCTCCCGGGGGAGCGGCTCGTGATCACCGCCGGCACCGCCGTCAACATCCCCGGCGGGACGAACGTCATCAAGGTCGACGTCGCGTAGGAAAGCGCCCCGCGGACGCCGAACTCCTCGCCATGGCGGGGAAGGGGAAACGGAAGGAACGCAAGCGCCGTCGGCCGAGGGCGCCGCGCTGGCTCCTGCCGGTGATCGTACTCGGCGTCGTCGGCTTCCTCTACGTCCGCCCGATCACGACCTACCTCGAGACCCGCAACCAGCTCGACGAGCGTCGCGCCGAGGTCGCATCGCTTCGCGCCGAGCGCGCGCGTGTGACCGCGCGGCTGGCCCGGACGACGAGCCTCGACGAGCTCTCGCGCGCCGCCCGCCGCATCGGCTACGTCAAGCCCGGCGAGCACCTCTTCATCGTGAAGGGCACCGCCGAGTGGCGGCGCCGCCACGCCCGCTGAGCCTCTGGCCCGGTACCGTCGGGAGATGGACGATCGCGCCGTCGTCGCGCGGCAGCTCGGGCGCGAGCCGCGAACCTTCCGGCGCGTCGTCGTGCGCTGTCCCTGGGGCCTGCCCGCGGTGACCGAGCAGGAGCCGTACGGCGCCGACGGCGAGCCCTTCCCGACGACGTACTACCTCACGTGCCGCCACCTCGTCGCCGCGGTCTCGCGCCTCGAGGCCGCCGGAGGTGTCGACCGCTGGAGCGCCGCGGTTGCGGCCGATCCGGAGCTGCGCGATGACCTCGCACGGGCGACGGCGGAGCAGGTGCGCGTCCGGCGCGAGCTCGCCGGAGGCTCGACGGGCTCGGACTCCGGGGCGTCACTCGAGCTCGGCATCGGCGGCTCGCGCAACCCGGGCGCGCTCAAGTGCCTCCACGCGCACGTTGCGTTCGCGCTCGCCCAGCCCGGGTATCGACTCGGGGAGGCCGTCCTCGGCGAGGTGCCGGAGCGCTGGCCGGAGCGCTGCTGCAGCCTCGTATAGTGCGCGCCTCATGACGGTCACCTCTGCGCGACACGACTGGGAGGAGGGGCAGCGGCGCTTCGACGCCGAGGCCCTCGACGCCGCCCGCGCCGAGGCGCTGTACGCGCAGCGTGACGCCGTGATCGAGGAGCTCCGGCGCCGCATCGGGTCGGCGTTCACGCTCGCCGAGCTCGCCGCCGCGTACGTCGACTCCGACCAGTGGCTCTCCGAGGTGATCGAGGAGCGTGCGCCCTCCCGCGGCTGGGCGCGCACCGCGACCGTCGCAGGCGACGCAGCCTTCCACGCGTACAGCCGCCAGGCGCTGGACTACACACCGTGAGCGTCGACCCGGCGTCCGTCACTCGCCGCCGCGCGCCTCGCCGGAGCCCCTGGCCGCGCGTCGCGGCGCTCGTCGTCGGCGCGGTGATCGTCTTCGCCCTCGGCGTCGCGCTCGGTCTCGCCCTCGACGACCGGCCGGTGCCGGGAGGGACGCAGACCTTCGTCAGGACGCTGGAGCCGGTGCCCCAGCAGTCGGCGCCGTAGGGCCGGCTACATCTCCTCGGACGCCTGCAGCAGGCCGGCCACGATCACCGCGAGCGCGGCGGCCAGGCTGATCCAGAGCCCGACGCCCCGGTTGGCGAAGAAGAAGTCGTCGGGCACGGAGATCACGCGGACGAGTACGAAGATCGTCGCGAGCGCGCCGAGGGCGATCGTCAGAAGGCTCTGCGGCAGCGCCGCGGGCGGCTCGATCCCGAGCTCGCGCAGCACCAGCACGACGACGACGGCCAGCCCGACGAACAGCACGAGCTTGCCCAGGACGCCGGTGTTCCAGCCGAGCACCGAGATCGTCACGCCCTCGCCCTCGCCGGTGTACCACCCGGTGAACGACGAGACCGCGAGCACGACCCCCGCGACCATGCCGAGGCCGTCGCCGAGCCCGAGCAACCCGGTGTCGAAGCGTCGCTCGCTCATCGCCACGCGGCAGAGTATCTCGGAGAACGCGATGCGGCGTCGCGGTCGTATGCTTTCACCGTGGCGGACAACGTACGCGAGGCAACGCGCGGGCGGGTCGCGGACGCGCTCGGGCCCTCCGACGAGGGGCCGGCGGTCGATCCCGAAGCCGTCCGACGTTCCTACCACCTCCATCGGGCCCGCCGGAAGGCGCGAATCGAGCACCGGCGCCGCTCGAAGTGGGCCGGAGCGCGGTTCTGGATCGTGCTCGTGCTGCTCGTCGCCGTGTGCGTCTTCCTCGCTCTGACGACCTGGCGCGAGATCGGGCGCCTGTTCGGGCTCTGACGCGAGCGCGGTGCGCTCTCCTCGAGGTCGGGTGCTGGCGGCCGCCCTGGTGGTCGCGATCGCCGTCTCGGTGACGCCGATCCTCGTCGTGAACGCGTTCCGTGTGCTCGCGACGGGGACGTTCGTCCGGGCAGAGCTCGGCCGCGACGGCTTCCCGCCCGATCGCTACGGCCTCACGAACGACCAGCGGAAGGAGCTGGCGCTCCTCGGCCTGCGCTCGATCCAGCCCGGGTCGGAGGGCATCGCGCTCCTCGAGCGGGCGCGGCTGCCGAGCGGGTCCCCGGCGTTCGGCCTCCGCGAGCTGACCCACATGCGGGACGTCCGGCGGCTCTTCGGCATCGCTCTGCGGGGCCAGCTGATCGCGCTGGTCGTGATCGGAGCGCTGGCGCTCGGGCTCGCCCGGACGCGCTTCCGCGCCGTCGTGCCGCTCGGGCTCCTGGCCGGGGCCGTCGCGACGCTGGCGACCGCGGTGCTCGCCGTGCCCCTGATCCTGCTCGGCTTCGACGGATTCTTCACGCGTTTCCACGAGGTCTTCTTCTCCGGCGACTCGTGGCAGTTCAACAACGCCGACACGCTGATCCGGATCTACCCGGAGCAGTTCTGGCAGGACGTCTCCCGGCTCGCGGCGGGGATCGCCGTCGCGCAGGCGCTCGTGCTGGTGCCGCTCGCCTGGTGGTGGCATCGCGCAGCGCGTCGAGGGCTCCGGTGATCGACCTCGAGCGCCGCGACGGCGCGGTGCTGCGCATCGCCCACCGCGGCGCCTCCGCGCTCGCGCCGGAGAACACCGTGCGCGCGTTCCGGACGGCGGTCGCGCAGGGCGTCGACCTGATCGAGTTCGACGTCCTCGACCTTCCGCGGGGGCCGCTCGTGCTCGCCCACTCCGACAGGCTCGACGAGGTGAGCCACGGCGCCGCGGCCGGCTCGGTGCGCGAGTGCTCGCTCGCCGAGCTGCGCGAGGTCGCGCCCGAGCTGCCGACGCTCGACGAGGCGCTTGCGTTCTTCGTCGACGAGGCGCCGGAGCTCGGACTCCATGTCGACCTCAAGCTCACGACGCGGCTCGACGAGCTCACGTCGGCCCTCCGGCGCCACGGTCTCGAGCCGCGGACGGTCGTCTCGTCCTTCCACGTGCCGAGCCTGCGCGCCGTCGCGCGGGACGCGCCCATGGTGCGGATCGGCTTCACGTACCCGGAGGATCGCTACGGCGTCTCACGCCGGCGGGCGCTGGAGCCGGTGCTCCGCGCCGGGCTCGTCGCGCTCCGGGCGGGCGCGCCCGCCCTTCTGCCCCGGATGATCCGCCGCGCGGGCGCGACCGCGCTCATGCTCCAACACGCGCTCGTGACACCGCGCGCCGTCGCGCGCGCGCGGTCTCTCGGAGCCCCGGTGCTCGCCTGGACGGTCGACGACCCCGACGATCTGCACCGGGTCGTCGAGGCAGGAGCCGCCGGCGTGATCACGAACGATCCGGGGATCTTCGCGGCGATCCGCACATAACAGTTCGTTCACCCGCTCCGACCAGGGCCCTGGATACACTCACGCCGATGCGACGACTGGCGACAGCCGCAGTTCTTCCCTGCTCAGTTGCGCTTTTCATCGTGCTCGCTCCGATCGCCGCGGCCGACGAGACGACGCCGTCCACGACGACGGCGCCGACGACGACGACGGAGCCGGGCGACACGACGACGGCGCCACCGACGACGACCGTTCCCCTGCCGCGTGGGCCGAAGCTCATCCAGCCCGGCGTCACGATCGGCGGACTGCTCGTAGGCGGGCTGACGAAGGCGGAAGCGCGCGAGCTCGTCGAGCAACGGTTCGGCAAGCCCATCACGCTGGTCGTGTCGCCGAGCAAGAAGATGCGCGTCACCCCCGATGAGCTCGGCGCGGACGCGTACGTCGCCAAGGCGGTCACGACCGCGGTGCGGGTGCGCAGCGAGGGCTTCAAGGTTCCGCTCACGGTCGACGTCGCCAACGGCAGGCTGAAGCAGTTCCTCGGCGACCTCGCGAAGCGGACCGACCGGGAGCCCGTCGACGCGAGCCTCACGCTGCGCAACTTCGTCCCGGTCGCGCATCCGTCGGCGCCGGGCCGGCGGCTGATGCAGACCGTGGCGGCACGGCAGGTCTCGCTTGCCATTCGCAAGCACGAGCGCTCGCTCGAGCTGCCCTTCCGGGAGCTCGACCCGAAGGTCACCGAGGCCGACCTCGGCAAGGTGATCGTGATCAAGCGCGGCTCGAACCAGCTCCTCTACTACAACGGCGACGAGCTCAAGCGCACCTTCCGCGTCGCGACCGGCCAGTCGTCGTACCCGACCCCGCTCGGTCACTACGAGATCGTGACGATGCAGCGGAACCCCTGGTGGTATCCGCCGGAGGGCTCTGCCTGGGCCGAGGGCGCCAAGCCGGTCCCGCCGGGCCCGGGGAACCCGCTCGGCACGCGGTGGATGGGCATCTCGTCGCCGTACGTCGGGATCCACGGGACGCCGGACGCCGCCTCGATCGGGTACTCGGCCTCCCACGGCTGCATCCGGATGCTGATCCCGCAGGTCGAATGGCTCTTCCAGCGGGTCGACGTCGGGACGCCCGTGTTCATCGTGCCGGCGTGAGCTCGGACGCACGGCCGGGGCGCGTCCAGCGCGTTGCGCAGCTGGCCGCGCTGATCGGCGTGGCGGCGCTGCTCGGCCTCCTGATCTGGAAGGTCGCGTTCGGCCGCACGACGGGCGCGGCGGACGAGCTCGCCGAGGGCAAGCTCGTGCACGCCCCGGCGTTCACGCTCGACCGCCTCGACCGCGACGGGCAGCTCGACGTGGGCGACCTGAAGGGGAAGGCGGTCGTCGTCAACTTCTGGGCGTCATGGTGCGTCCCGTGCCGCGACGAGGCGCCGGTCCTCCAGAAGACCTACGAGCGCTACCGTGACCAGGGGCTCGTGGTGCTCGGCGTCGACGTCAACGACTTCCGCCAGGACGCGCGCCGCTTCATGAAGCGGTACGGCCTCACCTACCCGGTGGTCTACGACGGCAAGGGCTCGACCGTCGGGAAATGGGGCGTCCGCGGCTTCCCGGAGACGTTCTTCGTCGATCGCACCGGGCAAGCTCGTCGGCGAGCGGATCGAGGGCGCCGTCGACATCGAGCGGAACCGCGACGCGTTCCAGCGCGGGGTCGCGCTCGCGCTCGGCGACACGTCCTGACATGGCCGCCCGGGTCGTCCTCGTCGCGGCGGTTGTCCTAGCCTCGTTCGCGGCGACCGCGCCGGCGGTCGCGGCACCGAGCCCGTCCGATCTCGAGGCCGAGTTCGTCTGCCCGACGTGCAAGACGACGCTCGACCAGTCCGACTCGCCGATCGCGCGGCGGATGAAGCAGGTGATCCGCAACTCGCTCGCCGAGGGCAAGACCGAAGCGCAGATCCGCGGCCAGCTCGTGGCGCAGTTCGGGCCGGCCGTCGTCGCAGAGCCGCCGAAGAAGGGCTTCGACCTGCTCGCCTGGGTCGTGCCGCTCGGCATCCTCGCCGCGGGCGCCGTCGGGGTCGGCGCGATCGCGTGGGGCTGGCGACGCCGCCGCGCGGACGAGCCTCCGCCCGCGCCGCTCGATCCGGCACTCGAGCGCCGCCTCGACGCCGAGCTCGAGCGCTTCGACGGATGAGCTGGAGCGAGATCCCGGTCGCGCTGCTCGCGGGGTTCCTCTCCTTCCTCGCGCCGTGCGTCCTCCCCCTCGTGCCCGGATACCTCTCGACGGTCTCCGCGGTGTCGGCCGAGGATCTCGGCCGGCCCGGCACCGCCCGCCGGGTCGTGACGTCGAGCATCCCGTTCGTCCTCGGCTTCACGGCGTTCTTCGTGCTTCTCGGCATCGGGGCGTCGCTCCTCGGCGGCAGCCTGTTCCGGGACCAGTTCCTGCTCGAGGAGGTCGCGGGGTTCGTGCTCGTCGTGTTCGGGCTGGCGTTCATGGGCCTCCTGCCCTGGCCCGAGCGGCTGGTCGGGGCGGGGCTCGTGCAGGGAGCGCGCTCGCGAGGCTCGCGAGTCCTGCTCGGCGGCGCGTTCGCCGTGTGTGCCGCGCCGTGCATCGGGCCGGTGCTCGCGGCGATCCTCGTCCTCGCCGGCTCGTCGGACACGGCGCTCGAGGGCGCTGCTCTCCTCGCCGTCTACTCCCTCGGCCTCGCGATCCCGTTCGTCCTCGCCGGCGCGCTCTTCACGCGGGCGATGGGCGCCTTCCGCTGGCTCCGCGACCACTACCGCGCGATCCAGTTCGCGGGCGGGCTCGTGATGGTCGTCCTGGGGCTGCTGCTCTTCTTCGGCCGCTTCTACATCCTCCGGATCTACGTCAACCGCGCGCTCGAGCGGATCGGGCTCGAGCCCGTCTTCTAGCGGTCAGATCCGAACCGGGAGAAGCTCGAGCAGGCCCTCGGCGACACGTGCCGCTGCAGCCTCGACCTGGCCGAGGACACGGGCGACGTCGACGTCTCGGTGGGCGGGGCGGTACGGGCCGAGACGCCGGGCGGCCTTCTCGAGCTGCCGTTCGGCGCCCGGGCGGTTTCCGTTCGCGGCGTGGTGCCAGGCGACCGTCACGTGGACGAGGCCCTGCAGGAAGTCCCGCTCTGGCTCGGGTGCGTCGCGCCACTCGTCCTCGAGCGCCTCGTGCGCGTCGAACCACCGCTCGGCGCGCATCAGCTCGAGCCCCCGCTCGAGACTCACAAACCCTCCTCCGACCGTGCTAGAACCATGCCCATGGCGACGATCCTGCTGGTGGGGGTCGACCTCATGGTCCGGTCGAGGCTCGACGTCCTGCTCGCAGGGCATCGCCTCGTGACGAGCGACAGCGTCGACCCTCCCGATCTCGTGATCTGCGACATCGCACGCGTCGACGCGGACGAGGTCGCAGACGCCTGGCCGGAGACGCCGATTCTCGGGTTCACGAACCACACGGACACGACCGGTCTGCAGCGGGCGCATACGGCGGGCTTCGACCAGGTGCTCGTCCGCTCCGCCCTCTCGGAGCGGGCGCGCGAGGTGGTCGACGCGCTCGTCGGCGTCGACGCTTGACCCGGGCTCGCATCGGGTGCCGTTGGTAGGCTCGCCCTCGGAATGACGTACATCATCGCCGAGCCCTGCATCGACATCAAAGACCGCTCCTGCGTGGACGTCTGCCCGGTCGATTGCATCCACGAGTTCGCCCGGATGCTGATCATCGACCCGGAGGAGTGCATCGATTGCGGGGCGTGCGAGCCGGAGTGCCCGGTCGAGGCGATCTTCCCCGAGGACGCACTCCCCGACAAGTGGGAGGCGTTCGTGAAGATCAACTACGCGTTCCCCGAGGGCGCCGGTGTCGTCGATCCGCTCGTCCAGCAGTACGCGGACGAGAACAACGTCCAGAACGAGCCGATCAACTAGCTCGCGAAGCGCGATTCCGCAGGAGCGGAATCGCGCCGCTTGATCCCCGCCCTTCGGGCGGGGCACATCCCTGAAGGCGTCCGCTCCGCGGCCGCAACCGCCTCTTCGCCATCGACCTGCCGGCTGGTCACAGCCGTGCTGCAGACGGCGGCACGACGAGACGGATCGTCGTCAATGCGCCGTCGCGGCGGGCCTCGAACGTCCCGTTGAGCTCGGCCGCGCGCTCCGCGAGGCCGTCGATCACCGCCTGACGACGCTCCGGGGCGGCGTCGTCGGAGACCACGAGCTCGACTCCGCCCGTCGCGGTGCGGTCGAGCCTGACCGAGACCGACGTCGGCGGGCCGCGCCTGACCGCCTGGTCGAGCGCTTCGCGGATCACCTGGAACAGGCTGGAGCGCGCCCCCTCGCCGAGCTCGGCGTCGGCGATCGCGACGTCGACCGACACGCCACGGCGGCCCGCGGTGCGGTTCGCCACCTCGCGGACGGCAGCCGCCAGACCGACCTCGTTCAGCGTCACGGGCTCGAGCCCCGCGACGATCCCGCGGAGCTCCTCGGCCGCGTTGCGGGCGACCGCGAGCGCCCGCGCCGCGACGCGCTGGCCCGTCTCGACATCGCCCTCCTCGAGCGCGGCGACCGCCGCGTCGAGCATCTGCGAGAGCGCGGCGACGTGCTGGACCGGCCCGTCGTGGAGCTGCTCCGCGATGCGTCGTCGCTCCGCACGCTCCGCAAGGAGACGTTCGGCGACGAGATGGTCGTCGCTCAATCGATCATCGCCTCGCGGAGCGCGATGGCGACCGCCTGGGTGCGGGTCTCCGCCTCGAGCTTCGCGAGGATGTGGCGCACGTGGCTCTTCACGGTCTCCTGCGAGATGAAGAGCTGCTGCGCGACGTCGGCGTTCGACATGCCGTCGGCGAGGAGCTGCAGGATCTCTCGCTCGCGCTGGGTGAGGATCTCCTGCCCGTCGCGGCCCGTCGCGAGGGAGGGGATCAGCGCGGGGTCGACGAAGGTCTCGCCCGCGGCGACCTTCTCGATCGCCTTGAGCAGGGTCTCGTGCGGTGCCTCCTTGAGCACGTAGCCGTGCGCGCCCGACTCGAGCCCGCGCTGGAGGAGCGCCCGCTCGCTGTAGGCGGTGAACACGAGGACGCGCGTGTCCGGGGCTCGGGACGCGATCTCCTCCGTCGCCTCGATCCCGTCCATCTGTGGCATGCGCAGGTCCATGATCACGACGTCGGGCTTGCGGCGCTCGGCGAGCGCGACGGCTGTCTCGCCGTCGGGAGCCTCGCCCACGACGCGGATGTGCGGCGATCGCAGCAGCGCGAGCCGCAAGCCTTCGCGGACCACCTCGTGGTCGTCCGCGATCAGGACCGTGATCTCGCCGTTCTTTGCCACGGAGTGGGATTCTACGAGTGCGGCGGGACGCCTTCCTCGAGTCACACGGCGAGCGAGAGCTGCTTCGGCTCCGCCTCGGGCTCGATCGTCGGCCGTCGCGGCTGCCACGAGGCGCGGGCGAGCTCCCGGACGGCCCGCCGGACCGGCTCGGTCTCCGACGACGAGAGGTACGACCGGCCCGCGTAGAGCCGCTCGTACTCGGGCAGCAGCTCGGGCCAGTCGCGGGCGAGCGCCTCGAGAAAGTGCTCGCGCGTGCCGGGGCGGAGGTAGAGGACGTTCGCCCAGATCCCGCTCGCGCCCGCCGCCCGCGCCTCGCGGACGACCTCGGTGAGGAGCGCGGGATCGTCGGAGAGCCCGGGGAGGAGCGGCGCGAGCGCGACGCCCGTGTCGATTCCCGCGTCGGCGAGGATCCGGACCGTCTCGAGGCGCCTGCGCGGCGGCGCCGTGCCCGGCTCGGTCGCGCGCCAGATCCGCTCGTCGAGCGTCGGCACCGAGAAGCTCACGTGCACCTTCGCCCTGCGGGCCGCGTCGGCGAGGACGTCGGCGTCGCGCCGGATCATCGGGCCGCGCGTGATGAGAGAGAAAGGCGTTCGCGCCGCGCCGAGCTCGCGGATACAGGCACGTGTCAGGCGATAGCGTCCCTCGGCCGGCTGGTACGGGTCGGTCGCGGCCCCGATCGCGACGCTCTCGCGCTTCCACGACGGCCGCGCGAGCTCGCGGCGTAGCACGTCGGCGACGTTGACCTTGACGCGGATCGAGCGGCCGTAGCGGTCGTCGGACGGCCGGTCGGCGCGCGCCTCGAACGCACGGACGTAACAGAAGGTACAGCGGTGCGCGCAACCCGTGTACGGGTTCAGGGACCAGTCGAAGGGCATGCCCTTGACGCGGTTGAGCGCGCTCCGGCACGGCTCCTCGCGGTACTCCATGCCTCACTATAGAACATGTGTTCGTAGAGCGTCAGGCCGTTGCGCCGACGACCATGCCGGCGGCCACGGTCTCGTTCGTGGCCTCGTCGACGAGGACGAACGCGCCGGTCGTGCGGTTCTCGGAGTACGGGTCGACGAGCAGGGGCTCGGCGAGGCGGAGACGGATCCGCGCGATGTCGTTCAGGGCGAGGGTGTCGGCGTCGTGGTGGTCGTGCGTCTCCACGTCGAGCACCGACACGACCTCGTCGAGGATCGCGCGGGCCCAGCGGGTCGTGTGCTTGACGGCGAGCCGTGCGCCCGTCTGGGCCGGGCGCTCGCTCATCCAGCACACGTTCGCCTCCACGGTACGGGCAGCGACCGGCTGGTCGCTCGGGCCGCAGAGCATGTCGCCGCGCGAGACGTCGACCTCGTCGGCGAGTCGGACAACGACCGACTGGCCGGCGACGGAGACGTCCAGCGGCCCGTCGTGGGTCTCGACGGATGCGACCGTCGTGCGCCGGCCGGAAGGGAGGACGACGACCTCGTCGCCCGCGCGCCACTCGCCGCCCGCGACCTGACCCCCGTAGCCGCGGTAGTCGTGGTGCTCGTCGGACATCGGCCTGATCACCCACTGCACCGGGAACCTGCGGTGCGCGACGTCGCGGTCGGCGGCGATCTCGATCGACTCGAGTCGCTCGAGGAACGTGCCGCCCGTCCACCACGGCATCCGCGTCGAGGGCTCGACGACGTTGTCGCCCGGGAGCGCCGCGATCGGGATCGTCAGCGTGTCGCCCAGCCCGAGCCGGTCGGACAGGTCCGCGAGGTCCCGCTCGATCGAGCGGAAGCGCGCCTCGTCGAAGTCCACGAGGTCCATCTTGTTGACCGTGAAGACGATGTGGGGGATGCCGAGCATCGACGCGATGGTGGTATGCCTGTGGGTCTGCTCGATCACGCCCTTGCGGGCGTCGAGCAGGACGACCGCGACGTCGGCGGTCGAGGCGCCGGTGACCATGTTGCGCGTGTACTGGACGTGCCCGGGCGCGTCGGCGAGCTGGAAGCGGCGCGTGGGGGTGACGAACGAGCGATAGGCGACGTCGATCGTGATCCCCTGCTCCCGCTCGGCTCGGAGCCCGTCGGTGAGGAGCGCCAGGTTGACGTAGCCGTCGCCGCGGCGCTCGCTCGTCTCCTCGACGTGCTCGAGCTGGTCGGACATGACCTGCTTCGTGTCGAAGAGCAGGCGCCCGATGAGCGTCGACTTGCCGTCGTCGACCGAGCCGCACGTGACGAGGCGCAGGAGCTCGCTCGAGGCGGCCTCGCCGGTGAGCAGCTCCGCGAGGTCGATCGTCTCCATCAGAAGTAGCCCATCCGCTTGCGGTCCTCCATCGCGGCCTCGGAGACCTTGTCGTCGGCGCGCGTCTCGCCGCGCTCGGTGATGCGCGTCGCTGCGATCTCGCGCACGACCTCCTCGATCGTCGCCGCCGTGGAACGGACGCCGCCGGTGCAGCTCATGTCGCCGACCGTCCGGAAGCGCACCCACTCGGAGAACGGCTCCTCGTGGGGGTAGCGCTCGACGAACTCCGAGGCGGCGTAGAGCATGCCGTCGCGCTCGAAGACCTCTCGCTGATGCGAGAAGTAGATCGCGGGCAGCTCGAGCTGCTCGCGCGCGACGTACTGCCACACGTCGAGCTCCGTCCAGTTGGAGATCGGGAAGACGCGTACCTGCTCTCCCTTGCGGATGCGGCCGTTGTAGAGGTTCCAGAGCTCCGGGCGCTGCGCGCGCGGGTTCCATTGCCCGAAGTCGTCGCGGAACGAGAAGATCCGCTCCTTCGCGCGCGAGCGCTCCTCGTCTCGCCGTGCGCCGCCGATCGCCGCGTCGAAGCCGTGCTCGGTCATCGCGTCGAGGAGGGTCGTCGTCTGCAGCTGGTTGCGCGACGCGCGCGGTCCTGTCTGCTCGACCACGCGGCCCTTGTCGATCGACTCCTGCACCGAGGCGATCACCAGGCGCTCGCCGAGCTCGGCGACGCGGCGGTCGCGGAACTCGATCGCCTCGGGGAAGTTGTGGCCGGTGTCGATGTGCATGAGCGGGAACGGGAAGCGACCCGGGCGGAACGCCTTCTCGGCGAGCCGTAGGAGGACGATCGAGTCCTTGCCGCCGGAGAAGAGCAGCACCGGCCGCTCGAGCTCCGCGGCGACCTCGCGCATGATGTGGATCGCCTCGGACTCGAGCGCGTCGAGATGGGAGAGGCGGACGAGAGGAGCCGTGGTCGTCATCGGTCGCCGCTCATGCATGCAGACCGCATTCCGTCTTGTCGCCGCCCGACCAGCGGCCCTCGCGGCCGGTCCCGGGCGCCGTGCAGTGCGTGCAGCCGATCGACGCGTATCCGCGCTCGTGGAGCTCGTTGACGGGGAGGTTGCGCTCCTCGACGTAGGCCCAGACGTCGTCGTCCGTCCAGTCGGCGAGCGGGCTCGCCTTCCAGATCTCGTGCCGCTCGTCCCAGCCGAGCTTCGGCGTCGCGGAGCGCGTCGGCGACTGGTCGCGGCGGACCCCGGTGATCCAGCCGTCGAGGCCGGAGAGGGCGGCACCGAGAGGCCCGATCTTCCGGATCGAGCAGCAGAGGTCGGGGTTCCGCTCCCACAGTGCCTCGCCGTGGATCGCGGCCTGCCGGCCGAGGGAGGGGCCCTCGTAGACCTGGATCGCGACCCCGTAGCGACGCTCGAGCTCCCGCCACACGGCGTAGGTCTCGGGGAAGAGCACGTGCGTGTCGAGCGCGAACACGCGCGCGGCCGGCTCGCGCTCGAGCAGCATGTCGAGGAGGACGCTCTCCTCCTTCTGGAACGAGCACGCGAGCGCGACGTTCGGGTGGAGCGCCTCGAGGATCGTCTCGACGACCTGCTCGGCGGTGAGCGCCTCGACATCGGTCTCGCCGACGAGTTCTGCGACGCTTCGCTCCACGACGGCGAACGGTACCAGCATGAGCGATGTTTATTGATGGCATTAGCGAAGCTTGGGTGCGGGTCGCAGACCGGCCGTCGCGCAGGACAGCCGCGCATAGGGTTGCCGCATGGACGAGCTCGACGCGGGGATCCGCCGTGTGACACTGCCGTTGCCGACGCGTCCCGGGCACGTCCACGCCTATCTCCTGTCGGGCGACGACGGCTGGACGCTCGTCGACACCGGGCTCGGGCTGCCGGACGCGAAGGAGCGCTGGGCGAGCGAGCTCGCGGAGCTTCCCGGCCCGGTCCGGCAGATCGTCGTCACGCACTTCCACCCGGACCACGTCGGCGCGGCGGCGGACCTCGTCGAGCTCACCGGGGCGCCCGTCGCGCAGGGACGTGTCGACTACGAGCAGTGCCGCCTCGTCTGGGACGGGAACGACTGGGCGGACGTGCTCGTCGACTGGTTCCGCCGCCACGGCGTGCCCGACGAGGTGATGCGCGAGCTGATCGAGCAGGGCGCCCTCTGGCGGCCGTTCATCCGCTTCCAGCGGGATCCACAGCTCCTCGATCCCGGCGACCACGTCGACGGCTGGCGCGCGGTCGCGGCACCCGGTCACGCCGACGGCCAGCTGATGCTCGTGCGCGACGACGTGCTCGTCGCGGCCGACCACGTGCTCGACCCGATCTCTCCGACCGTCGGGCTCTGGCCGCGAAGCCGCCCCGACCCGCTCGGCGACTATCTCGGCGCGCTCGAGGCGACGATTGCCCTCGACGCGCGCGTCGCCTTTCCCGGGCACGGAGAGCCGATCCTCGACCCGAGCGCGCGCGCCCGCGCGCTGATCGCGCACCACGCCGAGCGGCTCGCGGCGACCGCCGCCGCGCTCGGAGACGCGCCGCAGACCGGCTACGAGGTCTCCTTCCCGCTCTTCGGTGACGACCTGAAGCCGGCGGCGCGCCGGTTTGCGGTGGCGGAGACGCTCTCGCACCTCGAGCGGCTCGTGCTGGAGGGAGGCGCTCGGCGGACCGAGGACGACAGGAGAGTTGCCTATACTTCGGCGGAGTAGTGGACGACGACTTGCCTCCGAGTACCAGTGCCCCTGACGGGGCGAGCGTGCCCGCCTCTCGAGTGTTCCCGGCCGGTAAGACCTCACCGGAGTGTCGGCGATGACCTTGCTGATCGAGCTCGTCGCTGTCGTCCTGCTGATCCTGCTCAACGCGTTCTTCGTCGCCGGCGAGTACGCGCTCGTGACGGTCCGGCGGACCCGTGTGAAGGAGCTCGCCGACGAGGGCAGCCGTAAGGCACGGTCGGTCGTCAAGATCACGAGCGACCCGCCGCACTTCATCGCGGCGATGCAGCTCGGCGTGACCCTCACCTCCCTGGCGATCGGTGCGCTCGGTGAACGGGTGCTCTCCGAGTTCTTCGACCAGTGGCTCGCGACGGTGCTCGCCGTGCTCCTCGCATTCCTGATCATCACCTTCCTGCACGTGGTCGTCGGCGAGCTCGTGCCGAAAGGGATCGCGCTCAGCTACTCCGAGCGCGTCGCGCTCGGCGTATCGGCACCCGTACGGCTGTTCTTCTTCGTCTTCAAGCCGCTGATCTGGGTGCTCCAGCGGTCGAGCGAGCTCGCGCAGCGTGCCATCGGCATCGATCCGAGCTTCTCGGAGGGCGTGGCTCACTCGGAGGCGGAGTTGAAGATGCTGCTCGAGGTCTCGACCGAGCACGGGGAGATCGAGAAGGACGAGCGCGAGATGCTCTACAAGGTGTTCGACTTCGCGGAGAAGGAGGTCGCCGACGTCATGGTCCCGCGACCCGACGTCGCGGGACTCGCCATCGACCTCGCTCCCGAGGAGGCGATGGCGGCGATGCTCGAAGCGCCGTACACCCGCTATCCCGTCTACCGGGAGACCCTCGACGACATCGTCGGGATCCTCCACGTCCGTGACCTGGTCGCCTCGCTCCACAACGGCGGCGGAGGCGCCGTCGCGCTCGCGGAGCTCCTGCGCGCCCCGTACGTCGTTCCCGAGACGAAGGACCTCGGCGCCCTGCTCGCAGACTTCAGGCGGACGAGCCAGCACATCGCCGTCGTCGTGGACGAGTACGGGGCCACCGCCGGCATCGTCACCCTCGAGGACCTGCTCGAGGAGATCGTCGGCGACATCGAGGACGAGTTCGATCTCCCGAACGAGTTGGTCGAGCGACTGAGCGAGACGACGGTCAGGATCGACGGGTCGTTCACGATCGACGACTTCAACGAGGAGTTCGGGACCGGTCTGGACACCGAGGACTTCCACACGGTCGCGGGGTTCGTGTTCGGGCACCTCGGCCGCGCGGCGGATGTCGGCGACGAGGTCGCAGAGGACCGGGTTCGCTTCCGCGTGCTCGAGACCAGCGGCTCGCGCATCCAGCGTCTCGAGGTCGAGTTCCTGCCCGCCCCGCTCGGGGCGGACGACACGCCGGAAGCCGCCTGACAGGCGCGAGAAGCGCGACGCGCGTACGCGACGCGCAGGTCGCGCGGTTCGTGTAGCAACCGGCCTCGTGGACTCACCGCTCAAGCACCGGGACTTCGCGCTCTACGTGGGCGCGACGGTCGCGACCGCCTTCGCGATCGAGATGTCGTTCGTGGCGGTCGGGTGGCAGGTGTACGCGATCCACCGCGACCCACTCGACCTCGGGATCGTCGGCCTCGCGATGTTCCTGCCGCTGCCGCTGCTCGCGCTCCCCGCCGGCCACCTCGCCGACCGGTATCCCCGCCGCACGATCCTCATCGTCTCGATCGCGATCGACGCGGTCGTCGCAATCGGGCTGCTCCTCGTCACGCGCGCCGGGGCGTCGCAGACCTGGCCGTTCTTCGCGCTCGCTTTCGGCACCGGGCTCGCCTCCGCGCTCGGCGCGCCGGCGGGACGGGCGCTCACCCCCTCGCTCGTCCCGCAGAACATTCTCGTCAAGGCGTTCGCGCAGCGCTCGATCGCGTTCCAGCTGTCGGTGATCGGCGGGCCGGCGCTCGGCGGCCTGCTGTTCGCGCTGCATCCCGAGCTCGTCTACGCCGTCTCGTCCGCGTTCTCGCTCGTCGCGCTCGTGGCGATCGTGCTCATGCACGCGGGCCGCGACGGGGCGGGTGCGGGGTCACCCGACCTGGCGAGCGTTCTCGGCGGCGTCCGGCTCGTGCGGCGGACGCCCGTGCTGCTCGGCGCGATCTCCCTCGACCTGTTCGCCGTCCTGTTCGGCGGCGCGGTGGCGCTGCTGCCCGTCTTCGCGCGGGACGTGCTCGAGGTCGGGCCCGCCGGGCTCGGCATCCTGCGCGCGGCGCCCGCCGCCGGGGCCCTCTGCGCAGCGATCGTCATGGCCCGACGGCCGCTGCGCCGGCGGGCCGGACGCACCCTGCTGACCGTCGTCGCGCTCTACGGCATCACGATGATCGTCTTCGGGCTCTCGGAGACGATGTGGCTCTCGCTGCTGGCCCTCGCGGCCGGGGGCTCCGTCGACATGGTCAGCGTCGTCCTCCGCCAGACGATCCTGCCGCTCGTCACCCCGGACGAGCTCCGCGGCCGGGTGACGGCCGTCGAGATGGTCTTCATCAGCGCCTCGAACGAGCTCGGGGCCTTCGAGTCCGGCGTCGCGGCGGCGTTGATCGGGGCGGTGCCGGCCGTGCTGCTCGGCGGCGCCGTGACCATCGCGGTCGCGGTCACCTGGACCCGACTCTTCCCCGAGCTCGCGGAGGTCGACCGGCTCGACGAGCTGCGCCCGGTGGAAGCCGCCGTGTCCTGAGCGGCCATCTGGACACGCATCGTCCGAGCGGGCACGATGCGGCCGTGGAGTGGGCGCAGGCGGCGACGATCATCGGAACGCTGACGGCCGTGATCGGCTTACAGACGTTCTGGATCGCGCGTTCACTCGACGCAATCGAGCGCCGTCTCGACCGTTTCGACACAAGGCTCGACCGCCTCGAGGATCGCGAGCCGCCCAGCCTGCGCCGCGTCTGAGGCGGTTCAGCGCCGTGCGCGCGCGAGCAACTCCGCCGCGCCGACACCTCGGATCGACGCGTCGAGGAGCTCCACCGGGTGGAAGGCCGGAAGCGGCCGGCCGGCCCTGCCGAGCGCCTGCGCGACCTGGACGAGGCAACCGGGATTGGCGCTCGCGTACGCGTCCGACTCGGTCGCCAGGACATGGGCGGCCTTCCGGTCGCCCAGGTCGCGGGCGGCCTCCGGCTGCGTGACGTTGTAGATCCCGGCCGAGCCGCAGCAGATGTCCTGCTCGGCGGGCTGGACGACGCGGAGGCCCGGGATCCGCTCCAGCACCGGCATCCAGGCGGCCGGCAACCGCTGCGCGTGCCGGAGGTGACAGGAGTCCTGGTATGCGACCGAGAGCTCGAGCGGGTGGAGCTCCGGCAGCTCCGCGTCTCGGAGAGCCTCGGTCACGTCGAGCGCGGGCAGCCCCTTCTCCTTCAGGTGCGAGCCGCAGCCCGACGCGTTGACGACGATCGTGTCGAGACCGTCGAAGCTGCGCCGGAGCCGGTCGGTGAAGCGGGCCGACTCGTCCGCCCGTCCGGCGTGCGCCGACAAGGCGCCGCAGCAGCCCTGCGACGGAGCGACGACCTCGTGGCCCGCCGCGGCGAGCGTCCGCGCGGTCGCCGCGTTCACCTCGCCGAAGACGACCGACTGGACGCAGCCCGTGAGCAGCCCGACACGACGGGGAGCCTGTGTCGATTCCACACAAGGCGTGACCGGCGCCGGCTGCTCGGACGAGCGCCAGCGCGGCGCGAGGTCGAGCATCGGCCGAGCCCACTCAGGGGTCGGCAGCCGCCGTCCGACCGGCGCCAGCCGCAGCGCCCAGCGCATCCGCCGGGGGTGGGGGAGCGTCGCGAACAGCAGCCGCCGCTGGAGCCGCTCGGCCCGCGGGCGCTTCTGCCGCTCCTCGACCGTCGCGCGCGTCTCCTCGATCAGCAGGTCGTAGCGCACGCCCGACGGACAGCTCGTCACGCAGGCCATGCATCCGAGGCAGCGGTCGAAGTGCTCGGTCACGGTCGGGCTCAGCGCGAGCGTGCCCTGCGCCGTCTTCTCCATCAGCTGGATCCGCCCGCGCGGCGAGTCCATCTCCTCGTTCCAGAGGAGATACGTGGGGCAGGTCGGGAGGCAGAACCCGCAGTGGACGCACGCCCGCGTGAGCTCCTCGATCACGTGAGCACTCCCGCCGGGTCGAGGCGTGCCTTCAGCGCGCGGTGGAGACGGCGCGCGGCCGCCGGCGGCACCCCGCCGACCCGATGTGGGACGTACGCGATGCCCGCCGCGGGACGAACGACCGCCTCGGTGAGGGTCGAGAGGACGTTGCCGAGGTCTCCCGGCGCGAACGCGAGGCGACCGAGCGCCCGGGCCTGCCGCCCGCGGGCCTCCTCCCAGACGCTCGCGTCTCCCGGGCCACCGCCGACGAGCGCGCGTGCGGCGTCCATCTGCTCGGCGACGGCGCTCTCTCGTCCTTCGAAGAGCACCGCCACCCGTCCCGGATGGTGGACGTCGAGGGCGCTCGGCTGGAGCTGCGATCGCCGCAGCGCGCGCACGACGCCTGCCGGGTCGTCGGTCTCGACGACGAGCGTCGCCGCGGCGGCCGGGAGCGGGTGGAGGCGAAGCGAGACGCGCGCGATGAGCGCGAGCCGTCCCTCCGAGCCGCAGACGAGCTTCCCGAGGTCGTAGCCGGCGACGTTCTTCACGACCTTGCCGCCCGAGCTCGCGACCGTTCCGTCGCCGAGGACGAGTGTGACGCCGAGGACGAGGTCGCGCGGGGTGCCGAAGCGGTGCGAGAGCGGCCCGGAGAGGCGCCCGGCGAGGCAGGCGCCGACGGTGGGGTCGCCGGGCGGGTCGAGCGAGAGCCGCTGCCCCGCGCGGGCGAGGGCTGTCTGCAGCGTCGAGAGCCTGATGCCGGCCTCGACCGTGCAGGTGAGGTCGCCGGCCTCGTGCTCGAGCACGCGGTGCAGGCCGTCGGTGACGAGATCCTCGCCGATCCGGATGCGGCGGCCCGACGCCGACGCCTCCGCGACGAGCGCCGCCGCCTCCTCGATCGTGCCGGGCCGCATCAGAAGCGCTCCGCCAGCCCGAGCCGCTCGAGCGGATGGGCGCGATACGGGCCGGGGACCTCGCCGCAGAGGCGCGGCGTGGGGATCACCTTGCCCGGGTTCGCGATTCCCTCGGGGTCGAACGCACGGCGGACACGCTCGAAGGCCTCGAGGTCGCGCTCGGAGAACATCGACGGCATGGCGCAGGCCTTGTCGACGCCGATCCCGTGCTCGCCCGTCAGCGATCCGCCTGCGTCGACGCACGCGGCGAGAATCGCGTCGGCGAGCGTCTTCGCGCGCTCGTAGTCGCCCTCGACGGCCGCGTCGTAGAGGACCAGCGGGTGGAGGTTCCCGTCGCCGGCGTGGAAGACATTGCCGACGCGGAGCCCGTGCTCCGACGAGAGCTCGTCGATCCGGCGGAGCACCGACGGCAGCTTGGTGCGCGGCACGACGCCGTCCTGCACGTAGTAGTCGGGCGACACGCGGCCCATCGCAGCGAACGCGCCCTTGCGGCCCTTCCAGAGCAGCGCCCGCTCGTCCGCGTCTCGGGCCGTGCGGATCTCGAAGGAGCCCGCCGCGCGACAGGTCGAGTCGACCGCGGCGACGTCCTCCTCGACCTGCGCAGCGACGCCGTCGAGCTCGACGAGCAGCACCGAGCCGGCCCCGTCGGGGTAGCCGGGGTGGTACGCGGCCTCGGCCGCCTGGATCGTGAACCGGTCCATGATCTCCATCGCGGACGGAAGGATCCCCGCCGCCACGATCCGGGAGACCGCATCGCCCGCCTCCTCGATCGAGCGGAAGCCGGCGAGCTGCGTCACGACCGACTCGGGCGCGCGGACGATCCGGAGCGTCAGCTCGACGGCGATCCCGAGCGTGCCCTCCGAGCCGATCACGACGCCGAGCAGGTCGGGCCCGTCGTCGCCGTCGATCGCCTTGCCGCCGAGCTCGAGCAGCTCGCCGTCGGGCAGGACGACCTTCGCGCCGGTGACGTGGTTGACCGTGAACCCGTGCTTGAGGCAGTGAGCGCCGCCCGAGTTCTCCGCGACGTTGCCGCCGATCGTGCAGACCTGCTGGCTCGACGGGTCGGGGGCGTAGAAGTAGCCCTCGGCGGCAACGGCGCGCGTCACGTCGAGGTTGGCCACGCCCGGTTCGACCACCACGCGCTCGCTCTCGAGGTCGATCTCGAGGATCCGGCACATCCGCGCGACGGAGACGACGATCCCGTCGGCGACGGGGAGCGCGCCGCCGGAGAGGCCCGTCCCGGCGCCACGCGCGACGAAGGGAATCCCCTCCCGCGCGCACAGCCGAAGCACCGCCTGGACATCCTCGGCCGAGCCCGGAAGCACGACGCACGCCGGCTGCGCGCGCCACCCCGTGAGCCCGTCGCAGTCGTAGGTCGCGAGGTCCTCGGGCGCCGTGAGCACGTACGCCGCACCGACCGCCGCGGCGAGCTCGTCGACGAATCCGGGCGGAAGGGACATCGACGCGATCCTACTGACGCCTGTTCGCAAAGGATCGATCATCGATGATCTGCATGGGATAGGGTCAGCCCATGACGCTTCCCATCCCGCGCCCCGGCAAGATCGTCTGCGTCGGGCTCAACTACAAGGACCACGCGGAGGAGCAGGGGGTGGACCTCCCCGCGGCGCCGCTCCTCTTCGCCAAGTTCACCACCTCGCTGATCGGCCCCGGCGAGCCGATCGTGATCCCGTCGCTGGTGACGAAGTGCGACTACGAGGCCGAGCTCGGCGTCGTGATCGGCACGACGGTCAGGAACGTCTCCAGGGAGAACGCTCTCGAGGCGGTCGCGGGCTACGTCGTCGCGAATGACGTCTCGGCGCGCGACCTCCAGTTCGCCGACGGCCAGTGGACGCGCGGCAAGTCGCCCGACACGTTCTGCCCCGTCGGGCCGCTCACCCCCGCCGCCGACGTGCCCGACCCGCACGCGCTCGGCATCCGCGCGATCCTGAACGGCGAGACGATGCAGGACTCGTCGACCTCGAACCTGATCTTCGGGATCGACGAGGTGATCAGCTACGTCTCGCGGACCTCGACGCTCGAGGCGGGCGACCTGATCCTGACCGGCACGCCCGCCGGTGTCGGCGTCTTCCGTGACCCGCAGCGGCTGCTCCAGGCGGGAGACGAGATCACGATCGAGATCGACGGCGTGGGCTCGCTGACGAACCCGGTCGTGGCGGAGGGCTGAGGCCGGAGAGCAGGCACCGGGCAGACGTGATCGAGAGAACCGTCCTCCGGGAGCAGGTGAAGGACGTCCTGCTCCAGCGCATCGTCCGCGGCGAGCTCAAGCCCGGCGAGCGGCTCGTCGAGACGCGCATCGCCAGCGAGCTCGGGACGAGCCAGGCGCCTGTCCGTGAGGCGCTGCGGGACCTCGAGCTGCTCCGGATGGTGGAGTCGGAACCGTTCCGCGGGGCACGCGTCCGCGCGTTCGGCGACGAGGAGCTCGTCGAGGTCTATCCGGTGCGCGCCGCGCTCGAGGAGCTTGCGGGCAAGCTGGCGACGAAGCGGCTCGACGGCGACGTGGCCGTGCTGGAACGCGAGGTCGACGCCATGCGGGCGGCGGCGAAGGCCGACGACCTGAGCGCGCTCGTCCAGCACGACATCGCCTTCCACCGCGAGATGGTCGAGGCGGCAGGGAACCCCGTGCTCGAGCAGTGCTGGAAGTCGCTCGGCGTCGAGGGGCGGATCACGATCTCGCTCTACGGGACGTACGTCGAGCCGCACGACGCGGCCGAGAAGCACGTCCCGATCCTCGACGCGATCCGTGCGGGGAAGCCCGGCGCGGCCGGCCGCGAGGCGCGAAAGCACGTCGAGGAGTTCGGGCGCATCGCCCGGCGGCGCGCGAAGGCCGCGGGGCGCTGACGCACCGCTCGCGGTCCGCCGCGCTCGCGGGGCTGTTTCTCGCCGCCCTGGCGCTGCGGCCCCAGATCGTCGGCGTCGGGCCGCTGATCGACGAGATCCAGGACGATCTCGACGCGTCGCACGCCCTCGTCGGGCTGCTCGGCACCATCCCGGTGCTCTGCATGGGCCTCTTCGCCCCCGTCGCCGCGTACCTCTCCGCCCGGCTCGGCACGCGTCGCGCGATGACGATCGGCCTGGCGCTGATCGGGACGTTCGGCGTGCTCCGCGCGCTCGCGCCGAGCGCGGCGCTCGTCGTGCTGCTCACATGGGGCGTGGGCATCGGCATGGGCCTCGGCAACGCGCTCGCGCCTCTCGCCGTCCGGGAGACGGTGCCCGAGCGGCCTGCGACCGGCACGGGCGTCTACACGACCGGCATCCAGATCGGCTCGACGGTCGCCGCCGCGATCGCGGTCCCGCTGGCGGGCCTTCTCGGCGGCTGGCGCGGCTCGCTGATCGCGCTGTCCGCCGTCGCCTGCGTGATCGCGGTGGCGTGGGCGGTGCTCGAGCGGGGGGGCGAGGCGCACGTCCGCCGCCCGGGCCGGCTCTTCCCGCGCCTGCCGTGGCGGTCGCGCACGGCCTGGCTGCTCGTCGCGATCTTCGGCTCGATGGGCTCGGCCTACTACGGGCTCAACGCGTGGCTTCCCGACGCCTACGGCGAGCGCGGCTGGAGCGACGGCTCGGCCGGGCTGCTGCTCGCGGCGATGAACCTGACCGCGATCCCGTGCTCGTTCATCGTCCCCTGGCTGTCCGACCGTCACGGGGGCAGGCGGCCGTGGCTCGCCGGGGTGACGCTGTTCTTCGCCGTTGGCGCCGTCGGCCTCGTCGCGCTCCCCGGCGCGGCGTACCTCTGGGCGCTCCTGGCCGGCATCGCGCAGGGAGGCGCCTTCGCGCTGGTGATGACCCTCCCGCTCGACTTCGAGACCACGCGCGAGCGCGTCGGGGCGCTCGTCGGGCTGATGCTCGGTGTCGGCTACTCGATCGCCGCGGTCGCCCCGTTCGTGCTCGGCGCGGTGCGCGACGTGACCGGGTCGTTCGACGCCGTCCTCTGGGTCTGCGCCGGGTTTGCCTGCCTGCTCGTCGTGCTCGTCAACCTGCTGCCGCGGCCCGCGCCCCGCTACGCCGGCGGGTAGATGCGCCCCGCGTACTCCTCCACCATCCTCGCGGCCGAGAAGCGCGGGCCGTTCGTCCGCAGCGAGCGCTTCACCATCGCGAGCCAGCGCCGGGGGATGCCGTCCGCGTCGCGATCGTGGAAGAGCGGGATCACCTGCTGCTCGAGGATGTCGTAGAGCGCGTTCGCGTGGCGCGCATCCTGACCCGCTTCGTCCTCGCCCTCCGGGGCGGGTCCGTCGATCTCCCAGCCGTTCTCTCCGTCGTAGCCCTCGACCCACCAGCCGTCGAGCACGCTCAGGTTGAGGCCGCCGTTGGCGGCGGACTTCATCCCGCTCGTCCCGCTCGCCTCGAGCGGCGGCCGCGGGACGTTGAGCCAGACGTCGCAGCCGCCGACGATCGGCGGCGCGACGGAGAGGTCGTAGTTCTCGAGGAACGCGACCCGGGACGTGATGCCCACGGACTGCGAGAGACCGAACACGTCGACGAGCATCCGCTTCGCGTTGTCGTCGAGCGGGTGCGCCTTGCCTGCGACCACGAGCTGGAGCGGCGGGCCGTCGGCGAGGATGCGCCGCACGCGCTCGGGGTCGTACGTGAGCAGGAAGAGGCGCTTGTACGTCGCGATCCGGCGGGCGAAGCCGAGCGTCAGCGTGTCCTCGGCGAACGTCTCCGCCACGGCCATCACGTCGTCCGGATCCTCGCCCCGCAGGAGCCGGTCCTGGACGGACTTCACCTTCACGTAGTCGACGAGGAGGCGTCGCGCATCGTTGCGCGCCGCCCAGAGCTCCTCGTCGGGGATCGCGTCGACGGGCGCCCACGTCTCCGGGTCGGACGCCCGGCCGAGCCAGCCCTCGCCCAGGTGCCGGTCGAGCAGCGCAAGCATCGGCGGCGAGAGGAACGTCGGCAGGTGAACGCCGTTCGTGACGTGCGTGATCGGCACCTCGTCGGCCGACGCGTCGCCGTAGAGCGGACGCCACATCTCGCGCGCGACCTCGCCGTGGCGCATGCTCACCGCGTTCGCGCGGCGCGCGAGACGCAGCGCGAGCGGCGTCATGCCCGGCCACTCGTCGCTTCCCGGATGGGTGCGGCAGAGGTCGAGGAATCTGCCCGGATCGATGCCCAGGCGCGGCGGCAGGTCGGCGAACGCCTCGAGGAACGACGTCGTCTCGTAGGTCTCGTTCCCGGCCGGGACGGGGGTGTGCGTCGTGAACACGCAGCGTTCGCGCGCCGCTGCGAGCGCATCGTCGATCGCCACGCCTGTCGCCACCTCCTCGGCCGCCAGCTCGAGCGCGGCGAGGGCGGGATGGCCCTCGTTGAAGTGCAGCACCCCGGGCTCGATCCCGAGTGCCCGAAGGGCGCGCACCGTCCCCAGGCCGAGCAGCCCGTACTGGCCGAGGCGCGTGAGCGGGTTCCCCTCGTAGAGCCGGGCGGTGATCCACCGGTCGAGCGGGTCGTTCTCCTCGAGCTCGGCGTCGAGGAGGTAGAGCGGCACACGACCGATCTCCGCCCGCCAGACGTGGAATGCGACCTCGCGGCCGAAGAAGGGGAACGAGAGCGTGAGCGGGCCGCCGCCTTCGTCACGCACCTGAACGGTCGGAAGCCGCTCGGGCATGATCTGCGTCCAGTACTCGTGCTGCAGCCCCGTCCGGTCGACGCGCTGCTGGAAGTACCCCTTGCGGTAGAGCAGGCCGACCCCGACCACCGGCAGCGCGAGGTCGCTCGCGGCCTTGAGGATGTCGCCGGCGAGCGCGCCGAGCCCGCCGGAGTAGATGGGCAGCGACGGGTGGACGCCGAACTCCGCGCAGACGAAGACGACCGGGCCGCCGAGCCCTTCGATCGGCGTCTCGGGGCGCGCGCGGTCGTCCTCGAGCACGTGCTGCAGGCGGGCGATCCGCTCGAGGGTCGGGCCGTGCGAGGCGGCCATCTCCGCCAGGTGGGGCGTCAGGTCGGCCAGCTGTCGAACCGGGTTCCGGGCATGGAGCTCCCAGGCGTGCGGGTCGAGCGCGCGGAAGAGCTCCGCCCCGTCCGGGTCCCAGGACCAGCGGTAGTCGAGCGCGATCCGCGCGAGCGGCGCCAGCTCCGCCGGCAGCCGCCACGCGAGCTCGGCGGCGCGCTCGTCCGCCTCCTGCGCTCCGGGCATGGCCGCGACATCCACGATCCGCGTGGTGCTCACGGAGCTTCAACCTAGCCGAGGCTACGCGGCCGCGCGGAAGTGCTCGATCGTCGCGGCGACGCCGACGTCGAGCGGTGTGCGCGGAAAGGGGCCGACGTCACGATCGAAGCCGGCCGCCTCGACCTCCGGCGGGAACGGGAGCGGCTCGCCGGACCAGGTGAGCTCGGCTTCGGGCACGACTGCGCGGATCGCCGCGACGACGTCCTCCATCGACGCCACGGCCCCGGGCGCGTTGTAGACGGCGGCTCCGTCTCGCTCCGCGCCGGCGGCCATGACGAATGCACGGGCGACGTCGGGCGCGAAGTCGTACTCCGCGGTTCCCCCGTAGCCGATCGCGTACGGCTCGCCTCGCGCGGCCGCGAGCATCGCCATGGTCGGCCCCGAGGTCATCCCCTGGTCGCGGCCCGGCCCGTAGACGACGTACGGCCGCAGGCCGATCGACGGAAGCCCGTTGTCGGTCGCGTAGACCCGTGCCATGCCCTCGTCTGCCAGCTTGGAGACGCCGTAGAGGGTGCTCGGCGAGGTGCCGCCCGCCTCGGGCGCGGGTGAGGGGTCGGATGCGCTGTACACGGCGGTCGAGCTCGCGTACGCGACGCCGGGGATCCGGTCGAGGCGCTTCGACACGGCCTCGAAGACGTTGACGGTGCCCGCGACGTTGACGCGCATCCCGAGCGGCGGGTTCGCGCGCACGAACGGGACCTGGAGCGCCGCGAGGTGGACGACCCGCGTGATCTCGTGCTCGTCGAGCACCCGCTCGAGCGCGTCGAGCTCGGTGATGTCGCCGCGGACGAGCGTCACGCGGGCTGCGTCCTGCCCGAGCACGAGGTCGAGCCTCGCCGTGTTCTCGCCGAGGTCGTAGCCGACGACATCGTCGCCGTCTGCGAGCACCGCGCGCGCGACCCAGGCGCCGAGGCAGCCGAGCACGCCGGTGACGAGGACGCGCTCGCTCACGCGAGAGGCGCGTCCTGGTACACGGTCACGGCGTCGGTGAAGAACTCGAGCGCGGCGCGACCCTGCTCGTGCGGGCCGTAGCCGGACCCCTTGAGGCCGCCGAACGGCACGTGCACGTCGGCGCCGGCCGTCTGCGAGTTGACGTGCAGGATCCCCGCCTGGAGCTCCTCCGAGAAGCGCTGCACGGCGTGGAGGTCGCGCGTGAAGATCGACGCGGACAGCCCGTACTCGACCGCGTTCGCTCGAGTGATCGCCTCGTCGAGGGTGGCGAACCGGTAGAGCGCCGTGACCGGGCCGAACACCTCCTCGCACGAGAGGTGCGCGTCGTCGGCGACGCCCTCGAAGACGGTCGGAGGGACCAGGAACCCCTCGCCGTCGCCGCGCTCGCCTCCCGCCAGCACGGTGCCGCCCTCGTCCCGCCCCCGCTCGATCGCGGCGAGGACATCGTCGCGCGCGCTCTCGCCGACGAGCGGCCCCACCTCGGTCTCCGGGTCGGTCGGGTCGCCGACCTTGCCCGCGGCGACGCGCGCGAGGAGCCTGTCGCGGAAGTCGTCGTACACGGCCTCCTGGACGAGGATCCGCCGCGTCGCGGTGCACTTCTGGCCGGCCGACCAGAACGCGCCCGCGTAGGCGGCCTCGACGGCGCGGTCGAGCTCGGCGTCGGCCATCACGACGAACGGGTTCTGGCCGCCGAGCTCGAGCTGCACGCGGCAGCCGCGGGCGGTCGCGGCGGCGCGGACGCCGTGGCCCACCTCCACCGAGCCCGTGAACGAGATCGCGCGCACGTCGGGGCTCTCCACGATTGCCGCGCCGACCTTCGATCCCGAGCCGGTGAGCACGTTGAGGACGCCTGCCGGGAGCCCCGCCTCGGCGAAGCACTCGGCGACGTGGAGGCCGGTGCGCGGCGCGTCGTGCGCGAGCTTGAGCACGACGGTGTTCCCGTGGATCAGCGCGGGCGCGAGCTTCCAGACCGGGATCGCGATCGGGAAGTTCCAGGGCGTGATCAGACCGACGACACCGACGGGCCGCCGCACGGTGTAGAGGCGCTGGAGCGGCACGGACGCGGCGTACACCTCGCCGACCGGCCGCCACGCCTCGCCGGCCGAGAAGCGGAGGATCGTCGCCGCGCGGGCGGCCTCCATGCGCGCCTCGCGGAGCGGCTTTCCCATCTCGGCGGTCATGTCGCGGGCGATCCGCTCCGTGCGGGCCTCGATCGCGTCCGCCGTGCGGTGGAAGAAGGCCGCCCGGGCCGGGGCGGGAAGCGCCGCCCAGGCGGGGAAGGCCGCGGCGGCGGCCGCGACGGCGCCGTGGGCATCGTCGGCCGACGAGGACTGGAACACGCCGGTGACGGTCGAGGGGCGCCACGGGTCGCGCTTCTCGTAGGTCTCGCCCGATCCGGCCTCGAGCCACTCGCCGCCGACGTAGTTGCGGGCAGGCGTCTCGGTCAGCGTCTCGGTCATCGCGGGTCCTTTCAGAGGAGTGACGTCGCCAGCGCGACCGGGTTCACGAGCGTGCCGACCTCCGGCACGTGGATCTCGACCCAGTTGCCGGGGACGAGGCTGAACGAGTCGGGCGGGACGAGGCCGGTGCCCGTCAGGAGGACCGACCCGGGCGGGACCGGGTTCTCCTTGACGAGCCAGGCGGCGAGCTCGTCGAACGTGCGCACCATGTAGGTGGTCGAGGTCTTGTCCTCGTACAGCACGTCGCCTTCCTCGTTCGAGATCCGCATGATGATCTGGAAGCCCTGCGGCTCGCGCGGCGGGATGTAGAGCGCCGGGCCGATCGCGCAGGACCCCGCGTACACCTTGGCCTGGCTGAGGTAGAGCGGGTTGGCGCCCTCGATCTCGCGTGACGAGACGTCGTTGCCGATCGTGTAGGCGAGGATCCGGCCGCGCTCCCCGACGACGACGCCGATCTCGGGCTCGGGGACGTTCCACGTCGAGTCGCCGCGGATCCCGATCGGCTCGCCGGGCCCCACGGTGCGCCGGCCGGCCGCGTCCTTGAGGAAGAGCTCCGGGCGGTGCGCCTCGTAGACGAGGTCGTAGACGTCCCTGACGGCGCTCTCCTCCATGCGGGCGTCCCGGCTCCGCTCGTACGTCACCCCGGCGCACCAGACCTCGGGCGGGTCGAGCGGGGTGATGAGCGTCAGGCCGCCGCCGAGCTCGAGGCTGTAGGGGTCGGCCGGGGTCACGGGCCGTCCCTCGGGCGAGAACATCTCTCCGCGGAGGAACGGCATCGGGTCCTCGAGGCCGGAGAGCTTCCGGAAGTGGCCCTCGTTGTCCACCTCGACGCCGACCGAGACCCTCCCGGCGCCGTCCACCCAGCGGACGATGCGGCGCATCAGTAGACCGCCCGGCCCCCGGAGATGTCGTACGTCGCGCCGGTCGAGAACGAGCACTCCTCGCTCGCGAGCCAGCATGCGAGCGTCGCGACCTCGTCCGCCGTGCCCATTCGGCCCATCGGGATGCGCTCGACCATGTACGTCACGTGCTCCTGGGTCATGCCTCCGAGCATCGGGGTCTCGATCACGGCGGGGGCGATGCAGTTCACGAGCACCCCGGTGCGGGCGACGTCCTTGCCGATCGCCTTCGTCATCGCGATCACGGCCGCCTTGGCGGACGAGTAGGCCGTGGCCATCGGGTTGCCCTCCTTGCCCGCGATCGACGCAACGTTGACGATCCTCCCGTAGCCGCGCTCGACCATTCCGGGAAGGACGGCACGGTTGCAGAAGAAGACGCCGTCGGCGTCGATCGCCATCACGCGCCGCCACTCGTCGTCCGTGACGTCGACGGTGGCCAGCGACGCGCCCGTGATCCCGGCGGCGCAGACGAGGATGTCGAGCGGGCCGAGCTCCTCCGTGGCCCGCGCGACGGCGGCGTCCACCTGCGCGGAGTTCGAGACGTCGGCCGTCAGCGCGAGCACGCCCTGCGGGCGCATCCGCGCCGAGGTCGAGTGACGCCACGCGGGCGCCCTCGTCGAGCAGCCGCCGGGCCGTCGCTGCGCCGATGCCGCTCGACCCGCCCGTGACGAGCGCGACGCGGCCGGCGAATCGATGCTCGTTCCGCGCCACGGCGGCTAGCGTAACTTCTCGTCGTGGCATTCGATCCGGTGACCGACTACCCGCTCGGCACGCGTCGCCCGGACCTCGTCACGACGCCGTCCGGGCTCCCGCTCGACGACGTCACGCTCGCGGGTGCGCGCGCCGGCTCGCTCGCTCCGGACGACACGCGCGCGACCGCGGCGACGCTCGCGCTGCAGGCGGAGGTGGCGCGGGCCGCGGGGCGCGTCCAGCTGGCCGACGGGATCGACCGCGCGGCCGAGCTGACGCGCGTCCCGGACGACGAGCTGCTCGCGATCTACACCGCGCTCCGGCCCGGCCGCTCGTCGGCGGACGAGCTCGAGGCCTGGGCGGCGCGGCTCGACGAGCTCGGCGCCGCCCACAACGCGGCGTTCGTCCGCGAGGCGGCGGAGGCATACCGCGCGCGAGGGCTCACGGCGGATGCCTGACCCGCGCCGGAGCGCGCGCTTCACGGCACGCGAGGCGTCGGAGCTGCGGCGCGAGCTTCTCGTGGAGCCGTGGCCCGAGCTCGGGCTCGTCGCCGCCGACGGGCCTGCGGATCCCGAGCCGGAGCTCGTCGTCGAGAACGGCCGCGTCGTGCGGCTCGACGGCCGCGACGCTGCGGACTTCGACGTGATCGACCGCTTCCTCGTCGCGTACGGAATCGACCTGGAGGTCGCCGAGGAGGCGATGGCGCTCCCCGACGAGCGGCTCGCGCGCATGCTCGTCGACGTCGACGTCCCGCGCGACGCGCTCGTGCGCGTCGCGCGCGGGCTGACGCCCGCCAAGCTCGCGCGCGTCGTCGGGATGCTCGATCCCGTCGAGCTGATGATGGCGTTGAAGAAGCTGCGTGCGCGCCGCGACCCCGGCAACCAGGCGCACGTCACGAACCTCAAGGAGAGCCCTGCGCTCCTCGCGGCCGACGCAGCCGAGGCGGCGCGGCGCGGCTTCGACGAGCTCGAGACCACGGTCGGCGTGGCCCGCTACGCGCCGCTGAACGCGCTCGCGCTCCTCGTGGGCTCGCAGACAGGGCGCCCGGGCGTGATGACGCAGTGCGCGGTGGAGGAGCGGCGGAACCTCGAGCTCGCGATCCGCGGCCTCGTCACCTACGCCGAGACCCTGTCGGTGTACGGCACCGAGCCGGTCTTCGCCGACGGGGACGACACGCCGTGGTCGAAGGCGTTCCTCGCCTCGGCGTACGCATCGCGCGGGGTGAAGGTGCGCTTCACCTCGGGGACGGGCTCCGAGGCGCTGATGGGTCATGCGCAGGGGCTGTCGATGCTCTACCTCGAGGCCCGCTGCGTCTCGGTCGTCCGTGCCGCCGGCGCGCAGGGTGTGCAGAACGGCTCGATCTCGTGCGTCGCCCTCGTCCTCGCCGTGCCGGGCGGCACGCGTGCGATCCTCGCGGAGAACGTCCTCGCGGCGTGGCTCGACCTCGAGGTCGCGTCGGGGAACGACGCGATCGCCTCGCACTCGCCGATCCGCAAGACCGCGAAGCTCATGGGCCAGTTCCTTCCCGGCACCGACTTCGTCACCTCGGGCTACTCGATCATGGGCCGGCGCGACAACACGTTCGGCGGTGGGAACTACGACGCGGACGACCTCGACGAGTGGCTGACGATGCAGCGCGACTGGCAGGTCGACGGCGGCATCGAGCCGGTCGAGGAGCAAGAGGCGCTCCGCGTGCGCGAGCGTGCCGCGCGGGCGGTGCAGGCGGTCTTCGCGGAGCTCGGCCTGCCCGCCGTGAGCGACGCCGAGGTCGAGGCCGCGACGCTGGCCCACGGCAGCGTCGACATGCCCGACCGCGACCGCGCCGCCGACGTCGAGGCCGCCGACGCGCTGCTCGCCCGTGGGGTCTCGGCGCTCGACGTGGCGCTCGCGCTCGACCGGCAGGGCTTCGTGGACGTCGCCGAGGCGGTCGTCGGGATGCTGCGCCAGCGCATCGCGGCGGACTACCTCCAGACCTCCGCGGTGATCGAGCCCGACGGGCTCGTCCGGTCGGCCGTCAACGACCCCAATCTCTACCTCGGGCCGGGAACGGGCTACCGGCTCGAGGGAGAGCGCTGGGCGCTGCTGCAGTCGTTGCCGCACGTCGTCGACCCGCGGAGCCTGGGAGCCGACGTCGCGGACGCGGCCGCGATCGTGGAGGAGTCCGGCCCGGCCGTGGCCGGGAACGATCCCGCCGAGGTCGTGATCGCCGTCGGTCCCGCGTTCGCAGACGGCCTGCGAGAGACGATCGCGGGGCTGCCGCACGACGACGTGCTGGCGGCGGTCGCCGACGGCGTGCGCGAGGCGGGCGGGTCGCCGCGGGTCGTGCGGATCCTGCGGGCCGCGGACGTCGCCTTCATCGGCCACGACGGCGCCGTGCTCTCCGGCTCGGGCGTCGCGCTCGGGCTCCAGTCGAAGGGGACCGCCGTGATCCACCGGGCCGATCTCCAGCCGCTCGACAACCTCGAGCTCTTCGGGATGAGCCCCCTCTACACGCTCGACAGCTACCGCGCGATGGGGCGCAACGCCGCCGGGTATGCGCTCGGGCGGCGTGTCGGGCCGGTCCCGACGGAGCTCGACAACTTCGCGCGGGCGAAGCTGATCGTCAGGACGACGCTGCTCCACGCGCAGGAGGCGAGGGCCGTCGTGCCCGGCGCGGAGCCGGTCGAACTCGAGCTCCTCGTCCCTCAGCCGATCGCGGTGCCGAACAACGCGCCGACCCCGTAGGTCACGGCGAACGCTGCCGCTCCGAACGCGAGCTGCCGGGAGCCGGACACGAGCACGCTCCGCCCCGTGAGGAGCGTGATCGCGGCGCCGATCCCGAACAGCCCGAGCGCCGACAGCGCCAGCGCCGTCGCGACCGCCGTGTGCCCCGAGAGGAAGACGAACGGCACGATCGGCAGGATCGCGCCGACCACGAAGAGCGCGAACGACATCCCCGCCGCGACCCATGGCGAGCCGCCCAGCTCGTCCGGGTCGATGCCGAGCTCCTCGCGCGCGTGGATGTCGAGCGCGGTCTCAGGGTCGGCCGAGAGCCGTTCCGCGACCTTCCTTGCCTCACTCGGGTGGAGGCCCTTCTGCTCGTAGACGAGCGCCAGCTCCGCCTGCTCGACCTCCGACTCGGTCACGATGTGCCGCTGCTCGACCGCCAGCTCCCTGGCGCTCAGCTCGCGGCTCGACTGCACGGAGATCCACTCGCCCATCGCCATCGAGCACGCGCCCGCGATCAACCCGGCGACGCCCGTGACGAGGATGTCCTTCGAGGCGACACCTGCGCCGGCGACGCCCATCACGAGGCTGGCGTTGGAGACCAGGCCGTCGTTCACGCCGAGCACGGCCGCGCGCAGGGCATTGCCCCCGGCGGCACGGCCGCGCTGCAGGCGGGCGAGCGCACGGCCGATCGGCTCACCCCGCGTGTCTCCCACGAGCGTCGCCAGAGCGCGCGCGTGGCGCTCCTCGTCGGCCGCGAAGGCGCCGGAGTCGTCCATGTACGCCTCGGTGGAGAGGGCCTCCCGATCGCGCATGATCGGCACGACCACGGTGTCGCCGAAGTCCCCGGCGAGCCGGCAGAGAACGCGCGCTCGCTGGCCCGGGCGGGCCGGGCCGGAGTCGACGCCCGCCGCGCGGAGGAGCTCCTCCCAGTGCTCGGCATGCCGCCGCTCGTCGTCGGCGATCCCGGCGAGCAGGTCCGCTCTCTCCGGCGTCGTCTGCGCGGCCGCGAGCGCCCGGTAGATCGCCTCCGCGTCGAGCTCCTCCTGGCGGGCCGCCTTCCAGTGCTCGATCGTGGCCGGGTCGGTCTCGAGCGCCGTCATCGCGTTCAGTGCTCCCGCAGCCCCGCGGCGCGCTGCTCCGCCGCCAATCGCTCCTCCGCCTCGGCCTCCTCGCGGAACAGCATCACGAGGAGCCACACGATAGCCGCGAAGAAGACGAGCGCCTGCTCGGTCGACATGAGGATGCCGCCGAGGTTCTGGTCCTGCTCGGCCGAGATCCCCCAGAGCCGCTCGGGGCGCGACGCGTAGTAGTCGTAGAGCGGCGGCGAGAACGTCAATGCCAGACCGAGGAACGCGGAGCCGACGAACGCCGCCAGCACGTAGCCGATCCGGCCGAGGGTCGGGACCCGGCGAGGGACGTCGCAGAGCACGGGCCACCAGAGGAGCAGCCCGATCGCGATCAGGAACGCGTGCTCGACCGCGAGCAGGAGCGGGTTGCGCACGAGCGCGTCGTACACCGCCCCGAGGTGCACGACGTACCAGCCGGCGAGCCAGGTCGGCAGCGCCACCTGCGGCCGCGTGACCCAGGTGAACCAGGCTCCGCCGCGGGCCGCGATCCCCGCGCGCATCGCGGGGGTCAGGCCGATCAGGAGGAGCGGCGGCGCCCAGTCGGAGACCATCACGTTCTGGAGCAGGTGGAAGAGGACGAGGTACTCGATCGCGATCGTCCCGAGCGGCGAGTTCAGAGCCAGCACGACGAGCGCGACGCCGGCGCCGAAGCACCAGGCCCGCCACGCCGGCCCGGGCTCTCGGTGCCACGCGCGGACGTAGAGCACGACGGCAACGGCTCCGAGCACCACGAAGAGCGGCTCGAACGTGAACGACCAGGGCGAGGTCATCAGACCGGCTCTGGTGCCGCGCGCTGTCCGGTTGCGTCGCGCGCGCGACGGGCCGCCAGCAGGAGCAGGACGAGCGCGGTGCCGAGCGTGAGCGCCTGCTCGACCATCATCACGACGCCGGCGAGCTTCTGGTCCATGAGCGGGGAAAGCCCGAACAGCCGCTCCGGCTGCTCCGCGTAGACGTCGTAGTACGGGTGGAAGGAGAAGACGAACACGTAGGCGAGCATCTGGCCGATCCAGAGCATCAGCGCCGCGAGCCCGATGCGCCCGTTGACGCTGAGGCGCCCGTGGCCGGCAGGGTCGACGATCAGCGTCCAGACCAGCGCGCCCACGGCCACGAGCGAGAGGTGCTCGAGCCGGTGCACCAGGGAATGCCGGAGCGCCGCGTCGTACAGGACGGGCAGATGCCATGCGACGAGGACGCCGAGCCACAGCGTCACCGCGACGCGCGGCCGGAGGAGGAAGGAGAGGCCGCGGCGCAGCGCCTGCCGGCGCGCCAGCGGCGCGAGCAGGTCGCGGGGAAGGAAGAACATCGAGAGCGGTCCGCGCACGGCGACGAGCGCAAGTGCGACTCCGAGGTCGGCGATCAGAACGTGCTGGAGCATGTGCGCCGACTGCAGGTACTCCTCGGCGATCGCGTCGAGCGGTGAGACGATCCCGAGCACCACGAGCGCGACGCCCGCGAGGAACAGGGGCCAGCGCGACCACGGCGCCAGCTCGGGCCGACGGCGGCGCAGGCGCCGCCAGCCCTGCGCGAAGAACGCGACCGCGACGACCGCGCCCGCGAGCACGAGCGGGTCGAGCGACCACGCCTTCCAGAGGTCGTCCGTCGCTGTCGCAACGAGCGGGGTCACGGTTTCCCTACGGTAGCCCTGCCCGGAGCCGGGCGGAGCGCGGTCGGTTACCCCAGGCGGACGAGGATGTCGGCCAGCTCAGCGGGTCGTGAGAGGAAAGGGGAGTGACCGCCGTCGAGCTCGATCGGCTCGACCCCGAGGAGGTCGCGCGACATCGTCCGCGACCACGCCGGCGCGATGACGCGCTCGTCGCGACAGACGATCGAGGTGCGGTCGACGTCCGGCAGCGCGTCGAGGGGCCATGACTCCAGCCGCGGGGCGGCGGACTGGGGGCGCAGCCTGGAGACGGCCCACGCCGCGTCCGCGGCGGTGCAGTCGTGGTAGAAGCACCGCACTGCCGCCTCCGGGTCGGGCCAGTACGAGGCTCCGTCGTCACGCAGCAGCGTGTTCCCGACAAAGCCGGGCACGTAGACGTCCTCCGTCGTGTAGCGGTCGGTGACGCTTCTCCCCGGCTCCGGTACGAGCGCAGCGAGGAAGACGAGGTGCCGAAGAGGCCGGTGACGGGCGACGAGGGGGATCGTCGAGCCCGCCATCGAGTGACCGACGAGGATCACGTCGTCGTCGACCCCGAGGAGCGCCTCGGCGACGAGCTCGGCGTGTCGGCCGAGGCCAGCGTCCGGGTCCTCGATCGGCAGGTCGATCGCGATCGCACGATGACCGCGCGCGGCGAGCTCGGACTCGAGCCGCTCCCAGCACCAGGCGCCGTGCCAGGAGCCGTGGACGAGGGCGAACGTTGCCATCTAGCGAGGGACGTGCATGCTGCCCCCGAGGTCGCCGAGGACGAGGTCTCGCTGCGGATCCGGGATGTGGTCGAGCGGCACGGGCCCGAGCGCCTCGATAAAGGTGACGCCGTCCGCCGAGTGGAGCTCGTGCTCGACGCCGCGGTTGACGACACAGACGTCGCCCGCGCGCATCTCCTGCGTCCGATCGCCGATCGTCATCGTCACGGAGCCGTCGAGGATGAGCATCACCTGCTCGGTGTGCTCGTGGCTGTGGCGCGCGACGGTCGTCCCCGGCGCGTACGTGACGTGCCCGAGGAACACCTGGTCGCCGGCGACGGCCTTGAGCCCCACGCCCGGGAAGAGGGGGTGGGGCTCACGGCCGTCGAACGTCTCGAAGGGCGAATCCGCCACGCCGGCTACGCCGGGACCTCGAAGGCGATCCCGCCCTGCGCGACGGCATTGACGGAGAGCTCTGCGTCGAACACGACCGTCTTCCCGGTGCGCGTCGGCTCGGCCCTCGCGTCGAGCGCACGGAGCACCTTCTCGGGCGTGATCGGCAGCTCCGTCACCCACACGCCGACCGCGTCGTAGACGGCCGCGGCGATGGCGGGGGGCTGCGCGTTGTTCGCCATCTCGCCGATTCCCTTCGCGCCGTACGGGCCGTCGGCGGAGGGGTTCTCGATGATGATCGTGTCGATCTGCGGCAGGTCCTCGAACCCCGGGGCGAGGTACGAGCCGAACTGGCCGCCGCGGTGCTCGACCGAGGGGTAGTACGGGTAGCAGTTCTCGAGCACGCCGAGCCCGAGGCCCTGGACGGCGCCGCCCTCGATCTGGCCCTCGACGAGAGTCGGGTTGATCGCGCGACCGACGTCGTAGACCTGGACGAGCCGCGTCACCCGGACGACGCCGGTCTCGTCGTCGACCTCGACCTCGGCCGCGCATGCGGCGTACGAGATCGCGGAGTGGGGCGGAAGGTCGACCTGGCCCGTCTCGGGGTCGACGATGGAGGCGAAGTCCTTGAGCTGGGCGCCGGCGCCCGTGATCAGCTCGCCGTACGTCCACGTTGCCGCGGCGGCGACGTCGGGCACGGCGATCTTCTTCTGCGGCGCTCCTTTCGCCAGCACCTCGCCGTCCACGATCTCGAGGTCGGACGGGTCGATCTCGAGCTCCTTGCCCGCGATGTCGAGAATCCGCTCCCGGACGCGCTCGGCTGCCTTCTCGACCGCCTTGCCCGCGACGAACGTCGCGCGCGACGCGAACGTGCCGGTGCAGACGGGCGACGAGTCGGTGTTCGAGTTGTCGTACGTGATCCAGTCGTACGGGACGCCGATCGTCTCCGCGACGATCTGCGACTGGATCGTCTTCGACCCGTTGCCGATGTCGGACGTGCCCGCGAAGACGTCGATCCGCCCGTCGGGCTTCACCTTGATCCATGCCTGCGACGGGTCGCCGTTCTGGTTCATCCCCGTCGGGTACTCGATCGCCGCGATCCCGCGGCCTGCGCGCTTGGCCATCAGTGGTCCTCCGGGTTCGCGATCTGCGAGACGAGGTGCTCGGGGAGCAGGTCGCCCTCGCGCGGGTCACGGGTCATCGCTGCGTAGTCCGGCTGGAGCTCGACGTCCATCCCGCCCGCGAGCGCCTTGACGACCGACACGGTCGACGGGTCGGTGTACACGATGCGGTTCGGCGACGTGTCGCCGATCCGGTTCGCGTTCTTGAGCCGCACCTCGTACGGGTCGAGGCCGAGCACGTCCGCGATCCGGCTCATGTGGGTCTCCGTCGCGAACGAGACGGACGTGACGCCGAACCCGCGCATGGCGGTCGTCGGCACTCTGTTCGTGAACACGACGTAGCCGTCGAAGTCCAGGTTCGGGATCGTGTAGGCGCCCGTGTGGTGGAAGGCGTGCTTCGTGAGCCCGTAGGGCGAGAAGCGCGCGTAGGCGCCCGAGTCGTGCAGCGTCAGCATCTTGCGACCGAGGATCCAGCCGTCCTTCGTCACGGCGTCCGCGATCTCCATGTGCCACGGCGCCCGGGTCGACGAGCAGAGGAACTCCTCCTCGCGCGTCCAGCGCCACTTCACGGGGCGGCCCGACTTCTGCGCGAGGAGCGCGCACATCGTCTCGCTCGCGGTGTCGACCTTGCCGCCGAAGCCGCCGCCGACCGTCCCGCCGACGACCTTCAGCTTGTTGAGCGGCACCTGCAGGTGCGCCGCGACGACGCCCATCGAGAAGTACAGCGCCTGCGTGCACGAGTAGATCGTGAGGCGCCCGCTCGCCTCGGGCACGACGAGCGCGACCTGCGTCTCGAGCGGCACGTGCTCGATCGCGGCCGGCCGGTACACGCCCTGGACGATCGTGTCCGCCTTGTCGAACGCGTCCTCGACCGATCCCTTGCGGATCTGGCGTCGGTCCATCTCGCCTTCGAAGTGCGGGTACCAGTTGCCCCACTGGTGCACCTTTGGGGCGTCGCTGTCGAACGCCTTGCGAATATCGAAGAGCGGTGTCCGCTCCTCGTACTCGATGGCGATCGCCTCGACGGCCGCCATCGCCGTCTCCTCGTCCTCCGCAGCCACGACGGCGATCGGCTGACCCTTGTAGCGAACCTCGTCCTTCGCGAGGAGCGGCTCGTCGGCCGGGATGCCCAGCGCCGAGAGGTGCCCGTACTCGAGCAGGGGCACGTCCGCGTGGGTGATCACCGCGTGGACGCCGGGCAGGGCCTCCGCCTTCGACGCGTCGAAGGACGTGATCGTCGCGCTGTGCAGCGGCGAGCGGAGCGCCTTCGCCCAGAGCATGCCGGGCACGCGCACGTCGTCGACGTAGGTCGTCCGCCCGGTGACGTGCTCGATCCCGTCGTAGCGCGGGAGCCGTGCGCCGACCGCCTTCATGAGACACCTCCGAGGTTCGTCATCCCCGGGCTCGGGGCGGTCACCGTCATGTCGAACGAGTCGCCGCGGGCGACCGCGGCCACCGCGTCGATGATCTTCACGTAGCCGGTGCAGCGGCAGACGTGGCCGGCGAGCGCCTCCTGGATCGCCTCGCGGTCATCCGTGCCGCCGCGCTTCAGGTACGCCTCCGCGGCGAGCATCATCCCGGAGGTGCAGAAGCCGCACTGGGCGGCGTAGTGGTGCGTGAAGGCCTGCTGGAGCGGGGAGAGCGACTCGGGCGCGCCGAGGCCCTCCACCGTCATCACGCTCGCGCCCTCGAGGGTGCCGACCGGCGTCAGGCAGGCACGCTGCGGCTCGCCGTCGACGAGCACGGTGCAGGCGCCGCAGCCGCCCTGCTCGCAGCCCGCCTTCGGGCTCGTCACGCCGAGCTCCTCGCGGAGCACGTCGAGGAGCGTCGCGAGCGGCCCGCTCTCGACGCCGTGCGTCGTCCCGTTGACCGTGAGGTTCATGCAGCCTCCTCGAGCTCGCTGAGGACACGACGGACGAGCACCGGGAGCGTCCGCTCGCGGTACCAGGCCGATGCCAGCGCGTCGTCGCCGAGGCTGACGTCCCCGACGGCGGCGGCCCCCGCCGCCTCGGGATCGGAGGCGGCCGCCTCCGCCGAGCGAAGGCGCGTTCCGAACCCGGCGAGCCCGGTTGCCGCAAGGCGCGTCTCGCTGCCCGTCGTCCGGACGCCGGTCACGGCGAGCACCGTGAACTCGTGGGTGTGCGGGTATTCGATCGCGGCGAACGCCGAAGCGGCCGGCTTCTCGAAGGTGACGTCGAGCAGAAGCCGGCCGGCGCGGCGGCCGAGGAAGTCCTCGAGCGGCTCCGTCGACTCGCCGTCGGCGCCGACCGAGCGCGCCCGCGCGTCGAGCGCGAGCAACGGGCCCTGGAGGTCGCCGCGAGGGGCATCCTGTCCCTCCCCCGCGCACAGGTTGCCGCCGACCGTCGCCTGGCGGCGGATCTCGTAGTCGGCGACGTTGAGCGCGCACTCTGCGAGTGCCTTCACGTCCTGCGCCAGCGCCGCGAGGCGCTCGACCGGCAGCCCGGCGCCCAGCGTCACGGTGGTGCCCGAGACATCGAGCGTGTCGAGTCCCGCGCGCGAGAGCACGAGAGCCTTCGTCGGCGCCAGGCGCCCGTAGGTGATCTCCGGCATGACGATCGTCCCGCCCCCGACCACGGTCACGCCCGACCCGTCGCCGAACTGCGCGACGGCCTCGTCGGCCGAGGTCGGGAACAGGACCTCAGTGGCTTGCGTCATGGACCTTCCTTCGGTCGTTGGTCAGCGCCGCGAGTCTAACGCGGCCGCCTCGCGGACAATCGATTATCGGTTCTCGCCTAGCCTGGTCAGGCCTGCTGCTTGCCGGCGATGCCCCAGTGCCTGGGGTCGACGCCCTGGATCACGACCTGGATGTGCGCCGGGTCGGCGCCCGACGTCTCGGCGAGCGCCTGTGTCAGCGCCTCGATCATCTTCGGGACGGACTCCTCCGTGACCCGCCTGTCGTAGAGCTTCACCTCGATCATCGGCATGCCTGCTGTCCCCTTCCGTCGTCGTGAGTCCTCGAGCCGAGTCTTACACGAGCGCGTCAGCCGACCGGCGCGGTCACGGCAGCGAGGATCTCCTCCCGGGCGCCCCCGTCGAGCGCGTCCCGCGCCGCCGCTCGGCCGGCCTCGACGGCGCGGTCGAGGGCGCGGAAGTCGCGCAGCGGGATGTCCTGCGTCTCCGGCGTGATCACGAGCAGCGCCAGCTCGCGGTTCCGCTCCGCCCGCTCGACGCTCCCGAGCACGGTCGCGCGCGACAGCGTCTCCATGATCGAGGGCAGCGCCGGCTCGTCCACGGCGGACGCCTCGAGCCTGCGGACGACGTCGACGGCCACGATCGGACCCTCCCCCGAGTCGGCCATCGCGTCGATCGGCAGGTTGTTCAGCACGCCGCCGTCGACGAGCAGGCGCCCGCTGCGCGAGAGCGGCGGCACGAGCCCCGGGATCGACATGCTCGCTCCGACCGCCTCGGTGAGGCTCCCGCGGCGGTGGACGACGAGCCTGCTCGAGAGCAGGTCGGCGCTGACCGTGAAGAGCGGCTTCGCGAGCTCCTCGATCGTCAGCTCCCCGAACAGGCGGTCGAACATCCGCGCCGCCTTGCGGGAGCGGATCAGCGCGACCCGTGGGAGCGTGTAGTCGTTGAACGGCGAGTGCCGCACGAGCTCCTCGTGGCAGCGGTCGCGGATGTCGCGCGCGCTCCACCCGGCGGCGGCCATCGCCGCGATGAACGAGCCCATCGAGCAGCCGCCGTAGCGGTCGACGTCGATCCCGTCGGCCTCGAGCTCGGCGAGCGCTCCGATGTGAGCGAAGCCGCGCGCGCCGCCGCCGGAGAGGACGACCCCGAGCGCACGGCCGACGAGTCGGCGCGCGAGGCGCCCGGCGCCCGGGTCGCTCGGCTCGGTCGACGCGAGCCGGTGGTGGGCGCGTGGCCGGACGGCGTCGAGCAGCGCGCGGAGCGCTCCGCCCGACGACGGGCCGAGGACGACGAGGTCGGCGTCGGGGGAAGCCTCGCCCGGCGGCGGGCTCTCCGCCGTCGCGACCAGCAGCGTGCGGTCGGCCTGGCGCGCGCAGAGGTCGCTCCAGACGCCGGCGCCCGCCTCGTCGACGAGGAGCACGTGCGCGTTCTCGTCCTCGGCGCGCTCGACGGCGCTCGTGCCGGCGGCGTCCGCCTCCAGCACCTCCACGGAGCCGTACTCCGAGAGCGCGCGCGCCAGCGACGAGGCCACGGCTCCGAGTGGGACGCCGGGGTCGAGCCGTCGCAGGGCGATGAGCGCCGGCCGGGTGGGGGGTGCGGCAAGGCCGCCGCTCAGCTGCAGTTGCGCCGCCAGCTCGCGCGCGACCGCGGCGGCGAAGCGCGGATCACGCTCCATCAGCTCGACGAACCGCCCGCGGCCGAGCTGCAGGAGGGTCGAGTCGCGGACCGCCTGGACGGACGCCGACCGCAAGGAGCCGGTGAGCAGCGCGAGCTCGCCGATTGCCGCCCCGGGCCCGAGGACACGTAGCGTCCGCCTGTCCGCGTCGACGCCGGCCACGGCCCGTAGGCGCCCGCGCAGGACGACATAGAGGTCCTCGGCGTCGTCCCCTTCGCGGATGAGCCACTCGCCGGCGAGCACGCGGCGGGGGTGGGCGTCGGCCGCGAGGGCCTCGAGCGCCTCCGCGTCCGCGCCGGCGAGGAGCGGGACGCCCGCCAGCGTGGAGCTGGAGACACCGGTCGTACTCAATGACCGCCTCGCCGCATGCGACGATCGTACGCCGTCTGCGACTCACCGATCGCCCGTTTCGTCGTCTCATTCGGTGGAGGACGACGTGATGGGGTCTGGAGACATGCGGCCGGAGTCGGCCGACGAGCTGCGCGCGCGGCAGGAGCGAGAGCTCGCCGCAGGGTTTGCGCTCGCGTCGATGGAGCACGCCCTCGCCCGCGAGGCGTTCCACGTCGGCATCGCGCTGCGTCAGGCGGGCGTCGAGCTCGATGCCCGCACCTTCGTCGCGCTGCGGATCCTCGAGGTGTGCGTCGACCAGCTGATCGATCCGTCGGACGCCTTCACCGAGCTCGTCGGAAACGGGTCGCTCGACCGGTCCGTGTCGCTCGCCACCGAGCTGCTCGAGCGCGACGCTGCCTGACGGCACGTCCCCGGTACGCTCCGGGTGTGGGGTTCCAGAGCATCGACGAGCTCGAGGACGCGCTCCGCGCGGCCGACTACCTGCCCGATCGCGGGCTCTCGACGGCGCTCTACCTCGCGCTCGCACTCTCGAAGCCGGTGCTGCTCGAGGGCGAGGCCGGGGTGGGGAAGACGGAGGCGGCGAAGGCGCTCGCGTCCGTCCTCGACGCCCGGCTGATCCGGCTGCAGTGCTACGAGGGGCTCGACGTCGCGCATGCGGTGTACGAGTGGAACTACCCGCGCCAGCTGCTGCACATCCGCGCGGCCCAGGAGGGCACGCTGCGGGAGGAGGACCTCTTCGGCCCGGAGTACCTGATCCGGCGCCCGCTGCTCGAGGCGATCGACAGCGACGAGCCGGTCGTGCTGCTGATCGACGAGATCGACCGCGCCGACGAGGAGTTCGAGGCCTTCCTGCTCGAGGTGCTGTCGGACTTCCAGATCACGATTCCGGAGCTCGGCACGATCGCCGCGCGACGACGGCCGGCGGTGATCCTCACCTCGAACCGCACGAGAGAGCTCCACGACGCGCTCAAGCGCCGGGCGCTGTTCCACTGGATCGGCCATCCGTCGATCGACCGCGAGATCGCCATCGTGCGCCTGCGCGTTCCCGGCGTTCCGGAGCGGCTCGCGGCAGAGGCGGCTGCGTTCGTGCGCGAGCTCCGAGGGCTCGATCTCGCGAAGCCGCCGGGCGTCGCGGAGACGATCGACTGGGCGATGGCGCTCAATGCGCTCGGCCGGAAGGAGATCGACGCCGAGGTCGTGCAGCAGACGCTCGGCTCGGTGCTCAAGTACCGCGAGGACGTCGACGCCGTTCAGGACGAGACCCTCTCGCGACTGGTCGAGGCGGCGCGGGCCGCGGCAGCGACGGGATAGGCCGCGGTGGCTGCCGGCGACGCCATCCTGGGGCATGTCGTCACGTTCGGCCGTGTGCTGCACGAGGCAGGACTCGAGATCGGCCCGGGCCGGGTCGCCGACGCGCTGCGGGCACTCGACTCCGTCGATCTCGAGCGCCAGGAGGACGTCTACTTCTCGCTCCGCCAGACGCTCGTCTCCCGGCACGACGAGCTGGATCTGTTCGATCGCGCCTTCAGCGCGTGGTTCCTCCGCGCGCCGGTCCTCCCGCCCGCGCGCACGCGGTCGGCGGCGACGACCGAGACGCGTGTCGGCGCGCAGTCCGACCGGCTGCGCTCGCGCGAGGCGGAGGAGGACGGAGAGCAGAGCGATCCGCTCGAGCTCGGCGCCTCCGGCCAGGAGCTTCTGCGCGACAAGGACTTCGCCGAGCTGACCGGCGACGAGCTGCGGCGGCTGCGCGAGCTGATCCGCCGGATCGCGCGCACGCGCCCCGAACGGCACTCGCGGCGGCGAACGCCGGACTCGCGCGGCGACCGGCTCGACGTCCGCCGCATGATCCGCCGCTCGCTGCGCGCGGGCGGCGATCCGCTCGACCGGCCGTTCAGGGCGAGGAAGCACGTGCCGCGAAAGCTCGTCGTGCTCTGCGACGTCTCGGGCTCGATGGACAGCTACGCGCGGGCGCTGCTCCTCTTCCTCCATGCCGTCGTCGGGACAGGCCGCGGCGTCGAGGCGTTCGCGTTCGGGACGCGGCTCTCGCGGCTGACCCCCGACCTCGCGACGCGCGATCCGGACGCCGCGCTCGCGCGGTGCACCGAGGCGGTCGTCGACTGGGGCAGCGGGACGCGGATCGGGGCATCGCTCCGCGAGTTCAACGAGGTGTACGGCAGGCGTGCGCTCTCCCGCGGCGCGATCGTCCTCATCGTCTCCGACGGCTGGGAGCGCGAGGACCCGGAGCTCGTCGGGCGCGAGATGGCGAAGCTCGCACGCGCCGCGTACGCGATCGTCTGGGTGAACCCGCTCAAGGGCAATCCGCAGTATCAGCCGCTCGCCGGCGGCATGCGCGCGGCGCTGCCATATGTCGACCGGTTCCTGCCCGGCCATAATCTGAGGAGTCTCGAGGAGCTGGCGGCCGTGCTCGCCGGCATCGAAAGGAGGCACGCAGCGTGAAGGAGATCCTGCCCGAGGTCGAGTCCTGGCGCGAAGCCGGCGAGAAGGTGGTCGTGGCGACCGTGGTGGCAACGCGCAGGTCGGCGCCGCGGCCCGTCGGCACGAGCCTCGCAGTGTCGGAGTCCGGGAAGATGTGCGGCTCCGTCTCCGGCGGCTGCGTCGAGACCGACGTCTACGAGAACGCGATGGAGGTGATGCGGACGGGCGAGCCGAAGCTGCTCAGCTACGGCATCACCGACGACGTGGCCTGGAGCGTCGGCCTGCCCTGCGGGGGCGAGATCGACGTCTTCGTGGAGGCGGTCGAGTGAAGCTCGTCTCGCGGCTCGCCGAGCTGGGGGAGAGCGGCGGCCGCGCCGTGCTCTTCACCGTGGTCGAGGGCGACGGAGTCGGCTCGAAGGCGCTCGTGGTCGAGGGCGGCGAGACGATCGGCGACGGCGTCCCGGACGAGGCGCTCGCGCAGTTCGACGAGCTCATCCGCCGCGGGCGCAACCGGATCGTCGAGGCCGACGGCGCCAAGGTGTTCGCCGAGTGGTACGGCCCGCCGCCGCGCCTCTTCGTCTACGGGGCGGTCGACACCGCGGAGGCGCTCGCGCGCGGTGCGAAGCTGCTCGGCTGGACGGCGATCGTCGCCGACGCGCGCGCGACGTTCCTGACGTCCGAGCGGATTCCCTCCGCGGACCAGCTGATCCCCAAGTGGCCGGACGAGGCGATCGCCGAGATCGCACCGGACCACCAGACGGCGATCGTCGTGCTCACCCACGACGACAAGTTCGACGAGCCCGCGCTGATCGCGGCGCTCGACACCGAGGCGTTCTACATCGGCGCGCTCGGCTCGCGCCGCAACCAGGAGCGTCGTCGCGAGCGACTGCTCGAGGCCGGCGTCGCCGAGGAGAAGCTCGCGCGCATCCAGGGCCCGTGCGGCCTCGACATCGGCGCGGACACGCAGTCGGAGACGGCGCTCTCGATCCTCGCCGAGGTGCTCGCCGTGCGCGCCCAGCGCCCGGGCGGACCGCTCCGCGACGCGAAGCAGCGGATCCACGTCGAGGTCGGGTAAGCCCCGTCCGAGCGCCCGGAGCGTTGAGGTGTCCGACCTCAAGCCGGACCCTGCATCACGGCGCCAGCTCTTCCGCCCGACGACCCAGAGCTGGAACGGCAGGAGCGGCCACAGCGCGAGCTCGCGGAGCGAGGCGCGTCGCGACCTTCCGGGCGGCGAGGCCGAGCGCACCTCGATCGCCGGTGTGGAGCAGGAGCCAGCGCAGCGCGGCCTTCGCGCGCGGCGCATGCCACGACGACGTCACGACGACGACCTCGCGCGCGCCGACGCGGAGGACGTCGTTGAGCGCGTTCGCCATGTTCTCGACGGTGGTGCGCGCGTCCGGGTCGACCACCACCTCGCGGGCGTCGCCGCGCCAGGCTGCGCGCATCAGCTCGGCCTCGGAGATGCCGCGCCGGTACGTGCGCGCCCAGCCCGACAGGACGACGACGTCGTCCGCGGTGGCCACCTCCGCCGCGCGCTCGAGCCGCGCGGCGCAGATGGGGTGGAGCTCGTGCGCCGTCGCCGTCGAGTAGCCGAGCACGACGACGACCCGCGTCGCCGTCACGACCGACGGTGCCGCAGCCAGCGGAAGAAGAGCAGCGTGCCGACGACCGTCAGCACGAGCTTGACGGCCTTCTTGCCCTGGAGCTTCGACTCGCCGTGCTCGCGCTCGCGCATGTGGACGGCGACCTCGTCGACCCGAGCCCGGCCCGCTTCAGCCGCGAGCAGCGCCTCGACCTCCGGCGCGCCGCTCGCGTACGGGCGGGCCATCACCGGCATCGCCTCCCGGTTGACGGCGGCCATCCCGCTCGTCGGGTCGTGGAACGGGCGGCCGAGCCGGACGTGCATCGCCTTCTGCAGCAGCCCGATCCCGAAGCGTCGCGTGCGGGTGAGGGCTCGTAGCGGTCGGCGTCGTACCCCTCGCCCTCGGCGAAGCGCGAGCCGACGGCGACGTCGCAGTCGTCCGAGCGGACGAGCTCGAGCAGCCGTCCGCAGCTCGTCGACGGGATGCTGGCCGTCCGCGTCGACCCGGCCGCAGTAGGCGTAGCCCCGCTCGTGCGCCTCGCGATACCCGGCGGCGATCCCCGCGCGAAGGCCGCGGTTCTCGCCGAACGAGACGACGATCGCGCCGTCCGCGGCCGCGACCTCCGCCGTCGCGTCGGTCGAGCCGTCGTCGATCACGAGGACGTCCGCGTCCGGGAGCCCGGCGCGCAGCTCGTCGAGCACGCCCGGGAGCGCGCGCTCCTCGTTCCAGGCCGGGATGAAGACGACGGTGTCGGCGTCGGGCATGGCGCGGAGCGTACTCGCGGCGCGCGGAATCGCGAGGTGTTGCGACCGCGACATGCGGGCGCCTTTAGGGGTGTGCCCCGCCGCAGGCGGGGATCCGAGCGGCGGGAATTCGCTCCTGCGAATTCCCGCTCGCGAACAAAGTAGAGTCGCCCGAGACGACGCAGACGAAAGGAGAGAACGCCGTGTCGGGTATCGACGCGAAGTCGGACGCGATCTTCGAGCTGGTCGAGGAGGGGTCGGCGGTCGAGCAGCTGGCGACGGGCTTCACCTTCACCGAGGGGCCGATCTGGCACCCCGCCGAGCAGGTCCTCTACTTCTCCGACATGCCCGGCGACGTGCGCCGCAAGGTCACGCTCGACGGTCAGGTGACCGAGGTGCGCCGGCCCTCGTTCAAGTGCAACGGGATGACGCTCGAGGCGAACCTCGACCTGCTCGTCTGCGAGCACGTGACGAGCTCGCTCGTCCGCGAGCGCCGTGACGGGGTGCGGGAGACGCTCGCCTTCCACTACGAGGGCAAGTACCTGAACAGCCCCAACGACGTCACCGTCCGCTCGGACGGGACGATCTACTTCTCCGACCCGTGGTACGGCCGCTTCCCGGGGTTCGGCATCGAGCGCGCGCGCGAGCTCGGCTGGCAGGGCGTGTTCCGCATCCCGCCCGGCGGCGGGCAGGACGAGCTCGAGCTGGCCGTCGCGCAGGACGAGTTCGACATGCCGAACGGGCTCTGCTTCTCGCCGGACGAGTCGCTGCTCTACATCAACGACACGCCGCGCGCGCACATCAAGGTGTTCGACGTCGCCGCCGACGGGTCGCTCTCCAACGGACGGATGTTCTTCGACGGCGTCGGCACCGGCGTGATCGAGGAGGGCATCCCGGACGGGATGAAGTGCGACGAGCGCGGCAACATCTGGGTCACCGGGCCCGGGGGCGTCTGGGTGATCTCGCCCGGCGGCGAGCACCTCGGCACCGTGCTCGTGCCCGAGAACGTCGGCAACCACACGCTGGGGCGGGCCGGACTGGCACACGCTCTTCATCCCGTCGAGCACGTCCGTGTACACGATCCGGACAACGGTCGGCCCACGGCGCGAGCCGTACATGGCGTAGACCGAGAGGAGGAGACGAGATGCCCGACTACAGCCTCGACACGTCGCGCTGCGTCCTCATCGTCCAGGACATGCAGAACGACGTGATCATCGACGGCGGCGCGTTCGCCGAGTCCGGCTCGCCGCAGCACGCGAAGGACCAGAACGTCGTCGAGAACGTGAAGGACCTCGCCGCGTTCTGCCGCGGCAAGGGGATCCCGGTGATCCACGTCTGGTACATCGTCGAGCGGGCGCGCCGGGACTCAAGGTCAACGCGCCGCTCTTCGAGGGCGTCGCGGCGGGCGCGCTCGTCCGCGGGACGTGGGGCGCCGAGCCCGCCGAGGGGCTCGAGGCGCAGGACGGCGACTTCGTCGTCGAGAAGATGCGGATGTCCGCGTGGCAGGGGACGAAGCTCGAGAACCTGCTCGCCGGGCTCGGCCGCGACACGATCGTCGTCACCGGCGCGTGGACGAACATGTCGATCGAGCACACGTCCCGGACGGGGGCCGACAAGGGCTTCTTCATGGTCGTGCCGGAGGACGGCTGCTCGACGATGAACGCCGACTGGCACAACGCGTCGATCAACTTCGCGCTGCAGAACGTCTCGACGGTGACCAACTGCGCGGACGTCAAGGCCGCGCTCGCTTGAAATGACAACCGAGGTTGAATCCT
>CAVUMD010000016.1:0-54290 GCA_963742525.1 uncultured Actinomycetes bacterium
CGTCAGGGATGCGCCCCACGCTCGTGGACGGGCGTCTCCGGGCCGAGCTCGACGCCCTCGATCGCGGCCATCGTCAGCCAGGCGGCCGCACTTGCCAGCACCGCCGCGGGAACGGCATCCGCGCCCTGAGTGCCGACGAGGACGGCCGCCAGGAGGACCGGCGTGATCAGAAGGCGCGTCTGCGCCGCCGTCCCCGCCGCGGCGCCGACGGCGATCGCGAGCGTCGGCGAGACGTCGAACACGACGACGGTCAGCGACGCCAGGGCGACGCCGAGGAAGATCGCCGGGAAGACCGGCCCGCCGCGGAAGCCGCAGCCGAGGCTCACGGCGTACGCGAGGAGCTTCGCGACCAGCAGCACGAGGACGATCTTCGTCGAGCTCGAGGTGACGGCGTTCAGGGAGGCCTGGCCCGAGAAGAGGATGTCCATCGGGTCGGCACCGAGCTGTCCTCCGAGCTCGGCGAGCAGCCCGATAGCGAGCCCGCCGCCGAGCAGGAGCGCCGGCAACCCGAGAGCCCCGTCGAGCCCGTAGACCCGCTCACCCGCCCGCCGGGCGACGAGGACGATCAGCGCGCCGACCACGCCGATCACCACCGCGACGACGAGATCGAGGAGGTGCACCCCGTCGTAGAGCGGCAAGTCGGACACGACGAGGCCCGGCGCCTCGAGGCCGCCCCAGTCCCCGAACCCGACGAAGACGAGGTAGCCGATGCCTGCGGCAACGAGCCCCGGGAGAAGGACGGGGAGCAGCATGGCCCCCATCCCGATGCCGCCCTCGACCAGCAGCATGCCCGCGACCAGCGGTCCGCCGAAGAGGGCCGAGATCGCGGCGAAGCCCCCCGCGCTCGCGAGCACCCTCGTCGCCCGCTCACCCGCCGGCGAGAAGCGTGCTGCGGCGACGCCCACGACGGAGCCGAGCGCGATCACCGGCGCCTCGGGCCCGAGCACTGCGCCGAAGGGAAGCGTGCCCAGCGCGGCGAGGGCGACACCGGGCGCGTGGGCGATCGGTGTCGGCGCCATGCTGAGGCCCTCGATCGGAGAGTGGCCCCCGTCGCCCGGCAGCAGCAGCCGCGCGGCGACGACGATCGCGGCACCGGCGACAGGGATCCCGACGACGAGGTACCACGGCGCCGACGAGTGCCCGAGCGCGTCCGGCAGGTCGTGCCACAGCCAGTGCTCGAGGTCGTGGACGAGGGCGAGGAAGAGCGCAGCGACGAGCGCGGCGGGGACCCCGATCGCCGCCCCGAGCAGCACGAGGCGGAGGTACGCCCGCCCGTCGAGGCCGGCGCCTAAAGGCCCACCCGGCGCTGCAGCTGCGTTCGCACCCTCCGACAAGGGCGCCGATGATACGTCTCGCGTCGCGGAGCGTCCGCCGGGGACTGTTCTATGCTCGCCCGGTGCCGTGTCCACCACGCGACCTCACCCCTCAGCCCGGGCGCCGGCGGGCCGTGACGTGAGCGCCGTCACCACCCCCGCAGCTCGCGCGTCCCGCGCCGTCCCGTGGCGGATCCTGCTGGCGGCGGCAGGCGTGGTCGCGCTGCTCGCGGCGGTCGTGTCGATCCGCGACACCCTCCTCATCGTCTTCCTGGGCATCTTCGCGGCGCTCGTCTTCGAGATCCCGCTCAGGGCGTTCATGCGCTGGACCAAGCTCGGGCGGGGTCTCTCCGCGACGATCGTCGTCCTCGGCACGACCGTCGCCGTGACGATCCTGGCCCTCGTGCTGCTCGTCCCGCTCGTCGGCTCGCTGCGGGACTTCCTGAAGAGCCTTCCCGACCTCGTCCAGGAGCTCCGGGACTCCGGCGAGCTCTCGTGGCTCGGGGACTCGGGCGCGGCGGAGAACACGCAGCAGGGCGCGTCGAACCTCGCGGACTCGATCCCGCACGCGATCTCCTCGATCCTCGGCGTCGCCGGATCCGCGTTCTCCGCCGGGCTCATGATCTTCACGCTCGTCTTCCTCGCGCTCTTCCTGCTCATCGACATGGAGCGGCTGCGCGGGGTCGTTCGCAGCATGCTGATGCCGGACGACGCCGAACGCTGGCTCGAGGTCTGGGAGAACGTCACCGAGACGGTCTCCCGGTGGGCGATCGGCGCCCTCACGATCGCCGTGATCGCGGGCACGGTGCAGGGCACGACCGCGGCACTCCTGGGATCGAGCTACGCGCTCGCTCTCGGCGTGATCGCCGGAGTGCTCGACCTCATCCCGAACCTCGGCGCGACCATCGCCGGGTTCATCCTCGTGCCGACGATCCTCGCCGAGGAAGGACTTACCGACGCGTTGATCATGCTCGCGGTCGTCCTGGTGTACCAGCAGATCGAGAACAACCTGCTCGGCCCGACGATCTACGGCAAGGCCGTGAACATCTCGGCGTTCTTCGTGATCCTCGGCGTCACGCTGTTCGGCGCGCTCCTCGGCGTGCTCGGCGCGCTGGTGGCCGTGCCGGTGACGGCGTCGCTCCAGATCGTGGCCAGGGAAGTGACCCGCTCGCGCCGCGCGGCGATCGCCGCGGCGCGTGCGTCGCTCGAGCCGCCGCCGGGCGATCCGCCTGGCCCGGCGCCGGCAACCTAGAGGAGACGGCGAGAGCCCCGTTCCCGGGGCCCTCGTGCCGTCCGGAGCCGGCGGTCGTCAGGCCGCGGCGGCCTTGCCGACGGACCGGAGCTTGAACGCGAAGATGATCTCCGTGATCCCGCGGGTCAGCGCGATCACCCCGACCCAGATGATCAGGAGAGTGGCGCTCCGGCCCCAGTAGCCGGCGGCCCAGAAGCCGATCAGGAGCTCGACGATGCCGACGATCAGCTGCAGCCACCAGACGTGGATCTCGTCCTTCGTCGCGATCGCGACGACGATGTCGAAGACGCCCTTGAAGATCAGGAAGAAGCTGAAGACGGCCGCGAGCGCGGCGAATGTGTTGCCCGGATGGATGAAGGCGACGATCCCGACGCCGACGAACAGCACGCCGAGCAGGCCGTGCAGCACCTTCCACCAGCCGCCGGATGCGGCGAGCATGATGAACTCGTTGACGCCCGCGAAGATCGCGACGACGCCGAAGAGGATCGAGATCGCGCTGACGGAGGTGTAGTCGAAGCGCAGGATGATGATCGAGACGAGGAACCAGAGGATCCCGGTCACGAGGAAGAGCCACCAGGCCCTGCCGAACTCGGCGACCGCCTCGCGTTCCTCGAGGTCGAACGTGGTCATTGTGCCTCCCTGAGTGTTTTCCCGTGAGACACGATCCTACGAGCCCTGCCGGACGCGGGCTCAGAGCTCGGTGGACGGCGAGGCCTCGAGGTCGCCGACCGGCGCGTCCTCGATCCGGCGCCCGGCGACCCGCAGACCGAGGAGCGGGAACGTCAGGACGGAGATCATCCCCGCTCCGATGAGCGAGGCGCCCGTGTCGGTCGCGATCGCCCCGTGGTCCTCGGCCACGTCCACGATCGCGACGATCAGAGGCAGCGCGGTCGCGGCGAAGAGACCGAGGGCCAGCGCCTGCCGTGCTCCGAGTTCGCGCAGCCAGAGCACCGCGGAGAGCCCTCGAACGACGAAGAGCAGGGCGAGGAAGAGCGCGGCGAGGCCGAGGCCCTTCGCGCTGAGGAGGCTGTCGAGGTCGAAGTTCATGCCCGTCGTGACGAAGTAGACGGGGATCAGGAAGCCGAACCCGATCCCCTCGAGCCGCATCCGCACGGGCTCGGCGTCCGGGGTGTCGAGCGCAAGGCCCACGACGAGCCCGGCTGCCAGGGCGCCGAGCACGAAGTCGAAGCCCACGTCGCGCGCCAGCAGCGCGAGCGCGGCGAGCACGAAGATCGCGATCCGCACGGCCGTCTGCCCCGTCGTGTGGACGGTCTCCTGGAGCACCCGCACGACGCCGGGCGGGCGCGCGCGCAATGCGGCCGTGGCGGCGAGGAAGACGATGATCCCGAAGCCGGCGAGCAGCAGGATCTCGGTCAGCGCGCCGTACGTCCCCGTGAGGAACACGGAGATGACGACGATCGGCCAGAACTCCCCCGCCACGCCGCTCCCGAGCAGCGCCACGCCGAGCGGCGTGGGGAGGATGCCCGCGTCGCGGAGGATCGGCGCGAGCGCGCCGAGCGAGGTCGTGGTCAGCGCGATCCCGAGCACCCACCACTTGGCGTCGAGGCCGAGCGCCTGGAGGACGACCCCGACGGCGAGACCGGCGGCTGCTGAAAGCGCCCAGCCGCGCGTTCCGCGCGCCAGGACTGTGTTCGGCACGCGGTGCTCGACGACCTCCAGCCCGACGAAGAAGAACAGCAGCGCGAGGCCGAGCGTGGAGAGGTACTGCAGGTACGGATCGACCTCCGCGATGCCGAGCACCTCGGGACCGATCAGGATGCCGAGCACGATCTCGCAGACGACCGTCGGCAGGACGACGCGCCGTGACAGCCGCGACAGCAGGGCGCCCAGGCTCGACGCCAGGAGGACCAGCGCCAACGAGCGCAGGTCAGGGGCGACGACCTGGGCGACCACTGTCGCGTTTCGGTCTCGGGATCAGATCCCGAGGATCTGCTTCTTCTTCGCCTCGAACTCCTCCTCGGTGATGAGCCCCTGACCCTTGAGCGCCGCGAGCTGCTGGAGCTCGGCGGCGTAGTCCGGCATGGCCGGGGCGGCAGCCGCCGGTTGCTGCGCGACGGCCGCCTGTTGCGCGGCCATCTGCTGGTCGTATGCCGCCTGATCCTGTGCTGCGTACTTCTGATCCTGCCGGTGCCGTACCGCCCCGGCGGTGCCGGCCACGACCGCGGTCGTGGCCGCCGCCCGGACAAGCCCGGGCCCTCGTCTTCCGAACATCCTCGGTCTCCTTCCTACGCGTTCGCCTGCTCGAGCGCCCACTCGCGGGCAGCCTGCACGAGCTCGTGGGGGATCCGCTCGAAGGCGACGAGCTCGCCGCCGGCATCGCGCATCGCCTTGGTCACCTTCCTCGCCCAGACGTTCTCCCAGAGGAGGACGGCCGCGGAGAAGTTCGGCTCGAGGTCGTCCGCGATGTCCTGCAGGTCGTCCTCGTTGAAGAGCCCGCCGACCTCGATGCCGAGCTTGTCGAGCGACGCCTGGACCTGCGGATCGAGCTCCGTCAGCTCCATCGCCACCGTGTCGCCGCCGGCGCTCTTGCCGACGAACGCGACGTCGATGATCCGGATCGTCCCGTCGTCGGTGAGCTCGGCGAGCGCCGGGGCGATCTCTCCCTTGAATTGATTGCCCGGAAACGCGATCACCGCGTAGTCCACTGGGCCGATCTCTTCCATCGCTGCTCCTTCCTGTCTCCCCTGCGGCGCTACGACGCTGCGAGCGCCTTCGCCTTCATGGACTCGAACTCGGCCTGCGTGATCGCACCGGAGTCGAGCAGGCCCTTGGCCTTCTCGATCTCGGCCGCGGCGCCGCCGCTTCCCGCGACGTTCCGGACGTACTGGTCCATCTGTGCCTGCTGGGCCTTGGCCTGCGTCATCGTCCTCTCCGTCATGCCGTCGTGGTTGACGATGAGGTAGATGAAGACGCCGAGGAACGGCAGGAGGATCACGAAGATGATCCAGAGCACCTTCGTGAAGCCCGAGGTGTCGTGCCGGCGGAAGAGGTCTGAGAAGACCGTGATGAGAAGCCAGAACCAGATGATCCAGGCGAAGATGACGAGCATCGTCCAGAGGACGTCGAGAAACGGGTAGTCAGCGGCAACCAAGGTAGAGCCTCCTGTTCTCCGAGTACGGCGTACCCTATCGTCGGCCGGGCCGGGGCGTGGCTTCGCCTCGCCCGGCGCGCGACAGGGTGGTAGCGTCGCCGCACCATGGGTCTCGAGCATCCGAGCGCAGGTCGCGCCAAGGCGTCCGAGCTGAGCGTCGGCCCGCGCTTCGGCCTCGCCGGCGACGCGGTCCCGCGGCACCAGCTGCCGGTGGGCGAGATGCCGCCCGACGTCGCCTACCAGGTGATCCACGACGAGCTGATGCTGGACGGCAACGCTCGCCTCAACGTCGCGACGTTCGTCTCGACCTGGATGGAGCCCCAGGCCGAGCGGCTGATCGCCGAGTGCCTCGACAAGAACATGATCGACAAGGACGAGTACCCGCAGACCGCGGAGATCGAGTCCCGCTGCGTCGGGATCCTGAGCCACCTCTGGCGCGCGCCCGGCGGCGACCAGGCGACGGGCTGCTCGACGACGGGCTCGAGCGAGGCTGCGATGCTCGGCGGCCTCGCGCTCAAGCGCCGCTGGCAGAAGCGGCGTGCCGCCGAGGGCAAGCCGGCCGACGCGCCCAACCTCGTGATGGGAATCAACGTGCAGGTCTGCTGGGAGAAGTTCGCGAACTACTGGGACGTCGAGATGCGGCTCGTGCCCATGGAGGGCGACCGCTACCACCTGTCGGCCGAGGAGGCCGTGAAGCTCTGCGACGAGAACACGATCGGCGTCGTCGCCATTCTCGGCTCGACCTTCGACGGCTCCTACGAGCCCGTGAAGGAGATCTGCGACGCGCTCGACACGCTTCAGAGCGACACCGGGCTCGACGTCCCGGTGCACGTCGACGGCGCGTCGGGCGCGTTCGTGGCGCCGTTCCTCGACCCCGATGTCGAGTGGGACTTCCGGCTACCGCGCGTCGCCTCGATCAACGCGTCGGGACACAAGTACGGGCTCGTGTACCCGGGCGTGGGCTGGGTCGTGTGGCGCGACGCCGACGCGCTGCCGGAGGACCTGATCTTCTGGGTCAACTACCTCGGCGACAACATGCCGACGTTCGCGCTCAACTTCTCTCGCCCCGGCGCGCAGATCGTGGCGCAGTACTACAACTTCCTCCGCCTCGGGTTCGACGGCTACCGCAAGGTGCACGGCTACGCGCGGGAGGTGGCGACGCGCCTTGCGGACAGGATCGCCGAGGTCGGCCCGTTCGAGCTCGTGACGCGCGGCGACGAGCTGCCGGTGTTCGCCTTCCAGCTCGCCGAGGACGTCGACAACTTCACCGTCTATGACGTCTCGAACGCCCTGCGGGAGCGCGGCTGGCAGGTCCCGGCCTACGCGTTCCCCGCGAACCGCACGGACCTCGACGCCCTCCGGGTGGTCGTCAGGCGCGGCTTCACGCACGACCTCGCCGACCTGCTCGTCGCCGACCTCGAACGGCAGCTGCCGCGGTTGCAGCGCCAGCCCGAGCCCGTGCACGACGCGGGTAGCGGCACGGGATTCGCCCACTGAGCCGTCCGTGTGCCGCTGGCTCGCATACTCGGGCTCGCCGGTCGCCCTGGAGGAGCTGCTCTACAAGCCCGCGCACTCGCTGATCGACCAGAGCCTCCACTCGCGGCTCGGGGTCGAGACGACGAACGGCGACGGGTTCGGCGTCGCGTGGTACGGCGAGGAAGAGACGCCGGCTGTCTTCAAGAGCGTCGAGCCGGCCTGGAACGACCGTAACCTCCGCGAGCTGGCGTCGCACATCCGCTCCGGTCTGGTCTTCGCCCACATCCGCGCGTCGACCGGGACGCCGGTACAGCAGACGAACTGCCATCCGTTCCGCCACGGCAACTGGCTGTGGATGCACAACGGCTCGATCGCGCGCTTCCACGAGGTCAAGCGCGACCTCCTGCTCGCCGTCGACCCGTCGCTCTATCCCGATCTCGAGGGCTCGACCGACTCGGAGGCGTTCTTCTTCCTCGCGCTGACGCTCGGGCTGGAGGACGACCCGCCCGCAGCCGTCGAGCGCGCGGTCGGGATGATCGAGCACGTCGGGCGCAGCCACGGCATCACGTCCCCGATCCAGATGACGGTCGCCACCACCGACGGCCGGAGCGTCTGGGGATTCCGGTACTCGAGCGAGGGGACGTCACGGTCGCTCTTCTTCTCGACGCGGGTGGACACGCTCCGCGCCCAGTACCCGGACAACCCGGTGCTGCACCAGGTCTCCGACGAGTCGCGTCTCGTCGTCTCGGAGCCGCTCGGCGACCTCGAGGGCGCGTGGAACGAGGTGCCCGAGTCGAGCTGGGGCGTCGTCCGGGAAGGGCAGGACGACCTGCGGCCCTTCACTCCGCGCCCGCCCGCGTAGCTCGGCAGGCGGAGCATGAGCTGGCGCACCCGCTTCCGTCTCCGGCGGTTCGTGCGGGGAAGCATCTGGCTCGTCCCGGTCATCGGCGGCCTCGCCGGGTCGCTCTGCGGCATCGCGGCCTCGGAGACAGGCCGGGACCTGACCCTTCCCGAAGCGTGGACGTACTCGGCCGGGACGGCGCAGGCGGTGCTCGCCTCCGTGGTCGGCGCGAGCGTCGGGCTGACGGGGTTCGTCGTCACCGTCGCCGTTCTGATCGTGCAGATGGCGACCGGCACGTTCTCGGCGCGCTACATGCGGATCTTCTACCGCGACAAGATGCTCAAGGCCGTGCTGGCGGTGCTGGTCGGCACGCTCACCTTCTCGTACTCCCTCCTGCGCCGGGTGGAGGAGGGCTCGGTGCCGAGCCTCGGCGTGACGCTCGCCGGGTTCTTGCTCGCCTCTGGCGTCCTCCTCTTCCTCGTCTTCCTGAATCGCTCGATCCACCGGCTCCGGCCCGTCGCGGTCGCGGCACTCGTCGCGCAGGCCGGTCGGCGGTCCTTCGAGGAGACGCTGGAGGCGGCGCGCGGCCCCGATGCGCCGCTCTACCTGCCGGACCCCTACGTCGGCGAGACGGCTCCCGTGCTCGTCGTTCCGAGCCTGCGAGCCGGCGCCGTCCAGGCCGTCGACTTTCGCGGCCTCGCCCGGTTCGCGCGCGAGGCAAGCTGCCTTGTCGTCGTGCGACCGGCGGTCGGCGACTTCGTGCCGGAGGGGGCCGCGCTGTTCGCGGTCTACGCCGGCGCACCGCTCGACGGCGCGGCCGCCGAGCGTCTCCGGTCGATGATGGTGCTCGGGATCGAACGGACGATCGAGCAGGACCCTGCGTTCGCGATCCGGGTGATGGTCGACATCGCGATCAGGGCTCTGTCACCGGCGGTCAACGACCCGACCACCGCCGTGCAGGTCCTCGACCACCTCGGGGACACGCTGCGGCTCCTCGGAGCGGCGTCGCTGCCCCCTCCCGTCCAGGCCATCGACGTGCCGTCTCCGGGCGTCGTGATCCGTGTCCGGCGCTGGGACGACGTCGTCGAGCTCGCGTGCACCGAGATCCGCCAGTACGGCGGCTCGTCCGTCCAGGTCGTGCGCCGGTTGGGCGCGATGCTCGAGGATCTGCGGGAGCAGGTGCAGCCCGAGCACCGCCGGGCGGTCGAGGCGGAGCTCGCCCGGCTCGACGCGACGATCACAGAGCGCTGGAGCGACTCCGTCGACCTCGACCTCGCCCGCGTCGTCGACGGACAGGGCATCGGCGGCCCGAGCTCGGCCCGAGCCGCAGCCCCGAAAGCGTGACGACTCGACGCGGGCGAGAGCTCATGTGGCCGCAGGCTTCGTGCGTGTCGCCTTCAGTCGCTCGGCGAAGAACTCGAGCGCCTTCCGGGTCTTCGTCTCCTGCTCGCCGTCGAGATCGACCCCGTGCTCGAACAGGAACGCCCGCGTCTCCGCGGCGACCTGGAACGCCTCGGACGGTGCAGACTTGGTCGAGAGCTCGAGGATCCGCGAGTTGTCCGGATAGAGCCACATCTCGGCGACGAGCTTGCGGCTGAAGCCCTTCGGCTTCCACTTGAGCTTGAGCACGAAGATCGGGCCCAGGACCTCCAGGTCGTCGAACCCGACACCCTCCGGAGCATGCTTGTCGTAGAACGCCCGCTGCTCCTTCGAGAAGAGGCCGCGGAGCGGCCGCTTGCGGATCAGTGTCTCCCGGACGTCGGTCGGCGTTCCCTTCATCGATCCCGAGCAGACGAATCCCCCGGGCATTGCGTCCACCTCCACCCCGAACGCCGGAGACCGTCGCATGCGGGCCGGGAGCTCGGCGGGGACGACCGGCCGCAGCTTCACGACGGAGTCGTCTCCTTTCATCTGCACGCGTCGAGCGCGAACGACGACGCCGTGAGCGTTGAGCGTCAGGTCGGGCGTGTCGAAGAAGAACACCTGGCGGATCTGGGCGTCGAGTGGATCGATCCCCAGCGAGGCGACGGCGGAGACGTGATCGGCCTCCGGCACCGTGAGCTTCAACTCGACGCTGTCGGCTCCCTCGATCAACGCGAGCAGGCTGGCGCGATCCTCGTCGGAGAGTGCGCGGTTTCCCGTGCGGGGTGCGCTCATTCGTTCCCTCCATCGCTCGCGGTTTGACGGGAGGCGCTACGCAAAGCATTGACTCGCCGCAGCACAGAGCACAAGTGCAGCCGGCCGGCTCGCGGCCCGTCGTGGGTCGCCCTGGACGACGCGCTGCCCGCCGATCAACGAGCGCCCCCGAGCGCGATCCCCCACGAGCTCGTGAACGACGCGCCGGGTTCCAGGCGGACCAGCCCCTCGCCGCTGCGGAACGCGTTCGGCGCGCAGGTCATCGGCTCGACGGCCAGACTGCGCCGGCTCACGTCCGGCAGCGGGTCACCCGTGAAGAGCATCAGGTAGCCATAGCCGCTGTCGGCCCAGAGCACGAGCGCGTTCCCGCTCGCCGGGTCGTCGAGCTCGACCCGCGCGAGACCGTCCTCTCCACGCTCGAGTTCGGTGAAGCAGCTGTCGAGCCGCGTCGCGCCGATCGGCCTCGGCTGCCGGAAGTCGTACTCCGTCCCCTCGACCGACGACCACCCGGTCGGCAGGCCCCGATCGTCGGAGGTCATGACCGTGCCGCCGGGGGCGCGTAGGACGAGCGAGTCGACCCGCTCGGTGCCGAGCGTGAGATACGGATGCGCGCCGCATCCGTACGGACAGGGGTCGGGTCCGACGTTCGTCGCGGACGTCGTGACGGACAGCCCGGCGTCGGTGAGCGCATACTCGATGCGGAGCGCGAGCGAGAACGGGAAGCCCGGCCGCGGGTGGAGCAGATGCTCCATCGCGACGGACTCGGGCGTGCGCCGGCCGACGGTCCATGACGCCCAGCGAACGAGGCCGTGGATCGCGTTGTTCTCCGCGGGGTCGTCGATGGGCACCTGATGGCGGCGCCCGTCGTACTCGTAGCTCCCGTCCTCGAGCCGGTTGGGCCAGGGGATGAGCGCCTGCCCGCGACCCGACCGGCAGAGCTCGTCGTCGCCGTAGCCGTCGAGGATCTCGCGGCCGGCGAGCGAGTACGTCCGCAGCCCGCCTCCCACCTCGACCACGACCGCGTGCTGGTCGCCGTAGGAGATCTCGACCTGCTCGCCGGAGGGCCCGGTCATCGTGCTCCCTGCCCAGGCACCACCACGACGGCCGACGGCCGACGGCCGGCGACGACGAACGACCACGCGCACATCGCCATGGCGACGATCGCGGCCAGTCCGTAGACGGTCGACAGCTCGACGCCCGCGTCGCGGAGCGGCCCCACACCGAAGGCGGCGATGCCGTATCCGAGCTGGTAGAAGGCGATCACACCGCCCGCCGCGGCCGCCGCGTAGGCCGAGAGCTCTCTCTGGCCGAAGCTGATCGTCAGCGGCAGGAGCGCCGAGCACCCGAGCCCCGCGAGACCGAATGCGACGATGCCGAGCGCGGGCCGGTCGTCCGGGAGCAGCGCGATGAGCACGAAGGCGCCCGCGAGGACGAGAGGGAGCACGTGGAACGTGAGCCGCGAAGGGAACCGCGCCTCGATCGCGGCGAAGAGGATCCGGCCCAGGGTGACCATCGCCCAGAACGCCGTGAGCGCGAGGGACGCCGCCGTGGTCGACGAGCCGAGGTCGGTCATGTCGAGCTGGGCCCAGTTGCCGTTGACCGTCTCGCAGATGCCGTAGAGGACGGCAAACCCCGCGTAGACCCAGAACCGCCTCGGGATGCCGCGTGGCGCCTGCGTCGCCGTCGCGGGGGCAGCGCGGATCTCCAGCGGCAGGCGCGCGCTGACGAGCACGAGCACGGCGAGAAGGATCGCGGACACGAGCGGCAGGCCCCACCACGCGCCGAGCCCGTCGAAGATCGCGACGAACACCGGGGCGAGCACCGTGCCGAAGCCGAGCAGGGCGTTGAGCACGAGGACCGCGCGGTCGGGGGCGTCCGGGTGGAAATCCGCGGTCAGCGTGTTCAGCGCGGGGACCGTGAGGCCGAAGCCTGCGCCGAGGGTCGCGGTGGCGAGGAGCAGCAGCGGGTACGCGCCCGAGTCGCCCGCGACGACGGCACTCGCGAGGAGCAGGATCATCGAGACCAGGCCGGCGCCGAGGCCGGCCAGGTAGACCCGCTTCGTTCCGAACCGCTCGCCGAGGCTCGCGCCGAGCAGCGCCGCGGTGATCGCCGTGACGACCTGCGGCAGGAAGAGCGCCCCGTACTGGCTCGAAGACAGGTCGTACTCGGCCGGGTCGGTGAGGATCGTGCTCGCCGCCGGGAACGTGACGAGCGCGATGCCCTGCACGACGCCGGCGGCGTTGACGACCCTCGTCTCGGCTGACGTCGCCATCGTCGGCGAGGCGGTACTACCGCAGCCGCTCGAGCAGATGGTCGCCCACGCGCAGCGAGTTCGCCATCGCCGTGAGGGCCGGATTCACCGCGCCGATGCTCGGGAAGACGCTCGTGTCGACGACGTACAGGTTGTCGAGCTCGTGCGCCTTGCAGTTCACGTCGAGCACTGACGTCTCCGGGTCGGTGCCGAATCGGGCGGTGCCGGCCTGATGCGCGCAGCCGGCGATCGGAATGTCGTTCTTCATGTATGCGAAGCGGTGGATGAGGTGGCCCGGGTTCATGTCCAACTCCCCGAGCAGCGACTTGACCTTCGCGTAGAGCCGCTTCTTGGGCTCCAGGTTCGTCTCCGTGTAGGTCAGCTTGATGTTGCCGTCCGGCTCCACGGTGACGCGGTTCTCCGATCGTGGGAGGTCCTCCGTGGAGAGCCAGAAGTCGATCGCATGGCGCGCCATCCGCTCCAGCGTCCACTCGGGCGCGAGTTTCGTGTCGCGCGGTCGCTCGCCGCGGAACATCGGCGCCGTCGACTTGCCGACCATCTGGACGTTGCCGAGCGGGTACTCGAAGTCGCCGTACCCGAAGTAGAAGTCGTTGAGCCCGAGCGTCTTCTGATAGGCGGTCAGGTTCTCCTCGCGCGAGAGAGCAAGGACGGCCGTCGAGTCGTGGAACATGTAGTTGCGGCCGACCTGGTCCGAGCCGTTGGCGAGACCGTTCGGGTGCCGCTCGCTCGCCGATTGCAGCAGCAGCTTGGCCGTGTTGGCCGCACCGCACGCGACGACCACGACGTTGCCCGAGAACCGCTCCTCGGCCCCGTCCCGCTCGACGACCACCTCGGTGACGGCGGTGCCGTTCCCGTTCGTCTCGAGCCTGACGACCCTCGCGTTCGTCCGAAGCGTCACGTTCGGGTGCTCGAGGGCCGGCCGAACGCCGAGCACCTCGGCGTCCGACTTCGCGTGCACGAGGCACGGGAAGCCGTCGCACGTCGCACAGCGGATGCACGTCGAGAAAGGCGGGTTCGACTCGTCGAGCATGATCCCGCACGGCGCGTGGAACGGCCGGTACCCGGCCGCCGCGAGGTCGTCGGCGAGCTGCTGGATCCGCGGCTCGTGCGACACGGCGGGATGCGGGTAGGGCGCGCTCGCCGGCGGCTCGGTCGGGTCCTCGCCGCGCGCGCCGTGCACGTGGTAGAGCTGCTCTGCGAGGGAGTAGTACGGCTCCAGCTCGTCGTAGGCGATCGGCCACGCCGGCGAGATGCCGTCGTGATGCTGCAGCTCGCCGAAATCCTCCTTGCGAAGCCGGTACAGCGCGGCGCCGTACATCTTCGTCGCTCCACCGACAACGTAGTGGACACCGGGCTGGAAGGGCTTGCCGCTCGCGTCGTACCACGTGTCCGGCGAGACGTAGCGGTTGTCCACGAACACGTCCTGGTCCGACCAGTTCTGCGGCTCGCGCGGCAGCCAGTCGCCTCGCTCCAGCAGCAGGATGCGCTTGCCCGAGGGGGCGAGGTGGCGTGCGAGGGTGCCGCCGCCTGCGCCGGTCCCGATGATGATCACGTCGTAGCTGTCCATGTTCGCCCCTTAGGTGGCTGCAGTCGCAGGTTCAGAGGTCGAGGTGATCGGCTTCGTGATGGCCTCGAGTGACTTCCCCTCCGCCTTGATCCCGATCGCGAGCTCGACGATCCCGCCGAGGACCATGATCGCTCCCCCGATCACGTAGCCGATGAACAGCCCGGTCGTATCGGAGCCGTCGCCGATCAGCCAGCCGTAGAAGACGGGGCCGAACGCTCCGAAGACCTGCGCGATGGCGAAGAAGACCGCGATCGCCTCGGCGCGGATCTCGATCGGCCACGTCTCGCTGACGGTGAGGTAGGCGGCACTCGCCCCTGCCGAGGCGAAGAAGAAGATGACGATCCAGCAGAACGTCTGCGTCGTCGCGTCGAGGTGGCCATCGTTGAACATCCAGCCGCTGATCGCGAGCAGGAGGCCCGAGATGATGTACGTGCCCGAGATCATCGGCTTCCTGCCGACGCTGTCGAAGAGTGGAGCGAGGATGAGCGGCCCGCACAGGTTGCCGACTGCGAAGGCAAGGCCGTAGAGCGGCACCTTGTCGGCCGCCACGCCGTAGAACTTGACGAGCACCAGCCCGTAGGTGAAGTAGATCGCGTTGTAGAGGAACGACTGGGTGATCATCAGCGTCGCGCCGAGTACCGCCCGCCTGGGGTACGTGCGGAAGACGAGGCCCAGGAACATGACGTAGCCGTAGCGCTTCTCGGGGGTGAGCTCGAGCGCCTGCGAGTCGTCGACGGGCTCGATCACCTGGCCCGACTTTCGTACCGCCTCCTCGATGCTCGCGATGTTCCTCTCGGCCTCCTCCATGCGCCCGTGGGTCATCAGCCAGCGCGGGCTTTCGGGGAGGGTGCGCGCCACGATGATCACGACGATCGCGAGCACGGGGCCCATCAGGAACGCGAGCCGCCAGCCGACGTTGGGGGCGAACGCGTTCAGGAAGATGAGCGAGGCGAACGAGCCGAGGATCGCGCCGGCCCAGTAGCTGCCGTTGATCCAGATGTCGACCCGGCCCCGGTACTTCGAGGGCATCATTTCGTCGATCGCCGAGTTGATCGCCGCGTACTGGCCGCCGATCCCCATCCCCGCGATGAACCGCGTCCCGTAGAACCAGGCGAGCCACACCCAGCCGCCGTCGTTGATCGTGAACGCTGCGAGCCCGGTGCCGAACAGGTACAGGAGCAGCGTGATGATCAGCAGCCGCTTCCGTCCCAGCTGGTCGGACTTCCGTCCGAAGTACAAGCGCACCGACGACCTGCCCGACGAGGTAGATCGACGCGATCATCCCGACCTGGCTCGAGGTCATGTCGAGCGTGTCGGGCTGCACCAAGACGCCCGTGACGGAGCTCGCGATCGTGATCTGCAGCCCGTCGAGGATCCACGCCGCGCCCAGTCCGGCCACCATGCGGGTGTGGAACGGCGACCAGCTCAGGCGGTCGAGCCGCGCCGGGATCGTGCTTCTGATCGTCTTCCCCGCTGCCTCGACCGTGCTCATCGGTCTCTCCTTCCTCGCTCTTTCGGTCGGTCAGTACTGCTGCAGCAGCTCGGGGACGATGATTCGGGCTGCGGCCTCCATCAGTGCCAGGTGCGAGAAGGCCTGCGGGAAGTTGCCGAGGTGCCGGCCCGTGTCGGCGTCGAACTCCTCCGCATAGAGGCCGAGCGGCGATCCGATGCGCAGGAGCCGCTCCATCAGGTCGCGCGCCTGCTGCAGCTCGCCGACGATCGCGAGGGCCGAGACGAGCCAGAAGGAGCAGATGAGGAACGTCCCCTCCTTGCCCGACAGGCCGTCGTCGGTCTCGTCCGTGCGGTAGCGGAGGACGAACCCGTTCTCGGTCAGGTCGGTCGCGATGGCCGCGACGGTTGCATGGAGTCGATCGTCGTCGCCGGGGAGGAACTCGAAGATCGCTGCGAGCAGCACCGACGCGTCGAGGGCGTCCGTCGCATAGTGCTGGCGAAGCACGCCCTTGTCGGAGACGCCGTGCTCGAGGATGTCCGCACGGATCTCGTCCGCGGTCGCCCTCCAGGCAGCCGCCTTGTCCTGGTCACCGCGGATCGTCGCGAGGTCGGACGCGCGGTCGAGCGCCACCCAGCACATCAGCTTCGACGACACGTACTGCTGCGGCGCCCCGCGGGCCTCCCAGATCCCCTGGTCGGGCTCGCGCCAGACCTTCGTCGCGCACTCGGCCTGCGTCTCGACGATCGGCCAGAGTCGCTGCGGCAGCCGGTCGCTCTTGCGTGTGTGGAGCAGGATCGAGTCGAGCACGGCACCGAAGACGTCGTTCTGGCGCTGGTCGTACGCGCCGTTGCCGATCCGCACGGGGCGTGCTCCGGCGTATCCCGTGAGGTGGTCGAGGGTCGATTCCGACAGGTCACGGCGACCGTCGATGCCGTACATGATCTGGAGCGCACCGTCGCTGTTCGGCTCGAGGTCGGCGACGAACTGCATGAACTCGTCGGCCTCCCAGTCGAGGTTCAGCCAGTGCAGCGCCTGCAGCGTGAAGGTCGTGTCGCGCATCCACGTGTAGCGGTAGTCCCAGTTGCGCTCGCCCCCGGGCGTCTCGGGGAGCGAGGTTGTGAGGGCTGCGACGGTCGCGCCGGTCGGCATGTAGGTCAGGCCCTTGATGGCCAGCGCGGAGCGCTGGATCGGGTCGCGCCAGCGGTGGTCGGGGATCCGTGCGCGCCCGAGCCAGCCCCGCCAGAAGCGCGTCGTGGCGGCCATCCGCTCCTCCGCCTCCTCGACGGTCCGCGGGCCGGCGAGCCCCTCGGCCCAGGTCATGCAGCAGAACGCGTGCTCTCCCGCCTCGAGGACGTGCCGGCCGCGGACGCGGTTCCCCTCGATCCCGAGCGCGAGATCGGACAGGAGGCGAAACGTCTGCCCGGCACCCGTCGCGTCGGCTGCGTGGAGGTCGTCCACGGCCATCGTCCACGCGGCGGGCGTCCGGCCGTAGTCGAACGCCGGCTCGCAGATGACCTCGACCTCGACCCGGCCCTCGATGCACTCGATCGTCCGGACCAGCATGTGATCGCCGTCCTCGTCGGCCGGCGGCCGCGTGTGGGGCGTCACTGCGTCGGCTCCCGCGTACGGCCCCATCGTCAGGGCGTCCCTGACGACGATCCAGCCCATCGGCGTCTTCCAGGTCGTCACGAGGATGTTCGTCCCCGGCTCGTAGCTTCGCGCCGAGGGATGGTTGATGCCGTACGGCCCGACGCGCATGAACCCGGCCTGCCGGTCCAGCAGGCTGCCGAAGACGCTCGGCGCGTCGAAGGCGGGGAAGCAGAGCCAGTCGATCGCCCCGTCCGCCGCGACGAGGGCGCCGGTGTGGCAGTCCGAGAGGAACGCGTAGTCGGCAATGGGCGGGAACGGCGACGGCGCTGCTGCGCTCTGCGGTGCCGCCGCGCCAGCGCTCTTCTTCGTGGCGCTCATGACGCGACCACCCACGGGCCGTGCCAGCGGCCGAAGCCGGACACGAGCTTGTCGGCCGCCTCGGGGCCCCACGAGCCGGGCGCGTACGCGTGCACCGGCGGCGGCGCGTCGAGGAGCGGTTGCATGATCCGCCATTGCTCCTCGACGCCGTCCTGTCGGGTGAAGCGCGTGGCGTCGCCCATCATCGCGGCGTTGAGGAGGACCTCGTACGGCGTTGCGCCCTCGCCGCCCTGGCCGGCGAACTCCATGTCGAGCTCGATCTTGGAGGCGCCCGGGGCATCCGCCCGGCGCGCCGCGAGGATCGCCCGGATCCCTGTGGAGGGATCGAGCTTGACGACGATCTGGTTCGGCTCGGGGAAGGCGAGCCCGAAGCCGAGCCGCGGCGGATGCTTGAACACGACGCGGACCTCGGTCTGGGTCACCGGGAGGCGCTTGCCTGTGCGGATGAAGAACGGCACGCCCGACCAGCGCCAGTTCTCGATCTCGAGCCGCAGCGCCGCGTACGTCTCCGTCGTCGAGTCGGCGGCGACGCCGTCGATCCCGAGGTAGCCCTCGTACTGCCCGCGGACGTAGTGCGCGGGGTCCGCCTCCAGCACCGCGCGGAACAGCGCCACCTGCGAGTCCTTGATCGTCGCGGTGTCGCCGCGGGACGGCGGCTCCATCGCCGTGACCGCCACCACCTGCATCAGGTGGTTGACGACGACGTCGCGCAACGCGCCGACGGGGTCGTAGAAGTGGCCCCGGTCCTCGACGCCGAAGTCCTCCGCCATCGTGATCTCGACACACTCGATGTGCTCCCGGTTCCAGACCGGCTCGAAGATCCGGTTCGCGAACCGGAGGTAGAGGATCTCCTCGAGGCCCATCTTCCCCAGGTAGTGGTCGATGCGGAAGAGCTGCGGCTCCTCGATGTACTGGTGGAGCTCGTCGGCGAGCGCGCGGGCGGACTCGCCGTCGTGGCCGAACGGCTTCTCGACGACGATCCGCGCGTTCTTCGTGACGCCGGCCTCCGCCAGGCCCTGGACGACGCGGCCGAAGAGGAACGGGGGGATCTCGAGGTAGAAGACCGGGCTCGTCGCGCCGGCGATCGCGGTGGCGACGCGCTCGTACGCGGCGGCGTCGCCGAAGTCACCCTGGACGTACGAGAGACGCTCCGCGAAGCGCTCGAACACCGCCTCGTCGAGCTGCTCGCCGGTGCCGACGATCGAGTCGCGGGCGCGCTGCACGAGCTGGTCGATCGTCCAGTCGTCGACGGCGACGCCGACGATCGGGCACTGAAGCAGCCCACGCTGCTCGAGCCGGTAGAGCGAATGGAACGTCATCACCTTGGCCAGGTCCCCGGTGATCCCGAAGACCACGAGCACATCCGCAGGGCTGTCGTTCGACGTCGGGCTAGCCACGTCGCGTCTCCTCTCGCTCGGTCTGCTCACTCGTCCTCGGCAACGCTGATCCGGCCCACGCGCTGGTGCGTCAGCTCGCTTCCGGCCCAGTCGACGACCGCTTTCGCGCGGTCCTCGTTCGTCGGAAGGAGCGCGAGGTGCACGGCGCGCCACGCGAACTGCGCCTTGTGCCCCTTCATCGTCCTCCCGCCGAGCATCTGGACGACCGCCGCGTTGCGTCCGATCGCGGCCATCGTGCCCTTGTCGCGGTAGCTGAACGGCTTCGTCGTTTTGCCCGCGACGCGACGGGCGATCGACTCGCCGGCGTGCTCTCCCGACTGGAGCGCGACCGAGCCGAGCTGCGGAAGCACCTGCTGCACCTTCGCGTCGGTGATCGCCGCGATGTCCCCGACGACGAACACGCCCGGGTGGCCGGGGAGCTCGAGGTCGGGACCGACCGCGATCCGGTTGCCGCGCTGCAGCTCGATCCCGAGCGACTCGACGAGGCTGTTGCCCTGGAGACCGGCGCCCCAGACGAGCGTGTGCGCGGGAATCACCTCGCCCGAGGCGAGCGTGACGCGCGTCGGCGAGACCGATTGCACGCGCGCGCCGGTGACGACCTCGACCGTCCGCTTCTCGAGCGCCTCGCGCGCGTACTTCCGGAGGTTCGGCTTGAACATCGCGAAGATCTCGTCGCCCGCCTCGACCAGGACGATGCGCACGCTCTCCTGGGGGATGCCCGGGTAGTCCCTGTCGAAGTTCGTCCGGTAGAGCTCCGCCAGCGCCCCTGCCGTCTCGACGCCGGTCGGGCCGCCCCCCACCACGACGGCGTTGAGCGCCCCGTCCTCGATGAGGCTCGGGTCCTTGTCGGCCGCCTCCCAGCGCTCGAGCACGTGGTTCTTCAGCCTGAGCGCGTGGGGCAGGGTGTACATCGGAAAGGCGTGCTCGGCGGCGCCCTCGGTCCCGAAGAACGTCACCTCTGCGCCGAGCGCCAGCACGAGGTAGTCGTAGGCGATCGTTCCGAGACCCTCGAATCGAACCTCCTTCGACTCGAGGTCGATTTCGGTGATCGGAGCCGTGTGGATCACGGCGTTGTCCTGGTCCTTCACGAGGTCACGGAGCGAGTGCCCGACGGCGGTCGTCTCGAGGAGGCCCGTCGCGAACTGGTAGAGCAGCGGCTGGAACGTGTGGTAGTCGTGCCGGTCGACGACCACGACGTCGACGTCCGCGCCGCCGAGCTTGCGGGCTGCGCCGATCCCGGCAAAGCCGCCGCCGAGGACGAGAACGCGGGGACGTGACGGCGTGCTCACCTGACGAGCATTACAAATGGCGCACGTCTGGCGAAATGCGATCGCCAACCTTCACACCGGTTATGAACATGACCTCAGCCGCGAGGAGTGAGATGATGGGGTCCCGATGAGCACGCTCGCCGTCACGACCGTCGACCTCGCGCGGATCCAGTTCGCGACGACGTCGCTCTACCACTTCCTCTTCGTCCCGCTGACGCTCGGGCTCGCGCCGCTCGTCGCGGTGATGCAGACGCTCTGGTACCGCGGCGGGGACGAGCGCTGGCTGCGGCTGACGCGCTTCTTCGGGACGCTGATGCTGATCAACTTCGCGATCGGCGTCGCGACCGGGCTCGTCCAGGAGTTCCAGTTCGGGATGAACTGGTCGATCTACTCGGAGTACGTCGGCGACGTGTTCGGCGCGCCGCTCGCGATCGAGGGGCTCGCCGCGTTCATGCTCGAGTCGACGTTCCTCGGGCTCTGGATCTTCGGCTGGGACAGGCTCTCGCGCCGCGTCCACCTGGCGACGGTGTGGTTGTTCGCGATCGGAAGCTGGGCGTCGGCGTTCTTCATCATCTCGGCGAACTCCTGGATGCAGCGGCCCGTCGGCTCCACCGTCACCGACGGCCGGGCGGAGCTGACGGACGTCTGGGAGCTCTTCTCGAACCGCTTCGGGATCTGGGCCTACGTCCATGTGCTGCTCGTCGGGCTCACGACGGCGGCGGTCGTGATCTTCGGCGTTGCCTGCTGGCACTTCGTTCGCGGCCGAAACCAGGACCTGTTCCGCCAGGCGGCGAAGCTCGCCTTGATCGTCGGCGTCCCGATCTCGGCGGTGAACCTCGGAGTCGGCAGCCAGATGGGCGTGGTGGTGACGGACTACCAGCCGATGAAGATCGCCTCGACGGAGGCGCAGTGGGACACCTGCCAGCCCTGTTCGTTCTCGCTGTTCCAGATCGGCGGCTTCACGGAGGACGATCAGACGCCGTCGTTCTCGATCCAGGTCCCACACCTCCTGTCGATCCTCGCGACCCTTTCCTGGGACGGCGAGGTGAAGGGGATGAACGGGCTGCAGGCGGCGGATCAGTCTCAGTACGGCGCCGGTGACTACATCCCGCCGGTGCGGGCGACCTACTGGAGCATGCGGATCATGGCCTACGCCGGCACGCTCGTCTTCCTCGTCCTCGCGCTCGGCGCCTTCCTCTACCGGCGTGGGAGGCTTGCCTCGACGCGCTGGTTCCTGTGGCTCGGCGTCCTGACCATCCCGCTCCCATACGCGGCGGCGCTCGCCGGCTGGGTGCTCTCGGAGGTGGGGCGACAGCCGTGGATCGTGTGGGGCCTCTTGAAGACGGCGGACGCCAACTCGCCGAGCGTCTCGACGGCCACCATCGCCACGAGCCTCGGCGTGTTCGTCGCCCTGTACGCGGCGCTGCTCGTCGTCGATTTCGTCCTCATGCGCCGCTACGCGCGCGTCGACCCGCCGGAGCTCGGCGGCGAGGGCGACGAGTTCTCCCTGCCGGCCGTGGAGTACTGATGGATCTCGAGACCTTCTGGTTCTGCCTCATCGTCGTCGTCTGGGCCATGTACTTCCTGCTCGAAGGGTTCGACTTCGGTGTCGGGATGCTGCTGCCTTTCGTCCCACGCTCGGACGAGGAGCGGAGCACGACACTGCGAACGATCGGACCGGTCTGGGACGCGAACGAGGTCTGGCTCGTCGTGGCCGGAGGTGCCACCTTCGCGGCGTTCCCGGCCTGGTACGCGACGATGTTCTCGGGCTTCTACCTGGCGCTCCTGCTCATCCTCTTCTTCCTCATCGTCCGCGTGGTCTCGTTCGAGTGGCGCTCGAAGAGCGAGAGCCCGCGCTGGCGCGCCACATGGTCGTGGGCGAACACGATCGGGAGCTTCGGCGCGCCGCTCGTCTGGGGCATCGGCCTCGCGAACCTCGTCGGCGGAGTGCCGATCGACTCGGACGGCCACTACGCCGGCACCTTCTGGGATCTCTTCTCGCCGTACACGGTCGTCGCCGGGGTCGCGGTGGTGGCGCTCTTCGCCTTCCACGGCGCGACGTTCCTCACCCTGCGGACGATCGGCGACCTGCACGACCGCTCAGAGCGCGCGGCGCGGCGCCTCGCAATCCCCGCGGCCGCACTCGGGGCCGTCTACGTCGTCTGGACGGTGGCGATGGCGATCGACCGCAACGACAAGGATCTCTTCCCGCCGGCGCTCCCGGCCGCCGTCGCGATCGTCGCCCTCGCGCTCGCCGTGGTCTTCGTCCTGCGCGGACGCAACGGCCGGGCGTTCACGATGACCGGGCTCGGGATCGTCGCCGCGGTCGCGACGCTCTTCACGAGCCTCTACCCACGGGTGATGGTCTCGAGCCCGGACTTCGGCAACAGCCTGACCGTGGAGGGCGCCGCCTCGTCGCACTACGCGCTCGCGGTCATGAGTGTGGTCGCCGTGATCTTCGTGCCGGTCGTCCTGCTCTACCAGGGGTGGACGTACCACGTCTTCCGCCACCGGGTGGGGGACGACGCGGTGAACTCGTAGGCGTGGCGAGCGATCACCACGGCGCGTACCTGGCGAGGGCCGTCGCGGCGCTCGCGCCGGAAGGCCGGGCGCGGGTCGACGAGCTCCTGGTGCAGCTCGCAGACGCCGCCCGGGCGGACGAGCGGGTGGTGGGGTTCGCGGCCGCCCGGCAGGCGGAGGTCGCGGCCGGCCGGGTCGACCCCGAGCTCCCCAACAGCCTCACGGAGCAGGAGCTCGACGTGCTGCTCGGCGGCTTCCTGCGGATCCGCGACCAGGAGCCGCGCGACGACGTCGCCGACTGGGCGAACGCCGTCGTCGCGCTGCTCGAGGACGCGCTGGCCGAGCGGAAGGAGGAGGGGCGAGGCTGAGGCCGCGCCCCCGCTGCCCTACTCCTCGTCGTGTGCCGCCGTCTCGAGCGCGAAGCCGAGCGCGCGCACGATGTTCCCCGTCGCGGTGGCTATTCGCGCCGTGCCGACGATCGGGGCGATCGCCGCCAGCACGCCCTGCACGTCCTCGAGCTCGAAGCCGAGCTCGCTCGCCGCGCCGAGGTTGAGGACGTAGGACGCCGGGGGTGCGTCCGCGGCGACGAGCGCGGCGAGCCGGACGAGCATGAGCTCGTCCGAGTCGAGGCTCGATGCCTCGAGCGAGTCGGCCGTCATCGATGCGAGCAGGTCGAGCACCGGGGTGTCGGAATCCGGCATGTCGTTCTCCTTCCGTCGGGATGTGCCTTGTCGATCGGAGGCTACGCGGTCGCCGCCTGCCCGGCAGCGGCCTCGTCCCCCGCGTGGTAACCGGCGCGCAGCTCCTCCTCGCGCTCCTTGCGCGGGTAGAAGAAGAAGACGAGCGCCATTCCCGCGACGATCGCGACCATGGCGCCGACGTAGGCCCAGTCGCCTCCGTCGAGGAACGACTTCTTCGCTGCAGCGGTGATCTGGCTCGCGTACTGCGGATTCTGCTTCGCAAGGTCCTCGGCGCTCGCGAACGAGAGCTGGAGCTGTGCCTGCGTCGCATCGGTGACGTTCTTGCCGGACTGGTCGATCGCCTGGCCCATCGCCGACGCATAGCCGAGCGTGAGCAGCGTGCCGAGCACCGACGTCATCACGGCGCCGCCGAGGTCGCGCTGCAGATCGGCCGTCCCCGAGGCCATGCCGACGCGCCGCACCGGCACCGAGCCGGTCAGCGAGTTCGACGAGGGCGTGCCCGCGAGGCCGACGCCGGCGCCGAGGAAGCAGAGCGGCAGCGCGACCTTCCAGTACGCGATGTCGTCGGTCCAGAGAACGAGCATCAGCACGAACGCGACCAGGAGGAGCGCCTGGCCCATCAAGAGCGTCTGGCGCGAGCCGTTTGCCTGCACGAGCTTGGCCGAGCGCGGCGCCACGAGGACCATGCAGACGACCGCCGGGAGGATCGCGGCCCCGGCGTCGATCGTCGAGTAGCCGAGGACGTTCTGGAGGAACTGCTGGTTCACGAACATCGCGGCCATCAGCGAGCCGAAGACGATGATTCCGGCCAAGCCCGCGACCCAGAACGTCGGGCGGGCAGCAATTCGGAGGTCGTAGAGGGGATTCTCGGCCCGGCGCTGGCGAACGAAGAAGAGCACGCCCGTGACGAGCGCGACCGCCAGCAGCGACAGCGCGAGCGTCTTCTCGCCGGGCACCGGGAGAAAGTTGATCGCGATCACGAGCCCGCCGACCAGGAACGCCGAGAGGAGGCCGCCGATGTTGTCCACCGGCTCGGTCGACTCGTTCACGTGCGCCGGGACCAGCGAGATCGCCAGCAGGAGGGCGAGGACCGCGAGCGGCAGCGTCACGAGGAAGACGGAGCCCCAGTCGAAGTGCTCGAGCAGCGCGCCCGACACGAGCGGGCCGAGCGCGGCGATCCCGCCGCCGAGCGCCGACCAGAGCGCGATCGCCTTCGTCCGGGCCGCGCCGGACCAGAGCGCCGTGATCAGCGCGAGCGTCGTCGGATAGGCCATCCCGGCGGACAGCCCTCCGGCGACGCGCGCGACGAAGAGCACCTCGTCGGAGGGCGCGAACCCGGCGAGGAGCGAGGCCGGGATGGAAAACCCCATCCCGAGCACGATCATCAGCTTGCGGCCGTAGCGGTCGCCGAGCGCGCCGAACCAGAGCACCGACGCCGCGAGCCCGAGCGAGTACCCCACGGCGATGAGGTTGAGCGTCGTCTGCGAGGAGTCGAACGCCTCGCCGATGTCCGGCAGCGCGACGTTCGCGACCGACAGGTTGAGGTTGGCGACCCCCGCGACGACGATCAGGGCGAGGAGGACGAGTTGCGCCCGCTCGGGTGCCTGGTCGGCGGCCTGCGCCGGGGCCGCGCCGGTGCCACGTGCGTCGCTCTCCATCCCGTCCTCCCGTCCGTCTCGCGCGGTCACCCGGCCCGCCGCGACCGGGGAACGACATCCGCCAAGCGGCACTCTCGCGCACCCGGGGTGGACCGGCAACTCACAACCGGCCTTCTCCGGCTGACCACCGTCCTATAGTGGGCGCCCGTGGACGACGTCGCCGCCCTTCTCGCGCTGACCGCGGCCATGTGCTTCGCGCTGGCCGCGACGCTCTGGCAGAAGGCGGCGCTGAGCCTCGAGGGCGTGTCCTTCCGTCACCCGTTGTCGTTCGCGGTGCTGCTCGGGCAGTGGGTGTGGCTGCTCGGGCTGCTCATGCAGATCGTCGGCGTCGTGCTGCAGGCGGCCGCGCTCGACCGGGGCCGCGTCTCGATCATCCAGCCGCTCCTCGTCACGACGGTCATCTGGGCCCTGCCGCTCGGCTACTTCCTCACCCAACAGACGGTTGGGCGACGCGAGATCCTGGGGGCCGCGATCATCGTCGTCGGCCTGGTCGGTTTCGCGTCCTTCGGCCATCCCGCGGCCGGGGTCGATGACGCGTCCAACGCCGACTGGGCGATCTCCGTGATCGTGATCGGCCTCGCCTGCGTCGCATTGCTCCTGTTCGCGAACCGCGGCAACCTGTCGACGCGGGCGGCGGTGCTCGGGACGGTTGCCGGGATGCTCTACGGCCTGTCGGCGACGATGATGAAGCCGGTCGTCGAGCATCTCCACACGGACGGTCTGGCGGAGGTCGTCGCGAGCCTCGAGTTCTGGATCTGGGCGACCGCCGGGATCGTCGGGTTCCTGTTCCAGCAGCTCTCGCTCTCGACGGGGAAGCTCGTCCCGTCGGTGGCGACCGTCTCGGTCGCGAACCCTGTCGTGAGCGTGATGCTCGGCGCGCTCGTGCTGCTGGAGCGTCTCGACCGGGACCCGCCGTGGCACGCCGTCGTCGCGGTCGCGTCGCTCGGCGTGGCACTCCTCGGCGCGGTCGTCGTCTCGTCCGCCCACGAGAAGAGCCGGGACGACATCGCATCCGAGCCGCAGCTGTCTCCGGCGTAGGCTCTGTCCATGTCCGAGGCCGCGGTCACGCTCGTCGAGCCCTCCAAGAGGCGTCGGATCGTCAAGATCGTCTCCTGGATCGTCGGCCTCGTGGTGCTGCTCGCACTGCTCCACCTGGCGGGCATCGACGTGTGGGGCTGGATCAGCGAGCTCTGGGACACCCTCACCAACATCTCGATCGTCTACATCCTGCTCGGCTGCGTCTTCCAGGCACTGCAGACGACCCTCACCGCGCTCGGCTGGTACGGGATTCTCCGCTACGCGTACCCGGGTGGGGTGACGTACATGCCCGTGCTCGCCTCGTACGCGGCCGGCGTCGCGCTCAACAACTTCCTCCCCGCCAACATCGGCACGTTCGTCACGCTCGTGATGTACGTCGCGATCGTTCGCGGCTCGACATTCCCCGGGATTCTCGCCGGCTACCTCGTCCAGAAGATCTTCTACATGGTGATCGGGACGCTGATCTACCTGTACCTCTTCATCCAGATCGAGGGCTCGTTCGACTTCCGGTTCGGCGACGAGCGGGATGCGATCACCGGCCACCCGGTGCTCGTGCTCGGGATCGTCGTGGGCGGCCTCTTCCTGATCGCCCTCCTCGTGCGGATCTTCTGGCGCTGGGTAAAGGTGATGTGGGCGAAGGCGAAGAAGGGCGCTGCGATCCTCGGCGACCTCGGCGCGTACACCCGCCTCGTCCTGCTCCCGCAGATCGGCGGCTACGTCGCCAAGGTGCTCGTCATCATCGTCTTCCTCGCGGCGTACTCGATCCCGGTCACCTTCGGGTCGGTGATGAGCGTGCTCGGCTCGAACCAGCTCGCGAACCTGCTCTCCCTCACGCCGGGCGGCCTCGGCGTCAACCAGGCCTTCAACGCGTTCGCGCTCGAGAGCTACACGAGCTCGACGACCGCCACCGCCTACTCGCTCGGCCAGCAGCTCGTCACGACGGCCTTCAACGTCGGCTTCGCGATCGTGCTGATCTGCATCGTCTTCGGCTGGAGCGGCGGCTCGAAGCTCGTCAAGGACTCGTACACCGACGCGAAGGGGAAGGCGTCGGAGATGAAGGCGAGCCGCGGCAAGGGACTCGAGGCGGTCGAGGGCGAGGGCGACTCTCAGCCTACGGACGCCGACGCCTGACCCGCCGCCGCGGGTCGATGGTCTCGCGTCGAGGCGGCCAGGGGCGCATAATCGCCACTCGATGAGCGTGCCGCCAACCGACCACGTCCCGCCGACGACAGCCCCGGTCGGGCCTGCGTCGGAGACCGCGTGGCGCGAGGAGCGCCTCCGGTTCCGACCGCTCCACATGGTGCGGACCTGGCTCTTCTCCGCGATGGGGCTGCTGATCGCGGCATGGATCGTCCCGGGTGCCCACATCAACGGCTTCTGGGCCGCGCTCCTCGTCGCGGCGGTGATCGCCGTGCTCAACGCGATCCTCCCGCCGATCATCGCTGCGATCCGGCTTCCGCTGACGCTCGTCTTCGGCTTCCTCGCGATCCTCGTGGTGGACGCCCTGATGCTCCTCGCCGCCGACGCCATCACCGACGAGCGCATGAGCGTCGACGGGTTCTGGTGGGCGCTCCTCGTCGCGTTCCTCGCCTCTGCCGTGACGCTCGTGATCGAGGTCATCGCCGGGGTCGACGACGACAGCGAGTTCTCGTTCCGGGTCGTCCAGCGCATCGCGCGCAAGACGGGAGCGCCGGTCCGCACGGACGCGCCGGGTGTCGTCTTCCTCGAGATCGACGGGCTCGCGCTGCCAGTGCTGCGCCGCGCGATGCGCGACGGCAACGCCCCACAAATGGCGCGCTGGCTCGCCGAGGACGACTACGCGCTGAGCGGCTGGGAGACAGACCTGTCGTCCCAGACCGGCGCGAGCCAGGCCGGGATCCTGCTCGGCTCGAACGTCGACATCCCCGCGTTCCGCTGGGTCGAGAAGGAGACCGCGACGGTGATGTCGTGCTCCGCGCCCGCGGACTGCGCCGAGCTCGAGCGGCGCCACGCGAGCGACAAGGGTCTCCTGCTCGACGGCGGCGCCAGCCGGGGCAACCTCCTCTCCGGGCAGGCGGAGGCGGTGATCCTCACGGTGAGCCGGATCGAGGCCGAGAAGCGCGCGAATCCGGGCTACCGCACCTTCTTCGCGAACGGCTTCAACGTGATGCGGGTGCTCGTGCTGTTCACGTGGGAGGTGCTCCTCGAGTGGACCGCCGCTCTGCGGGCCGGCCGCCGCGACGTGCGGCCACGCGGGCACCGGGGCGGCATCTATCCGTTCATGCGCGCGGCGATGTGCGTCATCGTGCGCGACCTGATCGTCCAGTCGGTGCTCACCGACATGATGGCCGGACGTCCCGCCGTGTACGCGACCTTCTCGAGCTACGACGAGGTCGCTCACCATTCGGGACTCGAGCGCGCCGACACGCTCGAGGCGCTGCGCAAGCTCGACCACCAGTTCGGGCGGATCGCGCGGGCGCGCCGGTACGCGCCGCGCCCGTACGAGATCGTCGTCCTCTCCGACCACGGCCAGACGCAGGGCGCCACCTTCAAGCAGCGCAACGGCTACGGCCTCGACGAGCTCGTCACTCGCGCCCTCGAGGAGGCGGACGTGACGTCGCTCGTCGGTGGAGACGAGCACGACAGCGCGGTCGGCACGGCGTTCGGCGAGGCCACGGGTCGCCCTCCCAAGGAGAAGAAGCGCGCGAAGAACGACGTCTCGGGCGAGGACGTCGTCGTGCTCGCCTCCGGGAACCTCGGGCTCGTGTACCTGATGGACGAGCGGCGGCGGATGACCCGGGAGGAGATCGACGCGCGCCATCCGCGGCTCCTGCCGGAGCTCACCGCCCATCCGCACGTCGGCTGGGTTCTCGTCCGCTCGGAGGGCGACGGCCCGCTTGTCGCTAGGCCCGCGCGGGACGCGCTACCTTGCCGACGGCCGCGTCGACGGTGAGGATCCGCTTGCGACGTTCTCGCCGAACGCGAGCCGGCATCTGCTGCGGACGGACGGCTTCTCGAACGTCGCCGACCTGATGGTCGGCTCGTTCTACGACCCGCACCTCGAAGCGGGCTGCGCGTTCGAGGAGCTGATCTCGTTCCACGGCGGCCTCGGCGGCCCGCAGACGCGAGCCGTTCATCCTGCACCCGGCGGGACTCCGCATGCCCGACGAGCCCGTCGTCGGTGCGGAGGCCGTGAACGCGCTCCTCCGGAAATGGCGCGCCGAGTTGAACGGCGTCGCAGGCCCGCCCGAGCCACCCACAGCCACCGTCCCGACGACCGAGGTGACCGCATGACATCGACCGCCGACACTCCGTCCTCCGGCCCGTCGCGGGGCCGCATCATCGCCGCGAGGGCGCTCGTCGTCCTCGGCGTCGTGCTCGTGGTCGTCAGCGTCCTGTCGAACTGGGTCAAGCGCGAGGCGCTCGACCCGGACACGTTCAAGTCGACGTCCCAGGAGCTGATCGCCCATCCGGCGATCCAGGACCAGATCGCGCAGACGATGGTCGAGCAGCTCTACGCGAACGTCGACGTCTCGGCCCAGCTCGGGCAGAAGCTCCCGCCGAACCTCCAGTCGCTGGCCGCGCCGATCGCCGGGATCGCGCGCGAGGGACTCGACCGCGCCGCGACGGAGCTGCTCGGCCGTCCGCGCGTGCAGTCGCTCTTCGTGAACGCCGCGTCGCTCTCGCAGCGCGAGGTCGTGAAGGTGCTCGAGGGGGAGACGACCCGCCTCTCGACCGACAACGGTCAGGTCGTGCTCGACCTCCGCCCGCTCGTCGTGCAGCTCGGCGACCGGTTCGGCTTCCTGGGCGACGTCAGCAACCAGCTACCCCCGGACGCCGGCCGCATCACAGTCCTCGACTCCGACGAGCTCGACACGGCGCAGAACGTGACGCAGCTCCTGGTGAACATCGCGAACTGGATCTGGATCCCCACGCTGCTCGTCTGGGCCGCCGCGCTCTGGCTCGTCCCGGGCCGCCGGCGCAAGGAGGTGCGCGCGATCGCGATCGGCTGGATCGTCGCGGGCGTGCTCCTCCTCGTCATCCGGAACCTCGCCGGGTCGTACCTCGTCGAGAACCTCACCAAGTCGGATTCCGTCCGTCCGGCCGTGAAGGCGTTCTGGACGATCCTGTCCGACGGCCTCGCCCAGGCGGCCTGGGCCGTGGTCGTCATCGGGATCGTCGCCACGCTCGGGGCGTGGATCACCGGAGAGGGCCGCCGCGCAGTGTCGGTGCGGCGCCGGCTCGGGCCGTCGCTCGCCAATGCCGGCGTCGCCTGGGCGGTCTTCGCGGCCGTACTGCTCCTCGTGATCTGGGCGCTCCCGCTGCACCGCTTCCTGATCGCCGCGATCCTCGTCGTCCTTGCCTGCACCGGCTTCGAGCTCGCGCGGAGGCAGGCCGTGCGCGAGTACGAGGCCGAAGGCCCCGCGCCCCCGGGCGGGGGCCCTGCGCTCCCGTGGCGCACGCCGGCGCAGGCCGGGGCGCCGACACAGGTCGAAGAGCTCGAGCGGCTCGCGAAGCTGCGCTCCGAGGAGCTCCTCACCGAGGACGAGTACGCGGCGGCGAAGGGTCGCCTGCTCCCGCGTGCAGGCCCGTGAGCCGCCGGCTCAGAGGGGGAGGGCCTCGCCGGGTGAGAGGACCCGCACCGCGACGCCGGGGGCAAGCCTCGCCGCCGCCTCGCTGAACGCAGCCTGCGGCTCGGCGAGGTAGGCGGGCACCGCGCGGAGCCCGAGATAGAGCGGGGCGTAGGTCCCCCAGTGGATCGGCACCGCGGTCGCCGGGTGCAGGAGCGCGATCGCCTCGGCCGCGCCCTCGGGGTCGAGGTGCTCGCCCCGGCCCAGGCTCGGGCCCCAGCCCCAGATCGGGATGAGCGCGAGGTCGAGATCGGGCACGAGGCCGTCCATCTCCGGGAAGAGGTCGGTGTCGCCGGCGAAGTAGATCCGCCGCGAGCCGAGCACCGCGTAGCCGACGGCGGGCGCACGGGCCGGGTAGGGCGGGCGCGAGCCGTCGTGCGCGGCGAACGTCGCCTCCACCCGCACGGCGCCGATCTGGAGCCCCTCGCCGACCGCGAGCTCGTGGACGTCCCGGAACCCCTGCCGGTGCAGGAGCGACCCGAGCCCCCGCGGGACGACGAGCGGCGTCTTCCGGCCGAGCCGCTGCAGCGAGCCGAGGTCGAGATGGTCGTGGTGGGCGTGCGAGATCAGCACCGCGTCGATCCCGCGCGTGGCGTCGGGATGGATCGGAACCCGCCGTCGCAGGTGGGCGACGAGCACGCGCAGCAGCGGATCGGTGAGCAGGCGGACACCGTCGAGCGCGATCACGACCGTGGAGTGTCCGATCCACCGGATGCCCGCGAGAGCGGTGCCTTGCGAGTCGTCCACGTGTGGATCGTAGGCGCCCTAGGATTCTCAGATGATTCACAGGCACCGCTTCGCCGCTCTCAGCCGGTTCCCAGGAACGGGCGGCACCGTACGGACATGAGCGGGCTCCGCGAGAGCACGAACGGAGGCGGGAAGATCCTCGTCGTCGACGACGAGACGTCGATCGTCGACGCGGTCGCGACCGCTCTGCGCTACGAGGGGTTCGAGGTCGAGGAGGCTGCGACCGGCAGGGAGGCGCTCTCGGCCGTGGCGCGGTTCGACCCGGATCTGATCGTGCTCGACTGGATGCTGCCGGACATCGACGGGATCGAGGTCGGGAGGCGCCTGCGGGAGCAGGGTCAGCGGAACGCGATCCTCTTCCTGACCGCGAAGGACGCGGTGGAGCACAAGGTCGAGGCGCTCCGCGCCGGAGGCGACGATTACGTCACGAAGCCGTTCAGCCTCGCGGAGGTCGTCGCGCGCGTGCAGGCGATCCTGCGGCGAACCGGCGGCGACCTTCCCGGCGACGTGCTCCGCTACGCCGACCTGACGCTCGACGAGAGCCGCCACGAGGTCTTCCGCGGTGAGTCGCAGCTCCAGCTCACCGCGACCGAGTTCGCGCTGCTCCGGTTCTTCCTGCTGAACCCGCGCCGTGTGCTCTCCAAGGGCCAGATCCTCCAGAACGTCTGGCGCTACGACTTCCGGGGCAACTCGAACGTCGTCGAGACCTACGTGAGCTACCTCCGGCGCAAGCTCGACGCCACGGGGCCGCCGCTGATCAAGACCGTGCGGCAGGCCGGCTACATGCTCGAAGAGTCCTAGGGATGGTCAAGCGCCTGTCGCTCCGAGCGCGGCTCCTGCTGGGGGTGGTCGCGCTCGCGGCGGTCGGGCTCGTCGCCGCGAACGTCGCGACGTACTCGACCCTGAGCTCGTACCTGCTCGACCGCACCGACTCGACGCTCGACCAGACGGCCCAGACGCTGCGGCGACCCGGTCCGGGCGGCGGCATCCGCTCGGCGCCGCCGGGCACATTCGTGCAGGTGCGGTCGCTCGACGGGGACACTGTCGTCGCGACGTTCTCCGGAGCGACGCTCCCTGGCGCGAGCGTCCCGGCGCCGAATCTCCCGGACACCGTGAAGCCGCCGGCCCCGAACCGCACGACGGAGGCCGTGCGGTACTTCACCGTCGGGGGCGCGCACGGCGGCCCGGAGTACCGCGTCCGGGCGTCGATCGCGCAGGGTGACGAGGCGATGCTCCTGGTCGCGTCGTCGCTCCGGGACGTGAACTCGACACTCCATCGGCTGCTTGCGATCGAGCTCGTCGTCACGGCTCTCGTGCTCGCGGCGATCGCCGGCCTCGGCCTCTGGCTCGTCCGGCTCGGCCTGCGGCCCCTCGACGCGATCGGACAGACCGCGTCGGCCATCGCCGCCGGCGATCTCTCGCGAAGGGTCGAGCGCGCGGAGGAGCGCACCGAGGTGGGCCGCCTCGGCCTGGCGCTGAACGCGATGCTGGCCCGGATCGAGTCGTCGTTCAGGGCGCAGGAGGCGTCGGAGCGCAAGCTCCGGCGCTTCGTCGCGGACGCGTCGCACGAGCTGCGCACGCCACTCTCCGCGGTGCGTGCGTACGCGGAGCTCTACGACCGGGGCGCCGCCGAGCGGCCGGACGACCTCGAGCGCTCGATGAAGGGGATCAGCAGGGAGTCCGAGCGGATGAGCGTCCTCGTCGAGGATCTCCTCCTGCTCGCGCGCCTCGACGACGGTCGGCCGCTCGAGCGAGAGCCGGTCGAGCTGGACGAGGTCGTGGGCGAGGCGGTCGAGACGGCGCAGGCCGTCGACCCCGATCGCGCGATCGAGCTCCACGCCGAGCCCGCGACCGTGCTCGGCGACCGCGTCCGCTTGCGCCAGATCGTCGACAACCTCCTCGCGAACGTCCGCGCCCACACGCCTCCGGGCACGCCCGCTTCCGTCTCGGTCAGGCGCCGAAACGGGAGCGCCGAGATCGCGGTCACGGACGCGGGGCCGGGGCTCGACGAGGAGCACCTCGAGCATCTCTTCGAGCGCTTCTACCGCGCCGACCCGTCCCGCGCCCGGGCGAGCGGCGGCGTCGGACTCGGCCTCGCGATCGTCGCCGCCGTCGCCGAGGCGCACGGCGGGACCGCCTCGGCATCGTCGCGGCCGGGCGAGGGCACCACCGTCGCGATCGCGCTTCCGCTCGCCCGCGACGCGGACTGAGCTCCACAGCCGATTCACAGGCGGCTCACAGAGGCTGCCGAGGCCCGGGTGGTGCCATGAGAGAGACACCCTCCGCGAAAGGACACGCATGAAGCGCACAGTCACCAAGATCTCCGCCGGCGCCGCCGCCCTCGTCATCGCGGCCGGCACGGGCGCCGCGACCTACGCCGCCCTCGACGGCGGCGGCACGACCACAGTTGCACCTGCCTCCAGCGCCGCCACCGCCCAATCCGTCAAGGACGGGGCGCTGACGATCGGCGAGGTCTACGACAGGGCGAACGCGTCCGCGGTCGAGATCACCGTCACCACGCAGGCGCCCGCTCAGGGCCCGATGGGATCGGGAACCGCCCAGGCGCAGGGGTCGGGCTTCGTCTACGACACGAGCGGCCACGTGATCACGAACGCCCACGTCGTGGACGGCGCCGAGTCGGCCAAGGTGCGGTTCGCGGACGGCAAGTCCTACGACGCGACCGTCGTCGGCGTCGACGCCTCGACCGATCTCGCCGTGCTGAAGGTGGACGCGCCCGCGTCCGCTCTGCACCCGATCGGGCTGGCCGACTCCTCGCAGGTCGCGGTCGGGGACGTCGTGGTCGCGATCGGCAGCCCGTTCGGCCTCGAGAACAGCGTCACCGCCGGCATCGTCAGCGCACTGGGCCGCTCGATGCAGGCGCCGAACGGCTACACCATCACCGGCGCCATCCAGACCGACGCCGCGATCAACCACGGCAACTCGGGCGGCCCGCTGCTCGACCTCGACGGCAAGGTCGTCGGCGTCAACGCGCAGATCGAGAGTGAGTCGGGCGGCAACGACGGCGTCGGCTTCGCGATCCCGTCCAGCACCGTCGCCTCGATCGTCGGCCAGATCGTCGACGGCGGCGCGGTCGAGCACGCTTACCTCGGCGTGTCCGTGACCGAGGCGACCGGCGGCACGGCGGGCGCGCAGCTCGCCCAGGTGCGAAGCGGCACTCCCGCCGCGAAGGCGGGGCTGCAGGCCGGCGACGTCGTCACCGCAGTCGACGGAGACACGGTCGCTTCGGCCGCGGCGCTCCAGTCGGCGATCGACGCGAAGAAGCCGGGCGACCGCGTGATCGTCGACTATCTCCGCAACGGAGAGCGTCGCACCGTCACCGTGACGCTGGCCACGAGGCCGTCCTGACCGGAGCGAGAGGAGACGCCACGATGGACGACGAGACCCACATGCGAGACGAGACGACACTTACAAGGCGCAACTCGCTGCTCGGGCTCGGAGGCATCGCCGCAGCCGCGCTCGGCGCGGGCGGCGTCCTGGCGGCGCTCGACGGCGACGACGCCGAGGCGGCGTCGAACGGCCCCGCCGCGGTCGCGTCGGGCCTCGTCACGTGTGTCCTGACCCCGGAGATGACGGAGGGCCCGTACTACCTCGACGGCGACAAGCTGCGCCGCGACATCCGCGAGGGGCGGCCGGGCACGCGGCTCGACCTCGCGACGACGGTGGTCGACGTCTCGACCTGCAAGCCGATCAAGGGCGGTCTTGTCGACATCTGGCACTGCGACGCGGGCGGCACGTACTCCGGCTTCGCGCAGGAGGGGACCGACGGCGACACGTTCATGCGCGGCATCCAGCGGACGACGAAGACCGGACTCGCGACGTTCGTCACGGTCTATCCGGGCTGGTACTCGGGCCGCACCGTCCATATCCACGTCCAGGTGTCGCTCGGCGGGAACGTGCTGCACACCGGGCAGCTCTTCTTCCCGGAGGCGCTCACGGACACCGTCTACCGCCGCACGCCGTACAACCGGCGGCCGGGCCGTGACACGCGGAACGCGACCGACTCGATCTTCCGGAACGGCGGCTCGAAGTCGATGCTCAAGCTCGCGAAGACCAAGACGGGCTACGCCGCGCGCATCACGATGGGCGTCAGCCGCTCGTAAGACCGAGCGGCTGCCGGCCGCTCGTAGGAACTGCGGCCGAACTGGCGGCGGCGCGGCGGAGCCCTCCCCGCCGCCGCCGTCGCCGGTCCATGTCGCCCGGTATAGCCTCGACCCGTGGAGGAGCCGGGCTACGTCTCGACCGGGCGGCTTCCGCCCGAGCAGGACGTCGCCTCGCTCGTCGACGACGCGCATCGCCGCTACCGCGACGTCGACATCGGATCAGTCTCCGACGTCTATCCGGCGCTCGGGCGCGTCTCGCCCGCGCTCTACGGCGTCTGCGTGGCCTCGGTCGAAGGGCGCGTGCACGCGGTCGGCGACGCCGAGATCCCGTTCACGATCATGAGCGTCGCCAAGCCGTTCACCTTCGCGCTCGTCTGCGACGTCCTGGGGCCGGACGAGATCCAGCGGCGGGTCGGCGTCAACGCAACGGGTCTTCCCTTCAACTCGCTAGAGGCGCTGGAGGTCGACACGGGCGGCCGCACCAATCCGATGGTCAACCCGGGCGCGATCGCGACGGCCAGCTTCGCGCCGGGCGAATCGGCGACGGAGAAGTGGCGGTTCGTCCGCGACGGCCTCTCGCGCTTCGCCGGCCGGCCGCTCGCGCTCGACGAGGAGACGTTCGAGTCCGCATCGGCGACGAACTACCGAAACCGCGAGCTCGCCGCGAGCCTCGCGCGGCATGGCGGCCTCGGCTGCGAGCCTGCGGGCGCCCTCGACGTCTACACCCGGCAGAGCTGCCTGGCGGTGACGGCTCGCGACCTCGCGGTGATGGGCGCGACGCTCGCCGACGGCGGCGTGAATCCGGTCACCGGTGAGCGCGTCGTCTCGGCGGACACGTGCCGGTATGCGCTCACGGTGATGACGACCGCCGGCCTCTACGAGACCTCCGGGGACTGGCTGTACGACGTCGGATTGCCGGGCAAGAGCGGGATCGGCGGCGGCATCGTCACGGTCTCGCCGGGGAAGGGCGGCCTCGGGACGTTCTCTCCGCTGCTCGACGAATCGGGCAACAGCGTACGCGGGCAGCTCGCCGCGAGGTTCCTCTCCCGCCGGCTGGGACTCGACCTCTTCGCCTCGACGGTCGCGTAGCGCGGGACGCCGAGCTACAGGTGGGCGTTGCGCTGGAGCCAGCGCATCGCGAAGAAGCCCCAGACGGGCGGCAGGTAGAAGGTGGAGACCCGGTAGAGGACGACAGCCGCGAGCGCGGCCTCCTCCGTCATCCCGGCGGCCGTCAGCCCGACCGTGAGACCGAACTCGGTCACGCCGATTCCGCCGGGCACCGGCACGAACGTCGCGAGCAGCGAGACGGAGATGTTGATCAGCAGCAGGTCGGCGAGCGAGACGTCGTAGCCGAACGCGTTCGCGAAGACCCCGAGCGCCACCGCGAAGAGCAGCTCGGTCGCGAGGCTGCCGCCGAGGAGGAGCCCGAGCTTGTTACCCGCACGGAGGCTCATGAGCGTCGCCCTGACGTCGGGCCACCAGCGGCGGACGCGCTCGACGATCGCGCCGCGGAGCCGCCGGACCAGCGCGAGGGCACCGACTGCCGCGACGGCGATCGCGGCGACGACGAGCAGCGCCGTGACGGGAGGGCCGGAGGGCGTCTCGAGCCCGAAGTCGAGGCTCGACTCGGAGAAGAGGAGCAGCGCGACGAGCAGCAGCGCCTGCATCACCGTCGAGACGAACGAGTCGATCGCGCCCGCGGTGACCGCCGTCGCCGGCGGGACTCCGTGCCGCTGGAAGAAGCGGATGTTGATCGCCATCCGTGCGAGGTTCGAGGGGAGCGCGAGGTTGAGGTAGCCGGTGGCCAGCTGCATGACGTAGACCGGCAGGTACGGGATCCGTGCGGGGACCGATCCGAGCGTCGAGAGCGCCTGTGTGAGACGCGGCGTCTGTGCGAGCAGGAACCCCAGCGCGATCCAGCCCCACGATGCGTCCTGGACGGCATCCGCGAGGTCGCCGTAGTCGAGCCCGCTGAGGTAGCCGACGACGGCCGACACCGCGAGCGCGAGGAGCCCGACCTGGACGACCGTGCCCCAGGTGACGCGCCGGAGCCGGACGAGGGACGGCGCCTCGACGCCCGCCGCCGCGGCCGTCGCGTCGCGCAGGTCGTCGACGTCGACGTCTGCCGCGTCGAGCGCGCGCGACAGCCCCGGCCCGAAGCCCGCGGGCTGGAGGTACGGGAGGAGCGCAGCCAGGCCTTCCGGGCCGAGCGCCGCGAAGGCGGCCGCGACGGCGCGATCGACGCCGGCGAGCGCCGCGAGCGTCGCGTGGAGCTGCGCACGGTCGACGAGAACGTGCTCCGGCCGCGCCGCGATCGTGGCGCGGTCGAGGTCGACGAGCCCGACCTCGTCGCCGAACGCCACCAGCGTGTCGGGATCGATGCGGTGATGGGCGATGCGCGCTGCTCCGAGCGCGGCGACCGCCTTCCACGCCCGCGCGAGCGCCACGTCGTCCCCCGCAAGCGGTGCGAAGGAGCGGGAGCCGTCGCGGAACACGAGCACGGCGTCGCCCGTCGACGACTCGGCGGCAGCGAGCACGTCGCGCGTCGGCACACCGGCCCGCTGCGCGAGCAGCGTGACGAGCGCCTCGTGCTCGACCGCCTCGAGCCGGCTGCGGCTCAGGCGCGGGCCGTCGTCGGCGTACAGCGCCGTCCGCCAGACCTTCTCGAGCAGCTGCGTGTCGTAGGCGTCGCGCCCGTAGACCTTCACGAGCAGGGGCTCGCCCGCCGCCGAGAGCCCGCGCGCGACGAAGACGCCGGCCGGCTGCCGGTCGGCCGGCTCGAGCTGCTCCACCTCGATGCCGAGCTCACGGAGCGCCGCAGTGACGTCGTCCGCCTCCGGGTGACCGGCCGAGGTGCCGAACGCGAGGCGGACCACCGTCGCGGCGACGAGCGCGACGAGGAGCGCAGCGAGGGTGCCGCTCGGCGCGGCCGCCTCGACGAGGACGCCGCCGAGCAGCCCCAGGAGCAGGATCCAGCGCGCGACGCGCTGGAGCGGCCGCACGAGGTGCGGCACGACCGCGAGGACGACCGTCGCCGCGAGCGCCACCCGGAGCACCGGGAACGTCGCCTCGTCGACCCGCAGCCGGGCGAGGTCGTCGGGGTCGGGCCAGCGCCCGACGGCGAGCCGGGACGAGACGACCGTGATCGCGACGCCGAGCGCGACGGACAGGGCCGCCTGCGCGAGCACGGCGGGGCGCCGGCCGGCGAGTGCCAGCACGGCGAGCGCGAGGGCGAGGAGACCGAGGGTGTCGTAGACGATCTCCCACAGCGGATCGAGCCAGTCCGGCAGGCTCGCCAGCAGGCGGATCAGCGACCGCTCGAAGGCCGAGGGCGGATAGACGGCGATCAGCAGCGCGAGGCCGAGAAGCGACGGCACGAGGACGAACACGTCCGTCGCGCGGCGGTAGCGCCGTTGCCCGCGAGGCGAGGCGAAGACCCGGGCGGGCGCGTGACGAGGCGGAGGGCTCGGCCGGGGCAACCGCGCAAGCCTACGAGGCGCGGTGGCCGAAGTCCGGCGGTGCACGACCCTAGACTCAGCGCATGGCCGAGGCGAGCGTCCCGGACGAGCCCTCGTGGGTCGCGCGCGCGGTCCGGTGGCCGCTCGGCGTCGTGCAGAACCTCCTCCGCGCCGTGCCCGCCGCGATCGACGGCTTCTTCCGCGACCGTCTCACGCAGCACGCGGCGGGCATCGCCTACCGCGTCCTCTTCTCCCTCGCGCCGCTCACGATCGTGCTCGTCTCACTCGTCGGAACTGTGCTCCATGACGAGGGCCGCAGGCAGGACGTGATCACCGAGATCGTCAGCCACCTTCCGTTCACCGAGGAAGGCTCCAACTCCGTCGAGGAGGCGATCACGCGCCTCGCGAGCCCGACGAGCGCGTTCGGCCTCGTGTCACTCGTCGTCTTCTTCTGGGCGTCGTCCGGGATGATGGGGGCGGTGCGGACCGGGCTCGAGGCGGCGCTCCGCGTCGAGCCCGACCGTCGGCGGCCCGCCGCACGGGCGAAGCTGGTCGATCTGATCCTCGTCGCGGGGGCCGGCGCGCTCCTGCTCGCGATGATCGCCGTCACCGTCGTCGCGCAGGTCGTGACGCGCCTCGTGGGCGGGGCGGCCGAAGCGGTCGGGCTCGAGGGCGGGCTGCTTGCCGAGGTGCTACGCCTCGCCATACCGCTCCTGATCGCGACGATCGTCGTGATGCTGCTCTACCGGTTCGTGCCTGCCCGGCGCCTGCGCTTCGGGGATGCCGTCGCCGGCGGGATCGTGACGGGGATCCTCCTGCTCGCCATCTCGGCGGCGTCTGCGTTCGTCTACGACCAGGTCGCCGGCCTCTCGGTCGTCTACGGCTCCATCACCGCGCTGCTCGTGTTCCTGTACTCCGTGTACCTGTACGCCTCGGCGCTGCTCTTCGGCGCGGAGGTCGCGGCCGCCTGGTCGGCGCCCCCGGGGACCGGCCCGGCGGTGCCGATCCGCCGGCAGGTGCGCGACGCCGTGCTCGGGCTGTTCGTGCGGCAGAAGCCGCCGCCGCCTCCCGGGCCCGTGTAGCGCTGCCGTTTGACAGACTCGGCGATCCGCCCCACCCCGGAGGTCCAGCATGGCCGCAGACGCTCCCGACCTCGCCGCGCGCATCGCGGCTGGGATGCCACAGCTCCAGGAGGAGCTCGTCGCGCTCGTCGCGATCCCCGGGCTCTCGGAATGGGACTTCCCCGAGCACACGCGGGCGCCCCTCCTCGAGACGCACGAGGCGCTGATTCCGCTCTTTCGCGACGCGGGCGTCGAGCGGATCTCGAGCCTCGAGCTGCCGAACACGGCGCCGATCCTCACGGGCGAGATCCCGGCTCCGGACGGCGCGCCGACGGTGCTCCTCTACGGGCACTACGACGTCGTCCCCGCGGGAGACGAGGAGCTCTGGAAGTCCCCGCCGTTCGAGGCGAGCGAGCGTGACGGCGCGATCTACGGGCGCGGCGCTGCCGACTCGAAGTCGAACCTCCTCGTCCACGTCGGCGCGCTCCGCGCCTGGGGCGGCCGCCCGCCCGTCGGGGTGAAGATCCTCCTCGAGGGTCAGGAGGAGGTCGGGAGCGTTCTCGAGGAGGGGTACCCGTCGGAGCACCCCGAGCTCTTCGCCGCCGACGCCATCCTCGTCGCCGACGGCGGCTCGATCCGCGCGGGCCAGCCCTCGCTCACGGTCTCGCTGCGCGGAGATGCACGCATCACCGTCGAGGCCCGCACGCTCGCGAGCAACAAGCACTCGGGCCAGTACGGGGGCGCCGCGCCCGACGCGCTCGTCGTCCTTCTCACGGCGCTCGCGAGCCTCTGGGACGAGACCGGCAACGTGGCGGTCGAGGGATTGCGCCGCGAGGAGTGGAACGGCGAGTCGTACACCGACGAGGAGTTCCGCGCGCTGGCGGAGGTCGAGCCGGGGATGCCGATCGTCGGCACCGGCGGGATCGGCTCGAAGATCTGGAGCGGGCCGGGCATCACGGTGCTCGGGATCGACTGTCCCGCCGTGGAGGGTGCGGCGGCCGCCGTGCAGTCGCACGCCCGGGCCGTCCTCAACGTCCGCGTCCATCCGGAGCAGCCTGCAGCGGAGGCGCAGGCCGTGGTGATGCGCCATCTCGAGGCTGCGTCCCCGTTCGGCGTGCCCCTCACGGTGACGGCCGGCGCGACCGGCGACGGCTTCCGCGCCCGCTCGAGCGGCCCGGCCTGGGACGCGATGGTCGCGGCGACGAGCGCCGCGTGGGACGCCGAGGCCGTCGAGATCGCGACCGGCGGCGCGATCCCGCTCGTCAAGGCGATGAGCGAGGGGGCGCCCGACGCGGCGATGTTCGTGTTCGGCGCGACGGACAGCTTCGCGAACATCCACGGGCCCAACGAGCGGGTCCTGATCGACGAGTGGCAGAAGGCGACCCTCGCGGAGGCGATCTTCTTCGGCGAGCTCGCACGGCGATGGAAGGGAGAGACGCGGTGAGCGACGACCAGCAGTCGACGGCGAGCGGGGCGGCGGAGCCCGAGAAGAAGCAGGGATTCGAGTTCCCCGGGACGATGACAGTCCTCGTCATCGTCACGTTCATCGTCTGGCTCGCGGCGTTCCTCATCCCGGCAGGCACGTACAAGCACGACGAGAACGGCGTCCCCGTACCAGGCTCCTACACCCAGGTCGACTCGCCGCAGGACTTCGGCGAGCGTGTGGGCGACTTCTTCAAGGCCCCGGTGAACGGTCTCTACGGCCTGCAGGACCCGGAGACGGGCTTCGTCCGGCCGTTCGGCGTCGGCAGCCTCTTCGGAGCCGTCGGCGTGTTCGCCTTCGTGCTCGCGATCGGCGCCTTCATGACGATGGTGCTCGCCACCGGCGCGCTCGACGTCGCGATCGGAAAGCTCGCATACGCCATGCGCGGCCGGCCGTGGCTCGTGATCGTCGCCGTGATGGCGCTGTTCTCGCTGCTAGGCACGACGATGGGCTGGGCCGACGAGACGCTCGGCTTCTACGCGCTGCTCATCCCCCTGCTCCTCGCGCTCGGATACGACCGCATGGCGGCCGCGGGGATGATCATCGCCTCGACGACCGTGGGCGCCATGGCGTCGACGGTCAACCCGTTCTCGATCGGCGTCGCGAGCGAGTTCGCGAACACCGGCATCGGCGACGGCATCGGACTCCGCTGGATCGGGTGGGCGGTGCTCACGGCGATCACGGTCGCGTACGTCGTGCGCTACGCCGAGCGCGCGAAGGCCAATCCCGATCGCTCGCTCGTCGGCTTCCTCCCCGAGGACGCGGACCTCGTGAAGAAGGAGGAGTCCGCCTCCCATCTCACGCTCACGGGTCGCCAGAAGATCGTCCTCGGCATCACGACCTTCACGTTCCTGCTGCTCGTGTTCTCCGTCATCCCCTGGGACTCGATCTTCCACCTGAGCGTCGAGGTCGACCCGGTGACCCACGTGCCGCTCCCGCACGATCCCTGGTGGAACCTCGGCTGGTGGTTCCCCGAGCTGATCGCGCTGTTCCTCGTCGCGTCGGTCGTCGTGGGGCTCGTGGCGGGCTTCTCCGAGAAGCAGATCACCGGGAACATCGCGCGGGGCTTCGGCGACTTCATCGGCGCCGGCGTCGCCGTCGTGCTCGCCCGCGGCGTGACCGTGATCCTGAACAACACGCAGACGATCGACACGATCCTGAGCTGGATGGAGAACGCGGTGAGCGGCACGTCCGCTGTCGGCTTCGTCGGACTCGTGTTCTTCATCAACACGGGCATCGCGTTCATCATCCCCTCGTCGTCCGGCCACGCGACGCTCGCGATGCCGCTGCTCGCCCCGCTCGGCGACTTCGCCGACGTGTCGCGGCCGCTCGTCGTCACGGGCTGGAGCTGGGGCGCGGGCGTCGCGCGGTTCGTCACGCCGACCAGCGCCGTCGTGATGGCCGGTATCGCGCTCGCCGGCGTCCGCTACGACCGCTGGATCCGGTTCATCCTCCCGCTGATGGGCATCCTCGCCGTCGTCAGCGTCGTCATGCTCGGGATCGCGGCGGCGCTGGAGTGAACCAGGGTGTCCGACTGAGGTCGGACGCCGGGTGAACGCCGCGTGAGCGACTCCACGATCACGTTCCTCGCGACACCGGCCAACCTGATGGTGATGGGGCCCGGCGGCAATCGTCGGCGACTACTGCAAGCTCGGGCTCCCGATACTGGCGCTCTTCGGCGTCGTTGCAGTGTTCCTCGTGCCGGTGATCTGGTCGTTCTGAGGGTGGCGCTGGAGTAGGGTTCACGGCACGTTCCACGACACGGGAGGAAAGCCGTGAGCACGCTGCGCGACGACGAGATCCAGACCATCGAGGACGGCAAGCGCTTCGACCCGCAGGCCGACGCGGACGGGGACGACACCGACGGGACCGACGGCGATTCCGACGACACCGACGGGACCGATGGCGGCGACGCCGACGCGGACGACAGCGACGCCGCGTGGTAGGCAATGGCGCGAGGCGGCGCTCGCGCGTCGCCGGATCACCCCGTCCAGGCCGGCCCGCCTTCGGGTACGAGCCGCGCCCGTCGGTCGCCGTCTGGGACGCCCGGCCTCGACCCGGTCGACGCCGGGACGTTCCTCGCCGAGCACTGGGAGCAGCGCCCGCTCGTCGTCCCCCGCGACGAGCCGGGGCGCTTCGACGACCTCCTCTCCGAGGCGGACGTGGAGCGGCTCGTCTGCGGGACGGCGATCCGCTACCCGGGCTTCCGGCTCGTCCGCGAGGGGAGCCAGCTCTCCGTCGGCGCCTACGCGAAGGACGTCTCCTGGCGGCCGCCCTTCACGGGCACGGCAGACGTCCCGCGCGTCGTCGCCGAGTGGGACGCGGGCGCCACGATCGTCCTGCAGGCCCTGCACGTCAACTGGCACCCGCTCGCCGTCTTCTGCCGCCTGCTCGAGGACGCGCTCGGACGCGGCGTGCAGGCGAACTCCTACTACACGCCGAGCGGCTCACAGGGATTCGGCGTCCACCACGACACGCACGACGTGCTCGTGCTCCAGGTGGCGGGCGAGAAGCGCTGGAGGCTCTACGACCCGCTGCTCGAGCTACCGCTCAAGCACCAGCGGTACACGAGCTCCCTCGGGGCGCACGGACCGCCGACGGACGACTTCGTGCTGCGGGCGGGCGACACGCTGTACCTCCCGCGTGGCTGGCTCCACGAGGCGGAGACGTCGCAGACCGACTCGCTGCACCTGACGATCGGGATCGCGGCCCACACGTGGCTCGACGCCGCGCGCGACGCGCTCGCGGCGGTGGAGGACGAGCCTGGCTTCCGGCACGACGTCGCGCGGGGCGAGGCGGACCGGCTCGAGGCAGCGCTCGCCGGGCAGCTCGACCCCGAGGCGGTCGAGCGCCGCCGGCGCCGCAGGTTCGTCGAGACGCGCAGGCCGATCCGCGAGGACGGCCTCTCCCAGCTCCGCGCCCTCGCGCGGCTCGGCCCGGAGACCCTGCTCGAGCGACGTGCGACGGTGATCGCCGACCTCGAGGAGGCGAACGGCGCGGTCAGCCTCGTCTTCGAGGGCAAGGAGATCGGCTTCCCCGTGCACGCCGCGCCCGAGCTCCGGGCGTGCTTCGAGGCCGAGGAGCCGTTCCGCGCGTCCGGGCTGCCGGGCGAGCTCGACGCCGACGGGCGCCTCGTTCTCGCGCGTCGCCTCGTCCGCGAGGGCTTTCTCCGCGTCGTCGCCCTCTAGGGCCGCAGACGGGCGCGGGTGGTGCGGTGGGCGGCCACACCGAAGCGGCGCACGTGGCGGGGCTCGGCGGCCTCGCACGTGAGGAGCTCCGGCTCGCCGAGCTCGGCGACGACGTCGAGGCGATGGGTCGCACCGTCCGGCGTGCGGAAGCGCACGCGCCAGGCGTCGTCGCCGCTGCGCTCGGAGCCGAGCAGCACCAGGTCGTCGAGGCCGAGGAGGCCCTCCGTCTCGCGGAGCGCCCGCTCGGCAGCCTGCACCGCGAACGGATAGGCGCTCCGGCCGCGGTAGCGGTCGAGGTCGACGCGGCGCTTGGCAAGGGCGCGGAGGAGCGCCGGGACGTCGCCCGGACCCACCCGCCCGTGGAACGTCCCCTGCGGGAGCGCGACGACGTTGCCCGCGAAGCGGTCGCCGCCGACGTGGGTCGACTGCCACACCTCGCCGGGTGGATCGGCCGCGCGGAGCGCGTCGTACAGCGGGCCGCCGTACCGCGCGCAGCAGCGGTCGCGCTTCCCGTGCGTGCAGACGACGAGAACGGGATCCGCAACCGTGTGGAACGGGGCCTCGCCGCGGGCGAGCGCCCCGGCCAGGTCGACGTCATGGAGGTCGTCCTGGTGCTCGACCTCGAGACCGAGCAGCCGCTCGGCGCCGGACGTCGTCGACGCGAGGAAGACACGCCGGCCGCTCGCGGCTCGTCGCTCCGGCTGCTTGACGAAGAGGAGGCGGGCGGGACGCAGCAGCTCGAGGTGCTCCCGCAGATGGGCCTTGAGCCGGGGCGAGAGGAGGCTGCCCCCGAGAATGTCGCGCCGCCAGGCGCCGCGGTACTCGACGAGGAGCCAGTGGTCGATCCGGCTCGCGGTCGCGCCGAGCGGCTCCTCGCGCGTGCGCGAGAGGTCGGCACAGAACGGCCGCCTCCCTTTCACACGCCCGACCGCGGTGCCGTCCTGCACCGGGCCAGGGTAGCCTCCTGTCAGGCAACGGCCACCGGGTCCGGCAAACGGACGCCGGCCACGAGGAGCACGTTCGTGAACCTGCACACCGACATCCCGACCCGCGGCCAGATCGACCGACTGCTGACGAACCGGGACCCGGCCAGCGTCTCGATCTACGTGCCCACCGATCCTGCGTCCAGCGGCGACGCCGATCGCATCGAGCTCAAGAACCTCGCCGCCGAGGCCGTCCGGCAGCTCGAGGAGGCCGGCACGTCGAAGGCGGACGTCTCGGGGATCGACGAGCAGCTCGGGGAGCTCGACGCCGACGGCACGTTCTGGCGCTTCCAGGCGCGGAGCCTTGCGCTGTTCGCGACACCCGGCTCGCTCGTCACGTTCAGGCTCCCGAACCGGCTCGTCGCCCAGGTGCAGGTCTCCGATCGGTTCCACCTGAAGCCGCTCCTCCGCGCAGTGACGTTCCCGCAGGTCGCGTTCGTCCTTGCCCTCGCGCAGGGCTCCGTCCGCGTGCTCGAGGTCGGCCCCGAGCTCGGTTCCTGGGATGTCGAGGTACCCGACCTCCCGTCCGACGTCGCGAGCGCCGCCGGGATGGCGTCGATCGCCGATCGCGCGCCTCGCGGCGCCGTCCAGGGCTCGGAGGGTCAGAAGGTGCGCATGCGGCAGTACAGCCGCCAGATCGACCAGGCGCTGCGGCCGATTCTCGCTGGGCTCGACGTCCCGCTGATCCTCGCCTCCACCGAGCCGCTGGACGGCATCTATCGCTCGGTGAACACCTATCCCCACCTGGCGGAGCAGAGCGTCGCCGGGAGCCCCGAGGCGTCGTCGGACTCGGATCTCGTCGCCGGCGCCAGGACGGTGCTCGACGCGGTGTACGCCGCCGAGCTCGCGTCGGTGCACGAGGTCTACGAGCGGCGCTCGTCGCAGGGCCGGACGATGCTGGACGTCGGCGACATCGCCCGCGCCGCCACGTTCGGCGCGGTCGACACGGCGATCGTCGACATCGACGACGTCGTGCCGGGCTCGGTCGACGAGGAGTCGGGCGCCGTCACCCTCGCCGAGGAGGACGACGCGATCGCCTACGGCGTCGTCGACGAGATCGCCCGCCGCACGTGGCTCCACGGCGGCAAGGTGCTCGCGGTCCGCCGCCAGGACGTACCCGGCGGCGGCTCCGCCGCGGCGATTCTCCGCTACGCCGTCTAGCGCGCCGGGACGTGTGAGAGGATCGCGGCGATGAGGCGCCGCACCGGCACCGTGGTCCTCGGCGCCGTCGGCCTCCTGCTCGTGCTCCTCGTGCCGACGACGGCCGCCGCCGACCTCCGCGACGAGCAGGCGCTCGCCGACCGCTACGCCCCCGTCGTCCGGCTCGTGGAGCAGACCGAGGAGTGCGGGCCTGGAGAGCCGTACGAGCCGATGGACGTCGACCGCATCTTCGGCCAGTCGACCGTCGCACTGCGCGGCCCGTGGAACGCGACCGACCTCGTGAAGATCGGGCCGTCGGCGAAGGACGTCGCCGGGCTCTACGAGTACCACCTCGACTTCCCGGGGAACGCGCTCGACCCCGGCTGTGACTACGAGCGATGGGCGCGGCGGCTGACGACCGGCCACGAGCCCGCGATCTACGCGCACGTCGCCACCGACCCCACCGAGCCGGGCAAGCTCGCGCTGCAGTACTGGTTCTTCTACCCCTTCAACGACTTCAACAACACGCACGAGGGCGACTGGGAGATGATCCAGCTCGTCTTCGACGCGCCCGATGCAGCGGCGGCGCTCGCGGAGGACGAACCTGCCGAGGTCGGGTACAGCTCGCACGAGGGCGCCGAGCGTGCGGACTGGGGCGATGAGAAGCTCGAGATCGTCGACGGCACGCACCCGGTCGTCTACCCGGCCGCCGGGTCGCACGCCAACAAGTACACGGCGGCGCTCTATCTCGGCAGCTCCGCGGAGGCCGGCGTCGGATGTGACAACACTCAGGGGCCGCACCGCGAGCTCCGGCCGGTCGTGCGGACGATCCCGAGCGACCCTGCGGCTGCGGCCGAGGCGTACCCGTGGATCACGTTCGAGGGGCGCTGGGGCGAGCTCCAGCGGGCCTTCTTCAACGGGCCGACCGGCCCGAACATGAAGACGCAATGGGCGGCGCCGATGGAATGGGCCGCCGACTGGCGCGACCGAAGCTATGCGGTGCCGACCGGCGGGGTGCTCGGGACGGGCGCGACCGATCTCTTCTGCTCCGGCGTCGAGCGAGGCTCGGCAGCGCTCTCGAAGCTGCTCCTGAACCCCGGCGCGACCGTCCTCGTGCTCGGGTTGATCCTCTCGCTCCTCGTCTTCGCGGTCGTCAAGGCGACGTGGACGCCGGTCGCGCCGATGCGGGTCGGCCGCCGCCGCTCGTGGGGGCAGATCCTCTCCGTGTCGGGCCGGATGTACGTGAAGCGCTTCCGCCTCTTCGTGGGGCTCGGGCTCCTCCTGATCCCGATCACGGTGGTCATCGCCGCCGTGCAGTGGCTCCTGGTCTCCGGGATCGACGCGATCTCGAGCGTCACCGGCAGCCTCGCCGGCTCGCTCGCGTACATCGCCCTCGTCGTCGGGACGACGCTGACGTTGCTCGGCCTCGGGCTCGTCCAGGCAGCGACAGCGTGCGCGCTCGTGCGAGATCGACGCCGGACGCGATGTCGGGCCGGTCGATGCCTACCGACTCGCGCTGCGCCGGATCCGACCGTTGCTCGGCGCGATCGCGATCTTCGTCGCCGCGCTGGTCGTCCTCACGACGAGCGTCGTCGGGATCCCGATTGCGGTCTGGCTCGCCGTCCGCTGGTCGCTGCTCGCGCCGGTCGTCGAGCTCGAGGATCGACGCCCGTACGAGGCGCTCCGCCGGAGCGGCGAGCTCGTGCGCGGCCGCTGGCTCCGGGTCGGATCGCTGGTCGGCGTCGGCGGGCTGGTCGCCCTGGCCGCCGGCCCCCTCATCGGCGCACTCCTGATCTTCGTCTCCAACTCGTCGCTTGCCGTCCTGAACCTCGTCGCCGGGGTCGTCTACGCGATCGCGTTACCGTTCGTCGCGCTCGTGACCGCGTACGTCTACTTCGACGCGCGCGCGCGGCTCGAGCTCGAGCCGCGCGACGCCCGCACCGAGCTTCCCGCGGAGGTCGCGATCGAGCCTGCCTGAAGGCGCGCGGCGCCGCGCTTTCCCCAGGCGGGCACGCCGCCTGTGGACAGCTGTGGACAGCCGCTCGGCGTTCTCCGCACTTTGCGGAGAGTTCGCGACTCGATCTGTGGACGAAACCACGAAACGTGGGTCTCGTATGCGATATCCCGGGTTCTCCCCCAACGGCTCGGAGCCTCACGCGAGCCACGGCAAATGCAGACACCGTGGCTCCGGGGCGGCGGATGGCGCGCGTGCTCCGTCGCCCCTCCGAGCCGGCCCAGACGATCCGTAGAAAACCGGGGCGCGTCGACGCCGATTCCCCGATGCCCTCCGTGCGCGACCGTCGCACGATCGAGGTGTGACGGGTGACGAATTCTCGGTCCTGATCGCCGGCGGCGGCGTCGCCGCGCTCGAGGCGGCTCTGACGCTGCGCGAGGCGAGCGAGGGCCGAGCCCGCGTCGAGCTGCTCGCTCCGGAGCCGACGTTCTGGTACCGCCCGGTGGCGGTGGCGGAGCCCTTCGGCCTCGGAACGGTGCGCCACTTCGACCTCGGCGCGCTCGCCGAGGAGATCGGGGTCGGCCTGTCGCTCGGCGCGCTCGCGGCCGTCGACGTCGACCGGCGCGAGGCACGCACCCAGGCGGGCGGGACGCTCCGCTACGACGCGCTCCTGATCGCCTGCGGCGCCGTGCCGTACGCCGCCGTTCCGGGCGCCCTCACGTTCCGCGGTCCCGCTGACAGCGAGCGGATCCGCGAGGTGCTGAACGCGATCGACAGCGGCGACGTCGCGACGATGGCGTTCGTCGTGCCGTGGGGCGCGACCTGGTCGCTGCCCGCCTACGAGCTCGCGCTGATGACGGCGGCCTACCTCCAGGCATCCGGCCGGCACGACGTCGAGCTCGCGATCGTCACGCCCGAGCTCCATCCGCTCCAGCTCTTCGGCGAGACCGCGAGCGACGCCGTCCGCACGCTGCTCGACGAGGCCGGAGTGGCGTTCGTCGGCGGCGCCTACGCCGTCGATTACGTCGAGGGAAGTCTCCTGCTCCTCTCCGGCGAGGCTCTATCGGTGGATCGCGTCGTCGCGCTCCCGCGACTCCGCGGGCAGCGGATCGACGGCATTCCCCAGACGCTCGAGGGCTTCGTCGACGTCGACGAGCACTGCTGCGTCCGCGGGACCGACTCCGTGTTCGCTGCGGGAGACATCACGAGCTTCCCGGTGAAGCAGGGCGGGATCGCCGCCCAGCAGGCCGTGGCCGCGGCCGAGGCGATCGCGGTGCTCGCAGGAGCGTCTCTCGTGCCTCATCCCTTCCGTCCGATTCTCCGGGGACTGCTCCTGACCGGTGCCGAGCCGCGGTATCTCCGGCGCGACCTCTCCGGCGGCGGCGAGCCGGACTGGGCCAGCGCCTCGCCGATCTGGTGGCCGCCGACGAAGATCGTCGGTCGGCGACTCGCCCCGTTTCTCGCAGCGCTGACGGGCGAGATGCCCGTCTCCGGCCTCGAGCCGCCGGCGGGAGGGGTGCCGGTGGACGTGCCGCTCGACCCTCGTGGGCTCGGGCTCGGTCACTCGGGCCCCGACGTGTCACCGGCCTCGCCCGCGGCAGAGGCGAGGTCGGTCGGCACGGCGATGCGCTCGTGCCCGCCGCTCGTCGGGCCCGAGACGACGCTCGCCGAGGCGGCGCGGGGAATGCGCGAGCGCGATGCGGGATCCGTGCTCGTCGTCGACGGTGAGCGGCTCGTCGGCCTCCTCACCGCCCGCGACGTGCTCGGCGCGGTCGCCCACGGCGTCAGCCCGGGCGATGCAGCCGTCGGGCGGTGGATGACGGCGAGTCCGATCACCGTCACGGCGTCGACGACGCTCGACAAGGCAGAGACGCTGATGACGGAGTACGGCATCCACCACCTGCCGGTGGTGGAGAACGAGCGGCCCGTCGGGATCGTCGGCCTCCGGGACGTGACGCGATCGCGGCGCAACCCGGACCGGCTCTCGATCGGCCTGGGATTCTGAGGGAAGGAGAGGACCGTGGGAGAGAGCACCGTTCGCGTGGGCGAGGTGATGACGCGCGATGTCGTCTCCGTGACGCCGGAGACACCGCTCAAGGACGTCGCGGCCGTGCTCGTGGAGCGCGGGGTCTCCGGCCTGCCCGTGTGCGACGCCGACGGCGCGGTCGTCGGCGTGCTGAGCGAGGCGGACCTGCTCGTGAAGCAGGGTGGGTCGCCCGACCGGTCCGGCGGGCTGTTCGCCTGGCTCGTCGAGACGGCGAGCGCGCCCGATCTCGCGAAGCTCCGGGCACACACCGCCGGCGAGGCGATGACCACGCCCGCTGTCACCGTCCGGGCCGGCAGCGCCGTCTCGGAGGCGGCGCGCACGATGGTCTCGCTCGGCGTCAACCGGCTGCCGGTCGTGGAGGACGGCCGGCTCGTGGGCATCGTCACGCGGGCCGACCTCGTCCGGCTCTTCACGCGGAGCGACGAGGAGATCGCGCGGGACATCCGGCAGGACGTGGTCAAGCGGCTCTGGATCGCCCCCGAGCGAATCGAGGTCGAGGTCGAGCAGGGCGAGGTCGTCCTCCGCGGCGAGGCCGAGACCGAGGTCGAGGCGGAGCTGCTCCTGAAGCGCATCCCGCTCGTGGCCGGCGTGGTCGGCGTCCGCTCCGAGCTCTCGTGGGCCGTCGACCGGTCGGGCAACTCGAGCCGGGGATAGTCTCCCGGGGCCGACGTCGCCGAAAGGGAGGGCCCCATGACCCGCACACGTACGCTCGCTGCCGCGCTCGTCGCGGCAATCGCCCTCGTCGCCGCCGGGTGCGGCGGGAACGACCAGTCGGTTCCGGCCGCGACGCAGTGGGCGGGTGACGTCTGCACGGCGGTCAACACGTGGCGCAGCGACATCGCCGCCACCGCGAGCTCGGTCACGAGCAACCCGACGCGCGCGGGCCTCCAGGAGGCCGCCGACCACGCGAAGAGCACCACGGAGACCCTGGTCGACACGCTGAAGGGGTTGGGCGCCCCCGACACCGAGTCGGGCGACGAGGCGCGCAGTGCGCTGGACACGCTCGCGACGAGCCTGCAGGGTGACGTCGACGCGATCCAGCAGGCGGTTCAGGACGTCTCGGGCGTCGAGGGACTTCTCGCAGCCGTGTCCTCGGTCAGCGCCACGCTTGCAAACGTCTCGTCCGAGCTCTCCGACGCGCTGGATCAACTCGGCTCGCTCCGCGACGTGGACGACCAGCTTCGGCAGGCGTTCACCGATGCGGAGTCCTGCGACGGGCTGCTCCCCTCGGGGTCGTAGGAGCGCGTGGCCGGCCGCATCGTCGTCGGCGTCGACGGATCGGCGCACGCGCGGCAGGCGCTTCGCTTCGCTCTCGCCGAAGCGGCCCTGCGCGGCGCTCGGGTCGTCGTCGTCGGCTCGTGGGCCGTCCCGCCGCTCGCCGCGACCGGTGTCGGGATGATCCCCGCGTTCGACCTCCTGCGCGCGGAGCTGGGCGACTCGGCGAGCGAGGTGCTCGCCCGCGAGCTCGCGGAGGTTCCCGACGCCGCAGCGGGCGTCGAGGTGGAGCAGCACGTCGCCCAGGGCGACGCCGCCGGGGTGCTCGTCGAGGCGGCGGCCGGGGCGGAGCTCCTCGTCGTCGGCTCACGCGGTCGCGGCGGCGTCACGGGCACGGTCCTCGGGTCCGTGTCCCGCGCCTGTCTCCACCATGCTCCCTGCCCCGTCGCGGTCGTGCACGACGCCGGCCCGACGGAGCGGTCGCGGATCGTCGTCGGCGTCGACGGCTCGCCGGGGGCGAGCGCGGCGCTGGAATGGGCGTGCGCCGAGGCGCGGCTGCGCGACGTCGGCGTCTACGCGGTCTGCGCCTATGACGAGCCGTGGGGAATCGCCTCCTTGGGCATGTCGAGCGCTGCCGCGGTAGCAGAGCTCCGAACCGCGCTCGCCGCGGACGCCGAGGGAGCGCTCGAGGCCGCCCAGGCGGCGGCGCCCGAGGGTGTCGGCGTGACGGGTGAGGCGGTCCAGGGCGCAGCCGGCCCCGCGCTCGTCTCCGCGTCGGACGGATCCGCCCTGCTCGTCGTCGGCTCCCGGGGCCGCGGCGGGTTCAAGAGCCTCCTGCTCGGCTCGGTGAGCCAGTACTGCGCCGCGCAGGCGCGCGGCGTCGTGATCGTCGTGCGCGGCACCTGAGGGCGCGGCCGGTCAGCGACCTCGTCTCGGCAGAGAGAGGACGATCAGCCCGGCGGCGAGCAGTGCGAGCACCGCGCCCGCGCCGAGCAGCGCTCCGCCGAACCAGGGCAGCGCGTCGAGCTCGGCGCCGACGTCGAGCGTCGTGTCGACCGCGCGGGAGCCGTCGGCGTTCATGGCCACGACCGCCCAGCGCCCGTTTCTGAGGTCCCAGTCGAGCGCGGTCTCGCCGCTTCCGGTCGCCGAGGCCGCCCAGAACGTCTGCTCACCGGGAGGGCTCGCGGGCGCACCGCCCGGTCTGCGGTCGTAGTCGCCGGGATCGTCGCGCAGGTCGCCGACGATCTCGTGCGACACGCCGGCGAGGTAGCGCTGCACCTCCGCCTCCGGGCCGATGCCGACGAAGACGGGGCGGTCGCTCCGGCTCCTGATCCGCACGGTGCCGACGAGGTCGTTCCAGGCCCAGCCGGGGCCGTCGAGGTCGGCGGTCTCGGACACGAGCCCGTACGTCGGCGTCACGAACGTGTGCGACGGGCTCGTCACGAAGCCGTCCTCGCGTTGCGTCCGGTCGATCACGAGCGCCGCGGCGCCGCCCGCGAGGACGCCGAGCGCGATCAGCCCGGTGAGCGCGCCGACCGCGAGCAGCGCGATGCGGCCGCCGCTCCAGCCTCCGCCTGATCCCGTGCCCGTTGCCAACGGCGCGGGCGCCGCCTCGTCGGGCGCGGGAGCGCCCGGCTCCGACCCGCCCTGGTCGAGCCGGAACGGCGGGTAGGCGTCGGTCATGAGCGCCGCGTAGCCTGCGACGCGGAGCGCCCAGCGGTCGAGGCCGAGCACGAGGTCGAAGACACCGCGGGGGTAGCGCCCGGTGAACAGCAAGGCGAGGCCGGCGATCAGGACGAGCAGCCCGATGAGCCCGCCGCCCCAGGTCCAGCCCCAGTGCTCGCCCTTCCACGCGAGCCAGCTGCCGCCGCCCGCGAACACCCCGACGACGAGGTACTGGGGGATCGCGAGCAGCCACCACTTCACGAGGACGAGGCCCCGCGACAGGCGCTCGGGGTACTCGACGTCGAGCGAGGCCGGGTAGTCCGCGTCGGCGCTCAACGTGAAGGGCGGATAGCGGTCGGTCCCGAGCGCGCCGTACGTGTAGAAGCCGACGCGCCACGTCCAGCGAAGGACGCCGACGTTGAAGTCGAAGAGCGACCGCGGGTAGCGGCCCGTGAACAGGATCGCGAAGAACGTGACCACGCTCAGCAGGAAGAACGCGATCCAGAGGAACACGAGCACGACGTAGTGCGGGATCGCGAGCAGCCACTTGACGAGCCAGAGCCAGCGGCTCGGCTCGCCCTCGAGCCTGCCCTCGACGCGGACGGGATATGACCGGGCGGCGGACATCGGGCCTCCTCTTCGGAAC